>CBJMVH010000051.1:0-32028 GCA_966433195.1 uncultured Ralstonia sp.
AGTGAATGCTGGTATCGACAATACCGTACAGCGTCACGCTCGATTGGGCGTAGGCCGAACCTGCGAACAGGGCGCCGACTGCAACCAGAATGGCAGACTTTTTCATGTGGGCTCGTAAATAAAAAGTTGTCTCAAACCGCCCGCCCTCGTGTGCATGAGGTTGGGCTCCTCCGTTCCTTTACTTCCGTGTCGGAAGTGCCGCGCAAATTTAACAAAAGCCCATATGCGCGGCAAAGCAATTCACAGAATCGTTCTGCGAAGTGTGGTAAGCGCGCATCGCTTTTCGTGCACCGCACCAAAGTGGCCTCCGGCAAGGCTTGCCGGCTCATTGCGCCCTGCTGTGGTGCATCAATACTCGGTACGGCACCGCCGACACCCGGCTGATTAAGCAAAAAGGTGGAACGGCTGCCCGGGCCATTACACCGGTGAGGCCTTGTTTGGCGCAATTCACGCTGGCCCGCATCATTTCGGCGCTCACAACAAACCGTTCGTCGCACCACCGTGGATACGCCATGCCCCCTGACCTAGGCTGTAGACCGTGGCAGGACATCAAACGACCACGCTTAAAAAAACAGCACCGAAAATCAGTTGAAGAAGGAGTTCGCCATGCGACTCAAGCAGATTGGAATGGCCGCGCTGTTGGCGGCAGGCGCCCTGGCGGCGGGCAGCACTTGGGCGCAAGCCAGCCGCGTGGAAGTGTTCGGCCAGGCAGCGCGGGCCGAGCGTTTTGACGTGTATAGCGATGGTGCCCGCACCGGGCGTTTCGATACGTATACAGAAGGCGCGCGCAGCGGCCGGTTTGATCCGTACGCCGAAGGTATGCGCAGCGACCCGGCCGGCCGCGCGCGTGAAGGCGGCGGCACGGTCTACGGGTATCCGGTGCCGAATTGAGGCACTGACCCAGCCCCCGTATTCGCCACGCATTTGCCGCGCGTTTACCCGTTACGGGCCGGTCTCCAGGCATCCTCCGTTCCCGCCTTTGGCCCACTCAGGCCCTGCTGGTATTGCGCCAGCGGGGCTTTTTCATGTGTGCCTCGTCGTTCAGATGAGCTTGTCCAGCGTGATGGGCAGCTCGCGCACGCGCCGGCCAGTGGCGTGATAGACCGCATTCGCAATGGCGGCCGGCACGCCCGTGATACCAATCTCGCCGATCCCCTTGGCGCCAAGCGGGTTGATGTGCGCGTCAGCCTCGTCGAGCACCAGGATGTCGATATCGGGCACATCGGCGTTGACGGGCACGTGGTACTCCGCCAGGTTGTTGTTCACGATGCGGCCGTAGCGCGGGTCCAGCAGGCTCTCTTCAAACAGCGCCATGCCCATGCCCCACACGATGCCGCCCATGAGTTGACTACGGCCCGTCTTGGCGTTGAGCAGTCGCCCCACCCCATAACTCCCCACGATGCGCGAGACGCGGACGACGCCAAGATCCGCGTCGACATGCACTTCGGCAAATACCGCGCCGAAGGAATGCATCGAGAACTTCTGCTTCTCTTCGCCGGGCTGCACTTTGACGGTCGCTTCAATGGGCCCGCCATGCCGCGCCACAACAGCAGCGACCGGTTCACGCGCGCCATTGCGTGCGCTCAATAAGCCGTCAGCCACGGTGATGTCACCTGCGGCCAGCCCATGCAGCGGCGAATTTGCATCGGCAATGGCCGCGGCGATCAACGCGTCGCGCGCCTGAGCACCGGCGGCCTGCACGGCGGGCGATACGCTGGCCACGCTCTGCGAGCCGCCCGATACCGGAGCCTCGGGCATACGCGTGTCACCCAGGCGGAAGTGCACACGCTCGACGGGCATGCCCATGGCGTCGGCCGCGACCTGCGTCATCACCGTGTAGGTGCCGGTGCCGAGGTCTTGCGAGCCTGATTCGACCTGCGCGGTGCCGTCGGGCAGGTAGCGCGCGGTGGCACCGGCCGGGCTGCGATTGGCCGGATACGTTGCCGTTGCCATGCCCCAACCGACGCGCGTGCTGCCATCGCGCATGCTGCCCGGCTGCGGGTTGCGGCGCGCCCAGCCGAAGCGCTCGGCGCCGGCGCGGTAGCACGCCGCCAACGATTTGCTCGACCACGGGAGGCGCTTTTCAGGGTCTTGTGCGGCATCGTTGCGCAGACGCAGTTCCACGGGGTCGATACCCAGCGCGTAAGCCATCTCGTCCAGCGCAACTTCGAGTGCGAAGGTACCGGTGGCCTCCCCAGGTGCGCGCTGAAACGTGGGCGTGCCGACATTGAGCCGCGCCAGCCGGTGCGTGGTCCGCTGGTTGGGCGTGTCATACAGCATGCGCGTCACGATGGCGCAGGGCTCGGTCCAGTCTTCGATCATCGACGTGGTGGTCAGCGAGTCGTGCGAGATGGCGGTGAAGCGGCCGTCCCGCGCGGCACCGATGGCGATGCGCTGCTCGGTGCGCGGGCGACCGCCGACCGGACCGAACATCTGCGGGCGCTCCAGCACGAGCTTGACCGGGCGGCCGACCTGCCGCGCGGCCATCGCCGCCAGCACCACATGCGACCACACTGAGCCCTTGCAGCCAAACCCGCCGCCAACGAACGGGCACACCACACGCAGCTTGTCGGGCGACATGCCGAGCGTCTTGGCGACGGTGCGCCGCACGCCCGAGACGTACTGCGTGCTGTCGTACAGCGTGAGGGCATCGCCATCCCACACGGCGATGGTGGCGTGCGGCTCCATGGGGTTGTGCGTTTCCATGGGCGTGCCGTACACGGCCTCAATGCGTTGCGTGGCCTGCGCCATGCCGGCGGCCATGTCGCCGCGGTTGGTATCCGCCGACTGCGTCTGCACCTTGCCGGGTGAATGCGCATCGGCCCGGGCGGTCTCGAAATCAAGCCGCGCGGGCTGCGGCGCGACTTCCAATCGCACCATGCGCGCGGCGGCCTGTGCGTGCTCGAGCGTATCGCCCACCACCAGCGCAACAGGCTGACCGTTGTAGTGCACCTGATCGTCCTGCAGCAGCGATAGCACGCGCCCGGCCGGCGGCTCCAGCGCGGGCTTGCCGCCATTGGGCAGGCGCGGTGCGTTTTCGTGTGTCATCACCAGCAGCACGCCGGGCATGGCCTGCGCGACATGGGTATCGACGCGCGTAATGCGCCCGGCGGGCACAGCGCTCTGCACCAGCACGGCATGCGCGAGATGCGGCACCTGAAACTCGGCGGCATAGCGCGCCTGCCCCGTGACCTTGAGCAGGCCATCGGTGCGGTCCAGCGGTTGACCGACGTTGCTCATGCCACACCTCCCGTGGGGTGGGTTGCCACAGTCAGCGCGCGCGCCACCGCCCGTTGGGCCAGCGGTACCTTGAAGCCGTTGTCGCGTAGCGGCTGCGCGCCCTGCACAGCGATGGCACCGGCCTGGGCAAACAACTGCGCATCGGCCATCTGCCCCGCCAACATCTGCTCTGCCGCATGCGCGCGCCACGGCTTGTGCGCCACGCCGCCCAGCGCAATGCGCGCCTCACGGATGGTCCGCCCATCGGCCTGCAACGCCAGCGCGGCCGCCACCGACACCAGCGCAAACGCGTAGCTCGCGCGGTCCCGTACCTTCAGGTAGTGCACATGCGAGCCAAACAGCGGCGGCGGCAAATCAATCGCGACGATCAGCTCCCCCGGCTCCAGCGTCGTATCGACATCGGGATGCGCCCCAGGCAGCCGATGAAACGCCTCGATGGGAATACGCCGCTCACCGTGCGGGCCGTGTACCACCACCGTGGCATCCAGCGCAGCCAGCGCGACGGCCATGTCCGACGGGTGCGTGGCCACGCAGGCCTCGCTCGCGCCCAGGATGGCGTGCATGCGATTGAACCCCTCGCGCGCCGCGCAGCCGGAACCGGGCTGCCGCTTGTTGCAGGCCGGGTACGCCGTGTCGTAGAAGTAGTGACAGCGCGTGCGCTGCATCAGGTTGCCGCCATTGGTGGCCATGTTGCGCAACTGGCCCGAGGCCCCGGAGACAATCGCCTCCGCCAGCAACGGGTAGCGCGAGCGCACCAGCGGATGCGCCGCTGTATCGGCATTGCGCGCCATCGCCCCCAGGCGCAGGCTGCCGTCGGGCAACGCGCGGATCTCCGCCAGCGGCAGTCGGCTCACGTCGACCAGCCGTTGGGGCTGCTCGACGCCGCCCTTCATCAGGTCCAGCAGGTTCGTCCCGCCGCCGATATAGCGGGCGCCCGGCTCGCGGCCCAGGCGCACGGCGGCCTCGACAGACGAGGCGCGGTCATAGGCAATCGATTGCATGGCGGCTCCTCAGACGGTGTTGCCAGACTTGGCAGCCACCACCCGAATCGCCGCCACGATGTTGGGATACGCACCGCAGCGGCACAGGTTGCCGCTCATGCGTTCGCGGATTTCATCTTCGGTCAGCGCAACCGGCCCTTCTGTGCCGAGCGCAGCAGGCGGGGTCACCGTGCTCGGCATGCCGCGCCGCGCTTCTTCGAGCACTGCCACGGCCGAGCAGATCTGCCCGGGCGTGCAATATCCGCACTGAAAGGCGTCGTGCTCAAGAAATGCTGCCTGCATCGGGTGCAGCGCAGCGCGGTCCACCACACCGTCCTCCCCGTGTGCCAGCCCTTCCACGGTGGTAATGGTGTCGCCCTCGTGCATGATCGCCAGGGTCAGGCAACTGTTGATGCGGCGGCCGTTCACTAGGACGGTGCACGCGCCGCACTGGCCGCGGTCACAGCCTTTCTTGGTACCGGTCAGGCCGAGCACCTCGCGCAGCGCATCGAGCAACGTCACACGCGGCTCCAAGGACAGCGCATACGGCTTGCCGTTGATGTTGAGCGACACCGGGCGGGCCGGCGCCAGTGCAGCCGGACGCGCCGGTGTGTAGGTAGCAGACGACGCGCCAGCCGCCTCATGTGGCAGCGCCAGCGCCGTTGCCGCCGCTGCTGCGCTCTGCAGAAAACCGCGTCGGCTCGGTCGTGCGGGCGCCCCGTCCGATGCGTGATCGGAGCCACCCGGCACAGTGGGGAAATGTTGGGAATGCTCTTCTGACATCACGCATGCTCCACCGGCCACGCGGCCGCAACGGGAGAAACGAGGGGGACATGCGCCAAGCGAAAGCAAGCGGAATACCCGGCACGCGGGCGATGGGAGGCCGCAGAGCAGCGGCCTCGCGCAGGAGATTTGCTGCGGCGCGTGTAAGCCTTACGCGCCGCATTGCAGTGTGGTTACTTGGCCGTGCCGACGCGGTCGCGCGATACGTCCATCACCATGCGCGTGAGTAGATACAGGCGCGGCACGATGGAGTTCAGGTCAACGTATTCGGCATCGTTCGAGTGCGCGCCAAAGCTCGCCAGCCCGAAGCGCTCGATGACCGGCGCCTTGGTCTTCGACGCGGCAAAGGCGGCATCGGTACCGCCGCCTTCGGCTTTGTCGTCAATTTCCAGCGTCTTGCCGAGTTCGCCGTAGATCTTCTGGGCGTGTTCAGCCAGAGCGCGCGAGGCCGGCGTGGCCTCCAGCGGCGGGCGGCGGCGCTCGAACTTAGCCGTGACCTGCGTATCGGGAATCAGCTTGTTCTTGATGCGCTCGTTGACGGTTTCTTCCAGCTTGTCGGCATCGGCCGCGCGCAACAGGCGCACATCGGCCTGGGCGCTCGCCACAGCCGGAATGACGTTGCGGTTGGTGCCCGCCTGCGCCACCGTCCAGTTCACCTTCAGGCCGGTCTCCGGCTTGGAGAGATCGCGCATCTGCAGCACCTGGTGCGACAGCTCGTACAGCGCGTTGCGGCCCTGCTCCGGCGCACCGCCTGCGTGCGACGCCTTGCCCTTCACATCCAGCAGGATCGCGCCGATGCCGCTGGTGGCCAGCGACAGCTTGTCCGACGTCACACGCGTGCCCTCGCATGAGAACACCGCGTCCTGCTCCGCACCCAGCTTGGCCTGCATGGCGCGCGCGCCCGGCGAGCTGATCTCTTCATCGCCGTTAATCAGTACCGTGAGCGTGCCGTACTGCTTGAAGTTGACGGCCTGCAGGATCGACACCGTGTGCAGGATGACCGCCACGCCGTTCTTGTCGTCGGCAATGCCCAGGCCATAGGCGCGGTCGCCGTCGATGCGGAACGGCTGCTGCGCGAGCATGCCCTTCAGGTAGACGGTATCCATGTGCGCGATCAGCATGATGTTGCGCTTGCCCTCGCCCTTGAAGCGCGCGAGCACCATCTTGCCGATCTTCTCGGGCGTGTCGGCCATGCGGTAGGCGTGGTCGCTGGGGTCGATCAGTTTGACGTCGCCGCCCAGCGTGCGCAGGCGGTCGGCAATCACGCCGGCAATCTTGTCCAGACCTTCGATGTCCTTGCTGCCCGACTCAATGGAGACGAGCGTCTTCATGGTGTCGATCAGCGCCGGCTTTTCCTGCTGGGCGCGCTTATAGATTTCCGCGGGCGGAACGGCGGCGACCTGACCCGCCGTCAGCGCGCCTGCCATTGCCAGCACGGCCAGCATCGCCGTGCGCGTTCCTTTGACAAACAATGGGGCTCTCATACCTGTTTCCTCACCTGTTTTTCGTTATGGTTTGCAGCAAAGCGGCGATTTTCGCATGGGCGTCTGAGCGTTGCCTGCTTCGCATTTGCCCGCCCGTCGGGCGCCATGACGCAACGCAAAGGAATCCCGACAGACTTGCGCAAAACGACAGCGCATTGCGGGCACTCTCGCTACAATTGCTGCCATGCAATACATCCATGTCGTCAACGGCGATGTTGCCGGCGCCACGCTCAAGCAGGCGCTCGCACAGGCTGGCCGCCCCGATTCCGTAGTCGTACTGCGCGACGATCTCGCCGTCGGGCCGCTGGCCGACGTCGACAGCGTGGCGATGGCGCGCTCGGGCTTCTGGCAGCGGGTGGCCCCCAACAGCAACATCGACTTCGCCGCCGAAATGCGCAACGGCCTGGCCTCGCTGGCCGACCTGCGGGACGCCACCACCGAAGTGGCCATCTGGCACGGCCAGAGCGCGGCGGACCAACTCATGTTGCGCCGGGTGGCATTTCACCTGCACCAGTCCCCCCAGCGCATCAATGAAGTCGGCATGGATGTGCGCGAACTTGAGACCCCCAACGGCCAAGGCCCGCTGACGGCCATCGGCATGTATTCGGGGGCGCGGCTGGCACGGCGGTTTTCGACGATTGCGCCGGTGTCGGTGTTGCGCATCGGTCGCTTGGCGTACGAGTGGCAACAGACCGTGCGCGAAAACGCCGATGTGCGGCTGTGGAAGGGCAACACGCTGGTGCCCGTGTCGTATGGCACGGTCGACGAGGTGATCCTGGAACACGTGCCCACCGACTGGGCCAGCGCCCGCGACGTGGTCGGCAGCATCATGGGCGCCATCGATGGGTTGCTCGCCAGCGACTGGTTCGTGTTCTGGCGCTGCCGCGAGTTGGTGGGCAACGGTCAGCTACTGCTGCGCGGCGAGGCCGACTCACTATCCACCTGCGAGCTGCGGCGGAACGTGAGCGTGGCGGTGTAGCGCGGATCACGCGCCATGAAAAAAAGGGGCCCCTCCGGCCCCTTTTTGTTGGTCCACATGCCTCACCCTTCGCGACGAAGGCCCGCGCGCGCCGGGCAATCGATGGGGGCGCCGGATTCTGCGCCGTCCACTTCGTTGGCGAGATCGGTATCGGGCGGGGCATCGTCGGCATCGCTGTGGGCTTCCCCCCAGGGCAGGCCGGATTCGCGCAGTCGCTTGCGCTGGACGCGGTCGCGCTGGAACATCTCGGCCAGCTCATCCCGACCTTGCTGCGCGAGCGAAACGAGTTTTTTCTGATCGCGGTAGACCGGGTAGACCTGCTCCATGGAATTGAGCGTATGGCGCCGGAACGTCTGCGCGATGCGGTGCGCCTCGTAAGGCTCCTTGCCCAGGCCTTCCAGCACGCGGCGCCCGAGCATGAGGGAACCTTCAAACATCTCGCGCTCGATCACCTCCACGCCGCGGTCACGCAGCTGATACACGTGCGACACGTTTCGCGCCCGCACGTACAGTTTCAGGTGCGGGAAGCGCTCGCGCACGCGGTCGACCACCTCCAGGCTGGTTTCCATGTCATCGATGGCGACGACCATCATGCGCGCCTTGTCGGCGCCGGCGGTTTCCAGCAGGTCCATGCGTGTGGCATCACCGTAGAAAACCTTGAAGCCGAAGCGGCGCAGCATATCGATCTGGTCCGGATCATGGTCAAGCACAGTCGCGCTGTAGCCCTGGCTGTAGAGCAGGCGGCCGACGATCTGCCCGAAGCGACCGAAGCCGGCGATGATGACTTGATTGTCCTGCGGCTCGATGGCGTCTGGCGCACGCTTTTTGCCGTCCATCAGGCGCGGCATCAGCACCTTGTCGTGGAACAGCAGCAGCAATGGTGTGGCCGCCATCGACAGGGCCACCACCAGGTTCAACGCAGCAGCGGTCTCGGCGCCCAGGACCTCGCCCGCGTCACTTGGGCCGAATACCACAAACGCAAATTCACCGCCCTGCGAAAGCACGAACGCAAACAGCCACGCCTGTCGGCGCGCAATGCCAAAGCGTGTCGCCAGCAGGCGCAGCGCCCCGATCTTCACCGCCAGGAACACCGCTACGAGCCCGACCACCGCCAAGGGCTGGCGCATCAGCACACCAAAATCGATGGACATGCCGACCGCCAGGAAAAACAGCCCGAGCAGCAGGCCCTTGAACGGCTCGATATCGGTTTCCAGCGCGTGGCGGTATTCGGAATCGGCCAGCAGCACGCCGGCAATAAAGGCGCCCAGCGCCATCGACAAGCCCACGCTGTGCATCAGCAGCGCAATGCCCACCACCAGCAGCAGCGAGAACGAGGTGAACATCTCGCGCATATTGGTGCGGGCAATGGCACGCAGCACCGGCCGCAGCACCGTGCGCCCGCCAAAGATGACCGCCGCCACCACGCCCACCGCCTTGGCCGCCGCCAGCCAGTGATGGCCGCCCGATGCATCACTGGTATCGGGCGCGAGCAGCGGCAGCAGCGCAATCATCGGGATGGCCGCAATGTCCTGGAACAGCAGGATGCCGAAGCTCGCCGTGCCCGCCGGCGTGCGCATCAGATTGCGCTCGGTGAGTGTCGCCAGCGCAATCGCCGTGGATGAGAGCGCCAGCCCGAGCCCCGCCACCACGGCCGCGCGCCACGGGTGTCCCACCGCCATCACCGCCAGGCCGACCATCAGCGCGCACACCACAAGCTGCAACCCGCCATAGCCAAAGATGCTGCGCCGGAGCGACCACAGCCGCGCCGGCTCCAGCTCCAGCCCGATCACGAACATCATCAGCACGACCCCGAACTCGGAGAAATCCAGGATCGACTGCACATTGGTGATCAGCCGCAGCCCCCACGGCCCGACGATCACCCCGGCCAGCAGATAGCCAAGCACCGAGCCCAGCCCCAGCCGCCGCGCCAGCGGCACCGCCGCCACGGCCGCAGCCAGGTAGATGACGAAATTGACGAGCAGATCGTGCGATTGCATGGACAGTGAAAAACAAGAACGTCAGACCAGAGGGTCGTGGTCAGTGGGCAGCCAGGGCTGCAGTGCGGCGCGCACCTCGGCAATGTGGGCGGCAATCGCCTCGGGCGACGCGTCATCGGCGTCGTGCAACACATGCGGCGGCTCCCATTGCATGCCGCATAGCGCAGCGGTCTGCTGCAGCGGCAGCAGGAACATGTCGAATGTGTGGCCGTGCGTGCCGTCCTGGCTATAGGCGTGGGCGCGGCCACCAGTCGTGGCCAGCACCATCATGTGCTTGCCGCGCAGCGCCGTACCGCCCGGCCCGTAGGCCCAGCCCATCTCCAGCACCACGTCGATCCACTCCTTGAGCAACGACGGCGTGGCATACCACTGGACGGGAAACTGGAACACGATCAACTCCGCGGCTTCCACGGCTTCCTGCTCGAGGCGCACGTCGATATCGAAATCGGGGTAATGCCAGTACAGGTCGTGCATGGCCACGCCCGGAAGGCTGGCCAACGCGCGCGCAAGCGGTTTGTTGGCACGCGAACGGCGCGGTGCAGGATGCGCGTAGATCACAAGAATGCGCGAGGGCGGCATGGGCAACAGAGGGAAAGTCAGGAGGCGGGCCGGCTTGAACGCGCATCTTCGCACGGCTAATGTGGAGCAGCGTTACAGGGTGCTGTCGGAGTTGCTGGCGTGATGCAGACCGCATTTGCTCAACAGACGCGATGTCGGCGCCGCTTTTTGCGCAATGCAACAACACCCGTTGTTGATGTACCACAAAGCCCGAGGGCGCGTTCCACTGCGGTAAATCAATGATTTGCCGGGAAATTCCGGCGCGACGCTGACGTCAGCCTTACGGGAAATCCCTGATTGCCCTACAATAGCATGGTGCGTTGCACAACACCCAGTTGCACCCGACTGTGTGGCCCCGCAGGCGCTATCCGCCCCTGCATTCGATCCCATTTGCGCCCGGTTGGACGGGAGCAATCCGCATAGGAAACGTTGTCGTGAACCCGCTCGAACTGAGCAAGGCTATCGGCGTCGTCACGCAGGACGACATTGACAAGACCGAGGCGGCGCAGGGCGCGCCGCGCTCCACCGTGCTGGTGCGCGAGCTTGCTGCGCACCATCGGTCGCGACTGCTCAAACACCTGCTGGCCCTGGGCCAGGAAGACCGCCTGCTGCGTTTCGGCCAGGTGGTGGGCGATCACGTCATCGAGGCATACGTCGACAGCATCGACTTCGACCACGACAAGGTTTTTGGCGTGTATGACGAACGCCTGACGCTGATCGGCGTCGGCCACCTCGCCTACCTGCGCGACAACCCGCAAGGGCGCGTGGCGGAATTTGGTGTGTCGGTGTCGGAATCGGCACGCGGCAAGGGCGTGGGCAGTGCGCTGTTCCAGCGCGCGGCGATGCACGGCCAGAACACCAAGGTACGCACGCTGTACATGCACTGCCTGTCGCGCAACGCGGCCATGATGCACATCGCCAAGAAGGCCGGCATGCGCGTGCAATACGCTTATGGCGAAGCGGATGCCTACCTGGAGCTGCCGCCCGCCGACACGATGAGCCTGCTAACCGAGGCCATCGACGAGCAGGTCGCCGATCTCGACTACATGCTCAAGCGTAACCTGCGCGACGTGCGCCGCTTCGGCCAGCGCTTCTGGCGCTCGCTGGTGCCGCAAAAGCGCGTGGTCTGATCTCATAGCTCACAATGGAACGCCCGGCCCAGACCGGGCGTTTTATTTGCGTGACGTATTCCCATTGCACGCAATTCAATGCAAGCCGTTTCAATAAAATAAAATCTGTCAAAAGCGCGGTTATTATCCGCCCGACCTATTTGTGACGGCAATTCAACGCGCGTTTATGCATTTGCAGTAATTCGATTTAAATCGCTCAAGCTCCTGCTGGCCCGTTCGTTAGAGCAATCGTTATCGATTAACGACGGGGACGATCATGCGATTTTCGCAAATGAAAGTGGCCACCCAACTTGCGTGGGGGTTCGGCCTGACAATGGGGCTGCTTGTGCTCCTGATGGTCTTCAGCCTGTTGCGTATGGCCGATTTTCGGCGGTTGATGGAAGAAACCACCGAAATCAACGCCGTGGAAGCCAAATTGGCTACCAAGATGCACGCCAGCGTAACGGAGCGCGCCCTCGCCTATCGGAACATCGTCTTGCTTGACCGGTACGACGAAATCCAATTGGAACTGAGTCGCATTGAAGAACAAGAGCGGCAGTACAACCAAGCCGACCAGGAACTCGGCCGTATGTTCGACACGTTGGAAGGCACAACAGCCGACGAAAAAAACGTGCTTGCACAGATTCGGCGCCAAGCCGAACTGGCCGCGCCGTTCATGTCGCGCGTCAAGGCACTGATCGCGGCGGGACACAAGGAAGACGCCTACAAGGTGTTGCGCTTCGAGTTCCGCCCCGTGCAGCGCGCGTGGTGGGATCAGCTCGCCAAGCTGCAGGCGTTTGAAGAAAAGCTCAACGATGAGAACACTGCTCGCGGCAAAGTCAGCTACACGGAGAGCCGCAACTGGCTGCTGGCGCTCAGCGGCCTGGCGCTGCTTGTGAGCCTGGCAGCCAGCGTGCTCATTACACGGGGCCTGATCCGCAAGCTCGGCGGCGAGCCCGGCACGGTGGCCGACATTGCCAGCCAGATCGCCGGGGGCAACCTGGCGGTGGTCATCCACACGCGCAGCGACAACCAGGCGAGCCTCATGCACGCTATGAAACGCATGCGCGACAGCCTGGCGGCGATTGCGGAGCAGGTCCACACCAGCACTGACACGCTGGCCACCGCGTCAGAACAGATCGCGACCGGCAACTTCGATTTGTCGACCCGCACGCAGGAACAAGCCTCCGCGTTGGAGCAATGCGCTGCGTCGATGGAAGAGCTCAACGCCACCGTCAAACAGAACGCCGACCACGCGCGGCACGCCAACCAACTCGCCACCACGGCGGCCGACGTTGCCACGCAAGGCGGCACGGTGGTGGCCCGCGTGATCGATACCATGGGCGCGATCAGCGAATCGGCGCGCAAGGTGACCGAAATCATCGGCGTGATCGACAGCATTGCGTTCCAGACCAACATCCTGGCGCTTAACGCGGCGGTAGAAGCCGCGCGCGCCGGCGAGCAAGGGCGGGGCTTTGCCGTAGTCGCCAGCGAGGTGCGCGGGCTGGCGCAGCGCTCGGCAGCCGCGGCCAAGGAGATCAAGCTGCTGATCAGTGACTCGGTCAATCATGTAGATGCGGGCAATCTGCTAGTGGAGCAAGCAGGCAACACCATGCAAGACGTGGTGGCCAGCATCCATCGCGTGACCAGCATCGTGACCGAAATCATGGGCGCAACCGACGAACAGGCCAGCGGCATCGACCAGATCCACCGCGCCATCACGCAGATGGACGAAGTCACGCAGCAGAACGCCGCGCTGGTCGAAGAAGCCGCGGCGGCCGCCGAATCCATGCGGGAGCAATCGAACCGACTGGTGGGCGTAGTGAGCGTGTTCAAGCTGGCCGACCATGCAATGAGCGGGGCACCTGCACCGCGCATCGGCTACCGCCAACCTGTGCTGTTGCCGGCTTGAGGCACCACGTGCCCTGGCGGCGTTGCATATCGCGGAGCGCTCCACCTCAAGCAATTGCGCGCTTGTCAGCCGCACGGGGGCTTGGCCGGCGCGCATACGTGATCATCGACGGCGTGCCGCACCCCACGCTCACCATCCCCGGCTACGAATTACTGCGGCAGTACGTCTTCATCAAGCGCCGCGTCGCGCCGCCGGTCGAACCTGCGGTGTAGAGTGAACGACCAACTTTCACCTACGCCCACACCGCCATGACCGACGACGAACGCGCCATCCGTAACGTAGTGGATACCTGGCTCGCCGCCAGTAAGGCCGGGGACCTGGATACCATGCTGAGCCTGATGACCGACGACGCGCTCTTCCTCACGCCAGGTCAAGCGCCCTTCGGCAAGGAAGCCTTCGCCAAGATGTCCCAAGGCATGAAGAACATGCAGGTCGACGGCACGGGCGAGATTCAGGAGGTGCAGGTGTTTGGTGAGATTGCTTATCTGCGTAACGCGCTGCGTATCGTCATCACCATGCCGAATGGGAAGGTGATGAGGCGCTCGGGGCAGACGCTCACCATCTTGCGCAAGGAAGTCGATGGGAAATGGCGCTTGGTGCGGGATGCGAATCTTGTGACGGCTGAGGCCGCAGCATGAGCACACGCAATGCGATTTTCTTTGCCTTGGCGACATTGATTGTCGGCTTGCTTGCAGGTGCCTGGACCACGTACAAGTTCGGTTTGGTTTTTGTCCAGACCACCTACGAATCACGTCTGATGGCCGATGCCGCAACCCGCGTCAGTGTGCTCAAAGCACTGCAAGCTTCGGATACTGAAAGAGCCACCCGGCAACTGGAAAGCTATCTTGATGGCGACGTCATCGGCATATCCGCCGCCCTCGACAGTGCATTGGAGCCGGAAAAACTGCGGAAGACGCTCGCGATGGTGGCGCGGTATCGGCAGGGCACGCAGTACGCAAGCTCGGAGCCGACCGTCGCTTCTCATGTCAGCAATGCGCTGAAGCCGTTCTATGAGCCGGCCCCATGACACGCCTGATGAAATTCACCCTCGAACGACTCTGGCGCGATGCCGACGACGGCATGCTCGAACTACAGCTATCACTCCAGAGCGCAACGCAATCCGTCACAGTCGAGTTCTATGATTACGCGCCCAGTCTGACAGCGTGGGGAGCACGATTGGCGGCGTTTCCAGCCAGCATCAGAGACGAGGCAACGTTCGAAAGAGGCACCAACGGCGACAACACCAATCTCAGGCTGGCTATCCGCGCGTTTGTGGTGAACGACGCCGGCGCAACGGCCCTAGAGATCGACTATGAGAAGCGCGGTGATCGGCTGAACCACGAGGCAGCGCGCTTTGCTGTTTCAGTCGAGGCGGCGGTCATCAACCGCTTGGGCGCCGCATTGCAATCATGGGAGCCCACGGAACATCCGCCGCTAGTATTCGGCGATGGCTGGCTAGAGCCCGCCTGACTCAGCATCCCCGCCCGTCTCGGGGAAGCCTTCCTGCTGTTTTAGGTCTCTTCCCGCTCAAGCAGGTCGAACACGTCCCACCGGTGCGGATCAACCAGCACGCCCTCCAGCGTGGTCAGCAGATACGCCCCGTCGAGAACACCGGCGCGATATTCCGGCGGATGCATCCCGATAGCAGGTAACGTGCTTGGCCGGGATGGCCTATGCATGCGCAGATCAGCTTGCGTGCGGCGCAGGAATTCCCGCGCGGCCAGTGCGCTGGCGAGGTAGTGGCGTTTGCGGTGGGTCATTAGGCACCACCGTGAGCGGTGCCGGGGCGCTAAGTGGGGATGGACAGGATGCGGGGCGATGCCCGCTCGGTGCGGACAACATAGAACCTCCGCAGTTCTACAACGTTGGAGGCCCGCTCTTCGTCGCCAAACGGAGGGGGCGGGCCCGCGATGGAGTTGGCGAACCGGCCTACGGAGGACCGGCAGACCCCAAGGCCTCTCCACCCAGCCCGCCATTGCATGGACGTGCGAGTGCATCGGGCAAACGCTTGCGCAAATTGCTCCTCCGTAGAGACTGCGTGGGTCGCCAAACCCGTGCCAACGCTTCGGCATTGGCCCACGAATTTAACGGGCTAGGAATTGGGGATGTCCACAAGAGAGCTCACGCAATGCCTAATCTCTATGAGAAACGGAGTCCCGCAGAACTGAGCCCAGAAAACCGCAGGCTTAGGGTATATTTTGTCCCGAACTTCGGATTTTATTTTCATCACATAGTCGACTCGTTCTGGAGTCACACATGGGGAGAAAGCAAGATGGCGGAAGAGAAGAAGAAGAGCTACCCAAAGATCCCTCGGAACAATTGGTTCCTGCTACGAGAGAAGTTCAAGCAACGGACTCCGGAAAAAGTATCCGCTAGCTACATCGCCTCAGCACTTAGCATGGGCGAGGCCTCCGCTAGCGCAAACATCATCCCCCCTCTCCGAGCTTTCGGCCTAATCGATGAAGCAGGCAAACCTACCGACCTAGCTTACGATTGGCGCGACGACAAGAAGTATCCGGAAGTTTGCAAGACGATTCTTGAAGCAACCTACCCCTCAGAACTTCGTGATCTGTTCCACGATGAGAGCGCTGAGACTAAGGATGTTGAAAACTGGTTTGCAAGAAGTGCCAGGGTCGGACAATCTGCGGCTCGCGCATACGCAGCTACATACATCATGCTGATGGAAGCAGACCTTTCCAAGGCCAAAGAACAAACCACGAAGACCGCGGGAAACGGCTCAAATATCAAGGTCATCAAAGCTGTATCCAAACCAAACACAAAAGCCAGCACAAAAAGGGCGGTTCCGCATATACCAAACACTCCCCTACCGGAACATGGAGGAGAACCTGAGCAGCACAAACGAGGATTCAGCCCGAAGTTGCACGTGGATATTCAAATCCATATATCACCGGATAGCAGCCCGGAGCAGATTGATAGAATATTCGAAAGCATGGCGAAGCACTTGCCATTTAAGAGCTAGAAAGCATGGATTTCGAATCTGCACTACTCGAAGTTCGGCAACTCCGTGACAGTATTCGCGCGAAGAACCCTCCCCCGGAAGAGGGCGCACCCAGCGCAGATGAACCGGTTATTTATTTTTCTTTGGTTCGCAACACGCGTGGCTATCTCGAAAGACTAGTTCACCAGATTAACGGCTCGTACTCAAACGGATGGTATGACGCGTCCGCCGTAATGATCCGTCGATTAACAGAAACCCTGATAATTGAGGTCTTTGAAAAACACGGGATTGCGTCGAAGATACAAAATCCGAGCGGAGACTTCTTTTACCTTAAGGAACTCATAAATGCCTTGGTGACGGAGAAGGCATGGAATCTAAGCAAGAACTCTAAAGCAGCCCTCCCCAGACTCAAGGATGTTGGCGACATGTCCGCACACAGCCGACGCTTCATTGCTCAACGTCAAGACATTGACAAACTCATCAACGATCTCCGAGTCGTTATTCAAGAGCTCGTTACGCTGGCACAGTTGAAGTAGCGTAATGACCGCACCCTCAAACCACCACCGGCAACGCCGTCGTATCCTTGATCCGCTCCAACGCAAAACTGCTCTTCACATCAATCACCGCCGGGTGCGCGAGCAGTTGATCGCGGATGAACCGCGCGAAGTGCTCCATGTCTTCCACGAACACCTTGAGCAGATAGTCCATCTCGCCGGTCATGGCGTAGCACGTGACCACCTCTGGCCACGTCGCCACGGCGGCGCGGAAGATGTCCGACGGCCCCTTGCCCTTGGGCGCGCCACCCTGCTTTTCCAGCCGCACGTTGATATACGCCGACAGCCCCAGACCGATCTTGCCGGGGTCGAGCAACGCAGCGTACTGGCGGATGACGCCGCTCTCCTCCAGGCGGCGGATGCGTCGCAAGCACGGGCTGGGCGAGAGGTTCACCCGCTCGGCGACTTCCAGGTTGGTGAGGCGGCCGTTGTTCTGGAGGACTTCCAGGATCTTGCGGTCGATCTTGTCGAGTTCCACCTTGCTCATTTTGTTGCTCCGCACCAATTAATTCGGCAATTTTCTTGCGCAAATTTAGCAAGGCGGGCACAACTTCGCAATTTTTGCTTTGCGTGACACTTCTACACTGCGAGGATCGTCAAAGACCTGAGCGCCCCTCTCCACCCTGAAGGTGCGCCCGCCCCGCAGGAGACTCGCCATGCAATTCACGCCTTGGGAAAACCCGATGGGCACCGCCGGTTTCGAGTTCATCGAATATGCCGCGCCGGACCCCGTTGCCATGGGCAAGCTGTTCGAGAACATGGGCTTTACCGCCATTGCGAAGCACCGCCACAAGAACGTGACGCTGTATCGCCAGGGCGAGATCAACTTCATCATCAACGCCGAGCCGGATTCGTTCGCGCAGCGCTTTGCGCGCCTGCACGGCCCGTCGATCTGCGCGATCGCGTTCCGCGTGCAAGATGCCGCGTTCGCCTACAAGCGCGCGCTGGAGCTGGGCGCCTGGGGCTTCGACACCCACAGCGGCCCGATGGAGCTGAACATTCCGGCCATCAAGGGCATCGGTGATTCGCTGATCTACCTGGTGGACCGCTGGGCCGGCAAGAACAGCGCCAGGCCGGGCGACATCGGCAACATCAGCATCTACGACGTGGACTTCGTGCCCATCGCGGGCGCCAACCCGAACCCCACCGGGCACGGCCTGACCTACATCGACCACCTGACGCACAACGTCTACCGTGGCCGCATGAAGGAATGGGCCGAGTTTTACGAACGCTTCTTCAACTTCCGTGAGGTGCGCTACTTCGACATCGAAGGCCAGGTCACGGGCGTGAAGAGCAAGGCGATGACGAGCCCGTGCGGCAACATCCGCATCCCCATCAACGAGGAAGGGACGGAGAAGGCCGGCCAGATCCAGGAATACCTGGACATGTACCACGGCGAGGGCATCCAGCACATCGCGCTGGGTTCGACCAACCTGTTCGCCACGGTGGATGCACTGCGCAGCAAGGGTATCAAGCTGCTCGACACCATCGACACGTACTACGAGCTGGTCGACAAGCGCATCCCCGGCCATGGCGAAGACGTGGCGGAACTGAAGAAGCGCAAGATCCTGATCGACGGTGCGCCGGGCGACCTGCTGCTGCAGATCTTCTCGGAAAACCAACTCGGCCCGATCTTCTTCGAGTTCATCCAGCGCAAGGGCAACCAGGGTTTTGGCGAGGGCAACTTCAAGGCGCTGTTCGAGTCGATCGAGCTCGACCAGATGCGCCGCGGCGTGCTCAAGGCCGACGATCAGCCGGCCTGAAGACCCTCAACTTCAGGCAAGCTGTACCCGCACCTCGGTGGTTCGCCACCGGGGTGTTTTTTTTGTGCGCATGAAAAACGGCGCCCGAAGGCGCCGCGCTTGCTGCAACGGGGCGAACGCTTATCGCTTATTCGCCCTTGGTGGCCGAGAGGCCGCCCGGCATGGCTGCGGCAGCCGGCGTGTTCTTCTGCGCCTTGCGGGCGTCATGGCGCGCCTTCATGTACGCGCGGATCTCGTCTTCGGTGATCTTGCCGTCGTGGTTGGCGTCGATCTGGTCAAAGTTCTTGGCTAGGTGCGGCATGCCCGCTTGCGCCTCTTCCTTGGTCAGGGCGCCGTCGCCGTCCTTGTCGGCGGCCTTGAACTTGGCGTCGAAGCGCTGCGCCATCTGTTCGCGCATCTCGCCCCGCATTTCGCCCTTGTGCGCCTTGTGCCAAGCGGCCAGTTCGTCCTTGCTGAGTTGGCCGTCGTGGTTAGTGTCGATCTGGTCGAAGTTCTTTTCCAGCCAGCCGTGGCCCTTGGCCTCGTCGCGCGAGATCTGGCCGTCACCGTTGGTGTCGAGCGCCTTGAAACCGCCGTGGCGGCCGGGCTTGCCGGCAGGCGCAGTGGTCTGGGGTGCCTGGGTGGTTGCGGGCGCCTGAGCAGCCGGTGCGCTGGCGTCTTGCGCGCGGGCGCTCATGCCCGACATGGCCAGGAACAAGGCCGAGGTGGCCAGGAAGGCGTGGACAGCACGTTTGTTGGTCATGGTCAGCTCCTTTTCACATGGACTCACAGGACTGTGATGCCGATTAGAACCTGACAATGCCAGCGCGTTGCCGTGTTTTACACGCTGTTACCCCAATGACACGCACTGTAATATCGGCCCGCCACATCACAGCGCACAGCGGGCCAGGGCATGCCTATTCCTGAGACGGCTGCGGGGCGACATCGCCTTTACGTACGGCCGCAGCGGCCCGATGGCGCGGGCCGGCAATGCCGCCGCCATGGGCCTGGGCCTCATCGCCCGTGTTGATTTGCGGCGGGGCGATCGGCAGCATGGCGCCCGGCATGGCCGTATTGGCGGGGTTGTTGGGCACCGCCGGCGCGGGCGGCGCGGCCGGTGTGGCCAGCGGAGCCGCTGCGCCGGAAGGCGGCAGCGGCAGGGAAGGCGCATTGCGATAAGCCGGCAAGCCGGCTCCGCCCTGCCCCGCCACAGCGCTGGCCGGCAGCGGAATCTCCTGGCGCGCGCCATTGCGTTCGATCACTACCGATCGCGCCTTGATTTCCACCAGCATCAGGTTGGACGACAGCGACTTGCCGGCGCGCACAGCCTGCGGCGGGCCGCCGTCCACAGACACGATTGCTGCGCCGGAACCGTCCGTCAGGTCCGCCACCACGCCCATCACCTGCACGTCACGCGGGCCGCTTTGCGGGCCGCCGCCGAACAGCGTGACGGCGGCGCCGGTCTCCAGCGCATCCGTCTGCGCCACGCGGGCTTCACGCGGCACGCTCAACGAGCGCAGCGACGACAGCGTCAGCACCCAATGCGTCAACAGCGCACACAGGGCAGCAAACAGTACGAGACTGAGCAGGCGGGACGACTGTTGAGCATTCATGAATATTGGCGATACACCGAAAGAATTCGTCGATTCTATCCGCCATTCGTGCCGATTCGGTGAAGCGCACGGACAGCCACGTCGGCATGCCGAAACCGCAGGACCCCGGCGTGCGTTCTATGGTCATATGTCACAGATATACTGTGTTCCTTCCTCCTATCGCCAACTCTCTCGCCATGATGCAAGGCCAACTCCGCTCATCTTTCCGGCAACGCGCACTGGGTCGCCATGCGGCGCGCGGCTTTACCCTGATCGAAATCATGGTGGTGGTGGTGATCCTGGGCATTCTTGCCGCGCTGGTGGTGCCGAAGATCATGAGCCGCCCCGATGAGGCGCGCATCATCGCCGCCAAGCAGGACATCGCTTCCATCTCGCAGGCGCTCAAGCTCTATCGCCTGGACAACGGCCGCTACCCGACCACCGAGCAGGGTATTGGCGCACTGGTCACCAAGCCGACCACCGAACCCATCCCCAACAACTGGAAGGCCGGTGGCTACCTGGAACGTCTGCCCAAAGACCCGTGGGGCCACCCGTACCAGTATCTGAACCCGGGCGTGCGCGGTGAAGTGGACATCTTCAGCTTCGGCGCAGATGGCCAAGCCGGCGGCACGGGCAACGACGCCGACATCGGCAACTGGGACAACTAAGCCCCACGTCACCTCCGCTCGCCCGACACCCGCTCGCCATGCCCGGCCAACCTCGCCATCGCAGGCACTTGCGCGGCTTTACGCTGCTGGAACTGCTCGTGGTGGTGGTCATCATCGGCATCGTGCTGGGCGTGGTGGCCGTGAACGCGACGCCTAACCCGCGCTCGCAACTGGCCGACGACGCGCAAAAGCTGGCCCGCCTGATTGAACTCGCCCAGGAAGAGGCGCAACTGACCTCGCTGCCCGTGGCGTGGGAAGGCGACACTCAGGGCTGGCGCTTTTATGAATCGACGCCCAACGGCTGGCGCCTGATGAACCGTGACGTGCTGGCCCCGGGCCACTGGCGCCAGGGCATGGACAACGTGCAGATCGTCGCCGGGGCGGCCGTGGCGCCTGGAGCACCGCAGCGGCTGGTGTTCGGCCGCGAGGCAATCGGGCTGCCGTGGCGTGTAGCGCTGTCCTCGCAAGGTTCACGTGTGGATGTGCTGTCCGATGGCGGCCCGCGCGTGCTAACGGAAATGCAATGAGCCCGGCTCGCGCTATCCCATCTGCCCGCGCCGGCGGTTTCACCCTGCTCGAAGTGCTGGTCGCGCTGACCATTGTGGCCGTGGCGCTGACCGCCACCATGCGTGCCATGGGCGGCATGACCACCGCCAGTGACTCCCTGCAAACCCGCATGATCGCCACCTGGAGTGCCGAGAACCACCTGGCCAATCTCCGGCTGGCGCGCACCTTCCCCGACCCCGGCTCGCGTGGCTTTGCGTGTCCGCAGGGCGACACGCAACTCTGGTGCGAAGAGACCATCGCCAGCACACCTAACCCGGTGTTCCGCCGTGTGGAGGTGGCGGTCTATCCGGATGCCACCAAATCCGTGCGCCTGGCCTGGCTCGTGACGCTGCTACCCAACGATGCGCGCAATGTCTTCTAAACACCGCGCGCGCGGCTTCACCCTGCTCGAACTGCTGGTCGCCATCACGCTGCTGGCCATCCTGGCCGTCATCGCCTGGCGCGGGCTGGACAGCATGACGCGCACCCACGAAGCCCTGGCCCAACGCGACGAACGCATCGAAGCGCTCAAGACCGCCTACGCCCAGTTCGACGCCGACTGCACGCAACTGGCCGATCCGAACACGCTGTCGCGCTCGCCGGTGGAGGTGGATGCCAACCGCGTGCTGCTGGTGCGCGACCGCCGCGACGATGGCCAGCCGCCGGCATGGCAGGTGGTGCTATACCGCACCGTGGATGGCCGCCTGGAACGCCTGCAAAGCCCGCCGCTGACCAACCGCAGCGACCTGCGCAACGCGATCGACAACCTGCGACAGGGCGGCGGCGGCAATGCGGCGCGCTACCTGCTCGCCAACAACGTCGACGGCATCAGCGCCCGGGCCTGGATCGAACCGGGTGGCTGGATGGACAACGCGGGCGCCCTGTCGGCCGCGCTGTTTCCAGCCGGCAGCAATACGACCACGCTGACGGACCTGCCCTCCGCCTCCACGCCCGCCGCCTCGGGCGTGCCCGCCAACAGCACCGGCGTGGTGGTGCCGGCAGCCTCGGTGCGGGCTGTGGAGCTCGCCCTGCTCGTGCGCATGACCCCTCAGGGCTCGGCGCAGCGCTTCACCCGCATCTGCATGACGGGGCTCTGACATGGCGCGATGCTCCCGTCGATTCGGTCAACGTAGCGCGCGCATTGGGTGCCAGCGCGGCGCGGCCATCATCACTGCGCTCCTGGTGGTCACACTGGCGGTTGTGATTGTCTCGGGCATGCTGTGGCGCCAGCAGGTGGAGATCCGCGCCGTGGAAAACCAGCGGCTCAAGGCGCAGGCCTCGTGGATCGCGCGCGCCGGCATCGACTGGGCGCGCCTGATCCTGCGTGATGACCAGCGCCGCACCGGCGCAGTCGACCACCTGGGCGAAATCTGGGCCGTGCCCATCCAGGAGACCAAGCTGTCGGACTTTCTCGGCAGTTCACTGCGCACCGATGCCGCCGGCGAAGAGTCGTATCTATCGGGCCGGATCTTCGATGCCCAGGCGCGCTTCAATCTGATGAATCTGCTGACGATGCAGACCCTGGGCTCGCGCACCATCGTCACCGGCCGCGACAAGGACGGCATCAAGGCCTACGGCCTGCTGCTGCAATCCCTGAACGTGGATCCGAGCCTGGCCAATGTCACGGCGACGTACCTGGCGCAGATGCTGGGCGGTTTTCAGTCGGTCGAAGGCGCCCAGGGCGGTCAGCAAGGCGGCAGCCAAGACACAGGCGGCGGTGGGGGCAGTGGCAACAGCCCCCGTCCACTGGACGATGTCGACAGCCTGCTCACCATCCCGGGCTACAGCGCCGATACCGTCACTAAGCTGCGTCCCTACGTGATCGTGCTGCCCACCCGCACGCAGATCAACGCCAACACCGCCAGCGCCGAGGTGCTGGCCGCTGTCATCCCGAACCTGAGCCTGGACCGCGCCCGCGCGCTGGTGCAGGCGCGCGACCGCGCGTACTTCCGCAACATTGGCGACGTTACCAACCAGTTGCGCGGTATCGCGCCCGGGGCCGATACCACCGCCGCTGCCAACCTGCTCGACGTGCAGACGCACTACTTTCTGGTCTACGGCATGGCCCGCCATGAGCGGGCGCGGATCGGTGAAGTGGCGCTTGTTTCACGTGGCGATCCGGTCAACAATAACGCGACCCGCATCGTCTGGGTCCGCCGCGCGGATGCGATCCCGTCATGACGGCGCCGCAACACCCCCGCCTATGCGTAGGTTCCGCAAGTAGACAGGCCCCAGCCTTCGCCGTATTGTCATCCGCATCGTTCAGCATCGCGGGTTTTGCGCAATCCGGCGCTTCTGTTGGCAACGCGCGCATTCATAGTCTGAAGATCCCTATCAATAGAGGAGCGGTTTGACGACCTCCCTGTACGTGCGCCTGCCGCACCGGCCCATTCAATCGCCCGAGCGCTGGCAGGCGGGTGCGCTCGCCTCCGTGCCGTTTGCGCTGGTGCGCGAGGAAGGCGCGCAGGGTTCACAACGCATCCTGCGTGAAGGCACGTCGCGCACCGACGAACTGCCGGCCGCCGATCGCCTCGTCCTGCTGCTACCCGCCGCCGATGTGTTGCTGGTGCCCGCCAACGTGCCGCCGCTGGCGTTGCCCAAACTGCGTCTGGCCCTGCCCAACCTGGTTGAAGACCGCCTCGTGCAGGACGCGCAGCAATGCCATATCGCCCTGGGCCCACGCCTGGGCGCCGCGCAGGCCCGCGGCTGGCGTGCCCCGCGCGCGCCGCAATCGCGCGCGCTGATGATTGCCGACCGCGCCTGGATCCGCTTCATCCTGGACACTTTTGGCGCGCACAAGCACCGCACTTGCCATCTGCTGCCGGCCCAGCTTTGCCTGCCGTTTGAAACGCCATCGGCCGCCGTGCCGCACGCAGACGCCGCCCATGACGCGGAGCGTGCCGAGCCCTCGCTCGACGCACCGGCCGAACCAGTAGCCGCAGAAGCGGCCGTGGCCACCGCCACCATTGCCCTAGATGCCGCGCCGCCGTCCGACCCGGACGCGCCCGCTGCCGTGGACATCACCGTGCGCACCGGCCCGGCCGATGGGTACGGCCTGCGCCTGATGCCGGCCAACGTGGCCAACTGGCTCGCCATCGCCCCGGCACCGGCCACGCTGATGGTCTCCCCCGCGTTGCGCGAATTGGCGCCGACCCTGTCAACAGACCCAGCCGCCGCTACGCTCGATTGGGCTGCCTGGGCTGCCGGCGCACGCACCGCGCTGGCGTCCGGCGAGGCCGACCTGTGCCAGTTCGATTTCGCCAACGGCGGCATGGCCGGCGTGGATTGGCGGCGCTGGCGCCTGCCGATCGCGTTGGCGGTGCTGATCGTGGTGGTGCAGCTCATCGGCATGAACGCGCGCTGGCTCACGCTGCGCGCGGAGCAAAAGCGACTCGACGCCGCTATGCGCACCCAACTGCAGACCGCCTTTCCGAACACGCCGGTGATCCTCGACCCGCCCGCGCAGATGCGCCGCCAGGTCGAGCAACTGCGCCTGGCCGCCGGCAAATCGGCGCCGGAAGACTTCCTGCCGCTGGCCGATCGCTTTGCCCAAGCGGCCACGGGCCTCGCGCCCGATGCCCTGCTCGCGCTCGATTACCACGGCCGCGCGTTGACGATCACGCTCAAGGACGGCACCGACACCGCCGCCCTGCGCACGGCGGCCCGCAACGTCGGCCTGAACATGGACACCGCCGAGGCCCCGCGCGGCGCCGAAGCTACCGTACCGGGCTCGCGCTGGACGGTCTCCATCGCCCAATAACGACTTCGACATGGCGACTTCTTCCTCCTCCGCTTCCGGCGCATCCGCATCACGCCGCTTGCCGCGCATCGGCGTGCCGGACTCGGTGCGCGATGCGGCCACCACGTTCTGGATGCAGCGCGAACCGCGTGAACGGCGCATCCTGGCCGGCGGCGGCGTGATCCTGCTGCTCGTCATCGTGTACCTGCTGCTGTGGGAGCCAGCTTTCGAAGGCCAGCGCCGCATCGAAAAAGCCCTGCCGCAAATGCGCACCCAACTGGCCGAAATGGAAACGCTGGGCCAGGAGGCGCGTGGGTTGTCCGCCATAGCTGCCGCGCCCGTGCCGCGCGGCGCCGAGCTGCAACAGGCGCTCACCACGAGCCTGACCAACCATGGCCTGAAAGCCACGCGGATGGCGATGTCGGGCGAAAGCGTGCAAGTGCAACTGGACAAAGTGCCCTTCGGCGCCGTGACCGAGTGGCTGCAGGAAGTGCGACAAGCGCAGCGCATGAAGGTGATTGACGCGAGCATCAAGTACGTGGGCGCCACCGCCCTGGTCAACGTGACGGCAACGCTGCAAGGCCCCGCCGCCGCGAGCCACTGACGGACCGCGCCGTGCCGATGGGGATTGAATCACTGCCGCCGCTGCGCCTGCGCCGTCGTGCCGATGCCGATGAACGGCCGAGCATCGGCTGGCGCGTGCTGTGGTGCGTCGTGGCGTTGCTGGCAGTGGGCGTGACGGTGGTCTCGCAGTATCCGGCGGCCTGGGCCGCCGAGCGCATCGCGCGAGCGACCGGGCACCGCGTGCTGCTGGCGGACAGCCAGGGCAGCATCTGGCACGGCAGCGCCACGCTGGCGCTCACGGCCGGCAATGGTGGCGCCGATGCGACCGTGCTGCCCGGGCGGCTGTCGTGGTCGGTCGATGTGCTGCCGCTGCTGACAGGTACGCTGCGGGCCCACGTCACGCATGACCGTGCGCTCGAACAACCGGTCACGCTGACGGTGTCGCCAGCGCGCTGGCAGGCCGAGCCGGGTGCGATGACGTTGCCCGCCTCGCTGCTGGAGGGCATCGGCGCGCCGTTCAACACGCTCAAGCTGGACGGCCGGTTGCGAGCGCAGTGGACGCCGCTGTCAGGAGATTTTGGTCGCAGCCAGGGCCGTCCGGGTACGGTCCAGGGCGCGCTGACCGTCACGCTTGAGCAGGTATCATCCAGCCTCAGCCGGGTGCGGCCGCTGGGCAGCTATCAGGCCGTCGTATCGTTTGACGGCGCGGGTGGCGGGCCAGCCCAACTGACCTTGTCGACGCTGGCCGGGCCGTTGACGCTGCAAGGCCAGGGGGCCCTCGGCCAGGGCGCGCATTTTGACGGTGTGGCGAGTGCCACGCCGGAGTCGGAACCACAATTGATCGGCCTGTTGAGCCTGCTGGGCCCGCGTGACGGGTCGCACCATCGACTACGCTTTTGATTCCCAGCCGGTGCGCGAGCCAGCGCGCCGACAACCATGAACGAGACCATGCAAAACGCCTCTTCCCGACTCACCGTTCGCGCCATCGTCCTGGCATGCTGCGCAGCAATGGTGGCCGGCTCGATGCCTGTCTATGCCGCCCCGCCGAGCGCAACGTCCGCCCAGAGCGGCAACCCGGGCAATGCGGGGGATGAGGTCTCGCTCAATTTCGTCAATGCCGATCTTGAATCGGTGGTGAAGGCGGTCGGCCAGGCCACCGGCAAGAACTTCATCGTCGACCCGCGCGTGAAGGGCACCGTCAACCTCGTCACCGAGAAGCCGGTCACGCGCTCGCAGGCGCTGGAATCGCTGGGCTCGATCCTGCGCATGCAGGGCTATGCGATTGTCGAAGGCAACGGCTTTACTAAGGTGGTGCCCGAAGCCGACGCCAAGCTGCAGGGCTCGCCCACCAGCGTGGGCAACGCGGGCGCGCGCGGCGGCGAGCAGGTCGTCACGCAGGTCTTCCGCCTGCAGCATGAATCGGCCAACAACCTGGTGCCGGTGCTGCGCCCGATGATCGCGCCCAACAACACCATCACCGCATACCCGGCCAACAACACGCTGGTCATTACCGATTACGCAGACAACCTGCGCCGCATCGGCCGCATCATCGCGTCGATCGACACGCCGGCAGCGGGCGAAACCGAGCTGATTCCGCTCAAGAACGCCGTGGCCATCGATGTGGCCGCCACGCTGCAGAAGCTGCTGGATCCGTCGGCGGGGGGTACGGGCGGTGCCGGCGGGGGCGCCGCATTGTCCGACCCGAGCCTGCGCACCTCGGTGGTGGCCGAGCCGCGCTCGAACAGCGTGATGGTGCGTGCATCGAGCGCCGCGCGCCTGGCGCAGGCCAAGCAACTGATTGCCAAGCTGGATTTGCCCGCCGCCCGCCCGGGCAACATCTGGGTGGTGCCGCTCAAAAACGCCAACGCCGTGCAACTGGCGACCACGCTGCGCGCCATCGTGGCGGCGGACGCCACCTTGTCGGCCTCTGCGGCTACCGGCCCCGGCGGTCAAAGCGCGGCCCAAGGCGCCACCTCGCAGCCCACAGGCGGCACGACAGGCTCGCAGTCCAACCAGAACACGCAGAACACCAACACCAGCGGCAGCTCCGGCAGCGGCATGGGCAGCGGCAATTCGTCGTTCCGCGCGTCGTTCGGGCAGAACAACACACCCACCACCGGTGGCATCATCCAGGCGGACCCGGCCACCAATGCGCTCATCATCACCGCCAGCGAGCCCGTCTACCGCAACCTGCGCGCCGTGATCGACGATCTGGACGCACGCCGCGCACAGGTCTACATCGAATCGATGATCGTGGAAGTCACGTCGGACAAGGCTTCGCAGCTTGGCATCCAGTGGATGGTCGGCGCCGGCGGCCCGAACACCTATGGCTTTGGCGGCACGAACTTCGGCAGCGGCGTCGGCAACATCCTGAACCTGGGCGCGATTGCGGCCACGGTGGGCAGCGGCGGCATCGGCAGCACGGCGGCGCAGACGGCCATCGGCACCATCACGGGCAGCAACGTGGCCGGCCTCAACGGCGGCAACTTCGGCGTGTTCAACAAGAGCACGGGCCTGGGCGCGATTCTGTCGGCATTGGGCTCGGATGGCTCCGTCAACGTGCTGTCTACGCCCAACCTCATCACGCTGGACAACGAAGAAGCGAAAATCCTGATTGGCCAGAACGTGCCGATCACCACCGGCTCATACGCGCAGACCGGCAGCTCGGCCTCAGTCACGCCGTTCCAGACATTCGACCGCAAGGACGTCGGTATCACGCTGCGCGTCAAGCCGCAGATCACCGATGGCGGGCTGGTGAAGATGCAGATCTTCCAGGAGTCGTCCGCCGTGGTGAACGGCACGCAGAACGCCGTGCAAGGCCCGACGACCAACGTGCGCTCCATCGAGACCAACGTCCTGGCCAACGACGGCCAGATCGTGGTACTGGGCGGCCTGCTGGAAGACAACTACCAGGACGGCGAGCAGAAGGTGCCCGGCCTGGGCGACATCCCGCTGCTGGGCGCGCTGTTCCGCTCCGAGAGCAAGCAGCGCCGCAAGACGAACCTGCTGGTGTTCCTGCGCCCGATCATCTTGCGCACGGCCGAGGCAACGGGCGCACTGTCGGACAACCGCTACAACTACATGCGCGATACGCAGCAGGGCTTTGTGTCGCCCAACTGGCTGCCGACCACGTCGGACAAGGACACGCCGGTGCTGCCCACGCCCGATAGCGTGCGCCCCGCCCAGAACTACGGCGATGTGTCGGTAGTGCCGAAGGGGCCCGCCGGCGTGCAGGTGCCCCCGGGCGCCCCGATGCCGCTGCCGCAATCGACGACGCGCACCCAGCCGCGCCTGCAGAACTTCGCGGCGCCCACTTCGGGCGGGTACGACGGCAACGCGCCCCGCAACGGCGGCTAAGCGCGACCGAGGACGACACCCATGGCCACGCAAGCCCCCACCACCGACGCCCGCACGCTCGAGCCGCCCTCGCAGTCGGCGGTGCGGCTCGTACCGTACGCATTTGCACGCGATGCCAAGCTGCTCGTCGCCCGTCAGGACATCGACACGCTGGAGGTGTGGGTCTGCCCCGAGACCTCGCGCACGGCGCTGGCTGAACTGGGCCGCGTGTTCGGCGCGCTGCATCTGGTGACGTTGGACGCCGCTGCGCTCTCCACCGCCACGCAAACCGCCTACAACGCGCAGGACGGCAGCGCCGCCCAGGTCGTCGGCGAAGTGGAAGGCGAGGTCGATCTATCCCGCCTGATGCAGGACATTCCCGCCGTGGAAGACCTGCTCGAATCCGAAGACGACGCGCCGATCATCCGCATGATCAACGCGCTCCTCACGCAGGCCGCGCGCGAAGGCGCCTCGGATATCCACATCGAGCCGTTCGAGAATGCCTCGGTGGTGCGCTTTCGTGTGGACGGCACGCTGCGCGACGTGGTGCGCCCGAAGAAGGCGCTGCACGGCGCGCTGATCTCGCGCATCAAGATCATGGCGCAGCTCGACATCGCCGAGAAACGCCTGCCGCAGGACGGCCGCATCACGCTGCGCGTCGGTGGCCGCCCGGTGGACGTGCGGGTGAGCACGCTGCCGACTGGCCACGGCGAGCGCGCGGTGCTGCGTCTGCTCGACAAGGAAGCCGGCCGGCTCGACCTCGGCAAGCTCGGCATGGGCGCCGGCACGCTCGCGCGCTTCGACCACCTGATCAACCAACCGCACGGCATCGTGCTCGTCACCGGCCCGACGGGTTCCGGTAAGACGACCACACTGTACGCGGCGCTGTCGCGGCTCGATGCGTCGTCCACCAACATCATGACGGTGGAAGACCCGATCGAATACGACCTCGACGGCATCGGCCAGACGCAGGTCAACCCGAAGATCGACATGACCTTCGCCAAGGCCCTGCGCGCCATCCTGCGCCAGGACCCGGACGTGGTGATGATCGGGGAAATCCGTGACCTGGAAACCGCGCAGATTGCGGTGCAGGCCTCGCTGACGGGCCACTTGGTGCTGGCGACGCTGCACACGAATGACTCAGCCTCCGCCGTGACGCGCTTGATCGACATGGGGATCGAGCCGTTCCTGCTGTCGTCGTCGCTGCTGGGCGTGCTGGCGCAGCGGCTGGTACGCCGGCTGTGCGTGCATTGCCGCCGCGAGGAAGTGCTCGAACTCACGCCTGCGGAAGTGGAAGCCGTGGCCGGCACGCCGGCTGTCGCGAACGGCGTGGCACCGGCTGCACCGGCGCGCAAATCGGTGTGGCACCACGTCGGCTGCGAGCGCTGCGGCAATTCCGGCTATCAAGGCCGAACCGGCGTGTACGAGCTGCTGACTGTCACGCCCGAAATCCAAACCATGATCCACCGCCAGGCGCCCGAATCCGAGATCAAGGCCTTCGCCATCAACCAGGGCATGCAGACCATGCGGATGGACGCACAGCGCTGGATCGCCACGGGCGCCACGTCGCTGGAAGAAGTGCTGCGCGTGACGCGGGACTGACGACGGAACATGCCAGCCTTCCGCTACGAAGCCGCCGACGCCGCCGGCAAGACCGACAAGGGCGTCATCGAAGCCGACAGCGCGCGCCAGGCGCGTACCGTGCTGCGCGCGCGTGGGCTCACGCCGCTGGTGGTGGATGCGCTGGGCGCGCAGGCCACCAAACGGAGTGGGGGCAGCTTCGGCAAGCGGCTGTCTGCGCAGGAGAATGCGCTGGTTACGCGCCAGCTCGCCAGCCTGCTGGTGGCGGGGCTGCCGTTGGACGAGGCGCTCGCCGCGCTGGCTGATCAGGCCGAGCGTGCCTACGTGGGCGAACTGCTCGCGGCCATCCGCGCAGAAGTCGTGGGCGGCAGTTCACTGTCCGTGGCGCTGGCGCAGCACCCGAAGGATTTTCCGGACATCTATCGCGCGCTCGTTTCCGCGGGCGAACACTCGGGCAATCTCGGCCTCGTGCTCTCGCGCTTGGCCGACTACATCGAGAGCCGCAACGCGCTCACGTCCAAGATCAAGCTGGCGTTTACGTATCCGGCCATCGTGACGGTGGTGGCGTTTGCGATCGTGATCTTCCTGCTGTCGTACGTGGTGCCGCAGGTGGTGAGCGTGTTTGCCAATACCAAGCAGAAGCTCCCGACGCTCACGATCATCATGCTGTGGCTGTCGGATTTCGTGCGGAATTGGGGATGGTTGGCGGCGATCGTGCTGGTGGCGCTTGGGTTGCTGATCCGCAATCTGCTCAAACAACCGGCGTTGCGGTTGTCGTGGCACCGGTGGCTGCTGACGGCTCCGCTGTTTGGCAAGCTCGTGCGCGGCTACAACACGGCGCGGTTTGCGAGCACGCTGGCGATTCTCACCAGCGCGGGTGTGCCGATTTTGCGCGGGCTGCAGGCGGCGGGGGAGACGTTGAACAACGTCGCGCTCAAAACCAATGTCGAGGATGCGTCCACGCGCGTGCGGGAGGGTACATCGCTCGCGCGGGCGTTGGCGGCGCAGAATCAGTTTCCGCCTGTGCTGGTGCATTTGATTCGCTCTGGCGAGGCGACGGGCAATCTGCCTGCGATGTTGGAGCGGGCTGCCCAGGGTGAGGCTCAGGAGCTTGAGCGGCGCACGCTGTTCCTCACGGGGCTGCTGGAACCTGCTTTGATTTTGACGATGGGGGTGGTGGTGTTGCTCATCGTGTTGGCAGTGCTCATGCCGATTATTGAGATCAATCAGCTGGTGCACTGACTGGGTGATTTTGTTTTCTTTTGGTCCATCCCTTGTTTCATCCCCTGCCGGGGCTGACTCACTTTCTTTGTCTTGCCAAAGAAAGTAAGCAAAGAAAGGCGCGCCCGATGCGGCGAAAGACTCCTTGAATTTATGTCGCAAGGAGGGGAAGGGAAAAACTCGCTTCGCTCAGACAGTTTCCCTTCCTTTTTCCTCCTTGCAACAGAAATTCAAGGCGCCGCATAGGGCAGGGGTAAAGCAAACCATCTCTTGCCAGTGCGCCACTTCGTCTTGCACTCCCGGCATCCAGCATCCAACACATGTATCGGCGCTCACGTGTAAGCCGCGTCGGTTTGGCCGTTCCTGCCCCTGATGGCGCCTTGAATTTTCGTAAGCGGGCGGAAAAAAGACGGGAAACTGTTTGAGCGAAGCGAGTTTTTCCCGTCTCCGCCCGGTTACAGAAATTCAAGGGATGGGTCGCCAT
>CBJMVH010000052.1:0-31722 GCA_966433195.1 uncultured Ralstonia sp.
TTCAACGGCAATGCGGGAGACGATCTTCTGCAACACGGAATCAGTCATTGCTTCCAGGGAGTGCGATGGAAAGCCGCGCATTTTGCCACAACGCGAACCCCGTTCCTGAGCGGAAATCCGTGGTCGCGCGACGTTTGCCGCACAGGCACGGTGATAAAATGCGCGTTATGCCTACGCTCACGTTTTCCGCTCGCTGTCGCGCTGGTGCGCGCCACGCTTCCCGCCTGATGCTGTCTGCCGCCACGTTGCTGGCAACGCTCAATGCCGCGCCCGCATGGAGCCAGTCCCAGCCGGTTGCCGCACCCGCTGCTCCGGTGTCCAGCACGCCGCCCGATTTCGGTGCCGAGCACGACCGCATCAGCAGCGCCAAAGCTTGGGCCGAATACCGGTACGCCGAGGCCGAGCGCGCTTGCTATGACAAATTCCTGGTCGCGCGCTGCATCGACAAGGCCAAGGAGGCGCGGCGCACAGAGCTCCACACCATCCGCCAACGTGAACTCGCGCTGGATGAGGCCGAGCGCGCCGACCGTGCCGCCCGCCGGGACCAGGACCGCGCCATTCGTGACGCCCAATACAACGCCGAACGCCCGCAACGCGAGGCCGCCGAGCAGAAAAACCGGACCGATTTCCAGAACAAGCAAGAGCAGCAGCGCCTGAACGAAGTGCAGCGCCAGGCCGGCGCCCCACAGCGTGCCGCCAGCGCACAGGCGTATGGCCAGAAGCAGGCCGATTACAACGCCAAGCTCAAGGCCGCGCAGGAGCAGGGCGCCGCCAACGCCGCCAAGCGTGCCGAAAACGTCAAGCAGTACGAGGAAAAGCAGCAGGGCGCCGCACAACGCCAGAAAGAGCTGGAGCAGCGTCGAGAAGACGCCAAGCGCCGCAGCCAGCAAAACCAGAACAGCACGAGTCCGCTGGGGTTCTAAACTCCAGCCAAGATCGGGTTTCCGGAGGAATGCGAGATGGACAGCGATCTGAACACGGTCTCGCGTCGCATCATTGAATTGCAGATCGAGCACCGCGATCTTGATTTCCTGATCGATCGGCTGGCAGCAGAAGCCGATCACGACGAATTGCAGTTGCGCCGTCTCAAGAAGCGCCGGCTCAAACTCAAGGACACCATCACCCTGCTACAGTTGCAACTTGAGCCGGACGTGCCGGCCTGAGCCTTGTTGGCACCACCCATTCTGCGAGGCCGCAATCACATGCGGCCTCGGTCATTTGATCCCCAGAGACTTCCGCGTTGACTTCGCCATTCCCGCTCACCGAGTCGTCGAACGAGATCGACGCCGATGAGGCTCCCGCCGCACCCCCCGTCGACGCTCATCACGATGAATTGGCGACGCTGTTCGCTGACGATGGCACGCTGGCCAAAGGCATCGACGCGTACCGCCCGCGCGCATCGCAACTGAAGATGGCGCAAGCCGTGGCCAATGCCATCGAGGCGGCCGATTCGGTCATCGTCGAAGCAGGCACGGGCACGGGCAAGACCTACGCGTACCTTGTTCCGGCAATGCTGTGGGGCGGCAAGGTGATTCTCTCCACGGGGACGAAGAACCTGCAGGACCAGCTCTTCCTGCGCGACATCCCAACGGTGCGCAAGGCGCTGAATGCGCCCGTGTCGGTGGCGCTGCTCAAGGGGCGGGCCAACTATGTTTGCCATTACCACCTGGAGCGCACATCCCAGAACGGGCGGCTGTCTTCGCGTCAGGATGCAGCGTGGCTGCGCCAGATTAATCTCTTCCTGAAGACCACGAAGACGGGCGACAAGGCCGAGATGTCGACCGTGCCTGAGAACGCGCCGGTGTGGAACCTCGTCACCTCGACGCGCGACAACTGTCTCGGCTCGGATTGCGCCTACTACAAGGACTGTTTCGTGATGCGCGCCCGCAAGGAAGCGCAACAGGCCGATGTGGTGGTCGTCAACCACCACCTGTTCTTCGCCGATGTGATGTTGAAGGACACCGGCATGGCTGAGTTGCTGCCGGCGGCCAATACCATCATCTTTGACGAAGCGCACCAACTGCCTGAGACCGCCACGCTGTTCTTCGGCGAGACCATCTCCACGAACCAGATTCTCGAGCTCGCGCGCGATAGCGTGGCCGAGGGGCTTTCGCACGCGCGTGATGCGGTGGACTGGGTGGCGATTGCCGCGCCACTGGAGCGGGCCGCGCGCGATCTGCGCCTGGTCTTCCGCCAGGATGGCGCCCGCCTGTCGATCAAGCAGATCGATAACGATGCCGCGATCGCCAAGCCGTTCTACGAAGTGCTGCCGAAGCTAGAGCAAGCGCTTTCGGATTTCACTGGCGCGCTGGAGTCCCAGGCCGAACGCGCCGAGACCATCGAGCAATGCCACCGTCGCGCCATCGCGCTGTGTGAAAAGCTGGAAGCGTGGGTCGATCCCAAGCCGCCCCAGGCGCCCAAGAAAGACGGCGACGAAGCGGGCGAAACGACAGCGCCCGTCGATGAACGTGTGCGTTGGGTCGAAGTGTTCGCCAATTCGGTTCAGCTGCACCTGACGCCGCTGTCGATTGCACCGATCTTCTCGCGCCAACGTGCTGGCCAGCCACGCGCGTGGATCTTCACCTCGGCCACGCTATCGGTGCGCGGCAACTTCACGCATTACGCGGCGCAGCTTGGCCTGGATCGCAATCGGTCAATGACGCTCGACAGCCCATTCGACTATGCCTCGCAAGGCTTGCTGTACGTGCCGCGCGACCTGCCGCAGCCGAGCGACCCGCGCTTTACCGACGCGGTGCTCGACGCCACCTTGCCGTTGATCGAAGCCGCAGGCGGCAAGACCTTCCTGCTGTGCACGACGCTGCGTGCCGTCAACCGCGCGGCTGAACGGCTGGCTGACGAGTTTGCGCAGCGCGGCTGGGAATTTCCGCTGCTCGTGCAAGGCCAGGCGAGCCGTACCGAACTGCTCGACCGCTTCCGCGCGCTCGGCAATGCCGTGCTGATCGGCAGCCAGAGTTTCTGGGAGGGCGTGGATGTGCGCGGTGAAGCGTTGTCGCTCGTCGTCATCGATAAGCTGCCGTTTGCCCCGCCCGATGATCCGGTGCTGAGTGCCCGCATGGAGGCGCTGGAAAAGAAGGGGCTGAGCCCGTTTGCGGTGCATCAGTTGCCGCACGCGGTGATCACGCTCAAGCAGGGAGCAGGGCGATTGATTCGCTCAGAGACGGATCGCGGCGTGCTGATGATCTGCGACCCGCGGCTGGTGGAAAAGAACTACGGGCGGCAGATCTGGCAGAGTTTGCCGCCGTTCAAGCGCACGCGCGAAGCCGACACGGCCGCAGACTTTTTGCGCGCGCTGCGACCGGATGCTGAAGATCCAACAATGAGCGACGCACAAGCCTGACGATATGCAGGCACAACAAAAAGCCCGGCCAATTGACCGGGCTTTTTGTTTGCGCTGTTCAAGTGTTGCTTACCACCACTGGTACCAGGGCTTGCTCTTCTTGCGCTGGCCGTAAGCGAGGAAATCGCTGTTCGGGTAGTTCTGCTTGATGATGCGTTCGGTGTCGTCGCGCATGTCTTTCATGCCCAGCGCCTCGTACGACTTCATCATGATGTACAGCGCTTCTTCCACTGCCGGGGCGCGGTCGTAATCCTTGATGGCCTCTTGCGCGCGGTTCACGGCGGCCAGATAGGCGCCGCGGCGGTAGTAGTAGCGCGCCGCACCCACTTCATGCTCGGCCATCGCGTTCACGATGTACTGCATGCGCAGCGTGGCGTCGGGCGTGTACTTGCTGTTGGGGAAGCGCGTGACCAACGTCTTGAACGCATCGTAGGCAGCGCGCGCGGCTTTCGGATCGCGCTCGCTCAGATCTTGATTCGAGAAGCGGCCGAGCCAGCCCAGGTTGTCGTTGAAGTTGATCAGGCCCTTGAGGTAGTAGGCGTAATCCACGCTGGGGTGATTCGGGTGCAGCTGGATGAAGCGATCGACCGCAGCGAGTGCGGCGGCCGTTTCGCCGTCCTTGTAATTGGCGTAGGCGGTTTCGATCTGCGCTTGCTGAGCGAACGGGCCGAAGGGGTACCGGCTTTCGAGCTTCTCATAGTACTTGACGGCCTTGGCGTAGTCGCCGCCATCCAGTGAGTCCTTCGCTTCCGAATATAATTTGTTGGCCGACCAGCCAGCCGTTTCGTCTTGCTGTTCCGGCAGGATGCCGCAGGCCGAGATGGCAAGGCATGCACCTGCCACCAACACTGCTCCGATTTGCGCGCGGATTCGACCGCCGAAACGACCATCAATACGCGCCTGCTTTACGCTCGTGACCGACATGGGCACCTTTTTTGAATGAAAAATCGCACCAAGGATTATAGCCCAAGCCCTGTGTCGGACGACGCAGCGGCTGACGTTTCCCTCACTGCGCAGGAAACCACGCAGGACGCCGATGAGGCCCTCGACGATGAAGCGCTTGACCTGCCTGCCGCCGGTGCGGCCCAGGCGGTCGAGCCGATCATTGTGGAGATTCCCGAGGCCATGCATGGCGAGCGCCTGGACAAGGCGCTGGCCAAGCTGCTGCCCGATTACTCGCGCAGCCGCCTGCAGCAATGGATCGACGCCGGTGCTGTCCGCGTAGATGGCGCCGAGGTGCGCCCGCGCGCGGCGGTATCTGGCGGCGCCCGCATCGAAGTCGTGCCGCAGCGCGCGGCTGACGAGAACGCCTTCGTGGCTGAGCCGATCGATCTGGATGTCGTGTACGAAGACGACACGCTGCTCGTCATTAACAAGCCCGCCGGTCTGGTCGTGCATCCGGCCGCCGGCAACTGGAGTGGCACCGTGCTCAACGGGCTGCTGCATCGCTATCCGGCGGCTGTGGAATTGCCCCGCGCGGGCATCGTCCATCGGCTCGACAAGGAAACGTCGGGCCTGATGGTGGTCGCCAAAACGCTGCCGGCGCAGACCGACCTTGTGCGCCAGTTGCAGGCGCGTACCGTCAAGCGGACCTACCTTGCGCTGGTGTGGGGCGAGACACCGGAAGAGGCCACTATCGATGCCCCGATCGGCCGCGACCCCCGCGACCGTACGCGCATGGCCATCATCGAAACGGCCAGCGGGAAGCCGGCGCGTACGCATTTCAAGACGCTAGACGTGGTGGACCTGGGGCGGGCGCAGGTGTCCCTTGTGCGCTGCCAGCTGGAGACGGGGCGTACGCACCAGATTCGCGTTCACTTTGAATCCGAAGGCCATCCGCTGTTGGGCGACCCGGTGTACACGCGCAATTTCCGTCGAGGGCAGCCGCAAACGATCAAGGCACCGCTGCCGGTACCGTTTGCGCGGCAGGCGTTGCATGCCGTGCGGCTGGGCCTCGTGCACCCGGCATCGGGCAAGTCTATGCATTGGGAGGCCCCGGTGCCCCACGATTTCGCCGAACTGATGGAAGCCCTGGACCTGGATCCCGATGTCGATTTCACCTGATTGGATTATTCCCGACTGGCCGGCGCATCCGCGGGTCAAGGCGCTGGCGACGACCCGGCTGGGCGGCGTCAGCACCGGCCCCTACGGCTTGGCTGGCGGTTTGCCGGGTGGATTGAACCTCGGCACGCACGTGGGCGACGCCCCTGAGGCCGTCCAGCAGAATCGCCGCATTCTGCGCAGCGTATTGCCGGCAGAACCTGTCTGGATGGAGCAGGTGCATGGCACCGGCGTGGCCGACGTCGATCAACCCGTCAACACATCGACGCCGGTGGTTGCCGACGCGGCGGTGGCGTCTTGGCGAGACCGGGTGTGCGTGGTCATGACGGCGGATTGCCTGCCGGTGTTGCTGAGCGATGCACGCGGCGTGACCATCGGCGCTGCGCATGCTGGATGGCGCGGCCTGTGCGGCGGTGTGATCGAGCGCACGGTCGACGCGATGATGCAGCGGCTACGCGCCAGCGGCCAGGAGGCCGACCCGACATGGCTTGCGTGGCTAGGTCCGGCCATTGGCCCCGCTTGCTTCGAGGTGGGTGCGGAGGTGCGGCAAGCCTTTATCGATGCGGCCCAGCCGATCGAGTTGCCTGCTACCGAGGCAGCGTTTGTGGAAGGTGCGGGCGAGGGAAAATTTCTTGCCGACCTCTATGCGCTCGCCCGACTGCGGTTGGCGCGCGTTGGTTGCACGGAGGTGTATGGCGGCGGTCTGTGCACGATGACTGACGCTCAGCGCTTCTATTCCTACCGACGTGATCACACAACCGGTCGCATGGCCACGCTGATCTGGCGGGCTGAGTGATGGCTTAAGGGGCGCGGTCGCCCGAGGCGGCGGTGCCCGCCTCTTGTTGAGCTTGCTCCTGCGCTTGCCGGCGCCGTTTGCGTGCGGGATAGCCGACGATCCACAGAAAAAGCGTCAACGGCGCCGCACCATACAGAACAAAGGTACTGATGCCGGCGATCCACGATTGCTCAGTCAACGACATCATCAGCACGACGTAAAGCCAGGCGATTGCGACGATATACATGGGGAACGGGCCCAGCGTTGGCGCAATGGGGCAGTCTCGCATGAAACGGCGCCTCTTGGCACATAGCCCGCCGCTGCGCTTAGCCATTTGGCGGATGCTAGCGCTGAGTGGATGCGGCAAAACCCGCGCTGGATCAAGGTTTTCGGCCGATCCTCAGGTTCCTCTGATTGACAGCCTTGAAACGGCAAGGCAACAATGCCCCGCAATACTACGATTTGCGCTGCTCTTTCGAACGGAGTGGCGCCTATCGTACGCATCGAGGGCACTATGGCATCGCGTCAATCGACATCTTCCAAAGCATCTAGCGCCCACACTCAAGCCCCCTGGCAGGGCTTGTCGGACCCAGCACAGTGGGCGGAGCAGTTCAAGCAATGGCAGGCCTTTGCGGGTGCCTTTGCACAGCCTGGCGCACCCGCACCGGGCTTCGGCCAGTTCAATGGTGGGCAGGTGGGCGAGGGCACTGTGCCCTTCGCGTTGATTCCGCCTGAACGGCTGGCGGAAATCCAGCAGAAGTATCTCGAAGAGTGGCTGCAGATCTGGCGCCATATGAGCACCGGTGAAAGCGCCGAGGCCGTGGCACCATCCGATCGCCGCTTTTCGAACGACGCGTGGCGCAAGAGCCCGCTCTATGGCTATGCCGCCGCCTTCTACGTGCTCAATGCGCGCACGTTGATGGAAATGGCCGATGCCGTGCAGGCCGACGCCAAGACGCGTGAGCGCGTCCGCTTTGCCGTCTCGCAATGGACAGCGGCGATGTCGCCGTCCAATTTCCTGGCGACCAATCCCGAAGCGCAGAAGCACCTGATCGAATCGCGCGGCGAATCCCTGCGTACAGGCATTCTGAACATGCTGCAGGACATGGAGCGCGGCAAGATCTCGCAGACGGACGAAACCGCGTTCGAGATCGGCCGCAACGTAGCCAACAGCGAGGGTGCGGTCGTTTTCGAGAACGACTATTTTCAGCTCATCCAGTACAAGCCGCTGACCGCCAAGGTGTATGCGCGGCCGCTGCTGCTGGTGCCGCCGTGCATCAATAAGTACTACATCCTCGACTTGCAGCCGGCCAACTCGCTGGTGCGCTATGCGGTAGAGCAGGGCAATACGGTGTTCCTGGTCTCGTGGCGTAACCCGGATGCGAGCATGGCGTCCCGCACGTGGGACGACTACATCGAAGGCGGTGCCATTGAGGCGCTCCGCGTGGCGCGCGAGATTTCTGGCCAGGACCAGATCAACGTGCTGGGCTTCTGCGTGGGCGGCACGATCCTGTCCACCGCGTTGGCTGTGCTGGCGGCGCGCGGCGAGCATCCGGCCGCCAGCCTGACCTTGCTGACGACGCTGCTGGACTTTACCGATACCGGCATCCTCGATGTCTTCGTCGACCAGGCGCAGGTTGAGATGCGCGAGCAGACCATTGGCGCCAACGCGCCCACAGGCCCCGGCCTGCTGCGCGGGGTGGAGCTGGCGAACACGTTTTCGTTCCTGCGCCCGAATGATCTGGTCTGGAACTACGTCGTCGAGAACTACCTGAAGGGCAAGACGCCGGCGCCGTTCGATCTGCTGTACTGGAACGGGGATTCGACCAACCTGCCGGGCCCCTGGTACTGCTGGTATCTGCGCCACACGTATCTGCAGAATGACCTGAAGACGCCGGGCAAGCTGAGCGTGAACGGCACGCCCGTGGACCTCGGCAAGATCGAGGCGCCGGTCTACATCTATGGGTCCCGCGAGGACCACATCGTTCCGTGGCAGTCGGCGTATGCCTCCGTGCCGCTGCTCAAGGGCGAGCGGCGCTTTGTGCTGGGCGCGTCGGGCCACATTGCGGGCGTCATCAACCCGCCTGCAGCGAACAAGCGCTCGCATTGGATCAATACCAAGCTGCCCGAAACCGCAGATGCGTGGTTTGAGGGCGCCAAGGAACAACCGGGTAGCTGGTGGCCGGACTGGTCAAGCTGGCTGGCCTCGCACGCTGGTGCGCAGAAGGCTGCGCCCAAGCGCTACGGCAATGCGGACTACCCTGAGATCGAGCCCGCACCCGGCCGCTACGTCAAACAGAAAGCGTAAGATCGCGCGCATGAACCCCCGTTGCCGCCGCGGCTACGGCCGTTGGCGGTTCCCACGACTCTCTCTTGAATGTGGAAGGTAAGCAAATGACCGATGTTGTGATCGTATCGGCGGTACGCACCGCTGTGGGCAAATTTGGTGGCTCGCTGGCGAAGATCGCGGCGCCTGATCTTGGAGCAGCCGTTATCCGCGAGGCCCTGGCACGCGCAAAGGTGTCGCCGGAGCAGGTGAGCGAAGTCATCATGGGCCAGGTTCTGACGGCCGGCTCGGGCCAGAACCCGGCACGCCAGTCCGTTATCAAGGCAGGGCTGCCCAACATGGTTCCCGGCATGACCATCAACAAGGTGTGCGGGTCGGGCTTGAAGGCGGTCATGCTGGCGGCCAACGCCATCATTGCGGGCGATGCCGATATCGTCGTTGCGGGCGGCCAGGAGAACATGTCCGCCGCGCCGCACGTGCTGCCAGGCTCGCGCGATGGCTTCCGCATGGGCGATGCCAAACTCATCGATTCCATGATTGTGGACGGCCTGTGGGACGTTTATAACCAGTACCACATGGGCATCACCGCCGAGAACGTCGCCAAGGAATACGGCATCACGCGCGAGGCGCAAGACGAGTTTGCCGTCGCGTCGCAGAACAAGGCAGAAGCCGCGCAAAAGGCCGGCCGCTTCAACGATGAAATCGTTCCGGTCATGATTCCGCAGCGCAAGGGTGACCCGATCGCCTTTGCGCAGGACGAGTTCATCCGCCACGGTGCGACGCTGGACTCGATGGCCGGCCTGAAGCCCGCGTTCGACAAGGCTGGCACGGTGACGGCCGCCAATGCGTCGGGCCTGAACGACGGTGCCGCCGCCGTGGTGGTGATGTCGGCTGCCAAGGCCAAGGAACTCGGCCTGACGCCGCTGGCGACCATCCGCGCCTACGCCAGCGCCGGCCTGGACCCGAAGGTCATGGGGATGGGCCCGGTGCCGGCATCGAAGCGATGCCTGTCGCGCGCTGGCTGGTCGGTGGGCGATCTGGACCTCATGGAGATCAACGAGGCGTTCGCTGCGCAGGCGCTGGCCGTGCATCAGCAAATGGGCTGGGATACGTCCAAGGTCAACGTTAATGGCGGCGCGATCGCCATCGGCCACCCGATCGGCGCATCGGGCTGCCGCATCTTGGTGACGTTGCTGCACGAAATGCAGAAGCGCGATGCGAAGAAGGGCCTGGCCTCGCTGTGTATTGGCGGCGGCATGGGCGTGGCGTTGGCGGTTGAGCGTCCGTAATTTTTTTGCGAATCGGATGGGCGCAATGTGGAACAAAAGCCGCATGCGCTGATCCGAGACACACCGAGCATTTCCGCCCAGCAAACGGCCGGGCGGCTCTAACAACAAGGACCAGGAGTGGACATGACCAAACGCATCGCATACGTCACCGGCGGCATGGGCGGTATTGGAACGGCGATTTGCCAGCGCTTGGCGCGCGACGGTTTTACCGTTGTTGCTGGTTGCGGCCCGAATTCGCCGCGCAAGGTGAAGTGGCTGGAACAGCAGAAGGCACTGGGTTTCGATTTCGTCCCGTCCGAGGGCAATGTCGGCGACTGGGAATCGACCAAGGCCGCATTCGACAAGGTCAAGGCCGAGGTGGGCGAGGTGGACGTGCTCATCAACAATGCTGGCATTACGCGTGACGTGGTGTTCCGCAAAATGACCCGCGCCGACTGGGACGCCGTGATCGACACCAACCTCACGTCGCTGTTCAACGTGACCAAGCAGGTGATCGACGGCATGGTGGATCGTGGCTGGGGCCGCATCATCAACATCTCGTCGGTGAATGGCCAGAAGGGTCAGTTCGGTCAGACGAACTATTCGACGGCCAAGGCCGGCCTGCACGGCTTCACGATGGCGCTGGCACAGGAAGTGGCCACCAAGGGCGTGACGGTCAATACCGTGTCTCCGGGCTATATCGCCACGGACATGGTGAAAGCGATCCGTCAGGATGTGCTCGACAAGATCGTCAGCACGATCCCGGTCAAGCGCCTGGGTGAGCCGACCGAAATCGCCTCGATCTGCGCGTGGCTCGCTTCTGAAGAGTCGGGCTTCTCCACCGGCGCGGACTTCTCCCTCAACGGCGGCCTGCACATGGGCTGACCGCTCAACGTCCATGCTGCGGCGTTGCTGCAGCATGGATGCAGCAATTTTTCCCTCGGTTCATCCGCAGTGCTGCGATGCTCGATTGCATCGCAGCAGTCGTTTTTGCGCCTTTCGCTGTCGTGATTCAGGTGCGGAAGCCGTATCAAAATGCTGCGGGTTTTTACCGGGGGAGGTCGCCTTTTCTTTGCAGGGCGATCCGCATAGAATCCAACCACGGAGGCGCTCCGCAGGGAGACACGGGGCGTCCGATCATAACCGGATGCATCTGCGCTGAGTTTGCATTGAAGCATTCGCACAATGCGAATCGACACAGTCGCGCAACCGCGTTTTGCTGCACCGCCCGGTGCAGTCATCTCGCACTGCATCGGCTGCACCGCAGCAGCATCGCCAACACGGAAAGGCACGATGGCCACCAGCAAGAAGGGCACCGAACGGCTGATCAAGAAATATCCAAACCGCCGGCTCTACGATACGCAGACCAGCACGTACATCACGCTCGCAGACGTCAAGCAGCTCGTGATGGAAACCGAGGAATTTCGCGTAGTCGACGCGAAATCCGGCGAAGACCTGACCCGCAGCATCCTGCTGCAGATCATCCTGGAAGAGGAAACCGGCGGCGTGCCGATGTTTTCGGGCTCCATGCTTGCGCAGATCATCCGCTTCTACGGCAACGCCATGCAGGGGATGATGGGCACGTATCTGGAAAAGAACATCCAGGCGTTTGTCGACATCCAGAGCAAGCTCGCCGAGAACTCGAAGGACCTGTACAGCGGCAACAGCTTCAACCCCGACATGTGGTCGCAGTTCATGAACATGCAGGGGCCGATGATGCAAGGCATGATGAGCAACTACATCGAGCAGAGCAAAAACCTGTTCGTGCAGATGCAGGAGCAGATGCAGAGTCAAGCGAAGAACATGTTCGGGACTTTCCCGTTCAATCAGCCGCCTGAAAAGAAGTAATTTTGACGGGCTGACAAGGTCGGGCGAATCGCATGGCGGTTCGCCTTTTTTGTTGGCCACGCGCCGGGGTGGACGGCAGGGTAAAATACGGGTCCTTCAGGTGAGGCATGCGTCTCATCGACGATCTGTTTCCCGCCTCGGTCTCCCATGTTTGATGTCCGCCCCCGGCCTGCCTGCCGGTTGTCCTCTGCCTTTGTGCGCGCCGCATGAGCCGGCTGTTGCTTGCCCCGATGGAGGGGGTCGCGGACTACGTGATGCGTGACGTGCTGACCCAGGCCGGCGGCTATGACGGCTGCGTCTCGGAATTCGTTCGCGTGACGGGCTCTCTGCTTCCCTTACGCACCTACGAGCGCGAGACGCCGGAAATCGCCAACGGTGGCTATACCGCCAGCGGCACGCCGATGGTCGTCCAGTTTCTGGGCAGCGATCCGGAATGGCTCGCCCGCAATGCTGCTTATGCCGCGACCCTGTCGCCGCACGGCATTGATCTGAACTTTGGTTGCCCGGCCAAGGTGGTGAACCGCCACGGCGGCGGCGCCATGTTGCTTGCCACGCCGGAAGCCCTGCACGACATCGTGCGGGCGGTGCGTGCGGCGGTGCCGGCTCACATTTCGGTGACGGCAAAGATGCGACTCGGTGTTTCCGACACCTCGCGGGCGATCGATTGTGCAACGGCGCTGGCCGAAGGTGGCGCTGAATCCCTCGTGGTGCATGCCCGCACGCGCGATCACGGCTATCGCCCGCCCGCGCATTGGGATTGGATCGCGCGTATCGCCGATGCCGTGAGCATTCCCGTCACCGCCAACGGCGAAGTCTGGACCGTTGCCGATTGGGAGCGCTGTCGCGCCGTCAGCGGCTGCGATGATGTGATGATCGGGCGCGGCGCTGTGTCGGATCCGTTCCTTGTTCAGCGCATTCGTGGGCAAATTGACGAGACGCCGTCTGCCGCTGAATGGCCGATCGTATTGGGCTACCTCATCGATTACCTGCGCAAGCTGCGCGCGCGCATCCAGGCCAAGCATGAGCATGGGCGCGTCAAACTGTGGCTGGGCTATTTGAAGCGGACCTGGCCGCAGGCTGCCGAATTGCACGACACGATTCGCCGCCTTCACGATGCGATGGAAATCGAGCGCGTGATCGAACAAATGCGTGAACAGATGCAGCTTAAGCTTGGTCGCCCCAGCGCGGCGAACGGTTAAAATACGCAACCGCGCGGCACATCCAGTGTGCGCAGCGCAAATCCTCTCCCCACATCAGGTTGTCCCCATGTCCGACGTCAGTACCCAGAGCCCCAAGGTAGGGTTCGTAAGCCTTGGTTGCCCAAAAGCCTTGGTTGACTCTGAGCAGATCATCACCCAACTGCGCGCGGAGGGGTATGAGATCTCTGGCACGTACGGCGGGGCGGACCTGGTGGTGGTGAACACCTGCGGTTTCATCGATGAGGCTGTGCAGGAAAGCCTGGATGCCATTGGCGAGGCGCTGGCCGAGAACGGCAAGGTGATCGTCACGGGCTGCCTCGGCGCCAAGAAGGACGCCGCCGGCCAGGACATCATCACCAGCGTGCACCCGAAGGTGCTGGCCGTCACCGGCCCCCACGCGCTGGGCGAAGTGATGGAAGCGGTGCACACGCATCTGCCCAAGCCGCACGACCCGTTCATCGACCTGGTGCCGCCGCAGGGCATCAAACTGACGCCCAAGCACTACGCGTATCTGAAGATTTCCGAGGGCTGCAACCACCGTTGTAGCTTCTGCATCATCCCGTCAATGCGCGGCGATCTGGTCTCGCGCCCGGTGGCCGAAGTGATGCTGGAGGCGGAAAACCTGCTGAAGGCCGGCGTGAAGGAACTGCTGGTCATCTCGCAGGACACGAGCGCCTATGGTGTCGACGTCAAGTTCCGCACCGGTTTCTGGAATGGCCGTCCGCTCAAGACGCGCATGACCGAACTGGTGGCGGCGCTGGGTGAACTCGCTTCGCAATACGGCGCGTGGGTGCGCCTGCATTATGTGTATCCGTATCCGAGCGTGGACGAGGTGATGCCGCTGATGGCCGAAGGCAAGGTGTTGCCGTACCTCGACGTGCCGCTGCAGCACGCCCACCCGGACGTGCTCAAACGCATGAAGCGTCCGGCCAATGCGGAGAAAACGCTCGACCGCATCCGCGCCTGGCGCGAGGTCTGCCCGGAGCTGACCATCCGCAGCACGTTCATCGCCGGTTTCCCGGGCGAGACGGAAGAAGAATTCCAGACGCTGCTCGACTTCATCGCCGAGGCCGAACTGGACCGCGTGGGTTGCTTCGCCTATTCGCCGGTCGAAGGCGCCACCGCCAACGATCTGCCGGGCGCGCTGCCCGACGAGGTGCGTGAGGAGCGTCGCGCACGCTTCATGGAAGTGGCCGAGCGTGTCTCGGCCCGCCGTCTGCAACGCAAGGTCGGCAAGACGTTGCGCGTGCTGGTGGATGAAGTGAACCAGGATGGCGGTATCGGCCGTTCGTCGGCAGATGCGCCGGAAATTGATGGCCTGGTCTACATCGCGCCGCCGTCCAAGCCGTACAAACGTTACAAGACGGGCGATTTCGTGTCGGTCAAGATTACCGGCGCGGATGGCCACGACCTGTGGGGCGAAGTTTGAGCTGGATCGGTCACTGAAGCTGGTTAGGTAGTCCTACCTAAAATTTGCGAACGGTCGTGCGTTTATACTGGCCGCCATCCAATTTAGATGGCACAGGAGACAGCAATGGCACGTGAAGTGGTGGTGGTCAGCGGCGTTCGTACCGCAATCGGGACGTTTGGCGGCAGCCTGAAGGACGTGGCGCCGTGCGAGCTAGGTGCGCTGGTCGTGCGCGAGGCGCTCGCGCGCGCAGGCGTGAAGGGGGAGGACGTGGGCCACGTGGTGTTCGGCCACGTCATCAACACTGAGCCGCGCGATATGTATCTCTCGCGTGTGGCGGCCGTGAACGGCGGCGTATCGGCCGAGACGCCTGCGTTTAACGTGAACCGCCTGTGCGGCTCGGGGCTGCAGGCCGTGGTGAGCGCCGCGCAGACGATTCTGCTGGGCGATGCTGACATTGCCATCGCTGGCGGCGCCGAGAGCATGAGCCGCGCGCCGTACCTGGCGCCCGCCGCCCGCTGGGGCTCGCGCATGGGCGACGCCAAGATGGTCGACATGATGCTCGGCGCGCTGCACGACCCGTTCCACACCATCCACATGGGCGTGACGGCGGAAAACGTCGCCCGCGAATTCGGCATCAGCCGCGAGCAGCAGGATCAGGCCGCGCTGGAATCGCACCAGCGTGCATCGCGCGCCATCCAGGCCGGCTACTTCAAGAACCAGATCGTTCCGGTGACGATCAAGTCCCGCAAGGGCGATATCCAGTTCGATACCGATGAGCACGTCCGCCACGACGCGACCATCGACGACATGACGAAGCTCAAGCCGGTCTTCGCGAAGGAGAACGGCACAGTCACGGCGGGCAACGCCTCGGGCCTGAATGATGCGGGCGCAGCACTGGTGCTGATGGAACGTGCGGAAGCCGAGAAGCGCGGCCTCAAGCCGCTGGCGCGCCTGGTGTCGTACGGCCACGCCGGTGTGGAGCCGAAGATCATGGGCATCGGCCCGGTGCCGGCCACGCGCAAGGCACTGGAGCGCGCGGGCCTGACGGTCAAGGATCTCGACGTGATCGAGGCCAACGAGGCCTTCGCCGCACAGGCTTGCGCCGTGACGAAGGAGCTGGGCCTGGACCCGGCCAAGGTCAACCCGAATGGCTCGGGCATCTCGCTCGGCCACCCGATCGGCGCAACGGGGGCTTTGATTACGGTGAAGGCGCTGCATGAGCTGCAGCGCATCGGCGGTCGCTACGCGCTGGTGACCATGTGTATTGGTGGAGGACAAGGCATTGCGGCGGTGTTTGAACGCATCTGAACGCAGATTTTCGATTGAACGCCTGATGTGGCCTGCGGGCGCGCTGTGTGCGCTCGTGCTGGCCGCGGGCGCGGCGCCGGTGTCTGCTCAGACGCCGGCTGCCAACAACGGCTATGACGTATCGACCGGCAGCATGAACGTGCAGCCGGCCGACCTTGGCTTGAACCGCGCCATCGCCGACGGCGACAAGCGGCGCGCCGCCCAGGCCGCCAAGGGTGGTAATGGCTTCTCTGCCAAAACCGAACCGCCCCAAGTGCTGCAACCGCAGCCCGACTACGCGAAATACCCCGTCTACACCGGCGTGATCGGCGACATGCCGATCCATATGCGCCTTGGCCGCAAGGCCGGTGAAATCGACAGCGTCCACGGCGAATACGTCGCGGGCAAGGCACCGGGCGTGCGTCTCGTGACGGGCGAATATGAGAACGGCGGCTTCCTGATGGAAGAGTCGGATGACGGCACGCACGTCACGGGCACCTGGGAAGGCGCCATCGATGCGCACGGCGTGGTGCGCGGTACGTGGACGGACGTGGCGCACGATGGCCACACGTTGCCGTTCCTGCTGCGGCCCGTGGCCGTGGTGGTGATTCCGCCGTACGATGCCGCCGCCAATAGCAACGCCGCGGTGGCCGCGACACCCCTGGTGCCCGCCGGCCCCGGACAGATCGCCCCTGCGCCCGTGTTGCCACCGGTGAACCCCGCGCGATCTGGCGCGCACTGGTAAGCTGCCGGGTCAGCGGCCAAATCAACGGCTAGCCGCCGCGCATTCGCTACGACCAGGAATTCCAGGAATCGCCCGTGACCGACGACACCAAGCTCCCCCCCATGTTCCCAGCCACCCAGGCCGTGCATCCGGACCTGAATGTTCCGGCCGGCTTTGCGGCGTTTTCGCATGCCACGCACCGCGCATCGACGGTGGTTTTCAAAAACCTCGCCGACATGCGAGCCTTTGGCAGCGGCAGCGTGGTGCACTGGCGTTACGGCCTGCACGCCACGCCGACCTCTGACACGCTGTGCCAGGCGCTCGCGCAGATCGAAGGCGGCTCGCACGCCCTGTTGCTGCCTTCAGGCCTGGCGGCCATTTCGCTGGTGTACTTCTCGCTCATCAAGTCGGGCGACGATGTGCTGGTGCCCGACAACGCTTACGGCCCGAACCGCGACCACGGTGAATGGATGGCGCGCCAGTTCGGCATCACCGTGCGTTACTACGACCCGATGATCGGCGCGGGCATTGCCGACCTCATCCGCCACAACACCAAGCTGGTGTGGCTGGAAGCGCCGGGTTCAGTGACGATGGAGGTGCCCGACTGCACTGCGATCGCACAAGCCGCGCGCGCGGCGGGTGCCATCACGGCCATCGACAACACGTGGAGCGGCGGGCTGTATTACCAGCCCTTCGCGCACGGGATCGACATCTCGGTGCAGGCGCTGACCAAGTACCAGTCGGGCGGCAGCGATGTGCTGATGGGCGCAGCCATTACCAACGACGAGGCGCTGCATCACAAGCTGCTGGCCACGCGCATGCGCATGGGCTGGGGCGTGTCGGCCGACGATTGCTATTTCGTGCTGCGCGGCCTGCCGAGCCTGCCGACCCGCCTGGCTGCACACGATGCGCACGCCCGCGAAGTGGCGGAATGGCTGGTTGATCGGCCCGAGGTCGTGCGCGTGCTGCACCCCGCGCTGCCAAGCTGCCCAGGCCATGAGAACTGGAAGCGCGACTTCACCGGCGCGAGCGGTTTGTTCTCGATCGTGCTGCACGAGCGCTACTCGCAGGCGCAGATTGACGCCTTCATCGAAGGCCTGCGTTACTTTGCGATCGGTTTTTCGTGGGGTGGGGCGAACAGTCTGGCGCTGCCGTACAACATCCCGTCGATGCGCACGGCGACCGCCTGGCCGCCCGCTGACTGGGAGAACGCTGGTGGTTTCGTGCGGCTGTATATCGGCCTCGAAGACCCGCGCGACCTGATTGCCGATCTCAAGCAGGCGATGGAGACGCACCTGCAGGGTTGATCGGCTCGCTGATCTTTCGGAGGGTAAAAACGGGGCGCACAAGTTGCGCCCCGTTTGCTTTGATGGTCGCTGCTACGGCCTTTCCCGGTCCGTTGGTGCGGGAGCGGGGTTGGTGCAACGCCGTCGCGGCTTATTGCTGCGGGAAGAGATTCAACAAACCATCCAGGCCAACCACATTGAACGCTACGTCGGCCTGCGCCTGCACGATGGGCTTGGCGCGGAACGCCACCGACAGGCCTGCTACGCCCATCATCTTCAGATCGTTCGAGCCGTCGCCCATGGCGATGGCGTTATCCGGCGACACGCCCAGCTCTTTGCAGAACGCCTTGAGCGTCTGGGCTTTCACGTCGGCGTTGACGATCTCGCCGAGCACGCGGCCGGTCAGCTTGCCGTCGACAATCTCCAGCGTGTTGGCGCGCGTACGGTCGAGCCCCAGGCGCTCCTGCAGGCGCGAGGTGAAGAACTCAAAGCCACCCGACACCAGCAGCGTGCGGATGCCCATGGCCTGCACGGCCTTGAGCATCTTCTCGGCACCCAGCGACAGCTGCAGACGTTCAGCGTAGACGCGTTCCAGCACGCTCGCATCCAGGCCCTTGAGCAGTTCCACACGGCGCGTCAGGCTCTCGTTGAAATCCTTGATTTCGCCGCGCATCGAGGCTTCGGTAATGGCGGCCACCTGGGGCTTGAGCCCGCAGAAATCGGCAATCTCGTCGATGCACTCGATGGTGATGAGCGTGGAGTCCATGTCCATCGCCAGCACGCGAAAATCGCCAAACGTCCATTCGTCAGGAATCCACGCGTAGTCGAGCTTCAGGTTGGCGCAGATGGCGTCGAGCTGGACGCGCAATTCGCTGGGCAGCTCGTGTACCCACTCGATGGCGGCGACGTTGGGTGCGCGCATCTCGTAGGTGGCGGTGCCGAACAGGCTGCGGACGGATTCAATGTCGCCGGTGGACAGCGGCGACAGGCTTTGCAGGACGACAGGCATGGGAGCAGGGGAAATGAGGCGCCGGGGAAGCCCGCTATTGTAGCGAACACCCCAGGCGGAATGCGCCCCACCAAAAGGTGAAGCGTTGTTGTGTAAGCGCTAGGCGGGTGCGGTTTCGACCATCAAGCTGCGGGCGACCTTGGCGAGGAAGCGGTCGCAGGCCGCGAGCTGAGCAAGCTCCACGTACTCGTTGGCCTTGTGCGCCTGTTCAATGTTGCCTGGGCCGCACAGCACGGCCGGAATGCCGGCGCGCTGGAACAGGCCGGCCTCTGTGCCATAGGCGACTTTGCGCTTGTCATTGTCTTCGGTCAGTACGCGCACGAGCTGCGTGATGGCAGCCTGTTCCGAGGCGTCGAGCGACGGTGCCGCAGCAATTTCGGCCAGTTCGATGCGGGCGTCCGGGTGCTCGCGCTGCATGGCGGGTTCGATGGTCTCGCGGATGTACTGCTCGACACGGCTGCGAATGGCGGGAGCATCCACGCCAGGCAGGTTGCGGAACTCGAACACCAGCTCGCACAGCGCCGGAATCGTGTTGAGCGCAATGCCACCTTGGATCAAACCGGTCGACGCCGTGGTGAAGGGCACGTCAAACGCATCATCAAACGGACCCTTGGCGCGGAATTCGTCCGCCAAGTCGCGTACGAAGCAGATGATGCGCGCGGCGTATTCAATGGCGTTGACGCCCTGCGGGGTGAGCGACGAATGCGCAGCGCGCCCATGCACGCGGCACCGGTACGCGTTGATGCCCTTGTGGGCGACGATGGGGCGCATGGAGGTCGGCTCCCCGACGATGCAGCCGGCTGGCTTAATGCCGCGCGCGATCAGATCTTCGATCATGCGCGGGGCACCCACGCAGCCGACTTCTTCGTCGTACGACAGCGCCAGGTGCACCGGCTCGCGCAGCTTGGCTTGCAGCAGTTGCGGCACCAGCGCCAGCGACGAAGCAATGAAGCCCTTCATGTCACACGTGCCGCGCCCGTAGAGCTTGCCGTCGCGGATTTCTGGTGCGAACGGATCGCTATCCCATTGTTGGCCGTCCACGGGCACCACATCGGTATGGCCCGACAGCACGATACCGCCTTGTGCGCTGCCGTCCGCGGCCGGAATGGTGGCGAACAGGTTGGCCTTGTTGCCATCGTCGTTGTGCGACAGATGCGACTCGATGCCGACGCCGCGCAGGTAATCGCGCACGGTTTCGATCAACGCCAGGTTGGAGCCACGGCTGGTGGTGTCGAAGCTGACGAGCTTGCGGGTCCAATCGAGAGTGCTGAGGGCGGTGCTCATGATGGTTTCCTTGTTTTGATCGGCCGATCCTACTGGATCACGTCAATTGCCGCATGGCATGGCGAATGGTCTGCGTCAGTGCAGCGAATTCCGCGGGGATGTTCTCGATGCGCAGACGGTCTTGCCCGGCCAGCTTGATCTGCCGGTTCTTCTGCACGAGATCGATGATCTTGATGGCATCCACCGGCGGGTTCGGCACGAAATGCAGCGTGACGGCTTCCGCGCCCGTGTCGATCTTGCGGATGCCCAGCGGCACAGCCGCAATGCGCAGGCGGTGCGTCTCGATGAGCGATTGTGCCTGCGGCGGCAGCTTGCCGAAGCGGTCGATCAGCTCTTCCTGAATGTTGTCGATGGTCTCGCTGCTCTCGCAGTTGGCCAGGCGCTTGTAGAGCGACAGGCGCTCCTGCACGTCGCCGCAGTAGTCCTGCGGGAGCAGGGCGGGCGTGCCGAGGTTGATCTCGGTGGTGGCGGCCAGCGGCGCCATCAGGTCGGGCTCCTTGCCGGCCTTGAGCGACTTCACTGCCTGGTTGAGCATGTCCGTATAAAGCTGGAAGCCGATCTCGGAGATCTCGCCCGATTGCTTGTCGCCCAGCACCTCGCCGGCGCCGCGGATTTCCAGATCGTGCATCGCCAGGTAGAAGCCCGAGCCCAGTTCTTCCATCTGCTGAATGGCTTCCAAGCGGCGCTGCGCCTGCTTGGTGAGGCCGTCCACGTCATGCACCAGCAGATACGCATACGCTTGGTGGTGCGAACGCCCGACGCGCCCGCGTAACTGGTGCAACTGCGCCAGGCCGAACTTGTCGGCGCGGTGGATCAGGATCGTGTTGGCCGTCGGCACGTCGATGCAGGTTTCGATAATCGTAGTGCACAGCCGGATGTTGGCGCGCTGGGCCACGAAGTCGCGCATCACGCGTTCCAGCTCGCGCTCGTGCATCTGGCCATGGGCGACCACCACGCGCGCTTCCGGAATCAGCTCTTCGAGCTTGGCGCGCTTGTTCTCGATGGTCTCGACCTCGTTGTGCAGGAAGTAGACCTGGCCGCCACGCTTGAGCTCACGCAAGATGGCCTCGCGCAGCACGCCGTCTTCTTCGCGGCGCAGGAAGGTCTTGATGGCGAGGCGCTTCTGCGGCGCGGTGGCAATCACCGAGAAATCGCGCAAACCTTCCAGCGCCATGCCCAGCGTGCGCGGAATCGGCGTGGCGGTGAGCGTGAGCACGTCCACCTCGGCGCGCAGCGTCTTGAGCGCTTCTTTCTGACGCACGCCAAAGCGGTGTTCCTCGTCGATGATGACGAGCCCCAACCGGTCAAACTTCACATCTGGCGAGAGCAGCTTGTGCGTGCCGATCACAATGTCGATGGTGCCGGCGTTGATCGCCTGAATAGCCCCATCGATTTCCTTCTTGTTCTTGAAGCGCGAAATTTCGGCAATGCGCACGGGCCAGTCGGCAAAGCGGTCGACCAGCGTCTGGTAGTGCTGCTCGGCCAGGAGCGTGGTCGGCGCGAGGATGGCGACCTGCTTGCCGCCCATCACCGCGACGAAGGCGGCGCGCAGCGCGACTTCCGTCTTGCCGAAGCCCACGTCACCGCAGACGAGGCGGTCCATCGGCTTGCCGGAGGTCATGTCTGCAATGACAGCCGCGATGGCGGCGGCCTGGTCGGGCGTTTCCTCAAAGCCGAAGCTCTCGGCAAATTTGACGTAGTCCTCCGGTGTGAGCGGGAAGGCGAAACCCTGGCGCAGCGCGCGGCGTGCGTATAGGTTCAGCAGTTCGGCTGCGGTATCGCGAATCTGCTGTGCGGCCTTGCGCTTGGCCTTTTCCCACTGGCCGGAGCCCAGCGAATGCAGCGGCGCCGTTTCCGGATCGGCGCCGGAGTAGCGCGAGATCACGTGCAACTGGTGCACCGGCACGTAGAGCTTGCTGCCCTTGTCGTAATCGAGATGGAGGAATTCTTCCTCGCCGTTGCCCGTGTCGACGGAAACCAGCCCTTGGTAGCGCCCGATGCCGTGCTCGCTGTGCACCACCGGGTCGCCGATCTTGAGTTCAGCCAGATCGCGCACCATGGCGTCGACGGCGGTGGCCTGCTCCTGCTTGCGGCGACCGGCGCGGCGCGTGGTCTGCGCGTACAGCTCGGCTTCGGTGATGAGGGCGATGCGTTCGTCACCAAGGATGAAGCCCTGGTACAGCGGCGCCACGCCGAGCACGAACTTGGCATCGCCGCTCATCAGGTCGGCAAAATCGGCCACGCCTTCGGGGTGCAGGCCGCTGGCGGCGAGCATCTGCGCGAGCGTTTCGCGGCGGCCGGCGGATTCTGCGCAGATCATCACGCGGCAGTTGCCGCGCATCAGGAACGACTCGAGGTTGACCAGCGGGTCTTCCGCACGGCGATTGACAGCAACGTTCGGCAGCGGCAGCGAGAGTGGGGCATCGCCCGGGTCCGTACGCAGTACGAGACGCGCATGCGGCTTGGCGGCCACAAAGAACGCCTCTTCATCGAGATACAGCGCAGACGGCTCCAGCAGCGGCCGCTCGCGGTCGTGGCGCATGAAGTTGTAGCGCTGCGTGGTGTCGGCCCAGAAGCGGCGCACCGCGCCTTCGATATCGCCGACGAAAGCCAGGTGCGTGGCGCCCGGCAGGTAATCGAACAGCGTGGCGGTCTCTTCGAAGAACAGCGGCAGGTAGTACTCGATACCGGCCGAGGGAACGCCGTTGCCGATGTCCTTGTAGATGGGTGAGCGCGTCGGGTCGCCTTCAAACACCTCGCGCCAGCGGCCCCGGAAGGCGGTGCGCGAGGCTTCGTCCATCGGGAATTCGCGGCCCGGCAGCAGGCGCACTTCGTTCACGGGGTAGAGGCTGCGCTGTGTGTCGGGGTCGAACGAGCGGATGGTTTCGATCTCATCGCCGAACAGGTCGAGCCGGTACGGCAGCGGCGAGCCCATTGGGAACAGGTCAATCAGGCCGCCGCGCACAGAATATTCGCCCGGGCGCATGACGGCGCTGACGTGCTCATAGCCGGCCAGCGTGAACTGCGCCTTGAGCGCGGCTTCATCCAGCTTCTCGCCTTTCTTGAAGAAGAACGTGTAGGCGGCCAGGAACGAGGGTGGCGCAATGCGCTGCAATGCCGTGGAGGCAGGCACCAGCAGGATGTCGCACGCGCCGTTCTGCAGGTCGTGCAGCGTCGCCAGCCGCTCGGAGATCAAATCCTGGTGCGGCGAGAAGTTGTCGTACGGCAGCGTTTCCCAGTCCGGCAGCAGCTTCACGCGCGCCTGTGGGGCAAACCAGCGCAGCTCTTCGGCCAGGCGCTGGGCGTCGACCGCATTGGCGCAGACCACGGCCAGCATCGGTACGTTGGCGCGATGCTGCTCCAGGTAGCGCGCGAGCAGCAGGGCATCCGCCGCGCCTTGCAGGCCGCTGAAGACGAAGCGCGCGCCCGGTTTCACAGCAGGCAGGGCAGAGAGCGAAAAGTCGGACATGGGATGGAGCCGGTAACAAGACAAAGCACGACACCCCGCCGGCGTTTGCAGGCGGGGTGTCGTGGCACTGGCCGCTATTATAAAATCCGCGCCAATCGCGTGCTTGCGACGGCAAAAAAGCCACGCAAACGCTGCGCCCATCCAATGTCCCGCCCTTTTTTCCCGCATTTCATGCCGACTTCGCACCCTGGCCGACGCCGTTTTGCGCTGATTCCCTCGGCCGGCACCGGCTCGCGCGCCGGAGGTGATCTGCCCAAGCAATATCAAGCGATTGCAGGGCGGCCAATGCTTTGGCATACGGCACAAGCCTTTCTGACCAGTCCCGAAATCGATACGGTGCTCATTGTCACGACGCCCGGCGCACAGCCGCTTGTGCAGCGCTTTGCCGATGGCGGTTTCGATGTGCCCAAGCTGGTGGAAGTCGATTGCGGCGGCGATTCGCGCCATGCATCCGTCACGCATGGGCTGGCGGCGTTGCGTGGGCTCGGCGCGCATGACGACGATTGGGTGCTCGTGCACGATGCCGCGCGCCCAGGCCTGACGCCCGCGCTCATTGCACGCCTGGTCGCAGCGGTGGAAGCGGAGGGTACGCAGGCGGTTGGCGGCATTCTGGCGCTGCCGGTGGCGGATACGCTCAAGCGCGCCGACGCCGCGCAGCATATCGATGCCACGGTGCCGCGCGATGGCCTGTGGCACGCGCAAACGCCGCAGATGTTTCCGCTGGGCCTGTTGGAACGCGCCTTGCGGGAAGCCCTCCTGCAGCACCGCATCGTCACCGACGAAGCCAGTGCCATCGAAGCTGCCGGCCACAAGCCGCTGCTCGTGCCGGGGGCGCTGCGCAACTTCAAGGTGACGTATCCCGACGATTTCGCGCTGGCCGAGGCCATTCTCGCGCCGCGTACATAACCCAACGAGGCATCGCAAGCATGAACTGGATGGACATTCGCATCGGCCAGGGCTACGACGTACACGCGCTGGTGGAAGGGCGCAAGCTGATCCTCGGCGGCGTGGAGATTCCGCATACGCGCGGCCTGCTGGGGCACTCCGATGCGGACGCGCTGCTGCATGCCATTACCGATGCGCTGTTCGGCGCAGCCGGCCTGGGCGACATCGGCCGGCATTTTCCCGATACCGATCCCGCCTTTGCCGGTGCGGACAGCCGCGTGCTGCTGCGTGAGGCCGTGCACCGCGTGCACAAGGCTGGTTATGCCGTGGGCAACGTCGACGCGACGGTCATTGCGCAAAAACCAAAGCTCGCGCCGCACGTGCCGGGCATGGTCGCCAATCTGGCGGAAGACCTGGGCATCGCCCCCGGACGTTGCAACGTCAAGGCCAAGACCAACGAGAAACTTGGCTTCGAGGGCAGGGAAGAGGGCATCGTCGCGCAGGCCGTGGTGCTGATCTATCGCGCAGAAGCGGCCGACCAGGACTGAGCGCGCCAAACGACTGAAACGGCTATTCAGCCGCAATCACCTGCGCTGCCGCGTTGACCACGGCGGCGATGCGCCCGACATCGCGCAGTTGCTGCGCGCTCATGCCCTGGTGGTTCTTCAGCAAGTCGTAGTGCGATTTGATGCAGAAGTGGCACTTCCCGATGATGGACGCGGCCAGGGCGTACATCTCGAAGCGGCGCTTGTCGACGCCGCCGTTGCTGGCATAGGCGTTCATGCGCAGCTCCGCCTTCTGCTGCGAAAGGTCCGTGTCATCCGCCATTTCGACGAACGGATACCAGACGTTGTTCATGCCCATCAGCGCGGCGGCGGTGAGCGCGCCGTTCGTCTCGTCGGGTGACAGCACGCCGGCATTGCGAATCACGTCCACGAGCACTTTGCTCTTGGCGGCGAATGCCGCGGCCAGCGCCACGCCCACCGCGTCATTGCCCTCGAGCGATGACCGCCCGATGGTGCCGTCGACGTTCAAACGGATGTCCTTGGCGTAGTCGGGGATGAGCCCTTTGATCGTTTGCAGAAGTTCCATGCACGTCTCCTGTTGAGACAACAAAGCCCGCATGCGCGGGCTTGCCAAGTGCGGTTCCGGTTACAGCGTGGCGCCCCCGACGGCGCGGTTGCAGGGGCAGAGTTCGTCGGTCTGCAAGCCGTCGAGAATGCGCAGCACCTCGTCCGGATTGCGGCCGACGTTCAGGTTATTGACCGATACGTGCTGGATCACGTTGTCCGGATCGACGATGAAGGTGGCGCGCAATGCGACGCCTGCTTCATGCTCGCGCACGCCAAGCTGGTCGATCAGCGCGCCGGTCGTATCAGCAAACGACCACTGGTTCAGCTTGTTGAGGTCTTTGTGCTCGCGGCGCCATGCGAGCTTGACGAATTCGTTGTCGGTCGAGCCGCCCAGCACGATGGTGTCGCGGTCGGCGAAGTCGTTGTTCAGTTTGGCGAAGGCAACGATCTCGGTCGGGCACACGAAGGTGAAATCCTTCGGATAAAAAAAGATGACCTTCCATTTGCCCGGAAACGAGGTCTCGGTAATGTCTTCAAACGCCGACTCGCCGTTTTCTTCATGGTTGTTGAATCCCGGCTTGACGCCGACGACCTTGAACGGTTCGAGCTTGTCACCAATGGTCTTCATGAGCTTCTCCTGGAGGGGTGTGGCAATGGGCTGGGGCAGCCCAAACGGGGCTTGCAAACACACGTTCACCGGCCGTCCGGTGCGGAAGACAGGCGGTCGGAGAGACAAAGGACGCGCGGGCAGATAGCCTGCGGCTGCAGTATTGGCGATGAATCCGTAAGCAGCTAATTGATAATCTCAACGCCAGCCATAGCGCGGGCCGCCGAACGACCCTACCGGCGGCGCATGACAGTCGTGGGAAGCAGGCGATGTGCCTGCGAGCGGCGAATCAGCCGCGCGTGTAGCAGGCGCTGACGAGCAGCCCGGTTTCGGGCGGCGTGCGGTTTTCTAGCACCAGACGGCCGCCGCTGCGCTGCAAGATGCGATTGACGATCGACATGCCGAGCCCCGCACCTTTGGCCTCGCTGCGTGCCGACTCCAGCCGATAGAACGGCCGCGTCAGCAACGCAAGCTGATCCGTAGGCACACCCGCACCGCGATCCGCCACGCACAACACGACTTCGTTGCCCTGCAGGAACGTGCTGACGGTGATTTCCGCGCGGTTTGTGCCCGGGGTTTTGCCGTAGCGGCGAGCGTTTTCGATCAGGTTGTCGAGAATGCGCTGCGTTTCCATCCGGTTGCAGCGTGCGATGGCTTCGGGCGCGAGCTTGAGCGTAAGGTCAATATCGTCATGTGCGGAGTAGACGGGCGCCGTGTCGCGCACGAGTTCAGTCAGGTCCACGTCTTCGAGCATTTCACCGCTGGGGCGGGCGTAGTCGAGAAACTGGCCAATGATGGCGTCCATCTGCTCGATGTCGGCGACCATCAATTCGCGCGTCTGCTCGTCGACGGGGCTCATCTCCGTTTCCAGGCGCAGGCGCGTGAGCGGTGTGCGCAGATCATGCGAGATCCCCGCCAGCATGACGGCACGGTCGGCCTCCAATTGCTTGAGGTCGCGCACCATCTGGTTGAAGCTGTGATTCGCCTGCGCCACTTCCGTGCCGCCGCCCTCGGGGAGCGCCTTCGGGTCGTCCCCCGCGCTGATGGCGCGTGCGGTATCCGCCAGGCGTTTGAGCGGCTGGTTCACGCGCGACGTGATGAACGCCGCGCCCAGCACTGACAACACCAGCGCCGCCATCGACCACCACAGCCACTGCAGCCCCGGCACGTGTTCAAAACGGTCCGGGCTGATGGCCACCCAGTAGTCGTCGCCCTCGATCTGGAAGCTCACCCATACGCCGGGAATGTCGTTCACGGCCGTGGCAATCACCGCATCGGCGCCCAGGCGATTGCGGATTTCCTGTTGGACGAGTTGCGTCAGATACGGGTTGGTATGCGGTTCGCGATATTCGTCTTCCTTCTCGCGCGGGTAGACCTTGATGCCCTCGTTCTGCACGAGGTCCAGCAGCAGGAAACGCCGCCGTGCCGGGTCGGAATACAGCAGTGCCGCGCGCGTGAGCTTGACCACGCTGACCACCTGCATGGCGATCTGCTGGGCGCGCGGTTCGCGCTCGAAAATGCGGAAGCTCTGGAACCAGACGCCCAGCGAGATCGCGATCAGAAGTGCGATCAGCATGAAGGTTCGCCAGAACAGCGAACCAAACACACTGATCAATAGACGCCGCAACGCGGCCGGACGCGGGATGCGCAAGTCGGATGCGGAAACAGGAGAGGTTGCTCGAACGCCGGCTTACTTGGCGCCGTCGGGAATGAACACGTAACCCAGGCCCCACACCGTCTGGATGAAGCGCGGGTTGCTGGCGTCGGGCTCGATCAGCTTGCGCAGGCGCGAGATCTGCACGTCGAGGCTACGGTCGAAGACTTCGTATTCACGGCCGCGCGCCATTTCCATGAGTTTTTCGCGCGATAGGGGTTGGCGTGGATGGCGCGCAAACACCTTGAGCACAGAGAATTCGCCCGTTGTAAGCGTGATCTCTTCGTCGTTCTTCTTGAGCGTGCGCGTGGCCAGGTTGAGCACGAAATCGCCAAAGGCGAAGGTTTCGGGCGTTTCCGACGGCGCACCGGGGATCTCCGCCGGGCCTCGGCGGCGCAGCACGGCGTGGATGCGGGCGATCAACTCGCGCGGGTTGAAGGGCTTTGGCAGATAATCGTCGGCGCCCATTTCCAGGCCGACGATGCGATCCACGTCTTCGCCCTTGGCGGTGAGCATGATGATCGGCGTCTGATCGTTGGCACCGCGCAGGCGGCGGCAGATCGACAGGCCGTCTTCACCCGGCATCATCAGGTCGAGCACGAGCAGGTCGAAGCGCTCGCGCAGCCAGAGTTTGTTCATGGCCGTGGCGTTTTCCGCCACCAGCACAGTGAAGCCCTGTTCCCCCAGGTAGCGGCGCAGCAAGTCACGCAGGCGGGGGTCGTCGTCGACGACGAGAATCTTTTGACCAGAATTTTCCATGGCGCTAATGGTAACGACAAAAACATGGGCCCAATGGACAACAGAAGGCGGTAAAAGCCCAATTGAAACAGACGGTTACATTATTTACCGAGTCACGCGAACAGTCTGTAGGACGCGCAGCTACACTGCCTTGGCAGTTCCTCGCAACGGACTCGGCGCTGCCGATCGCTGAGGGGACTGGCGTGCAATGCGGTTGCCTGTTATCGATTGTCGCGCAATGATGCATGGCGCATCGGTTTCCAGCAACATGGACGTGGCTTCTCAACTCCCTTTTTTGAATCGCTCAGTGATCTTTCGGCAGCGCCTCTCGCTGCTCACCTGTGTACTTGCCCTCTGCGCGGCCGGCTCGCCGGCGCACGCCCGTGGCGAACGCGGTGGCTTTGGCGGATTCGGTGGTTTCTTCGGTGGCGGGCATGCCATGCAGGCCGGAGGCCAGGAAAAGAAGGGCGGACAGGGTCCGGCGCGTGGTCATGGCGGCGAAGAGCGCAGTCGACGCGCCACCGCGATGGAAAACCGCCGTGGCGAGAATGCCGACCGACCAGCCCCGCAGCGCAAGCTGTCTCCCGAGGAACGCAAGCAATTGCGTCAGAACATCTATGACGTCACGCGAGACATCTACCACCGTGGCGGCTAGGTAGGGGCCGAGGAACGGCGCACCAGTCGCTGTCCCGGCAAGGCAGTAGGGTCGATCGGGGGACCGACATGCGAATCCGTAGCACCACCATCTTCTTGGCACTGGCTGCCGCCGGCGCACTCTCACTGCAGCTCGCGTACGCGGCAACGCAGGATAAGCCGCATCGCCACAGTACACACGCCAAGGCGCCCGCCGCCGAAGAGCAGCGACTGGACCGCGACGATGCGCGCTACTTCCTCACCCGCATCGGCTTTGCACCGTCCGAGAGCGAGCTTGACGCCTATGCCGGTCTTACACACCGCGAGGCTGTCGACCGCGTGCTGGCCCAGGCCGGCACCGTTGCCACGCAGGCACCGCCGGCCTGGGTGAACGAACCGATCATCCCGTACAACAAGCTGCCCGACGAAGACACCCGCAAGGCTGCCCGCCAGAAGAACGCTGCGCACGAACTGGAACTGCGCGCGTGGTGGATGGGCGAGATGATCAAGACGCCGTCGCCGCTGACCGAGCGCATGACGCTGTTCTGGCATAACCACTTTGTCTCCAGTTCGCAGAAGGTGCAGTTTGCGCAGCTGATGTACCGGCAGAACGTGCTGCTGCGCCAGAACGCGGTCGGCAACTTCGGCACGATGCTGCATGCCATCGGCAAAGACCCGGCGATGCTCATCTACCTCGATGGCGCCGAGAGCCGCAAGGGCAAGCCGAACGAGAACTTCGCGCGGGAGGTGATGGAGCTCTTCACGCTGGGCGAAGGCCACTACACCGAGCAGGACATCAAGGAAGCCGCGCGCGCGTACACGGGCTGGAGCATCGACCGCGAGCATGATTTCGCCTACATCTGGCGCCCGCAGATCCACGACACCGGCATGAAGACCGTGTTCGGCCAGAGTGGTGACTACGACGGCGACCAGATGCTCGACATCCTGCTGTCTCGCCCCGAGACGGCAACCTTCATCGTCACCAAGCTTTGGCATGAATTCGTCTCTCCGGACGTGGATGCGGCGCAGGTGCAGCACGTGGCCGATGCGTTTCGTGCGAGCGGTTACGACATCAAGGTGGCGTTGCGGGAGCTGTTTTTGACGCCGGCATTCTGGGCGCCGCAGTCGCGTGCAACGCTGGTGAAGTCGCCCGTGGAGATGATTGTCGGCACGCTCAAGCAGTTCAACGTGCAGTATTCCGACCCGACGCCGTTTGCGATCAAATCTGCGCAGCTTGGGCAGAACCTGTTGGCCCCACCCAATGTGAAGGGCTGGCCCGGTGGCGATGCGTGGATCAACTCGACCACGCTGCTCGGGCGCAAGCAGTTTCTTGATCAATTGTTTCGATCGACGGAGATGAAGGCCCCCCCGCAAGCGCAGAAACCTGGCGTGATGGTCGCGGCCATGCGCCAGGAGTTGAAAGAGGGCGGCAACGTGCAGGGCCTGGGCCAGGCGCTCAAGGGTATGGGGCAGGAAGGACGCTTCAAGCTGGCGCAGTCGCAGACGATGGTGTCGTTCAACTCGGCCAAATGGCTTGCGCAGTTCGGCGCGGATGGGGATGACCCGCCGCAGCTCGCACCGCGGATTTCGATCCAGCGCGCGGTGCTGCCGATTGAGCCGACCGCACCCATTCCCGTCAAGCTGGCCGGTACGGCGTACCTGCGCACGCTGATGATGGACCCCGCCTATCAGTTGAAGTAACGCCATCTCTGCAGGAGCACATCATGGAACGTCGCGATTTTCTCAAGGCAGGCGCCATGCTCGGCGTGGGTGGCGCTGCATCAGGGCTGCCGGGGATGGTCTTTGCGCAGGGGCAGGACAAACGCAAGGGCTACGGCAACTTGCTCATCCTCATCGAGCTCAAGGGTGGCAACGACGGGCTGAACACCGTGGTGCCGTACACGAGCGCGCAGTACTACGCGCTGCGTCCACGCATCGCCATCAAGCGCGAACAGGTGCTGCAACTGGATGACCGCTATGGGCTGCATCCGTCATTGCAGCCGATGATGCCGCTGTGGCAGGCAGGCGAGTTGTCGGTGGTACAGGGGCTGTCGTATCCGCAGCCGAATCTCTCACATTTCCGCTCGATCGAGATCTGGGATACGGCGTCACGCTCCGATCAGTACTTGCGTGAAGGCTGGCTGACCCGGGCATTTGCCGCCAAGCCGGTCCCCGCATCGTTTGGCGCGGATGGCGTGATCATCGGCACCGCCGATCTCGGCCCGCTGGAGGGCGGCTCGCGCGCGGTGGCGCTGGCGAACCCGGATGCCTTTCTGAACGAAGCCAAGCTGGCGATGCCCTCGCGTGCCATGGGCAACGCCACGCTTGCGCACGTGCTGAAGGTGGAGGCGGATATCGTCAAGGCCGCCGACGGGCTGCGTCCCAAGTCGGGCAAGTTTGCGTTTCAGACGCGCTTTCCCGACGGGGGTTTTGGCAATTCGATCAAGGCTGCGATGCAGGTTGTGGCGGCGCCCGGACACGGCGGCGCGGATGTCGCCGTGGTGTGCCTGTCACTGGGCAGCTTCGATACGCACACCAACCAGCCGGGCACGCAAGCGAACCTGCTGCGCCAGTTGGGCGAGGGCATCGCCTCACTCAAGAGCGCACTGACGGAGCTGGGCCGCTGGAACGACACGCTGATCGTCACGTATTCCGAATTCGGCCGACGCCCGCGCGAAAACCTGAACAACGGTACGGACCACGGCACGGCTGCTGCGCATTTCGTGGCAGGTGGCCGCGTCAAAGGTGGGCTGGCGGGGCAAGGGCCGGTGCTGGAACGGCTGGATGGCGGTGGCAATCTCGAGCCGTCGGTCGATTTCCGCTCGCTTTACGCCACGGTGCTGGAGCGCTGGTGGGGGATGGATTC
>CBJMVH010000053.1:0-31222 GCA_966433195.1 uncultured Ralstonia sp.
AACTCGCGACCTCAACCTTGGCAAGGTTGCGCTCTACCAACTGAGCTATTCCCGCATTTTGGCTACCAGCACTGCCGTACAACCTTTGTGCTGCCAGACCGTTCGTCACATCGCTGCAACGAGAAAGAGATTATGGCAAAAAAGAATCGTGCTCGTCAACACCTTTGCGCAAGAGTTTTTGCAGGCTCATTTCGCGCGCTCACGGATCTGCGGCCAGGCAAGCTTCATGTAGTACGCCATCGACCAGAGCGTGAGCACCGCCGCCACGTAGATCAGCCACGTGCCCCACACCTGCGCATCGATCGTGTCGAACAGCTTGCCCTGAAACAGCAGCAGCGGGATGGCGATCATCTGGAAGGTCGTCTTCAGCTTGCCGAGGAAGTTGACGGCCACGCTCTTTGACGCGCCGATCTGCGCCATCCACTCGCGCAGGGCCGAGATGGTGATTTCGCGGCCGATGATGATGAGCGCGATGACGTCTGACACGCGGCCCAGTGCCAACAGCACCAGCAGCGCAGCGGCCACCATCAGTTTGTCGGCCACCGGGTCCAGGAAGGCACCGAAGGCGGAGGTTTGATTCCAGCGACGTGCGAGAAAGCCGTCGAACCAGTCAGTGAGGCTTGCGACGATGAAAAACACCGCGGCCGTCAGATTCTTGGCGGGCAGCGCCATCCAGGTGTCCGGCACGTAAAACACGCCCACCACCAGCGGGATCATGGCTACACGCAGCCAAGTCAGGAGGATCGGGAAGTTGAAAGGCATGGCAAATCGAGAGGACAACTGCCGCGCGGCCCTAGCCTGCGCGGCAAGATGGGGCATTGTCGCCGATCAATGCAGCTGGCGGTAGATTTCTTCGGCAAGCGTCTGCGAGATGCCTTCGACCGTGGCGAGCTCATCCACGCTGGCGGACATGACGCCGCGCAGGCCACCGAAGCGCGCGAGCAAGCGCTGCCGCCGTTTGGCGCCGATACCTTCGATCTCTTCCAGCCGCGAGGTGTTGCGCGCCTTCGCCCGCTTGGCACGCATGCCGGTGATGGCGAAACGGTGCGCCTCGTCGCGGATCTGCGCAACCAGCATCAGCGCGGCGCTGCCCTGCCCCAGCTCCAGTGACGGGCGGCCATCAGCAAAGATGAGCGTTTCCAGGCCGACCTTGCGGCCCTCGCCTTTGGCCACGCCGACCAGCAGGCTGATGTCCAACCCCAACTCTTCAAACACCTGCCGCGCAACTTCCACCTGCCCCTTGCCGCCGTCGATCAGCACGATGTTGGGCATGCCGGGCGTATCGGACGCACCTTCCGCAGCCTGCTCGACGATCTTCTGATAGCGCCGCGTGAGCACCTGGCGCATGGCGGCGTAGTCGTCGCCGGGGGTGATGCCCTGGATGTTGTAGCGGCGGTATTCGCCGTTCTGCATGTCGTGGCTGTGGAAGACGACGCACGATGCCTGCGTGGCCTCACCGGCGGTGTGGCTGATGTCGAAGCATTCCACGCGCAATGCGGCGAGGTCTTCGAGGTCGATGCCGATGGTCTCGGCCAGGGCGCGCGTGCGGGCCTGCTGGCTGCCTTGCTCGGAAAGCCGCCGCATCAGTGAAAGCTCAGCGCCCTTCTGCGCCATTTCGAGCCACGCGCGACGGCCGCTCTGCGGCTGGCGCACCACCGAGACGCGGCGCCCCGCCTGCTCGGCCAGCGCGTCGATCAGTTCGGTGGCGTGGATCGGGTGGCTGACCACCAGCACGGGCGGCACGAATTGGTCCAGATAGTGCTGCGCGACAAATGCTTCGAGGATGTCGCTGGCCATGCGCTCAGGGTCGCGCGGGGTTTCGGCGTCGGCCGGTACCTCGGCCTCCACGTCTTCGCCGACGATGGCGGCACCTTCCTCCACGTGCGTCGGAAAGTAAGCCTTGTCGCCCAGATGCCGGCCGCCGCGCACCATCGCCAGGTTCACGCAGGCGTGGCCGCCCTTGATCGCCACGGCGAGGATGTCGATGTCGCTGGCGGCGCCCACCTCTTCCACCGACTGCTGCGTGAGCACCGTCGACAGCGCGCCGATCTGGTCGCGCACCACCGCAGCCTGTTCGAACTGCAACGCTTCGGAATACCGCAGCATCTTGTCCTGCAGCGTCTGCATAACTTCGTCCTGACGACCCAGCAGGAAGCCGGCGGCGTTGGCCACATCGCGGGCGTAGTCTTCTGCGCTGATCGCCTGGACGCATGGGCCGCTGCAGCGGTGGATCTGATGCAACAGGCAGGGGCGCGTGCGGTTGTTGAAGACGGTGTCTTCGCACGTGCGCAACTGAAACACCTTCTGCAGGATCTGCATGCTCTCGCGCACCGCATGCGCGCTCGGGAATGGGCCGAAGTACTGGTGCTTGCGGTCGGTGGCGCCACGGTAGTACGCCATGCGCGGATACGCGTGCTGCGTGAACTTGAGATACGGATACGACTTGTCGTCGCGGAAGAGGATGTTGTAGCGCGGCGCCAGTGCCTTGATGAGGTTGTTTTCCAGCAGCAGCGCCTCGGCCTCGCTGCGCACGACGGTGGTGTCGATGCGCGCAATCTTCGCCACCATCATGGCGATGCGCGGTGACAGCAGCGTCTTGTTGAAATAGCTGGAGACGCGCTTCTTCAGGTCGCGCGCCTTGCCGACGTAGAGCACGTTGTCTTGTGCATCGAAATAGCGATACACGCCCGGCAGGTTCGGCAGGCGGGCAATGTACGCTTTCGCATCGAAGTCGAGCGTTGTGGGCGCGGCGGGTTCGGCGCTCTGGGGCGCCTCAGGCATCTCCGGCGTATCAGACGTATCGGGTGGCGTGGGGTCGGACGGCATGGCGTTCGCTGCAAGAGAGGCCGTCAGTGTAGAACAAGCCGCCGACTACAATGTCGGCCCATCCATTCTTGGCTTTGCTGCATGCGCACCATCACGTCCTGGGACATCTTCTGCCGCGTTGTCGATAACTACGGCGATATCGGCGTGTGCTGGCGCCTAGCGCGGCAGCTTGCGCAGGAGCACGGCCATACCGTGCGTCTGTGGGTGGACGATCTGCGCTCCTTCGAAAAGCTCTGCCCCACCGTTGACGTGCAGGCCGAGGCGCAGCGCGTGTCGGGCGTCGATATCCGCCACTGGGGCGACGACGCGCAGGTGGCCGCGCTGCTTGCCGCCGATGCGCATCCGGCGCCGCATGACGTGGTGGTGGGTGCCTTCGCGTGCGCGGTGCCGGAATCCATGCTGACGCACATGGCGCGGCAAGCCACCCAGGGCACGGCCCCCGTCTGGATCAATCTCGAATACCTCAGCGCAGAAAGCTGGGTGGCCGAGCATCACGCGATGCCATCGCCGCATCCGCGTCTGCCGCTGGTCAAGCACTTCTTCTTTCCGGGCTTTGCACGCAACACGGGCGGTGTGCTGCGCGAATCGCACCTCGGCGCGCAGCGCACAACGTTCAACGCCAGCCCCGCCGCCCACCAGGCGTTGTGGCACCGCCTTGGCGTGGACGACTTCATGCGTGCCAACCCAGACGCCTTGCGCGTGAGCCTGTTCGCTTATGCCAATGCCGCGCTGCCCGCCCTGGTCACCCAGTGGGAAGCGGCAGCACAGCCGGTCATCTGCCTAGTACCCGAGGGCTTGGCCGCCACGCAGATCGCCGAATTGCTGGGCGCACCCAATGGCGCAAAGACAGGCGCCCGGTGGACGCGCGGCCAGTTGACCGTCGCCGTAGTGCCGTTCGTGTCCCAGGAGCACTACGACCCGCTCCTCTGGGCCTGCGACATCAACTTCGTGCGCGGCGAAGACTCATTCGTGCGTGCCCAATGGGCGCTCCAGCCCTTCATTTGGCACATTTACCCGCAAAGCGACGAGGCGCACCTCATCAAGCTGGACGCCTTTCTCGCGCGCTACACCGCCGCCCTGCCACAGGCAGATGCCGAGGCCATCACCACGTTCTGGCACGCCTGGAATGGGAAGCCCGAGGCACTTGACTGGTCGGCTTTCATCGCGGCGGCCCCCGCTCTGCGCACCCGCGCGCCCGCTTGGGAGCAGAGCTTGTTGCATCTGGGGGATCTCGCCGCGAATTTGGTGGCATTTTGCGAAAAACAGGTAAAATAGCGGGCTAATCTATATGCGGCCCCGGCTCCAGCCTGGTTCGCGCGACCTGAGGGACTCGCGCGGTTGCATCGTTGCTTGGCGCGCATCGACCCCTCTTACTTTCCAGGAAGATTCAGAAATGGCCTTGAAAATCGCGCAAGAACTCCGCGCAGGCAACGTGTTCATGATCGGCAACGACGCGATGGTCGTGCAAAAAACCGAGTACAGCCGCTCGGGCCGTTCGGGCGCTGTCATCAAGATGAAGTACAAGAACCTGCTGACTGGCGCACCGAGCGAATCGGTCTTCAACGCCGACGACAAGTTCGACCAGATCATCCTGGACAAGAAGGAAGCTGATTACTCGTACTTCGACGGCACGCGGTATGTGTTCATGAACATGGACACGGGTGAGCAGTACGAAGTCGACGCCGAAAACATGGGCAGCGCGCTGAACTACCTGCAAGACGGCATGCGAGTGGAAGTGACGCTGTACAACGACAACCCCATCTCGGTGGAACTGCCGACCACGGTTGTTCGCGAAATCGTCTACACCGAACCGGCCGTCAAGGGCGACACCTCGGGTAAGGTCCTGAAGCCCGCCCAGATCAACGACAACGAAGATTTCAAGATCCAAGTGCCGCTGTTCTGCAACACCGGCGACAAGATCGAAATCGACACGCGTACCGACGAGTACCGCAGCCGCGCCAAGTAAGCTGGCGTAGCCGCAATGAGAAAGGCTCCCTCGGGAGCCTTTTTCTTTTGCAGTCGCCTTGCGATTACGCGATGAGTTTCGCCTCGCGCAGCGTACGCAGCGCCTGCTTGTAGGCGGACTGCTGCTGCAGCTTGCCCCAATCCTTCACGGCCTTGCCGCCGAACAGCCGGCGCACACGTCGCTGCGAAGCCTTACCCATAGGCACATCGAGTTCGCCGAGCAGCTGATCGGCCTTCTCGGGCGCATTGCAGATCAGCACCATGTCGCAGCCGGCCGTCAGCGCGGCACGCGCACCATCCACCACCGAGCCCGCGACGCTCGCGCCTTCCATGCTCAGGTCGTCGCTGAAGATCACGCCGTCGAAATTGAAATGCGCGCGCAGCATGTCTTGCAGCCAGAAGCGCGAGAACCCTGCCGGGTTCGGGTCGACTTTCGAATAAATGACGTGCGCCGGCATCACCGATTGCAAGCCGATGCCCATCCAGCCGTAAGGCTGCGCGTCATCAGCCAGGATGGCTTCCAACGGACGCTCGTCCACCGGCACCGCAATGTGCGAATCGGCCTGCACGTAGCCGTGGCCGGGGAAATGCTTGCCGCAGTTCGACATACCAGCCAACCGCAAGCCCAGCGTGAGGTGGTTGGCGAGCATCGTAACCACGCGCGGGTCGCGGTGGAACGCACGATCGCCGATCACGCTGCTGGTGCCGTAGTCGAGATCGAGCACCGGCGTGAAGCTCAGGTCGATATCGCAGGCGCGCAGCTCGGCGGCGAGCACGTAGCCGCATGCGGTGGCGGCACGTGTGGCGGCCAGCACATCGGCGTCCCACAGCTTGCCGAGCGCGCCCATCGCGGGCAGGTGCGTGAAGCCATCGGTCTTGGCGCGCTGGACGCGGCCGCCTTCGTGGTCGATGCAGATCAGCACGTCGTCTCGCACCGCTCGGATGGCTTTGGTGAGCGCCGTCAGTTGCGCGCGCGATTCGAAGTTGCGTGCGAAGAGGATGACGCCGCCCGTCAGCGGATGGGCGATGCGACGGACGTCATCTGGGCCGAGTTCGAGGCCAGCCACATCGAGGACGATCGGGCCAGGACGCTTTTGCTTTTTGGTTGAAGTCATGCGGAGGGTTTCGTTTGCAACTCGGCAACGGCAAAGGCGACTGCGTAGTCGCGTTCGTCCGTCACGCTGATCTGGATATGGAGGCCATGTTGCGCGATCCAGTCGGCCAGCTCGCCGCTGTAACGCACGACCGGCTGGCCGGACGGCAGGTTGAGCGTCTGCACCGCGCGCCACGTCATCGGCCAGCGCATGCCCAGGCCGATGGCCTTGGAGACCGCTTCCTTGGCGGCAAAACGCGTGGCCAGGAACGCCAGCCCGCGGCGCTCGGAGCGCGCCTTGCGGGCGTGGTAGATACGCAGCTCATCCGGCCCGAGCACTTTTTCAGCGAAGCGGCCGTTGGTCCGCTGCATGACGCCTTCAACGCGCTCGATCTGGATGATGTCGGTGCCAATGCCGTAAATGGCACCGGACACCGGGGCAGCCGGCGCCGGCGCGTTCATGCGGGCACGCCCGGATGTGCAGCGGCCGGCGTTGTCGACGACAGCCGCGCCGCCACCATGATCGCCTTCATCTCGCGCACCGCGTTCTGCCAACCGGCAAACACGGCGTGCGCCACGATGGCGTGGCCGATGTTCAGTTCATGAATGCCCGCGATGGCCGCGATCGGCTGCACGTTGGTGTAGTGCAGGCCATGGCCGGCATTCACGCGCACGCCCCAGCGGATACCCTCTTCCACCGCCGTTTCAATGCGCACGAGCTCGGCCTTTACTTCGGCATCGTCGGTGGCTTCGGCATAGCGGCCGGTGTGCAATTCGATGACGGGCGCGCCGGCGGCGGCGGCCGCTTCAATCTGCGCCGCGTCCGGGTCGATGAACAGCGACACACGGATGCCCGCATCGGCCAGTTGCTTGCAGGCGGCCTGCACCTTCGCAAAACCACCCACCACGTCCAGGCCACCCTCGGTGGTCACTTCCTGGCGACGCTCGGGGACGAGGCAGACATCTTGCGGGCCGATATCGCACGCAATGTCGAGCATCTCCTGCGTGACGGCGCACTCCAGATTCATGCGCGTGCGCAGCTGCGGGCGCAGGGCGCACACGTCAGCGTCCTTGATGTGGCGACGGTCTTCGCGCAGGTGCAAGGTGATGAGATCGGCGCCGGCCTCTTCGGCCAGCAGCGCCGCGGCGATCGGGTCCGGGTACACGGTGCCACGCGCGTTACGCAGCGTGGCGACGTGGTCGATGTTGACGCCCAGGTCAATGACCCCCGGCGAGGCATGAAAGATCATAGTTTCTGCAAGTCGATGAGGATCTGGCGCGTCGAAAGCGGCGTGCCGTGCAAATGATAATGCAGCAGGAAACGCATCAGGCTGCGGCTCTGCTGAGCAGTCGTCGGGCGCGAGGCGTAGTCGTCGCGCTCCATGTCGAGCAGCGTCTGCCCGCGCAGCACGGGCCAGGACGATGGATCGCTCGGCAGTGTGCGCCGGATGCCGCGTTCGGGGTGATAGACGTAGTCGCCATCGGCTTGCACCGGTTCGCCATCAATGCAGCGATCGAGCTGTGCGGCAAATCCGGTCTCGCGCAACAGCACGCGCTCAAACGCACGCAGCGTGAAAGCAGCGGGTTCACCGTGAGCCAGCTTATTCAGCGTTTCAACGTAATGCGCGAACAGCACCGGGTGACCGTCTTCGCGAGCGACGAACTTGACCAGCAGCTCGTTCAGGTAGAAGCCCGACAGCAGCCCTTCCCCGCCCAGCGGCAGCATGCCACCGACCCACTCGGCGCGCGTGAGCGTGCGCACGTCACCGCGCCCGCTCCAAGACACCGATAGCGGCTGAAACGTCTGCAACACCGCGCGCAACGCGGAATGCGGGCGTTTGGCGCCCTTGGCGACCAGCGCCATGCGCCCGTAGTCGGGCGTAAAGACGTCGATGATGAGACTGGTTTCGCGGTATGGATAGCTGTGCAGCACAAAGGCTGGCTGCGCCGCAACGCGCGTCTCGGAACGCCCGGCCGGGAAACTCCTGCGCGGTGCGGCACCGGCAACGCCTTCCTCGGCGAGCCATTCCGCGGCCTCATCCGGAATCGGATCGGATCGTCCCGCCATCGAGCGTGTGTAGGAAGTGGCCGGAGCTACCGGGATGGGTTACTCGTAGCCGTAGGCGCGCAGGCCGGCTTCGTTGTCGGCCCAGCCGCTCTTGACCTTGATCCAGACCTCCAAGTACACCTTGCCGTCGAACAGCTTTTCCATGTCCATGCGGGCTTCGGTGGAGATCTGCTTGAGCTTGGCGCCCTTGGCGCCAATGATCATCGCCTTGTGCGCGTCACGGTCGACCAGGATGGTCACGAACACGCGGCGCAGGCGGCCTTCGGTCTCGAACTTGTCGACGATGACGGTGCTGGAATACGGCAGTTCATCACCCGTCCAGCGGAACACCTTTTCGCGGACGATCTCGGCGGCCAGGAAGCGCTCGCTGCGGTCGGTCAGCGATTCCGGGTCGTACATCGGCTCGCCTTCCGGCAGGTACGGGCGCACGATGCCTAGCAGGCGGAGGATGTCATCGCGGTTCTTGGCCGACATCGGCACGATTTCCTTGAACGGAAATACCTGCGACATCTCTTGCAAGAACACGGCCACCATCTCGGCACGCGTGTACGCATCGAGCCGGTCGACCTTGTTGACGATCAGGATCACGGGCGTCTCGCGCGGCAGCAGTGAGAGCACCTTCTCGTCGTCCGGACCATAGCGACCAGCTTCGACGACGAACAGCACGGCGTCCACCGACGTCAGCGTAGACGTGACCGCGCGGTTGAGCGAGCGGTTCAGTGCCGTAGCGTGGCGCGTCTGAAAGCCCGGCGTATCAACGAAGACGAACTGTGCGTCGTCCGTCGTCTGAATACCGGTGATGCGGTGGCGCGTGGTTTGCGCCTTGCGCGACGTGATGCTGACTTTCTGGCCCACCAGGGCGTTCATCAGCGTGGATTTGCCAACGTTCGGCCGCCCAACGATGGCGACCATGCCGCAGCGGAACCCCTCCGGCGCGCCAGATTCGGGCTGCGGAGGCTGCAATGGGGTGTCGCTCATTTACCTGATTATTCCTTCAACCTGAGAGACAACTGCGGATCGGGCGGCGTGGCCTGCTTGCGCGTCTTGCCGGTACGCTCGGCGCGACTGCGCTTGACGAGCTGCGGCACCAGGCGATGCGCTTCTTCCAGGGCCAGCTTGGCCGCCGATTGTTCAGCCGCGCGTCGCGACGCCCCACTGCCAGAGACGCGAATCTCCAGCTTGGGGATCGTGCACTCGACCTCGAATTGCTGATTATGCGCCGCGCCGTGGGTGGCCACCACCGTGTATAGCGGCAGCGCAATCTTGTGACCTTGGAGGTACTCCTGCAGCAGCGTCTTGGCATCCTTGCCCAGCGTGCGCGGGTCGACCTGCTCCAGGATCGGGATATACAACTTGCGGATCAGCGTGCGCGCGGCGTCGAAACCGCCATCCAGGAACACGGCGCCGAAGATGGCTTCCAGCGCATCCGCGAGGATGGACGGCCGGCGGAAACCGCCGCTCTTCAACTCGCCCTCGCCCAGGCGCAGCGCATCGGGCAATTGCAGCATCTGCGCGATCTCGTACAGCGCTTGTTGCTTGACCAAGTTGGCCCGCACGCGTGAGAGATCGCCTTCATCCAGCTTGCCGAACATGCCGTAGAGCATGTCCGCCACGGCGCAATTCAGAATCGAATCGCCAAGAAATTCCAGGCGCTCGTTGTGCATCGCGCTGTGGCTGCGATGCGTGAGCGCCTGCTGCAGCAACTCCTGTTTGCTGAAGCGGTAGCCAAGGCGTTGCTGTAGTGCTTCCAAACTCATCTCAATGCACGGTCCCCGAGTAGGTGATCACCATGCCGATCGGGCCATACAGCGGAATCTCGCGCTTGTACGAGAAATGTACGGCCTGAATGGAGCCACCAGCATCCAGCACCTCCAGGTCGTCGCCCTTGATCGACGTGATGTCGTCGATGGCCGCTTGCTTGTCAAAAGCCGAGGTAATGTCCTGCCGCGTAGACGCACGCTCGCGCGCTTGCTTTACCGCGCGCGTGATGGCCTGGTACTCCATCAGGCTCGGAATGGACCGGATCGCCGGCAACACCGCCGTGATGAGCACGATGATGCCGATCAGAATCCCGAACATCGTAATCCCGCGCGAAGGGCGTTTCAGCCCGGCCTGACGAATCCGCATTGCATTTCCCCCGTTGTGCAAGTGCTGAGTTTGAATAAGAGATCGATAAGACACTTTCATGGATCAGCGGAAGCTGCCGATCCGCTTCAGGTCACCCAGATTCATCCAGATAAAGAACGCCTTCCCGACGATGTTCTTGTCCGGCACAAAGCCCCAATAACGGGAGTCCGCGCTGTTGTCGCGATTATCACCCATCATGAAATAGTGACCTTCAGGTACCTTGCAGGTGAAGCCGGTCTGATTGTAAGTGCAGTTTTCGCGGAACGGAAAATCGTCCGGACCGGAGACATAGGCCGGCCGATCCGCGTCATTCAAGATGTTGTGGGAAACGTTGCCGAGCGTTTCCTGGTACTGCTTGGCGTAGGTGATGCGTGGGTGCTGTGGGTCTCCCGTCTCTTCCACGTACATGTAGTCTTGCTGCTGCGCGTACGAGGCCGGCTGCCCGTTCACCGTCAAACGCTTGTTGTCGTACTTCACCACATCGCCCGGTACGCCGACCACACGCTTGATGTAGTCCATCGACTCATCTTTCGGGTAGCGGAAGACCATCACATCGCCTCGCTGCGGCTCATTCAATGCAACGACTTTCTTGTTCACGATCGGCAGGCGAATGCCATACGTGTACTTGTTGACGAGGATGAAGTCGCCAATCTGCAGCGTCGGGATCATCGAGCCCGACGGAATCTTGAACGGCTCGACCACGAACGAGCGCAGCAGGAACACCGCCGCGATCACCGGGAAGAAGCTTGCCGTGTACTCCAGCCACCAGGGCTGGCGCAGCTTCTCTTCGGCCAGTTGCAGGCGCGCGGCACCGATGTCGCCACCGCCGCCGTACTGTGCTTGCACTTGGGCGCGCGCATCGAATTCCGCCAGCGCTTCTGATGCAGCCGCCTGGCGCTGGCGCTGGAACACAAGCTTGTCGGCCACCCACGCAATACCGGTGATGACGACAAGCACAAACAGGATCAGGGCGAAGTTCATGGATGAGAGATCGTCCGAGCGATGTCTGGATTATTTTTCTTCGACGCGCAGGATGGCCAGGAAGGCCTCTTGCGGAATTTCAACGGTGCCGACCTGCTTCATGCGCTTCTTGCCCTCTTTCTGCTTCTCGAGGAGCTTCTTCTTACGCGAGATGTCGCCGCCGTAGCACTTGGCCAGCACGTTCTTGCGCAGCGCCTTGACGTTCTCGCGCGCGATCACGTTGCTGCCGATGGCAGCTTGGATGGCCACGTCGTACATCTGGCGCGGGATGATCTCGCGCATCTTCGCAGCCACTTCACGGCCACGATAGGCGCTGTTGGAGCGGTGCACGATGATGGACAGCGCATCGACCTTGTCGCCGTTGATCAGCATGTCGACCTTCACCACGTCAGACGGGCGGTATTCCTTGAACTCGTAGTCCATCGACGCATAGCCGCGCGAGACTGATTTCAGCCGGTCGAAGAAATCCAGCACGATCTCGCCCATCGGAATTTCATACGTGAGCTGGACCTGACGGCCGTGGTAGCTCATGTTGATCTGTGAGCCCCGCTTTTGCTCGCACAGCGTAATCACGGCGCCCACGTATTCCTGCGGCATGTACAGATTGACCGTGACGATCGGCTCAAGGATCGCCTCGATCTTGCTCGGGTCCGGCATCTTGGCGGGGTTTTCCACCTGCAGCATGGTGCCGTCGCGCTGCTGTACCTGATAGACCACCGTCGGTGCGGTCGTGATCAGGTCCATGTCGAATTCGCGCTCCAGGCGCTCCTGCACGATCTCCATGTGCAGCAGGCCCAGGAAGCCGCAGCGGAAGCCAAAGCCCAGCGCCTGCGACACTTCCGGCTCGAACTGCAGCGACGCATCGTTCAACTGCAGCTTTTCCAGCGATTCGCGCAGCGCTTCGTACTGGTTGGCCTCCACCGGATACAGGCCGGCGAACACCTGCGGCTTCACTTCCTTGAAGCCCGGCAGCGGTGCCTCGGCCTTGCGCGGCGCCACGTGCGTGATGGTGTCACCCACCTTGGCAGCCTTCAGTTCCTTGATGCCGGCAATGACAAAGCCCACCTGCCCGGCCGACAGCGATTCGCGCGTGACGGACTTCGGCGAGAACACGCCCACCTGCTCCACCAGATGCTGCGCACCCGTGGCCATCAGCAGGACCTTGTCCTTGGCGCGCAGCGTACCGTTGACCACGCGCACCAGCATCACCACGCCCACGTAGTTATCGAACCACGAGTCGATGATCAGCGCCTGCAGCGGCGCGTCTGGATCACCCTTGGGCGCCGGCACCTTGGCGATGAGCGCCTCCAGCACGTCAGCCACGCCCACACCGGTCTTGGCGGAGCAGCGCGTTGCGTCCTGTGCGTCGATGCCAATGACGTCTTCAATCTCTTGGATGGCGTTGTCCGGGTCGGCTGCGGGCAGGTCGATCTTGTTGAGCACGGGCACTACTTCCACACCCAGCTCGATGGCGGTGTAGCAGTTGGCGACGGTCTGCGCTTCCACACCTTGGGACGCATCCACCACCAGCAAAGCACCCTCGCAAGCGGACAGCGAGCGGCTGACTTCGTAGCTGAAGTCCACGTGCCCCGGGGTGTCGATCAGGTTCAGGTTGTAGACCTTGCCGTCCTGCGCCTTGTACGACAGCGCGGCAGTCTGAGCCTTGATGGTAATGCCGCGCTCCTTCTCGATATCCATCGAGTCCAGCACCTGGGCTTCCATCTCGCGGTCGGAAAGCCCGCCACACAACTGGATGATGCGATCGGCCAGCGTCGATTTGCCGTGGTCGATGTGGGCGATGATCGAGAAATTGCGGATATTGTCCATCGAATGCGTCGAAAAGCGCCCATCCCGGGCGTTTGCCGTGCGCGCGAAGCGGCTCCGGCATGGCTGGCGACGTGGGACGGCACCAGCAGGAGGTATTGGGTTCCAAGCCGAGGCTGCGGCACAAAAATCGTGCACTGCAAAAATCGGCGCTAACAGGCGATTTTACCGGATTTCCGGGGGCTTCCCGCGCCTCTTTTTGCGGCAGCGGCGCGTCAGTCGTGCACCGTCTGTTTCGCCAGCCAGCTTTGCACGGCACCCGCATCAAGGAAGTAGTGGCACAACTCGTGCACCTCACCGGGCGGGGTCTGGGGTGCGCCTGTCATCAGCACCGGCACCAGTTCGCCTAAGCGGGCTTCCAGCGCCGGATCGCTATCAACATCCACCTCGTGCAGCACAAAGGAAAAGCCGCGCTGGAACGGCTCCAGCGCGACCTTCATGTCGTCGCACAAATGGCAGTACGAGCGACCGTACAGCGTCAGCTCAATCACTGGCCGCTGCCCGAACGCGCGGTGCTCGGGCGCATGGTAACTACCTGGGTCGCATCGCCACGGCGCACGAACACGGCCACCATACGGTTCTTGTCGAGTTTCGCCACCACGTCATTGAACTGCTTGGCGCCGGTGATATCCGTGTCGCCCACGCGCAGGATCAGATCCCCCGGCCGAATGCCAACGCGCGCTGCAGGCCCTTCGGCAACCTGCACTTCGACACCGGTCTTGGTCTTGAATTCGCGTTGGGCGCCATCCGACAGATCGGCCACCACCAGCCCCAGTGCATTGGGCTTACCAGGGCCCTGCTGGCTGTTGTCCGGCTGCGTACCCTTGCCACGCTGGGCGACTTTGGTATCCGACGGCAACTCAGCCACGGTCACCGTCAGATCACGCGTCGCGCCCTTGCGCCAAACCTGTACGGTCGCACGCGTACCGGGCTTGGTCTCGCCAACCTGGCGCTGCAGATCGCCGGCCTTCTCGATGTCGCGACCATTGAACTTCAGGACGATGTCACCGGCCTCGATGCCAGCCTTATCGGCCGGGCCGCCCGACTCAACGTTGCCCACATAGGCACCCCGCGCACGGCCAATGCCCAGCGATTCCGCCGCATCCTTCGGCACATTGTCGATGGCCACCCCAATACGGCCCCGTGTCACGCGCCCCTGCGCCCTGAGTTGATCGGCCACACGCATCGCCTCGTCGATCGGAATCGAGAACGAAATGCCCATGTAGCCGCCGCTCTGGCTGTAGATCTGATTGTTGATGCCGATCACCTCACCGCGCAGGTTAATCAGCGGCCCACCCGAATTGCCCGGGTTGACGGCCACATCGGACTGAATGAACGGCAGGTAATCCCCCGTATCGCGCCCCTTGGCCGACACGATGCCAGCAGTCACCGTATTGTCCAAGCCAAACGGCGAGCCAATCGCCAAGACCCATTCGCCCACGCGCACCTTGTCGGAATCGCCGAGTTTCAAGCTCGGCAATCCAGTGGCATCCACCTTGACGAGCGCCACGTCGGTCCGCTTGTCTACGCCGATCACCCTGGCTTTGAACTCGCGCTTGTCAATTAGCGTGACGTAGATCGTCTCTGCGCCTTCCACCACGTGCGCGTTGGTCAGGATGTAGCCGTCACCCGAAATGATGAAACCCGAGCCCACGCCGCGACTTTGCTCTTCTTCCTGCTGCGGAGGCGCGTTACGGCGCTTCGGTCCTTGCCCACCCTGCCCGGGCATTCCCGGCATCGGCACGCCGAAGAAGCGGCGGAAAAATTCCGCCATGTCGTCGTCGCTCGGGCCGTTGCGCATGCGCACTTTCTCCGTGGTGCGGATGTTCACGACAGCCGGACTGACCTTTTCCACCAGATCGGCAAAGTCGGGCAAGCCGTACGTGCCCGTCGCCACGCTGCCGGTGGCGTTCTGCGCATAGGCTGGCGCAAGCGCGCTCCCCACCGCCAAAGCAGCGGCAACACACAGCAAACGCAAAGCGTGAACGGATCGAGCGGTACGCATGAAGGCTCCCCGGTACAAAAACAGATAGAGAAATGTGCTGCGCAGGCACGCCGCGCAATTAGGGCCGCTGACCGGCTATTGCGGCGCGCTGGGCCCCGGCCGGTTGGCCCCATTCGTTGCATTGGCGGAGACGGGCTTGTAGTCCACCGCTGCGCCAAATTGCTTGATGGTAGCAAAGGGCACTTCGCCCACCACCGTCAGCCAGAAATCGGCGATGCGGCGCACCATCACGTGCGTGGCCCCCTGCGAGATGAAGCCCTCACGCCGCGTGCGCTTCTCAGACACGGGCTCGATAAACAGCGACAACCCCGCCAGCCCGTCGCTGAACACGACCTGCTGCACCTCGAAGGCGGAACTACCCTTACCCGCCGGCGCAATGTCGCCCAGCGGACGCCGGACTTCACGAATCTTCTGGAAGCCCTTGATGGGGATGCCGATCGTCCAACCCTGGTCAGCCAAATTGATCGGCTGCGTGACAATCTCGTATTGGTTCCAGCCGCTTACGTTCTTGAACGCAGAAACGATCTTCTGCTTCTCCGACGGCACGCCCAGCGCGACTTGCGAGAAGGCGACCTGCTCCAGCACCTTGCCGTCTTCGTCGATGGTCTGGGCACGCATCAGCAAACCGCTGTTGCGCTCCGCCCAGATGCGGTAGGCGTAGCGAAAGCCATCCTTCGGGTCCAGTTGAAAGACTTCGCAGTCCATGCCAGCCACACGCTCGGCTGGCAAATGGCGCATGTCGTACTGGTCGAGCACATCGCCATTGGTCGTCGCGAGCAGCGCCGGGAAGCTATCCTTGTGCTCCTGTTTTTCGGTCACAACGAGTTTGACGTCGTAGATCAGGTTCCGGACGACATCGTTCTGGCGCAGCATCTCGCGCTGCTTACCGTCGAGCGCTTCGATACGCTCGTACTCGTTGTTGAAGAGGTCGGCGTAATGCTGGATGCGAGTGGAATGCATGCCGGTGCCGCGCTGATACGTCAGCGTACCGACATAGTTCTGCTTGAGGGCCGCGCGATGGATCTTGGTCAGCCAGGAGGCGGCCTCCTTGCGCGGCATGGGATCGGGCTGCGGCTGCGCAGCCGTCGCCAGCGCCGAAACACACAGAAGAAGAAAAACAGACCGGCGAACGGCCAGCAGCTTGCGGGCGCCTGCCCCGGCAACGGGGTGCCACACCTTCGACATGGATGCCCGCATTATTCCTGATTGGAGTCCTGGGTGTTTGCCACCCCATTGGCCACTGCCCGCAGATACGGAACCACCATGCCATTGGTAGCGGATTGACGGTGCGCGCTCAGATATTCGTCCAGACGCGCATCGCGAATCATAGGCGTCGCGTCGGCAGCAGCCACAGTTAAGGCTTGTACACCGGGGGCCTGCGTTGCCTTTGCGACCAATGCGGGCGAACCGCCGACGCCGTCAACAGGGCCACGCAGTTGCGGCACGACGACCCAGCTAACGGCCGCCACCGCCGCCGCCACTGCCGTCGACGGCATGATGCGACGGACCCAGGCAGGGCTGACGAGGAAACGGTGCCTCTCTTGCGCTTGCGCACGCTGCGCCACAGCTGGCACAAGCAGATGCGGCTCGGCTTCGAGCTTGGCCGAGAATCGGCTAAGAAAATCCTCGGACGAACGAGTGTGCAGCAAATCTTCCGACCGGAGAGCATCTCCGATCAACTGATACTCACGCCAGTGCGCGGCGCCCTCGCCGTCCTTGGCGAGTTCGACAGCCGACGACACCTCGTGCACCGCGACTTCACCGTCCATCAAGGCAGAGATACGCTGCGCGAACTCCGCTTCTGTCGTCTGCATTTGAGCCTGACCCATTTCCCAACCCCAAAAACTCCAACGTCCAATCAACGATCCGAGAGAAGACTTCCCGAGGTTTCACCGTTTGTGGCCGCATCCAACTCCGACCACCGGCTTTTCATATCGGCTGGCTACCACCGTTTGCCCTCGACCGTTCCCAGCAGGGGGCGCAACTTCTCTGCAATCGCTTCGCGCGCCCGGAAGATTCGTGAACGCACGGTTCCGATCGGGCACTCCATCGCTTCAGCGATTTCCTCATAGCTCAGACCCTCGATCTCCCGAAGCGTGATTGCGGTACGCAACTCTTCGGGCAGCGCTTCCATTGCGCGGTTGACCGTTTCGGCCACCTGCTTGGTATGCAGCATGGAGTCCGGCGTATTGATATCCCTTAGTAGCTCACCGTCGGCAAAAGTTTCAGCCTCTTCGGTGTCGATATCGCTGGACGATTCCGGGCGCCGGCCCTGGGTCGCCAGATAATTCTTGGCCGTATTGACGGCGATGCGATACAGCCACGTGTAGAACGCGGATTCGCCCCGGAACTGGGGCAACGCACGATAGGCCTTGATAAAGGCATCCTGTGCCACATCCTCGACCTCGGCGGCGTCACGGATCAAACGCGAAACGAGGCGGATGATCTTCCGGTGGTACTTGACCACCAGGAGTTCAAACGCCCGCTTGTCGCCTTGCTGGACGCGCTCGACGAGGATCTGGTCGGCTTCGCGTTCGCTCACGGATTCTTCACCTGCAGTGTATCGCCTTGAATTTTTGTGACTTGGAAACGTTGTATTTTACCTACGACACACCGGATCCCCGCGACGCCATCGGTGGCGGCCCGAGGCGGAGCAGACTCCGCAGTCGGCGCAGCTGCCTGGCGGCACACCACGGAGGCATCAGCACGACTATCTGAGGGCACCATCCGCCATGTGCAACCCCTAGGATGAGAATTCGTTCGCCGACCGGGCACGCCCATAACAGCGGCGCGGCCCGAAATGCCTCGGCTGTGTGTAGCTTAACTTGCCAGCGCGGTCGCCCCGGCTCGCCACTCCCTTTGAGACGCGCTCGCCACATCAGTTCCAGCATCAGAGGCGAACGGTTGACCAGCAAAGGCACCGCTGCAGCAATCGTCAGCACCCCGACTACCAACCACGTCACGGCGGGCAACGCGAAGCCCCACACGACGCCCAACCACAACAAGGCAATGCTAAGCAGACCTGCAGTGCCCAGCCGGCTCACCGCGCACAGGCGCCGATATGAAGCAGGGAAGGTGATGCGCTCGACAACCAAGGCGAAAGCGACAGGCGGCGCGGACCTTTAAGCCACGCGCCGCGCTTGTCTTACGGTCGCTTGAACACCAGCGTGCCGTTTGTACCGCCGAAGCCGAAGTTGTTCTTCACAGCCACGTCGATCTTCATGTCGCGTGCGGTGTTAGCGCAGTAATCGAGATCGCACTCGGGGTCTTGGTTGAAGATGTTGATGGTCGGCGGCGACACCTGATGGTGCAGCGCCAGCACCGTGAACACCGACTCCAGACCACCCGCGCCACCCAGCAGGTGGCCGGTCATGGACTTGGTGGAGTTCACCACGACCTTGCCGGCGTGCTCACCGAAGGCGGCCTTGATGGCGTCGGATTCGTTCTTGTCGCCCAGCGGCGTGGATGTGCCGTGCGCATTCAGGTACTGGACCTGATCGGTATTCACGCCAGCATCGCGCAGCGCGTTCAGCATGCAGCGGCGCGGGCCATCCATGTTCGGTGCGGTCATGTGGTAGGCGTCGCCGCTCATGCCAAAGCCGACCAGCTCCGCGTAAATCTTGGCGCCACGCGCTTTGGCTGACTCGTATTCCTCGAGCACCATGACGCCGGCGCCCTCACCCAGCACAAAGCCGTCACGGTCCTTGTCCCAGGGGCGGGATGCGGTGGCCGGATCGTCATTGCGCGTGGAAAGCGCACGCGCCGCGGCGAAACCACCGATGCCCAGCGGCGAAATCGTCGACTCGGCACCGCCGGCGACCATGGCATCGGCGTCGCCCGCCTGAATCAGGCGAGCAGCCAACCCGATGCTGTGCAGACCCGTGGTACAGGCCGTTACTGCGGCCAGGTTCGGCCCCTTCAGACCATGCATGATGCTCAGGTGACCCGAGATCATGTTGATGATCGAACCCGGCACGAAGAACGGCGAAATCCGCCGCGCGCCGCGCTCGACCAAAGTAGCGTGGGTGTCTTCGATCATTGGCAGACCGCCAATGCCGGAACCGACCAGCACGCCGATGCGCTCGGCGTTGGCCTCGGTCACTTCCAGTCCACTGTCCTTGAGCGCCTGCACCCCGGCGGCGATGCCGTAGTGGATGAAGGTATCCATGCTGCGCGCTTCCTTCGCCGGGATGTAGTCCTCGACGTTGAAGCCCTTCACTTCACCAGCGAAGTGCACAGCCAGATTGGAATGATCGAATTTGGTGACGGTGGCGATCCCGGACTTGCCGGCGACCAGATTGGCCCACCCCTCGGCGACCGAGTTTCCTACCGGAGAAACCAGCCCCAGGCCGGTTACGACGACGCGACGACGGCTCACTATGCTTTCCTGCAACTCTGTATCAGCGACAAAGGCCACAGAAAGCGCGCCACCCGGTCAAACCGGATAACAGCCCTTTCTGTGGCCCGCGATGTCAAGAGATCGATTGACGCTTACGCCTTGACGTTGGCGGTTGCGTAGTCGATGGCTTGTTGCACCGTGGTGATCTTCTCGGCTTCCTCGTCCGGGATTTCCATGCCGAACTCGTCTTCCAGTGCCATCACCAGCTCAACCGTATCGAGCGAATCCGCGCCAAGATCGTTCACGAACGACGACTCGTTTTTGATGTCAGCTTCGGCCACGCCGAGTTGTTCCGCGACGATCTTCTTGACGCGTGCTTCGATGTTGTCCATTTAACCCTCCAGGGAAGTATTCGACAAAAAGTGCGCGCATTCTAGCAGGTTTGCGCGATGAAAAACCGCGCCGGAATCCATGCAAAAAGTGCGCCCAACATGATGCTAAAAGCCAGTTAATTCAGCGATTCCGCACGATCTCGCGCACGCGCAAGACCCTGCACAATCGCCGCCGGGACGGCTTCTTATCCCATGTACATGCCGCCGTTGACGTGCAACGTCGAGCCCGTAATGTAGCCCGCAGCCGGTGACGCCAGGAAGGCAACCGCGCTGGCGATATCTTCCGGGGCGCCCAGGCGGCCCAGTGGAATCTGCGCCTTCAGCGCGGTATGTTGCTCTTCCGACAGCACCTTCGTCATATCGGTATCGATAAAACCCGGTGCGATGCAGTTGACGGTGATGTTACGGCTGCCGATTTCGCGCGCCAGGGCACGCGCCATGCCTTCCACGCCGGCCTTGGCCGCAGCATAATTGGCTTGCCCCGGGTTGCCGGCCGAACCGACCACCGACGTGATGTTGATAATGCGACCGCCGCGCGCCTTCATCATCGGGCGCAGCACCGCACGCGACAGGCGGAACACAGCCGACAGGTTCGTGTCGATGACCGACACCCACTCATCGTCCTTCATGCGCATCGCCAGATTGTCCTGCGTGATGCCTGCATTGTTGACCAGGATATTCAGGCCGCCATGCGTCTTGATGGTCTCGTCGATGACAGCCTCGCAGCGCGCGGCATCATTCACGTTGAGCACCACGCCCGCGCCCTTCACGCCTGCTTCGGCGAAATAGGCGGTGATTGCCTGTGCGCCCGCTTCCGAGGTGGCCGTACCAACCACCGTCGCGCCCTGACGCGCCAGCTCCAAGGCAATGGCACGGCCGATGCCGCGCGAAGCGCCAGTCACCAGCGCGACCTGATTGTTCAATGCTTGGGTCATACGAATCCTGTTGATTATTTGAGTTGGCCCAGCACGGCTTCAAGCGTCGCCGGATCGAAGATCGCATCGCCCACGATGTCACCATCGATACGCTTGGTCAGGCCGGCCAACACCTTGCCCGGGCCGCATTCAACCACGCGGGTGATGCCATCCGCCTTCATCTTTTGGATCGTCTCGACCCAACGTACGGGCGACGCAGCCTGCCGCACCAGCGCGTCCTTGATGGCCTCCGGGTCGCTCACGACTGCCACGTCCACGTTGTTGATGACGGGGATGGCAGGCGCGCTGACCGCCACGTTGGCCAGATATTCGCGCAGGCGATCCGATGCCGGCTTGAGCAACGACGAATGGAACGGCGCCGACACCGGCAGCGGCAGCGCACGCTTGGCGCCCTTGGCCTTCGCGATCTCACACGCCTTTTCGACGGCAGCTTTCGCGCCGGCAATCACGACCTGCGCCGGCGCGTTGAAGTTCACGGCTTCGACCACGCCTACAGCCGACGCTTCAGCGCATGCCGCACGCACGTCATCGTCCGACAGCCCGAGGATCGCAGCCATGCCGCCCTCGCCCACCGGCACGGCTTCCTGCATTGCCTTGGCACGGAAACGCACCAGCGGCACGGCGTCCTTGAACGCGATGGCGCCAGCGGCCACCAACGCAGAATACTCGCCCAGGCTGTGGCCGGCCACGACGGTCGGCACCGGGCCGCCCGCCGCCTGCCATGCGCGATAGACGGCAACAGCAGCCGTCAACATGACCGGTTGTGTGTTGGTGGTCAGATTCAGTTCTTCGGCCGGACCTTCGGCGATCAGCTTGCCGATGTCCTGACCCAGCGCATCAGAGGCCTCGGCCAGCGTGGCAGCCACGGCAGGATGATCAGCAAACGCGTTGAGCATGCCGACCGATTGAGAACCCTGACCGGGAAAGACGAAAGCGAATGTCATGGCGTATTTTCGTTCTGGAAATTCGTCGCTCAGAAGCGCAGCAGCGCCGCGCCCCACGTAAAGCCGCCGCCCACGCCCTCAAGCATTACGAGCTGGCCGCGCTGAATACGTCCGTCGCGCACCGCGGCATCAAGCGCCAGCGGAATCGAAGCCGCCGACGTATTGCCGTGCTCATCCACTGTAACGACCATCCGCTCGTTGGACAGCCCCAGCTTCTTAGCCGTGCCCTGCATGATGCGGATGTTGGCCTGATGCGGGATCAGCCAGTCGACCTCCGAGGCGTCGATCTCTGCCGCGGCCAGCGCTTCGCGCGCGACCTTGTCGAGCACGTTGACGGCCAACTTGAACACAGCCTGGCCATCCATATAGAGGAAGGCGCTGCCCTGGACCACACCTGCCGCCACGTTGCCGGGCACGCACAAGATGTTTGCGTGGCTGCCATCAGCATGCAAGGCGGTCGACAGAATGCCCGGTTCGTCCGAGGCCTGGAGCACGACAGCGCCAGCGCCGTCGCCAAACAGCACGCACGTGGTGCGATCGTTGAAATCGATGATGCGCGAGAAGACTTCCGAGCCGATCACCAGCACGTTGCGGTACGCGCCCGCACGGATGAACTTGTCGGCAGTCGCCAGTGCGTACACGAAACCTGAGCACACGGCCTGTACGTCGAACGCGGCGCAACCGTTGGTGATACCCAGCTTTTGCTGCACCAGGCACGCGGTGCTCGGAAACACAAAGTCCGGCGTCGACGTTGCCACCATGATCAAGTCGATGTCGCTGCGGTCGATACCGGCAGCCTCGATCGCCCGCTCGGCCGCCTTCACAGCGAGGTCGCTGCATGCAACATCGGACTCGGCGAAATGGCGCGCGCGAATGCCACTGCGCGAAACGATCCATTCATCGCTCGTCTCAATGCCCTTTTCGGCCAGTTGCGCGGCCAACTCATCATTGGTGACCCGCTTGGGCGGCAAGTAGCTGCCCGTGCCGATGATCCTTGCGTAACGTGTCATGTGCGGTGGGTGAAATCTGACTCGGGAGCGACGCGTTCAAGCAGCGTCAGCGGCCGGAGTGGAAGTAGGGACTGGCGCAGCGACCGCCGCGTCGTGATGCGATTCAAATGCCTGCGCGATGCGGGCAATCACACCATTGGCTGCCGCATCGTAGGCGCGCTTGATGGCCCATTCGAAGGCATAGGCATCAGCCGAGCCGTGGCTCTTGATGACCAGCCCGCGCAGGCCAAGCAACGCGGCGCCATTGTAGCGCCGATGGTCCATGCGACGCTTCAAGCTGACGATGACGGGCATCGCCACCATGGCCAACAGCTTGGTGAACCACGAGCGGCTAAATTCTTCGCGCAGCATCTCGCCGATCATCTTGGCGAGGCCCTCGGTACTCTTGAGCGCCACGTTGCCGACAAAACCATCGCAGACAACGATGTCGGTCGTGCCCTTGAAGATGTCGTTGCCTTCAACGTTGCCGAAGAAGTTCAGGTCCGACGCGCGCAGCAGCTCACCCGCCTGCTTGACGACCTCGTTGCCCTTGATGACTTCTTCGCCGATGTTGAGCAGGCCCACGGTCGGGCGCGGCTTATGCTCGACCACAGACACCATCGCCGAGGCCATCTGCGCAAATTGCAGCAGATGTTCGGGTTCGCAGTCGGCATTGGCGCCAAGATCCAGCACCGTGGTGCCGGCGCCCTTCTCGTTCGGGATGGCCGTGGCGATGGCCGGACGATCGATGCCGTCCAACGTCTTGAGAACGTAACGCGACACGGCCATCAGGGCGCCGGTATTGCCGGCGGAAACGCACGCGTGGGCGGCGCCTTCCTTGACCTGATTGATCGCCACGCGCATCGAAGAGTCTTTCTTCTTGCGCAGCGCGACCTCGACCGGATCGTCCATCGACACCACTTCAGAGGCGGGAACGACGTGGACGCGGGGGTTCGCGGTGGCGCGAAGCCGTTTGAGCTGCGCCGCGATGGCATCGGGCTGCCCGACGAGCAGCATCTCGACGTCGTCGTGCGCGGCGAGAAATTGGATCGCTGCAGGGATCGTCACGCCAACACCGTGATCGCCGCCCATGCAGTCGATGGCAAGCTTGATGGTCATGCGAGTCTGAGTTGCGGTTTCACGTGCGGCTCCAGCATTTTGCGCGCGTATGGTACACAAACCGGTACACGCGTTGCCGGATTCTGATCAACAAAAAAGCGGCAATTTTGCTTGCCGCTTTTTTGCTTGCATCATGAACCTGTATGTTCAGACCAAACCAACACGCTTGCCAGAAGACTGGCAAACCGCATCAGTCGTTCTTGGTCTTCACAACCTTGCGGCCGCGATAGTAGCCGTTCGGGCTCACGTGGTGACGCAGGTGCACTTCGCCGGTGGTCGGTTCGACAGCGATCGGGGCCGCCGTCAGGAAATCGTGCGAACGATGCATGCCGCGCTTGGACGGCGACTTCTTGTTTTGTTGAACAGCCATGACTGACTCCTAAGCAATTTGATCGATTTTATCACATCACACGGAGCCGGAGCGTAGCCATTCCGGTAGGCGTGTGAAACGTACTGCATGAATTCACCACATCCGCGCGCGCCAGAACGCGCGCTTAATGTTTGGTCTTCAGCGTGGCCAGCACCGCGAACGGTGACGGCTTTTTTTCAGCTTCAGCGGCTTCTGGCAAGACTTCATCCGGACAGACCGCATGGCGGGGCGACACAGGCAACGCCAGCAGCAACTCGTCTTCAATCTGCGTGATCAGGTCGAAGCTGCGCGAGCCGACGATGACATCAGCTTCATCGTCATCCAACGGAGCCGCATCAGCCTCCGCCTCCGAGCGCATCACCTCTAGGCGCGTATGCACCGGCAAGGGTTGCTCGTAGGCCTTCAGGCAGCGCTGGCATTGCAACCAGACCGAGCCCTCCACTGCTAGATCGACGAAGAGTCGCTGACGGGCCGATTGCGTTGCGTCGGCCTCTTCACGCACCAAGCCCTGCATCTGCCAACGAAACTGCGTATCGGCATCCGCCGGCGCGTCGGCAGCCTGCTCAGCAAGCAGACGCGGCATGTCGGTCAGACTGACCGTACCGCTGACCTGCTCACCCGCCCGGATGAACGCGAAGAGATCGAATGCACGAAAATCCACGAATCGAACCTATTGAACGCGTTGCCTGACTTGGCCTGTGTTGGTGCGCAAACCGGATCAACCGCTCTGCAGTGCTCGCTACGCCTTGCGCCTGAACGCTTGGTTTGCGACACTGCGCGGCCAAACCGCGAAACGCGGGATTATAGCGGGCAAAAACCTCTGGCGTCAAAAGGTTTTCGCTCAAAATCCACTGCATCTTCAAGCACTTATGACTTCTGCTTCGCGTCCGCCGCTGATTCTCGCGTCCAGTTCGCCGTATCGACGGGAATTGCTTGAGCGTCTGCGCTTGCCGTTCGAGATTGTGGTGCCGGACATCGACGAGACGCCCGCCCCCGGCGAATCCCCCGACCAGACCGCGCTGCGCCTTGCCCGGCAGAAGGCGGAAAAGGTCGCCGCCGGCTATCCGGGAGCCCTGGTCATCGGCTCCGACCAAGTCGCCACGCTGGACGGCAAGCAGGTCGGCAAACCCGGCGATCACGCCCGCGCACTCGCGCAATTGCATTGGATGCGTGGCCGTACCGTCACATTCCACTCAGCGTTGTGCCTGTACGACGGGCGTTCCGGCCAGCATCAGAGCGAAGACATCCGCACGCTGGCGACCTTCCGCGACCTCTCGGACGAGGAGCTGGACGCTTATCTGCACCTGGAACACCCGTACGACGTGGCCGGCAGCGCCAAGTCAGAGGGCCTGGGCATCGCGCTGCTCGAACGCGTGGAGTCGTCGGACCCGACTGCACTGGTGGGCCTGCCTCTCATTGCGCTGACGAGCATGCTGCGCAACGTGCATTACCCCCTCTTCGTCTAAGCCATGGCCGGCACGCTTTACCTCATCCCCAATACGCTCGGCCTGCGCGACGCAGCCGACCCCCTGCCCGACGTGATTCCGGCAGGCGTCCAGCAGATCACCGCGCGACTCGACTACTTCGTAGCCGAACACGCCAAAACGGCGCGCGCACTGCTCAAGAAGCTGGGCGGGACCACGCCGCTGGCCCGGCCGCTGCAAGACATCACCATCCGCGAACTGAACGTCAAGACGCCGGAATCTGAGTTGGAGGCTCTGCTGGCGCCCGTCATTGCGGGGCAGGATGCGGGGCTGATGTCGGAGGCCGGCGTGCCGGCTGTCGCCGATCCGGGCGCGAATCTCGTGCGCCTTGCGCATCGGCACGGCGTGCGGGTGAAGCCACTGGTGGGGCCAAGCTCGATCTTGCTGGCGGTGATGGCATCTGGCCTGAACGGCCAGAGTTTTGCGTTCAACGGCTACTTGCCGGTTGACGCAGCCGAGCGCAAAACGCGGCTACGCGCGCTTGAGCAGCTGTCGCGCTCGGCCGGGCAAACCCAGGTGTTCATTGAAACGCCCTACCGCAACGGCGCCTTGCTGGAAGCCATCCAGGGGGGTTGTGCGCCCAGCACGCTGCTGTCGATTGCAGTAGATCTGACGTTGCCCAGCGAGCAGGTCGTCACGCTGCCCGTGAACGAGTGGCGCGCCGATCGCATGGACTTGCACAAACGGCCCGCCATCTTCTCGCTACTCGCGAAATAAGCGCGTTATTCCTTCATCAGGAGTTTGAGCTGGCCGGTCTCGGCCAGCGCCTTGATTGCGCCCGCGCCCATGGCCGTACCGAGCTTGCGCGCCACGCGCGAAGCAAAGTTTTCCTTCACGGTGTAATCGACCACGTCCGGCGCCTTGATGACGCTGCGCGCAACAAAATCTGCGCTGCCGATGGCGTCAGCCAAGCCCAGATCCACCGCCTTGGCGCCCGTCCAGAACAACCCGGTAAAGAGTGTCGGATCGTCCTTCAGGCGGTTGCCGCGACCTTGCTTGACCACGTCGATGAACTGCTGATGCACCTGGTCGAGCATCTCCTGCGCGAACTGCTTTTGCTGGGGCTGCACAGGCGAGAACGGATCGAGCATCCCCTTGTTCGAGCCTGCGGTGAGCAGGCGGCGCTCCACGCCCACCTTGTCCATCAGGCCGGTAAAGCCGAAGCCATCCATCAGCACGCCGATCGAGCCGACAATGCTGGCCTTGTCGACGTAGATCTTGTCGGCGGCAGCGGCCACGTAATAACCACCCGACGCGCACATTTCTTCCACCACCACGTACAGCGGGATGGACTTGTACTTCGCCCGCAAGCGACGAATCTCGTCATTGATCATGCCCGCCTGCACCGGCGAGCCGCCAGGCGAATTGATCTTGAGGATGACGCCGACCGTGTTGCTGTCAGCAAATGCCGCCTGCAGCGAGGCGTTGATGTTTTCGGCGCTCGCGTTCGTATTCGCAGCGATCTCGCCATCGAGCGCCACAACCGCCGTGTGACGGCCGGTGCTGACCGTTTCGCCCTCGAATGCGGCGAAGGCATAAAAAATCAGCCCGACGATCGCCAGTGACACGAAGCGGAAGAAAATGCGCCAGCGACGTGCGGCACGCTGCTCGCGAACGGTCGCCATCAGCACTTTTTCGAGCACCTCACGTTCCCAGCCGCTCGGGGGAGCCGATGCAGCCGGGGCCTTCGTGGACGCGGGCTTGCCGGCCGCCGGGTCGCGCAATTCGGCCTCGAGCGGGTGGTCGGCGTGCTGCGTCACTTCCAGTGCTTCGGGCTTGCCGTCGCCATTCTTGGGCGCGTCTTCGGAGCCTTTCGGCGGAATCGGATCGGTCATAGACGAGAGTAAAAACGATCGAAAAGAAGAACCGTGGCGCCATCAAGCCGATGGGGCTGGCGCACGGAACAACGCATCCGGCTGCCACCACACCGCGCCATCGCGCTCGGTGATATCGAGCTTCGACAAATGTGCGCCTCGGCACGGACCACCCACGCAGCGGCCGGTATCTGGCTCGTAAATGGCGCCATGCGTTGCGCACATCAGATACAGCCCGGAGCTTTCGAAGAACTGGCCTTCCTGCCAGTCCATTTCCATCGGCACGTGCGCGCACTGGTTCAGATAGCCATGCACGTCGCCAGCGTAGCGGACGACAAAGGCGCTCACCGTGCGGCCGCGCACGTCCACCGAAAAGCGCACACCAACGCCGCCGTCTTCCAGCGCAGCGCCATCGCAAATGCGAACCGCTTCCACCGCGTCAGGCATGTTGCAACAACCAGTCATGCAGGTCCGGCACCGACTTGGCCGAATACAGCGGCGTCAGCGCATGCAGTACGTCAGCCGGATGCGCGCCGTAGGTGACAGCCACGCCGGCCGCGCCTGCATTGGCTGCCATCTGTAGATCGTGCGTGGTATCGCCAATCATCAGCGTGCGCTCCACCTCCATGCCGAGGTCACGCGTGAGCTCTAGCAGCATGGCAGGGTGCGGCTTGGAAAACGTTTCATCGGCGCAGCGGGTGTTATCGAACACGCCCGTCAGGCCAGTGGCCTCCATCGCGCGCTGCAGACCGACCCGCGACTTGCCCGTCGCAACGGCCAGCAGATAGTTTTGGCGACGCAGCGCATCCAGCATGTCGCGCACGCCCGGAAACAGCACCAGTTGCGCATCCCGACTGAGGTAATGGAAGCGATAACGTTCCGCCAGCTTGCCGTAATCGGCTGGGTCAAGCGTCGGGACGGCGTATTCGAGCGCATCCCGCAGGCCCAGGCCAATCACGTGGCTTGCGCGCGTATCGTCCGGCACCGGCAGATCGAGATCCCGGCACGCCATCTGGATGGAGCGCGTAATGGCCGACGTCGAGTCCATCAACGTGCCGTCCCAGTCGAAGACGATCAGATCAAAGCGCTGCTGGGGCATCGGAGTCGGGATTCTCGGATTGGAAGGCTTTCAGGAAATCGGCGCACTCGGCTGGCAACGGCGCATTGAACGTCACCGTTTCGCCGCTTTGCGGATGGGTCAGTTGCAGGCGATGCGCGTGCAGGAACATCCGACCGAGCCGCGGCGACGCATTTGCGCGCGATAGCGCCTTGTTCAGCGCGAAATCGCCGTATTTATCGTCCCCAAGGATAGGAAAGCCGGCATGCGCCAGATGGACGCGAATCTGGTGCGTGCGCCCGGTTTTCAGTTCGGCTTCCAGCAACGTGTATGGCCCGAACACGCCCACCTTGTTGAAAATCGTATGCGACGGCTGCCCGTCGGCCTGCACGCGCACGCGGCGCTCGCCCTCCGGTGTGGTGAACTTGTGCAGCGGCGACTTGATGTGCTGACGCTTGTGCGGCCACACACCCTTCACGGCTGCGAAATAGCGCTTGTCGAGCCGGCCTTCGCGAATCTGCTCATGCAGCGCCACCAGCGCCGAGCGTTTCTTGGCGAGCAGCAGCACGCCGGACGTCTCGCGGTCCAGCCGATGCACCAGCTCCAGGAACTTGGCGTCCGGGCGCGACTGTCGTAGCTGCTCGATCACGCCAAACGCCACGCCTGAGCCCCCGTGTACGGCCACGCCAGCAGGCTTATCGATCACCAGTAGGTGCGTATCTTCGTGGAGGATCGTGAATTCAGCGGCCGGCACCGCACGCGGTGCCTCGGCCTGCTGCGCAACGCGAAGTGGCGGAATGCGCACCAGATCGCCGAGCTTGAGACGATATTCCGCATCAATGCGCCCCTTGTTCACGCGCACCTCGCCCGAGCGCAGGATGCGGTAGATGTGGCTCTTGGGCACGCCCTTGGCCAGTCGCATCAGGAAGTTGTCGATGCGCTGCCCTTCGGCGTCCTCGCCGATCTCGACATAGGCGACGGATTTTCCGTCGAGTGCGTCGCGCACGGCCTCTTGAATGCGGCCATCAAATGGATGGCGTAACTCATTCATTTTCAATATAATTTTCTCGCTGGACAGTCGTACAAGCGCCAGCAAGAGCCGGTCGGGACGAAACAACAGGTATTGTACACAGCCACCGTTTTCGTCTGGAATCGTCCGGAACGTGCCGATCTCTCGCCCACTTGTGTTACAAAGCTAAACACGTGGCCGATCTCGTCGGCACGAAAGCAGCACGCACCGCTGTCCCACCCTGCAAGATGTGAACCAAAGATCACGTCGGCAATGTCGGCCAGCGTAGAACGAGCAGCTGGTAGAACAGAATTCAAAAGCGGGCGCCACATGGTCATCCATACGGCGCCCGCTTGGTGAAAGAAGCCCTTGCCGCACCAAAGTTGGTGCCGGCCGGCTGGATATCCGGTTACCGCGTTGCCATGGCGGTCCGGCGGCAAAACTCTAACAAGCAGCACGCCGCCCGATCTGCCCCGCCGCGGGTTTCGTCCGGACAGGCCGTCCGTCAATTCGCTCTTTGTGGTCGCTTCACGCGACTCGCCGCCGCCGGTCCGCCGCCCGTACAACGAACGCGCTGGCCCGTGGCACGAGTGACAGGACGAGCAACACAGTGAAACGCAGCGCTAACCGCGCCCGTCACTCCGCCCTGGCATCCCTGATGACGCGTGTAATGCCCTCATTTCTTTCGCCCGTGCCCCGTCGCGCCGTGTCTTTATCGGCTGACATCTCGGCAATTCGTTGACCACCCGCTCCGCCTTTGCGTGCTCCATGAAGCGCCGTGCTTGCACGGCATTGGAGTGAGGTTGCAATGAAACGCATGTTGTTCAATGCGACGCAGCAAGAAGAACTGCGCGTCGCCATTGTCGATGGTCAGAAACTCATCGACATCGACATCGAAACCGCCGGGCGCGAACAGCGCAAAGGCAATATCTACAAGGGTGTCATCACCCGCATCGAACCGTCGCTGGAAGCCTGCTTCGTCAATTACGGCGAAGAGCGACACGGTTTCCTCCCCTTCAAGGAAGTCGCCCGCGCCTACTTCAAGGACGGTGTGGACGTGCGCGGCGCGCGCATTCAAGACGCGCTGTCCGAAGGCCAGGAACTGATCGTCCAGGTTGAGAAGGAAGAGCGCGGCAACAAGGGCGCGGCCCTGACCACGTTCATCTCGCTGGCCGGCCGCTACCTGGTGCTGATGCCGAACAACCCGCGTGGCGGTGGCGTGTCGCGCCGCATCGAAGGCGAAGACCGCCAGGAACTGCGCGAGACGATGGCGCAACTGCAAGTGCCGGACGGCATGAGCATCATCGCCCGCACCGCCGGCATCGGTCGGTCGGCTGAAGAGCTGCAGTGGGATTTGAACTACCTGATGCAGCTGTGGAAGGCCGTTGACGGTGCCGCCGTCGACAACAAGGCCCCGCTGCTGATCTATCTCGAATCCAGCCTGGTGATCCGCGCGATTCGCGATTACTTCCAGCCGGATATCGGTGAAATCCTGATCGATACGGACGATATCTACGATCAGGCCCGCGCCTTCATGAGCGTGGTGATGCCCGACAACATGAATCGGGTGAAGAAGTACCGCGATGACGTTCCCCTGTTCTCGCGCTTCCAGATCGAACACCAGATTGAATCGGCGTACTCGCGCATGGTGATGCTGCCGTCGGGCGGCGCCATCGTGATCGACCACACCGAGGCGCTGGTCGCCATCGACGTGAACTCGGCACGCGCCACCAAGGGTGCGGATATCGAGGAAACTGCGCTGCGCACCAACCTCGAAGCCGCCGATGAGATCGCCCGCCAGCTCCGCCTGCGTGACCTGGGCGGCCTGATCGTGATCGACTTCATCGACATGGAGTCGAGCAAGGCCCAGAAGGACGTCGA
>CBJMVH010000054.1:0-30721 GCA_966433195.1 uncultured Ralstonia sp.
ACGCAGTTGCTCGACGTGACGAACGGATAGGTGCCGTGGTCGATGTCGAGCAGCGTGCCTTGCGCGCCTTCGAACATCAGGTTCTTGCCAGCGGCGTTGACGGCAAACAGCTCGGCCGACACGTCCGTCACCATCGGCGCGAGGCGCTCGCCGTACGGCAGCATCTCGTCCAGCACCTGCTGGAAGTCCAGCGCCGGGTGGTTCAGGTACTGCGTCAGGACGAAGTTATGGAAGTCCAGGTTCTCGCGCAGACGCTCGGCAAAGTAGGCGGGGTCGAACAGGTCCTGCACGCGCAGCGCGCGGCGGGCGACCTTGTCTTCGTACGCCGGGCCGATGCCGCGGCCGGTGGTGCCGATCTTGGCGGCGCCGCGCTTGAGTTCGCGCGCCTTGTCGATGGCGATGTGATACGGGAGGATCAGCGTGGTGGCTTCGGAGATGCGCAGGCGGTTCTGCACCTGCACCCCGGCCGATTCCAGCTCGTCGATTTCCTTGAACAGCGCTTCGGGCGACAGCACCACACCGTTACCGATGTAGCACGCGACGCCGTCGCGCATGATGCCCGACGGAATCAGACGCAGAATCGTCTTCTTGCCGCCGATGATGAGGGTATGGCCTGCGTTATGTCCGCCCTGGAAACGAACCACGCCTTGCGCATGATCGGTCAGCCAATCGACGATTTTCCCTTTACCTTCGTCACCCCACTGGGTGCCGATGACGACGACGTTGCGTCCTTGGCTCACTGCTGGTGCGGACATGTTGAATTTGCAGATGGGTTAAAAACGTATTCTACCCTTGTTACCAGGGTCTTCCCTGAAATTACCGGGTATTTACAGAACGTTATGCAACAGCCTCACATCGAGGCGCTGCGGGGCTTGACGATCCAGCGGCCGCCCTCTTCCACGAGTTGACGGTCGTAGGCGAACTCTTCCAGATCTTCCGGATGGCCTGGCAAGGATTGGATGACGATCTCGCCGGCGGCGCGCAAGGCGGCAATGGCTTCGCGCAACTTGGCGTCGCCCGACCACGGGGCATGAACGGCAGCCGCCCGCGCCTCCACCGGCGAAATGCCGGCCACTTCGCGCAAATCGAGCGAAAAACCGGTAGCAGGACGCGCCCGGCCAAACGCCTCGCCGACCTTGTCATACCGGCCACCGCGCGCCACAGCGTTGGGTACGCCTGCCACGTAGGCGGTAAACATCACGCCGCTGTGGTAGTGGTAGCCGCGCAGATCGGCGAGATCAATGTTGACGGTGGCACCGCCAGCGCGCTCCGCCAGGGTTGCCAAATCGTCCAGCGCACGACCGATGGCGGGCAACGCAGGCAGTTCTGCACGTGCACGGCCCAGCACATCCACACCGCCATACAACGACGGAAGCAGGTTGATCGCATCCCGCTGGCCAGCAGGCAGATCGGCGGTGATGGCGCGCAGCGCCGGCACGTCCTTGGAAGCCAATGCGGTGAACAGTTCGTCCTGCACGCTCGCAGCCACCGGAGATTGCTCCAGCAGCGCCGCCACCACGCCAACGTGGCAGAGGTCGAGGCGCACGTCAGCCAGACCGGCCGCTGAGAGTGCCGCAAGCATCAGGTCCTGGATTTCCAGATCGGCTTCTAGACCGGCATGTCCGTAGATTTCGGCGCCGATCTGCAGAGGCTCACGCGTGACGTGGAAACCGCTTGGGCGCGTATGCAGGACCGAGCCCGCGTAGCAGAGGCGCGTCACACCGGCGCGGTTCAGCAGGTGAGCGTCGATGCGGGCAACCTGCGGCGTGATGTCAGCACGCAGGCCAATGGTCCGGCCGGAGAGCTGATCAACGAGCTTGAAGGTCTTCAGATCGAGGTCGTGACCGGTGCCGGAAAGCAGCGACTCGATGTACTCCAGCATCGGCGGCATCACCAGTTCGTAGCCGTAGGTGCGGAACAGGTCGAGCATGCGGCGGCGCAGCTCTTCGATCTTGCGTGCCTCGGAGGGCAGCACATCGGCAATGGATTCAGGCAGCAGCCAGGTGGTCGGCATGGCGATCTCGGTCAACAGTCTCGGTACGGCGGAATTTCGGTGAACTACGAATGGCGCAAAACAAACGGCTGGGCAACTCAGTGGTGCAGCAAGCGCAACAGGATCAGCCCGATCGCCATCGACACCAGCCCGATCACGCGCAGCTTTTCGTCGGGCAGTTCAGTCAGCATCTGGAAGGCGCGGCGCCACGTCTGCGGCGCGACAAACGGCAGGATGCCCTCAAATACGAGCACCAGCGCGCACGCGGCCAGCAAAACGGTGGGGAGCGACTCTTCCATGGAATAACGGTGGCGAACGAACAAAACCCCGGCAAGCCGGGGTCTGTCCGCCTCAAATGATCAGCGACGCATTGTACTAGCGATGGCGCCCCGTTTGAGCAGCCGGCGTTGTTGCCGAGCCGCCGCCCAAGTTGCCACCATTGGGGCTACGCATGTATTTGAAGAAATCGCTGTTGGGTTGCAACACCATCACGTCCTTGCGATCGCGGAACGACGCGCGATAGGCTTCCATGCTGCGCCAGAACGCGGCGAACTGCGGGTCGCGGCCGAACGCGTCAGCGTAGATGTCGGCGGCGCGGGCGTCGCCCTCACCCTTGATTTTCTGGGCATCGCGGTAGGCGTCGGCCAGCACCACCTCACGCTGACGATCGGCGTCGGCGCGGATCTTTTCGCCTTCCGCGGCGCCGGTCGAACGTAGCTCGTTAGCCACGCGCTTACGTTCGGCCTCCATACGACGGTAGACCGATTCCGTCACGCTGGCCAGCAAGTCGACACGCTTCAGACGCACGTCGATGATGTCCACGCCGACCGACTTACCATACTCCTGCACCCCCTTGAGGATGCTCTGCATCACGGCTTCGCGATCCGTGGAAACCACGTCGGACACCGTACGGCGCGCGAATTCATCGCGGGCAATGGAGTTGATCTTCTGGGTCATGCTGTCCTGCGCGAGGCGATTGTCGCCCTTGAAGCTGACGTAGAACAGGCGCGGCTCGGCTACTCGCCACTTCACAAACCAATCGACGAGCAGGTTCTTCTTTTCGGCCGTGATGAAGCGGTCAGCGCCGGCCACATCAATGGTCTGCAGGCGCTTGTCCATAAACACGACGTTCTGCAGCGGCGGCGGCAGCTTGAAATGCAGCCCCGGCTCCTTGATGACCTGCTTGATCTCACCAAAGGCGAACACCACAGCGTATTGCCGCTGGTCCACCACAAACACCACCGACGAGAACACCGCCAGGGCAATCACCAGCGCCACGAGGGCAGAAATCAGACGATTCATATGCCCTCCTCTTAGCGGGAATCGCGGTCGCGGTTACGCAGCGCTTCGCGCGAACGCGAGTCGGCGTCACTCATCGACGACGGGTTGGAGGGCGTTGGCACACTTTGCGCAGACCCACTGTCCTGCGGCGATGCTCCGGGCACCGACGCCGGACGCGGCGTATCGCCTTGCGTCTGCGCGATCAACTTGTCGAGCGGCAAATACAGCAGGCTGCCGTTGCTTTGATCGACCATCACCTTGGTAGCGTTGGCGTAGATGTCCTGCATGGTTTCCAGATAGATGCGATCGCGCGTAACTTGCGGGGCCTTCGCGTACTCGCGTTGCACCGAGGCAAAGCGCGCGGCATCACCTTCAGCGCGTGCCGTGACGCGGGCCTTGTAGCCCTGCGCCTCTTCCACCAGACGCGCTGCCGTACCCTTGGCGCGCGGCACCACGTCGTTGGCGTAGGCTTGGCCTTCCGAGATGGCACGTTCGCGGTCCTGCCCTGCCTTGGTCACGTCGTCGAACGCGGCCTGCACCTGCTCGGGCGGCTGCACACTCTGCACGTTGACGCTCAGAATGCGGATACCCGTCTTGTACGCCGAGAGAATGCGCTGGATCGACTCGGCCAGATTGCGGCTGACGGCATCGCGCCCTTCGTACAGCACCGAATCCATCTTGTTGCGGCCAACGATCTCGCGCACTGACGTCTCGGCTGCCTGCGTGACGAGTTCCTGGTCGCCATCGCGGTCCGTGCGATTGAAGAACAGGTACTCGACCGGATCCGCAATGTTGTACTGAACCGAAAAGCGCACGTCGACGATGTTCTCGTCTTGCGTGAGCATCGACGAGTCCTTCAGGTTCGTATCTTTGATCTGCGTGGTGCGGCCGATCTCGAGCGTGCGCACGCCCGACAGGTTGACGATCTCGTGGGATTCAATCGGATACGGCAGACGCCAGTTGATGCCGGGTGTCGCCAGGTATTTGAAGCGGCCGAACTGCAGGATCACGCCGGTCTGACCTTCCTGCACGATGAAGAAGCCGCTGGCGAGCCACAAGCCGACCAGCACGGCCAGCAACACACCAACGCCCAGGCCCGAACCACCGCGACCATTACCGGGACGCAGCGGCGACGGACCGCCATTGCCTCCGTTACCACCTTCCTTGCGACCAAACAGGTTGTTCAGTCGACGGTTGAAGTCGCGCCACAGTTCATCCAGATCGGGCGGCCCTTCCTGGGGCGGCTTGCTCTGGCGCTTCGGCTCATCTGTGTCCTGGCGCTCGGCGTTGGCGCTGTCACCGTCCTTGTCGCCGCGCCCCCAGCGTGGATCATTCAGAGAAAGCAGCACACGCAGGCGGTGCCACAAACCTCGCACCGGTGTGGGCTGCGAAGCCATGGAGGATGACTGGGTCGAAATCTCGGGCATGAGCGATCGGGCTGTGTCCTAGTCTGACTGCTAAAGAGGTAGCAGGGGATTCTATCAGTCCTGCTCGTCACGTTCGGCGGAAGTGCCGTCGTTTAGCAAGCTTTGCGACAGTTCGTCACGGTGCGCGGGCAGCGCGTCGCGCCGCGTGTCGAAGCGGGGGTCGAACTCGCCGCCGTTCGATGCTGGCTGCTCGCGCAGGCGGATCGCGGTTTCGACCAGGGCCTCACGCAGCAAATCCAGCCCAGCCCCGTCGAGGGCTGAAACAAACACGCGCCGCACCGCACCGTTTTCGTCACGTTCGATACGCGGCCCCTGAACCCGAAGCTCCTCCGCCGCGTCGATTTTGTTCATCACCAGAATCTGCGGGATACCGCTGGCGTCGATTTCATCGAGCACGCGATCGACCTGCTCCATCTGCTCATGCTTGACCGTGCTGGCGGCGTCCACCACGTGCAGCAGCACGTCGGCGTGCACGGTTTCTTCCAGCGTGGCGCGGAAGGCGGCGACCAGCTGTGTCGGCAGGTCACGGATAAAGCCGACCGTGTCGGACAGCACCACGTTGCCCAGCCCCTCCAGATACAACCGGCGGGACGTCGTATCGAGCGTAGCGAATAGCTGATTGGCCGCGTAGGTACGCGCCTTGGTCAGTGCGTTGAACAGCGTCGACTTGCCGGCGTTGGTGTAACCCACCAGCGAGACCGAGAATGCTTCGTTGCGGCCGCGCGAACGGCGCTGCGTTTCGTGCTGGCGCTGCAGCTTGTCCAGCTCGGACGACAGGCGCTTGGCGCGTTCATCGAGCATCCGGCGGTCCAACTCAAGCTGGCGCTCACCGGGGCCGCCACGCAAGCCAACCCCGCCCTTCTGGCGCTCCAGGTGGCTCCACGCCCGCACCAGGCGTGCTGCCTGGTAGCGCACGCGTGCGAGTTCCACTTGCACCTTGCCGACATGGCTCTGCGCGCGCTGGCTGAAGATGTCGAGAATGAGGCCCGTCCGGTCCACCACGTGGCGGCCGAAAAAGCGCTCGAGGTTGCGCTGCTGAGCGGGGCTGAGCGCGTGATTGAAGATGACGATCTCGGCGTCTTCCTCGTCTGCGGCGATCTTCACTTCCTCGGCCTTGCCTGAACCGATAAACAGCGATGCGTCCGGTCGGGAACGCTTGCCCGTGACGGCACGTACGGGTTCGGAGCCAGCCGTGGAGGCCAGCAGCGCCAGTTCGCTCAGACTTTCCTGAAAATCATGTTTGCCGAAATCCACGGCGACCAGAATGGCGCGCGTCGGCTCCGAATTGGAGGTGGGATGGGATGCCAAGCGGGGAAATGAAGAGGGAGAAACCGAGGGTGGAAGCGTCCCGCCGCGCGGATGGCGGCGGGAGCGAGGCAGATCAGGCGTCGGACGCTTCGTCCACGCGGAAATTCACGGCACGGGCCGGCACCACGGTGGAGATGGCGTGCTTGTACACCATCTGCGTGACGGTGTTGCGCAGGAGCACGACGTATTGGTCGAACGACTCGATATTGCCTTGCAGCTTGATACCGTTGACGAGATAGATCGACACCGGCACATGCTCCTTACGCAGCGCATTCAGAAACGGGTCTTGTAGCAATTGCCCTTTGTTGCTCATGGCACACTCCAGATTTATAGGTTTAGTGATGGGTTATGGGGCTGGGAAGCCCGGGTTCAAGCAGGCGACGCAAAAAAAGTTCGTCAAAAGAGTCGGCCAGATGGGTCCAAACGACGGCAATGGCGCCGAGTCTATCGAGACCAAGCGCCATGTCTCGAGAATTTAGCCTTAGAAATCGGGGAAAGCAAACGGAAAACCCGTCACTCCGCCATATGAAATGGCAGCGCCGGTTGGTGATCCCCCGTTCGATTGCCCCGCGTCACACACTCCCACTGTCGAATACCACCGCTTCGACGCTCAATCCTTCGATTCGGCGTACGGGTTTTTGTTCGTACGAAATTCGATCCGCAGCGGGGTGCCCTTCAGTTGGAAGGCATCGCGGAAGCGGCCTTCCAGGTATCGACGATAGGTTTCCGGAATGTTGGACAGCGCATTACCGTGGACGACCACGATCGGCGGGTTGGAACCACCTTGGTGCGCATACCGCAGCTTCGGGCGCGACACCCCTGCCCGGCGTGGCTGCTGGAACTCCACCGCTTCCATCAACACACGCGTGAGCTTGGGCGTCGGCAGCTTGACCATGGCGGCGGCATACGCCGCATCCACGGACTTCATCAGCGCACCGATACCGGTCTTTTCTTTGGCCGAGATGTAGTGCACGTTGGCGAACGACAGGAACTGCAGCTTGCGCTCAAGATCGTGCTTGATGCGATCGCGGGCGTGGCCGGTGAGGCCATCCCACTTGTTCACGCCAATCACCAGTGCGCGGCCGGATTCCACGATAAACCCTGCGATATGCGCGTCCTGGTCGGAAATATCCTGCTGCGCATCGAGCAGCAACACCACCACGTTGGCATCAGCAATGGACTGCAGCGTCTTGACTACCGAGAACTTTTCGATCGCCTCGAACACCTTGCCGCGCTTGCGCAGGCCGGCCGTGTCGATGAGCGTGTACGGCTTGCCGTTGCGTTCGAAATCCACATAGATGGCGTCGCGCGTCGTGCCCGGCATATCGAATGCAATCACACGCTCTTCACCGATCAGCGCGTTCACCAGCGTCGACTTGCCGACGTTCGGCCGACCGACAATGGCGATGCGCGTACCGTGGTCATGCGCATCCGCTGCCTCGGCAAGCTCTGGGCGCTCGGCAAAGGCCAGATCCAGCGCTTCGTCGACAAGGTCGCGCACACCGTCGCCGTGCGCCGACGAAATGGCACGCGGGTCGCCCAGGCCGAGCTCATAAAAGTCCGTCGCAACGGCCGTGTACTTCATGCCTTCGGCCTTGTTGACGGCCAACAGGATGCGACGCCCCGTTTTGCGCAGGTAGTCCGCAATCACGCGATCTTGCGGCGCCAAGCCGAGCCGGCCGTCGACCAGGAAGATGACCACGTCGGCCTCAACCACGGCCTGGCGCGTTTGCTTGGCCATCTCAGCAACGATGCCTTCCTTGGCGACAGGCTCGAAGCCGCCGGTGTCGATGGCGATGAACGGACGCTCACCGACGCGGCCCTCGCCGTAGTGGCGGTCGCGCGTCAGGCCCGGCATGTCAGCGACGAGCGCATCACGCGAGCGCGTCAGACGATTGAACAGGGTCGATTTGCCGACATTCGGCCGCCCCACGAGGGCAATGACTGGTTTCATGCTTGTGTACCGCGCGCGAATGGCGTCACGGCAAATTCCGGTTGTTGCAACTGCAGTTGGCACCCCAACGGTTACCCACAGGCCTACCGAACAGATGCAAGACGCCCGCGGGGTACGCGGGCGCGAGTCCGAGGCGATGATTCCGCCTCGAGTGATTCTTTGTCGCCGCGGGCAAGTAACCCTTGCTCGCGGCGACCGATATTACTTCGGCAGATAGCCGTACACGCCACCGCCACTGGTTTGCACAACCAGCGTCTGGCCGACAATCACCGGTGCTGCGTTGATGGCGCTGCTGTCGGTCTTCACGCGGGCGACGAACTTGCCGTCGTCGCGCGACAGGAAATGCAGCCAGCCCTCAAAGTCACCCACGATGACCGCACGGCCAAACGCCAACGGTGCCCCGAGGTCGCGCCACAGCAGTGCGTCGTTCTTCCAGAGTTCAGCGCTGTTCGCTGCATTAAAGCCGTGGACCACCGACTTCTCATCGGCCGCAAACAAGGCGTCATCTTCCTGCGTCACGCCCGTCGGCGACGAGAAGTCGCGCGCCCAAAGCGGAGCACCATTGCTGATGTTGAAGCAAGCGATACGCCCCTGGAAGCTGGCAGCGCAAACCTGCGAACCATTGACCGACGGCGCACCGGTCACGTCGTTCAGGCGCTCGATTTCCGACACGCCGCGCGGGTAGGACACGGCGCCTTCCCAACGCAGGCCGCCATTGCTGGCCGCCAGCGCACCCAGCTTGCCACCGGCAAAGCCGAGGATGATGTTGTCACCCGCGAAGACCATCGGCATGCCAGTACGCAGGTTCAGTGCCGACGGTGAACGTTGATAGATCCACTTGCGCTCGCCGTTGCTGGCGTCGAGGCCCAGGATGCGGCCGTCCGTCGTCCGCACGATCACCAGACCCTGGCCCACCAGCGGCGCCGTCAGCACTTCACCGTTGACGGCGATCTTCCACTTCTGCGTGCCCTTCTCGTCAAAGGCGACGACCGCGCCTTTCTCGCCAGCCACGGCAGTCAGCGTACCGTCGCTGCCGGGGCCGGTGGTCAGATCCACATCGGCCTTGCCTTGCCAAAGGGTGCGACCGGTCGAGCCTTCCAGCGCAGTCACGGTGCCATTTGCGGCCGACACGTAGACGTTATTTCCGGCAACGGCCGGCTGCATGACGTAGCGACCGCTCTTGCCGACGCTCACGCTCCACACCTGGCGCACGCCCAGCACCTGCTGCACTTCCTGCAGCTTGGCTGGCTCATGCTTGGTCTTGCTGCTGAACAGCGAACAACCGCCAAGGACAGCCGCTGCCGCCAGCGCCAGCACAGCCACGCGCGCCGATCGTGCAACACCGCGCGCGACACCACCCTGCTCAAGTGCGTGAATCATGAAATCGGGATCCTTTTGTTATGCGTTGAATTGCGCGTGAGCAAGCCGATCAGGCACCGCCCAGGGCATCCAGCTTGAACTGCACGATCTGGCGCGCCGAGGCATCCGCCGTACCGAACTTTTCCAGCGCGAGCTTATAGGCTGCACGGGCATCTTCCGTCTTGTTCTGCGCGGCCAGCAGGTCGCCACGGCGATCGGCATACAGCGCGGCAAACGCCGGGGCCACGTCGCCGGAGACTAGCGCGAGGCCCTGATCGTAGGCTTTCTCGTCCAGAAGCAGGCCGGCCAGGCGCAGCTTCGCCAGCGCCTTGTACTCGTCGTCATGCGCGTGACCGACCGCCCATTGCAACTGCGCCTTGGCGCCCGCCACATCGTTCGCTTCGTACAGTGCCTTGGCGGCCGCCAGCGCAGTCATTTGCGCATAGGCCGTGCCGCCAAACTTGTCTTCCATGTCGGTGGCGGCGCGCTTGATCTTCTCGGCATCCTTGCCGTCCACGGCCTTCTGCACTTGCTCGTACAGCACCGACGCTTCGCCGGCCTGCTTGCGCTGCCAGTTCTTCCAGCCGAACCACCCCGCCACGGCCAGCAGCACCACGATCGCGATCCACGTGATCATGTTGCCGTTGTCGCGCCACCAGTGCTTGAGGCTCTCTAGTTGTTCCTGTTCTTCGAGATCGTAGGCCATGCTTTGCAGAGCTTGATATTGGAGTGAATCGCCGGGGTTAGTCGCTGCTTGCCACCATGGCATCGATCAGGCGGTCAACGAGCTGATCCGACGGCACGGTCTGTTGGGCGTCCGCAGTCGGGTCACCGCGCAGCGGCTTGATCTGCGCCACGCCCTGGGCGACTTCGTCGTCGCCAATGATAACCGCATAGGATGCGCCACTCGCGTCCGCGCGCTTGAACTGCGACTTGAAACTGCCATTGCGCCCTTCCGCCGAGGCGTGAAGGATGACGTCGAGGCCCGCGTCGCGCAGACGCTCCGCCGCCACCAGCGCCTGCACCTGTGCCTCGTCGCCCTGGTGAACGATGTAGACATCGCAGCCTTGTGCTTCGGGCTCCAGCTTTTCTTCACGCAGCAGTTCGATGATGCGCTCCACACCCATCGCCCAGCCGCATGCGGGGGCCGGCTTGCCGCCGATCTGTTCGATCAGCGGATCGTAACGGCCGCCGCCGGCTACCGTGCCCTGTGCACCGAGTTTGTCGGTCGTCCACTCGAACACGGTGAGGTTGTAGTAATCCAGCCCACGCACCAGACGCGGGTTGATCGTGAACGGAATGTTGTTAGCCTTGAGCAGCTTCTGCACGCCTTCGAAGTGCGCACGCGACTCGTCACCCAGGTAATCGATCAGCTTGGGCGCGCCGGCGGCCATCTCCTGCAGCGCCGGGTTCTTGGTGTCGAGCACGCGCAGCGGGTTGGTGTACAGGCGGCGCTTACCGTCTTCGTCCAGGATGTCCTGGAAGCCTTCCAGATACTTGATGAGGTCCGCGCGGTGCGCGGCGCGCTCTTCCGCCTGGCCGAGCGAGTTCAGCTCCAGCTTCAGGCCGACCAGGCCAAGGTCGTCCCACAGGCGCTGGCACATCAGGATGACTTCAGCGTCGATGTCCGGGCCAGCAAAGCCCAGCGCTTCCACGCCGACTTGGTGGAACTGGCGATAACGGCCACGCTGCGGACGCTCATGGCGGAACATCGGGCCCGTGTACCACAGGCGCTTCGGGCCGTCGTACAGCAGATTGTGTTCGATCACGGCGCGCACGGCGGCGGCGGTGCCTTCCGGGCGCATCGTGAGTTGTTCGCCGTTCAGCGCGTCGGTGAAGGAATACATCTCCTTCTCAACGATGTCTGTCACCTCACCAATGCCGCGCACGAACAGTTGCGTCTGCTCCACGATCGGCGTACGGATCTGCTGGTAGCCATAAGCGCGCAGCATGCTGCGCACGGCGTTGTCAAAGTGCTCCCACAGCGGGGCGTCGCTGGGCAGCAGGTCGTTCATGCCCTTGACGCCGGCGATCTTCTGCACGCGTTGTTTTTGTGTATCGCTCATGATGTCACGTTAAAAGCCGGCCGCTTTCATGGGCCGGCTTGTCAAATCTTGCTCTGAAGCCTTACGCCGCCTGAGTCTGGGCACCGTAATGCGTGCGCACGTACTCATCGACGATGGTCTGGAATTCTTCTGCGATGCGATCGCCACGGAGGGTCTTCACCTTCACGCCGTCAACGAACACCGGCGCGGCAGGCGACTCACCGGTGCCCGGCAGCGAGATGCCGATATTGGCGTGCTTGCTCTCGCCCGGCCCGTTGACGATGCAGCCCATCACGGCGACGTTCATCTCTTCGACGCCCGGGTACTGCACTTTCCACATCGGCATCTGCTCGCGCAGGTACGACTGAATGCGCGCCGCCAGTTCCTGGAACACCGTGCTTGTCGTGCGGCCGCACCCGGGGCATGCGATGACCATCGGCGTGAAATTGCGCAAGCCCATGGTCTGCAGAATCTCTTGCGCGACGATGACTTCCTTCTCGCGCGGCGCACCGGGTTCCGGCGTGAGCGAAATGCGGATCGTGTCGCCAATCCCCTCCTGCAGCAGCACCGACAACGCCGCCGTAGAAGCGACGATGCCCTTGCTGCCCATGCCGGCCTCGGTCAAGCCGAGGTGCAGCGCGTAGGTGCACCGGCGCGCCAACTCGCGGTACACCGCGATCAAGTCCTGCACAGCCGAGACCTTGCACGACAGGATGATCTGATTGCCGGGCAAGCCGAGCTCTTCCGCCTTCTGCGCGGACTGGATCGCCGAGGTAATCAACGCCTCGACCATCACGGCACGCGCGTCCCATGGCGTCGCACGCTGCGCGTTTTCGTCCATGATGCGTGCGAGCAGGTCCTGATCCAGACTGCCCCAATTCACACCAATGCGCACAGGCTTTTCGTACCGGCAGGCGATCTCGATCATCTGCGCGAATTGCGTGTCGCGCTTGGCGCCCTGCCCCACGTTGCCCGGGTTGATGCGGTATTTGGACAACGCCTGCGCGCACTCGGGATAGTCCTGCAGCAGCTTGTGGCCGTTGTAGTGGAAGTCACCCACCAGCGGCACATCCACGCCCATGCGATCCAGCTGCTCCCGGATGGCTGGCACCGCCGCGGCGGCCGCCGGCGTATCCACCGTGATGCGAACGAGCTCAGAGCCCGCGCGCGCGAGTTCCTTGACCTGGATCGCCGTGCCGATGGCATCCGAGGTGTCGGTGTTCGTCATCGACTGCACGCAGACGGGAGCAGTGCCGCCCACATGCACCACGTGCGCACCCCAGCGAATTTCTGCCGGGCGCGAATTCCGGCGCGGCAAAGGACCAGCCAAAGCGGGTGCACAATCGAGAGGCGTGGAGGTTTCCATGATCAGACCAGGCGCTGTGCCATGCAGACACAGCGCCATTCAGCAAAAACGGTTCAGGGCAGCGTCGCCCGCGCCACGCGGTTGCGGGCGTACTTCTGGAGGTCGACGGAAGCACCACCCACGGTCAGCGACTCGACCGCCTCGGCATTGCCGAAGACAACCTTGAACGGCGGCGTACCACTCAGGTCTCGCGCATCACCTTCCTTGGAAATGCCGCTGGCGAGCGTCTTGCCCGACTTGTCCTTGATTTCGTACCACGATGCGCCAGAAAAGCGCACCGAAACCGTACCGCTACCCGAGGCTGCCTCAACCGGCTTGACCGCCTCATTGGCAGGCACGTTGACGTTGACGACCGCCGGCTTCGCGCCCTCCGCCGCCACTGCGGGGGCGGATGTCACCCCGCTATCCGATCGCGGAAGGGTTGGCGGCGGAGCCAAGGGCGCGGTCACCACGCCCGAAGCGGGCGCAGCCGGCGCCACGGGCGTTAGCGGAGTCGGCATCGACGCTGTCGGCGTTTCAGACGGCGCCGGCGAAGAGGACGGCGTTGCCTCCGTCGTCGCAGGTTGTTCGGTCGGCGCGGTTTCCTTCGGTGTCGGCTCAGCGTTTTGCGTGACGGCGGTTTGCGTCGCCAGCCACTGCTTCAAGCGGTCCATGCCGGCCAACGCGCCGCCGGCTACCACCACGGCTACCAGCACACCAATCAGCCAGCCCCGGTTACCCCGGCGCTTGGCAAAACTCGGCTTGTCGGAGAACGACTCGCCCAGCCCGCCTTCGGGCCGCAAACCAATATTGGCGACCGGGGCACGGGCATTCAGGCGCGCAAGCTGGTCGTCAACATCGACCTGCACCGCGCGGGCATACGCGCGGATCAACCCCTTTGCGAACGTCATGTCCGGCAATGCCCCGACATCCGCCGACTCCACCGCAGCCAGCTTGCCCGGCGCGACTTTCAGGCGCGTGGCCAGATCCTCGATCGTCAGGCGTTGACGCTCCCGACCGCCACGCAGGCGCTCAGCAATCTCACGCAGCGCATCGTCGCGTTCCGGCGATGCGGCGCTGGGCGAATTCGAGGCAGGCCCGGATCCCTGAGAGAGATCAGCAGCGCTTGCCACGTCGCGGTCAGTCATCCCACGCTCCTCGTTCGAAAGCCGCCTCTTCGGGCGCATTGGGGAAACGGCGCTGCAACTGCGCGCTCCATGCGTTCTGCTGCGAAGCATCGCCTAGGCGCCGCGCAATGCGGGCGCCCAGCCAGAGACTTTCGGCAGTCGGGTTGCGGCTATTGACGCGTTCGATGAACGGCATGGCGCGCGCGTATTCGCGGCGCTTGTAGTACAGCTGCGCCAACGTGACGTTGGTCAGCGGGTTATTGGCATCGATATACGTGGCGCGCGTAAGACTGTTCTCTGCGCCCTCCAGGTCGCCCTGGCGCATCTGGCAGACACCCAGGTTGGTCCAAGGCTTGGACGGGCTGCCGGCTGCTGGCGCGTCGATGGCCCGGCGCAGCATCGCCATACCCTGCTCCGGCTTACCGCCCTGTCCGCACAAGAACCAGCCGTAGTTGTTCAGAAGGTCGCCGTCTTGCGGGGTCGCGGCCAGCGCACTGCGGAAGCTGTCGTCTGCCTGCTCGCGTTGGCCGAGGTTCATGTAGGCCAGTGCACGGATGTGATACGCATTCGGCACATTCGGATCGATCGCGATGGCGTTCTTGATCTCCTCAAGCGCCGTTGCGTTCTGCCCTGCCTCAAGGTATTGCATCGCCAACTGCAGCCGGATCGCCGCACGGCGGCCGGCGTCAGCTTTTTCGGGGATCGTCGTGGGGTCTTGTGTCTGTGGCGGCGTCTGGGCCGGCGGCGGCGACACTGCACACCCGGCGGCTGCCAGCGTGAAGACCAGACTGACAGCAGTCGACCAACGCTTCATGCGGTACCCATAGGTTGAGTGGAATCGGCCCCAACCACGGGAACCGAAACGATCTTGCCAAACTTGCCGCGCTCAGCCAAACGCGTGCGATCCTTGACCTCACCCGCCAACTGACCGCAGGCCGCATCGATGTCATCACCACGCGTCTTGCGGATCGTGGTGACGATGCCCGCATCCAGCAGCACTTGCGAGAAACGGCGGATTTGCTCGTTGTTCGAGCGCTTCAACCCAGATTCCGGGAACGGGTTGAACGGGATCAGGTTGAACTTGCATGGCACGTCGGCCACGACGCGCAGCAGTTCACGAGCGTGCTCGACGGTGTCATTGACGCCATCCAGCATGCAGTATTCGAAGGTGATGAAATCACGTGGCGCGAACTCAAGATAACGGCGGCAGGCCGCCATCAGTTCAGCCAGCGGGTACTTCTTATTGAGCGGCACGAGCACGTCGCGCAGCGCATCGTTCGATGCGTGCAACGACACGGCCAACGCCACCGGTACATCGCGCGCGAGGCGATCCATCATCGGCACTACGCCGGAGGTGGACACCGTGACGCGACGGCGCGACAGGCCATACGCGTTGTCGTCCAGCATCATGCGCAAAGCGGGCACCACGGCGTCATAGTTCAGCAGCGGCTCGCCCATGCCCATCATCACGACGTTGGTGATGACGCGGTCGTCCTTGGGCCCACGGCCAAGCTGCTTGCGCATGGCAAATTCGGCCATCCACAACTGACCGATGATCTCGCCCGTGCTGAGATTGCGTGAGAAACCTTGCTTGCCGGTCGAACAGAACCGGCAGTTGACGGCACATCCCGCCTGAGACGACACGCACAGCGTACCGCGCGTCTCCTCAGGGATGTAGACCGTCTCGACGGCATTGCCCTGCCCCACGTCGACCAGCCACTTGCGTGTGCCGTCCGCCGAGAGGTGATCGGTAATGACCGCCGGCGCCTGGATATTGGCGCGAGTTGCAAGCTTTTCGCGCAGCGACTTGGCGAGATCAGTCATCTCGCCAAAATCGGACGCACCCGACTGGTGAATCCAGCGCTGCAACTGCTTGGCGCGAAACGACTTCTCGCCCAGGCTCTCGCAGTACGCGACGAGGCCCTGTGCGTCGAAATCGAGGAGATTCACCACATCGTTCATGTCTTGCAACCTGAGAACCGCCAGTTCCAGTCTAGTGTTGACGCTTAGCGGCTGTAAATGTTCAGGCCCGGGAAGAAGAAAGCGACTTCCACGGCTGCCGTTTCAGCAGCGTCCGAACCGTGCACGGCGTTGGCGTCGATGCTGTCGGCGAAGTCGGCGCGGATCGTGCCCTTCTCAGCCTTCTTCGGGTCGGTTGCACCCATCAGGTCACGGTTCTTGGCGATTGCGTTCTCGCCTTCCAGTGCTTGCACCATCACCGGGCCCGAGATCATGAAGTCGACCAGGTCCTTGAAGAAGGGGCGCTCCTTGTGCACGGCGTAGAACTGCTCGGCTTCTGCGCGCGACAGGTGGATCATCTTGGCCGCAACGATCTTCAGGCCTGCGCCTTCGAAACGGGCGTAGATCTGGCCGATGACATTCTTGGCCACAGCGTCCGGTTTGATAATCGAGAGGGTGCGTTCGATCGCCATTAAAAACTCCAAAAAATGAAGGTGTTACGTGAAAGATAAACGTTAGATTCTAACACGGAGCGAGGCCGGATTGAATGTCAAGCGGTGCAACCCGCCGCACTGCACAGTCGGCGCGAAAGGCGACCGCCACATCACTCCGGCCGAGTGGCGCGGCGGCCAGCGATTGAGGCCTTAGGATTGCCTTATCAAGGGCACAAGAAGTCACCCCAAAGGCAAGTTTTCAGGCCCGATCATGCCCCGGGCGTCGGAACCGCGTGGCATCCTGCTCTCTCCAAGCAAGGACGATGCGGCTTGCAAAAGCACACTTCGGATGCCACATTCGGTGCGTCGTCGTATGTCTGCAATGTCATTTACCCAAGGAGTTCGCATGGACAACCAACTCAACTCGTACGGCTTTGGCGCTTCCGGCACCGCCGGCGCGTTGGCCGTCCGCAACCGCGTGCTGCGCAATACCTATTGGCTGCTCGCGCTTTCGATGATCCCCACCATCCTCGGGGCCTGGATCGGCGTCGCCACCGGCTTCCGGCTGATGGCCGGCAGCCCGTTCGTCAGCTTCATCGTCTTCATGGCGGTGGCTTTCGGCTTCTTCTACGCCATCGAGCGCTTCAAGAACAGCGGCGTGGGTGTGGCGTTGCTGCTCGGCTTTACGTTCTTCATGGGGCTGATGCTGTCGCGCCTGATCGGCATGATCCTGGGCTTCTCGAACGGCGCCTCGCTGATCATGACAGCGTTTGGCGGCACGGCGCTGATCTTCGGCGTGATGGCAACGGTGGCCACCGTCAGCAAGCGTGACTTTTCGGGTCTGGGCAAGTGGCTGTTCATGGGCGTGCTGGTGCTGATTGTCGGCTCGGTCGCCAATATCTGGCTGCAACTGCCCGCGATGATGCTGACGATCTCAGTGCTGGCCATCGCGATCTTCTCGGCTTACATCCTGTTCGACGTGCAGCGCATCGTGAACGGCGGCGAGACCAACTACGTGACCGCCACCCTGGCGATCTACCTGGACGTCTACAACATCTTCACGAACCTGCTGGCGATCCTGGGCATCTTCGGCGGGAATCGGGACTGAGCGAGACCAAGCCTCATCGCAGCAGCAAGCGAAACAAAAAAACCGGCGCCTGGTGCGCCGGTTTTTCTTTGCCTGCGGGATTGGCTCTACGCCACTCAGCCGCGCTCGAACACTGCAATCGACTCCACGTGCGACGTGTGGGGGAACATGTTCACGACACCCGCACCTGCCAGCCGATAGCCGGCCTCGTGCACCAGCAGGCCTGCGTCGCGCGCCAGCGTAGCGGGATTGCACGACACGTACACAATGCGCTTGGGACACAGGTCCGCCGCCTCACCGCCGCGCTGCGAAAGCTCGGCCAGCGCCTTCGACACCGCCAAGGCACCTTCGCGCGGCGGGTCGATCAGCCAGCGGTCAAACTTGCCCAGGGCAGCAATATCGTCGGCCGTGACTTCAAATAGATTGCGACACGCAAACGTCGTCTTGGCATCGAGCCCGTTGTGCTTGGCGTTGGCGAGCGCACGCGTGGTCAGCGCTTCGCTACCTTCGATGCCCATGACCTCGCGGGCGCGGGTGGCCATCGGCAGCGTGAAGTTGCCAATGCCACAGAACAAGTCGAGCAGGCGATCGTCCGGCTGCGCGTCGAGCAACTTCAGCGCGCGCGACATCAGCACACGGTTGATCTGGTGGTTGACCTGCGTGAAATCCGTCGGCTTGAACGGCATGGTGATGCCGAATTCGGGCAGCGTGTATGTCAGCGCACGGTCCAGCGGGTAGAACGGGTAAACCGTATCCGGGCCTTTCGGCTGCAGCCAGAATTGAACGTTGTGTTGATCGGCGAAGGCGCGCAACTCGGCTTCGTCAGCGGGCGTGAGCGGCTCGAGATTACGCAATACCAACGCCGTCACATCCTGCCCGACGGCCAGTTCGATCTGCGGCATCCGCTGCACGATCGAGAGGCGGCCCACCAGTTCGCGCAACGGCACGAGCAGCGCGGATATATGCGGCGGCAGCACCTCGCACGAAGTCATGTCGGCCACATAGCTGCTCTTGCGCTCGTGAAAACCCACCAGCACACCGCCCTTGGCTGCCACATGACGCACCGTCAGGCGCGCGCGATAGCGGTAGCCCCAATCCGGCCCAGCGATCGGCCTGAATACGACATCCGGCCGCAGCTTGGCCAAGTGCCAGAGATCGTCCTCGAGCACGCGCTGCTTGATTGCCACTTGTGCGCGCGAATCCAGATGCTGCATCGAGCAGCCGCCACACACGCCAAAGAACTGGCATCCGGGCGTTACGCGCGAGGCAGACTGGCGCAAAATGCTCACCACACTTGCCTGCTCGTACGACGGCTTGACGCGGTGACTGCGGTACATCACCCGCTCACCCGGCAGCGCGCCCTCCACGAAGACGACCTTGCCCGGCGTGCCATCCTCGTTGGTGAGGCGGCCAATCCCCCGCGCCTCGCCGTCGAGCGAGACGATGTCCAGCGGGCCCGCAACGGGAATCTCGGGCTTTTTTCGCCCGCGCGGCGCCTTGCCGGGCGCAGCCGTTGCTGAGTCAGGAGACGAAGGCGTGACGTTGGGTGCAGCTTGAGACACGGGCGAACCTGGGGTGATTGAGGACAAGGGCGGCATTGTAAGACACCGGAGGACCAGCATGGGCACCGTCATCCTGACGTGGAATATCCAATGGGGCCGTGGCGTCGACGGGCGCGTCGATCTGACTAGGCAACTGGCGCAGGCCCGGGCGATGGGCGACTTCGATGTGCTGTGCCTGCAGGAGATCACCGCCGGCTTCACCGATCTGCCGGGCGGGCCGAGCGCAGACCAATGGGGTGAACTTGCTGACGCGCTGGGCGCCCGGTACACCGTAATCGGAGGATTTGCACTGGAGCGCCACGATGGCGCACGCGTCCAGCGCTTCGGCAACGCGATCGCCACCCGGCTGCCTGTGCTGCATGTGGTTCGCCACGCGCTGCCCTGCCCGCCAGACGCAACGCCGACCATGCCGCGTATGGCCATCGAAGCCATCTTGCAAGCGCCGTTCGGGCCATTGCGCATCGTCACGACGCATCTGGAGTACTACTCCGAAATCCAGCGACTCGCGCAAGTCGATGCACTGCGTGCGATTCATGCGGAAGGCTGCGCGCGCACGACGCACCCGCCGATACTCGGGCCGGAACCCGAGGCGGGCCCGTTTCGTCCGCTCGCGCAAACCGCAGCCACCATCATCTGCGGCGATTTCAACTGCAAGCCGGATTCGACACCTAAGCGTTTAGCCACGGCGCCATTCGCCCGCGAGCCGGCGCTGCTCGACGCATGGGAAGTCGCACACGGGTCCACACCGCAACCGCCGACCTTCGGCATGCACGACCGCACTGGCTGGAACGAGCCAGCCTACGCATGCGATTTCATGCTGATCAGCGAACCGCTGAAGACACGCCTATTACGCGTGGAGGTGAACAGCGCCACGCAGGCATCGGATCATCAGCCGATGCTGCTGGAACTGCGAAACGATTGAAAAGGAAGAAAAGGAGCAGCGGCGCCTTACAGCACCGCGTCCTTGCGTACGCCCTGCGACGCGAAATGCCGCTTGAGCTTCACCAGCGCTTCCTGCTGGATCTGGCGCACACGCTCGCGCGTCAAGCCCATCTCAGCGGCGAGCTCCTCGAGCGTGGCGGGCTCGATGTGGTTGAGGCCGAAGCGGCGTTCGACCACATAACGGTGTTTGTCTGACAGACGCGCCAGCCACGACTTCATCAGCTGCGATAGCTCGCGATGCGCCACTTCCTGATCGGGCGAAGCACCGTGCTCGTCCGACAGAAAATCGAGCAGGCTCGTGCCGGGGTCCAGATCGAACGGCGTATCAAGCGAGGTCGTGTGCTCATTGAGTGAGAGCACGTCCTGCACTTCTTCCGTCGTCTTGCCAAGCAGGTGCGCAATGTCTTCAAGGCTTGCGTCACGGCCATCGACACCGCTCTTCTCCAGATGGCGCTTGGCGCGCAGCACCTGGTTAAGCTCACGAATCACGTGCACCGGCAAACGCACCGTGCGTGCCTGATTCATGATCGCGCGCTCAATGCTTTGACGAATCCACCATGTCGCGTAGGTCGAGAAACGGAACCCGCGCTCCGGGTCGAACTTCTCGATGGCGTGCATCAAGCCTAGGTTGCCCTCTTCGATGAGATCGAGCAGCGGCACACCGCGATTCAGATACCCCTTTGCGATGCTCACGACCAAGCGCAGATTGCGTTCGATCATGACTTGCCGCGCCGCAAATTCCCCCGCCTTGGCCAGCGTCGAGAAATGCAGTTCCTCGGCCGGCGTCAGCAGCGGCTTGATGCTGATCCGATTCAGATAGTGCTGAACAGTGTCGGCAGCAAGCTCGGCTTGCAGCACCTTGCGGAAGTCTTCCTCAGGCGCGGCTTCTTCTGCTTCCTCGGCATCCTCGTCTTCTTCATCGGGCTCGTCGATATCAACGCTATCGGCGAGCTCCGTCGATTCGGCGACGGGCGCGTCGTCGATCAGCGTATCGACGACTTCGATCTCTTCAGCGGGGGATTGTGTGGCGCCGCGCGCGCGTCGCCCCGCACGCCCGTTGGGGGCGCTTTGGCCATCTGCAACGTCGATGTTGTCATCGACGGGGGTGGCGGCGGGCGTGGCGGTTTTCTGGCGCGGCATGCATTCCTCTATTGAGGCGGCAGGAAGCGCATCGGATCGACCGGCTTACCGTTGCGGCGCACTTCAAAGTGAAGCTTCACGCGATCCGCATCGGTACTACCCATCTCGGCGATCTTTTGCCCTTTCTTAACCGTGGATTGCTCGGTGACCAGAACCTTATCGTTGTTGCCGTAGGCGGTCAGGAACGTGTCGTTGTGCTTGATGATGACAAGATTCCCGTACCCACGCAAGGGTCCGACGTGGATCACTTTTCCGTCATCGGCGGCGAGCACCGCGTCACCGCGCTTGCCGCCAATATCGATACCTTTATTGCTCTTGTCATCAAAGCGATTGATGAGCGAACCGCGTGCGGGCCAAGCCAATGCGATCGCGCTGTCGCTTGCCCCGGCAACGGCGCCGGACGAAGGTGTCGTCGTCGGGGTCGCAGGCGTGGAATCGACCGGCTGCGTGGTGGTATTGGGCGGGCGCACCGGCGTCACAACGGCGCCGCTACTGCTGACATCGGCATTGGGCGGCACCACGCGGATCAGCTGATCGACTTCAATCTGATTCGGATTGGCGATGTTGTTCCAGGCCACCAGATCACGCGGCGCCTGGCCGTTGCGCAGAGCGATGCTGTACAACGTATCGCCACGCTTGACCCGATAGTAGCCAGGGGGCGGCGGCTCCTGCGACGCGGCGCTCGTGCTGCCCGCACGCGAGGTGCGGTCGAAAACAGGTGCCTGGTTGCCGGAGGATGCGCAAGCCGCCAGCAGCGCGGTCGACACCATTGCCACAGCGAGCCGGCTGGCGCCGAAGCTTAGGCGACTCGGGCTTGGACGGTTCATGAAGCTCCGGGAAATGAACATGCTAAACAGTTCCTGATTTTAACGGGACAAAGAAAACGCCTTCAAGGGCAGTACTGTGAAACTGGAAGCGGCTGCTGCGCTCGATCAGCACGAGCTGCTGCGCTGGGCCGCCGCTGCGTTCGGTGGCCACAGGCGCGATGAGACGACCACCGATGGTGAGTTGATCGAGCAGCGCCTGCGGAACTTCCATTCCGGCGGCGGCCAGGATGATCGCATCGAAAGGCGCCGCCTTCGGCAAACCGAGCATGCCGTCGCCGTAGTGCAGACGGATGTTTGGCACACGGAGTGGCCGCAAGTTCGCTTTAGCCTTTTCGTGCAGCGGGCGTACGCGTTCGATCGAGTACACCTCATCGGCAAGCTGCGAGAGTACGGCCGCCTGATAACCGCAGCCGGTTCCGATCTCCAACACGCGCTCAAGCGGTGCACCCCGGCGCGTTGGCCGCTGGCGCATCAGCAATTCGATCATGCGGCCCACCACGGAGGGCTTCGATATCGTTTGCTGGTGACCAATCGGCAACGCGGAATCTTCATAGGCCTGCGAAGCCAGGCCGGCATCGACAAACAAGTGACGCGGCACCGAACCGATGGCGCCGAGCACGCGTGCGTCGCTCACTCCGGCGGCTTGTACGCGAGCGACCAGCGCCTGACGCGCGCGATCCGATGCCATGCCGCCCGCGGCCGCATGCGCTGCCTGCGTACGCGCCTGCACCGCGCTTGCGGCAACAGCACCGACCGCCGCGTCGACACCGGCAACCCGCTGCGGCGCGGGCGCCGAAGCCGACGCAGGCGCCACACGTTCGACCGAAACGGTGCGCGCAGGCGTCGGCCGTGACACAGCGCTCACGCCAGACGAGATACGCGTCTCACGCTGACGCTCCACCGGCTTGCGTTCAACCACAGCGTCAAGCGGCAGAGGAAAGCGCCGATCGCGCGAACGTTCAGACATGGGCCACCGTGGCGATCATGACGTCTGCCAGCGGCGCACCGCGCTCAGTTGCGCCGTGTCGGTCAGATCGAGTTGCAGCGGCGTCAACGAGACAAAACCATTAGCGACGGCATGGAAATCGGTGCCTTCGCTGGCATCTTTCGCATCGCCGGCGGCGCCGACCCAGAAGATCGGTTCGCCACGCGGATTGGCCTGACGGATCACGGGCTGCGACTGGTGCCGCTTGCCCAGGCGCGTCGCGCGCCAGCCCGCCAGTTCGCTGTAGGGCAGATTGGGAATGTTGACGTTGAGCAGCACCGAACCGTCGAGCGGATCCGTCAAATAACGCTCCACCACTTCGCGCGCCACGCGCTCAGCGGCGTCGAGATGCGTCCAGCCCTTGTCCACCTGCGAGAACGCAATCGACGGAATACCAAACAGATAGCCCTCGATGGCGGCGGCGACGGTGCCGGAATACAGCACGTCTTCGCCCATGTTCTGGCCCTGATTGATGCCGGAGACCACCAGATCCGGGCGCTCTTCGATCATGCCCGTCAGCGCTATGTGTACGCAGTCCGTTGGCGTGCCATTGACGAAGCGGAAGCCCTTCTGAGCCCCTTCGGAAGCTTCGAACACCGACAGCGGACGCTGCAGCGTGAGGGAGTTGGATGCACCGCTGTGATTCTGTTCCGGCGCGACCACCGTCACGCGGCCCAGGGGCTGCAGCGCGCGGTGAAGCGCGGCAAGACCCGGCGCGAGGTATCCGTCGTCATTGGCGATGAGAATATGCATGGCGCGGATTGTAACCGAGCAACGTTACCGCATCGTGCTCATCCGACGTTGTACACGCTTACAAAAATGCGCCGTCAGAAAGCCCGGACGATGGCCCAGAAAATCCAGTACAGCCAAATCGAACGATCGTGCTTTTATTCGGTTACACTGCCAGACGAAATCGCGTAAAAAGCGCGCGAGATGACGAACAATCCAACGGTAGATTGATCAGGAGACACACCATGAAAGCCGTCGTCTGCAAGACCTGGGGCCCGCCCGAATCGCTGGTGATTGAAACGTTGCCGGACCTGTCGCCGGGCGCCGGCGAAGTCGTCATCGATGTGAAGGCTGCCGGGGTGAATTTTCCTGACGTGCTGATCATCCAGAACAAGTACCAGTTCAAGCCGGAACTGCCGTTTACGCCGGGCTCGGAAGTGGCGGGCGTGGTCAACGCGGTGGGCGACGGCGTATCGCACGTGAAGGCGGGCGACCATGTGATCGCGTTTCTGGGCCACGGGGCGTTTGCCTCGCAGGTGAAGGCATCGGCCAAAGTGGTGATGCCCATGCCGCCCGGCATGGCGTTCGACACGGCGGCGGCGTTCACCCTCACCTACGGTACGTCGCACCACGCGGTGGTCGATCGTGGGCAACTGAAGGCTGGCGAAACGATGCTGGTGCTGGGCGCGGCGGGCGGCGTTGGGCTGGCGGCCATCGAGATCGGCAAAGCGATTGGCGCGCGCGTGATTGCGGCAGCGTCGACCGACGAGAAGCTCGCCGTCTGCAAAGACCACGGTGCGGATGCGCTCATCAACTATTCGACCGAAGACCTACGCGAGCGCATCAAGGAACTGACGGACGGCAAGGGCCCGGACGTGATCTACGACCCGGTCGGCGGCATTTACGCAGAACCGGCATTCCGTTCGATTGCCTGGCGCGGCCGCTATCTGGTGGTGGGCTTTGCCAACGGCGAGATCCCGAAGATGCCGCTGAACCTGGCGCTGTTGAAAGGCGCGTCGCTGGTGGGCGTGTTCTGGGGTGAGTTCGTGCGCCGCGAGCCGAAGGCAAATCTGGCGAACATGATGCAGATGCTCGGCTGGATGCAGGAAGGCAAGATCCGCCCGCACATCTCGGCGCGCTATCCGCTGGAACAGACGACGCAGGCGCTGCTCGACATGGCGGCGCGCAAGGTGACCGGCAAGGTGGTAATTCAGCCGTAAGCGTCATCACCAGCAAAAAAAGCCGCGCGGGCAGCAAACCCAGCGCGGCTTTTTCTTTGGTGCAGCGGTCAGCGGTGGATTACGCCGCTTCTTCCAGCGTCGGGTAGTCGGTGTAACCCTTCTCTTTGCCGCCGTAGAACGTCGAGCGATCCGGCGTGTTGAGCGACGCACCAGCGCGGAAGCGCGCCACCAGGTCCGGATTGGCGATAAACGGACGGCCGAACGCGACGGCATCGGCCAAGCCGGCGGCGATCATCTGCTCGCCCTCTTCCGCCGTGTAATTGCCGCACACGATGAGCGTGCCCTTGAAGGCATCGCGCAGTTGACGGCGGAAATCGCCAGAAAGCTCAGGGCCACCGGCCCAGTCCGGCTCGGCGATATGCAGGTAGGCGATACCGCGCTTGGTCAGTTCGCGCGCGAGGTACAGCGCGCTTTCTTCAGCTTGCGCATCCGCAATATCGTGCGCAACGAAATGCGGCGAAAGCCGGATGCCAACGCGGTCCGCACCGATCTCGGCGATGGCCGTATCGACCACTTCGAGGATCAAGCGTGCACGGTTTTCCAGCGAGCCACCGTATTGGTCCGTGCGTTGGTTGCTGTTGGTCGATAGGAACTGGTGCAGCAGATACCCATTGGCGGCGTGGATTTCAACAAAGTCGAAACCGGCGCGACGTGCACGCAGCACGGCCTGACGGTATTGCGCGATGACGCCCGGGATTTCTTCCGTGGTCAGCGCGCGCGGCTCGCTGGTCGGTTCATTGCCGGGCGTGCCGTCGGGGTGGACAACAAAGCTTTGCGCGCCCTTGGCGACGATGGCCGACGGCGCCACCGGTGCCTGGCCGTTTTCCTGTAGCAGCGTGTTGGAGATGCGGCCCACATGCCACAACTGTTGCGAGATACGGCCGCCCTTGGCGTGCACAGCGTCCACCACGGCCTTCCAGCCGGCTTCCTGCGCATCGGTGTACATGCCCGGCGTCCAGGCGTAGCCCTGCCCTTGGCGGGAAATTTGCGTGGCTTCCGTGACGATGAGGCCAGCGGTGGCGCGTTGCGCGTAGTAGGTCACGTTCAGCTCGGTCGGCACATCGCCCGGCTGGCCGGCGCGCGAGCGCGTCAGCGGCGCCATGACGACGCGATTGGCAAGGGTCGTATGACCGACCTGGACGGGGGACAGCAGTTGTTGGGTCATATCAGCTCCTGAAAGAGGCACTATTCGACCGGTCATCTAGAACCGGAGTGAAAGAAAAAGCGAGGAACATGCCTCGCTGGCAAATGCAATTCGATGGCGATCAATGTGCAGGTTTCGCCAATAGGACTTCGGTTTGCGCCACACAGCTCCGAAACGCATCCACCGTGCGGTGCGCCTTGGCGAGCAGCGCCCCCCCCATCCACATTGCGTACAACCCTTCTGCCAGGCTGCGGGCGTCGTCCACCGGCGCCAGCGAACCATCGGCCACGCCCGCCTCAATGGCGACGGCAATGCGATCGACCATGCGTGTCATCCCTGCCGACAGCACCTTGCGCATCGGCTCCGACAAGTCGGACACCTCGCCCGACAGCTTGACCGCCAGACAGGTGACCTCGCACGCGCTGCGCTCGTGCAGGTCGATCCAGGCGGCGAAATAGCGCAACAGCCGTTCGCGTGCGGTCAGGCGCGTGTCGTTGAACAGGCTGACGACGCCCGCGTCGTAGTCTTGGAAATAGCGCTCCAGCATGGCGACGCCAAAATCTTCCTTGGACCCGAAGTAGTAATAGAACGAACCCTTGGGCACCTGCGCACGGCCGAGAATCTCCGCCAGCCCGACAGCCGAAAAACCGCGCCCGAGGATCAGCTCGGCACCGGCGTCCAGGATGCGGTCGCGGGTGTCGTGCCGGGCTTCGGCGCCTTCAGCGGTGACGGGTTCGGGGTGCTTGCTCATGGTGGATTGCATTGTAGTAGACCGACCGTCTAGTTGCATGACCCTGCTAAGCGCAGGGTCGATGTGACGATTCCGTCCTGCGTGTTTCGGCTCAGAGTTTCTCAGTCTCGCCGGTCTTGGGCTGCCAGCGCATGAGGCGTTTTTCCACCAGCCCGACCAGCCAATCCAGCACCAGCGCAAACACGGTCAGCACAACGATGCCGGCAAACACGGTGTTGATGTCGAACGTGCCCTCGGCCTGCAGAATCAGATAACCAACGCCACGCGCGGAGCCGAGGTACTCCCCCACCACCGCGCCCACAAACGCCAGACCCACGGACGTATGCAACGACGAGAACACCCAACTCGTTGCGCTCGGCAGATAAACGAAGCGCAGCAGCTGCTTCTGTGAGGCGCCGAGCATGCGCGCGTTGGCCAGCACCACGGGGCTCACTTCCTTCACGCCCTGGTACACGTTGAAGAACACGATGAAGAACACCAGCGTCACCGCCAGCGCCACCTTCGACCAGATGCCCAGCCCGAACCACACGCCAAAGATCGGCGCCAGAATCACGCGCGGCATCGAGTTGGCGGCCTTGATGTACGGATCGAGCACCGCCGATGCCGCTGGGCTCAGCGCAAGCCACAACCCGGCGCCCAAACCCGTCGCCGTGCCAATGACAAACGCCAGCACGGTCTCGGCCAACGTCACGCCGAGGTGCTGATAGATATCGCCCTCGGTCACGAACCATGCCCAGACACGCTGGGCAACGATGAGCGGTTCACCGAAGAAGAACGCGACCTCTTGCGTACGCGTGGCGAAGTGCCACACGCCCAGCGTGACGACCAACAAGCCAAGCTGCCAGCTGCGCAGCGCGAATGGGGAGAGCGGACGATTAGCCATGAGAGAGTTCGGTCGGATTCGATTCAGGCGACGCGGCGATGCTGCGCATAGCCCTTGAGCACTTCTTCGCGCAGCACATCCCAGATGCGCGAATGCAGGTCGACAAAGCCAGCCTGGTCGCGAATCTCCGCCACATCGCGTGGGCGCGGCAGGTCGATCGTGAATTCACCGATCGGGTGCGTGCCCGGGCCCGCTGCCAATACGACCACGCGGTCGCTCATGGCAATGGCTTCATCCAGGTCGTGCGTGATGAATAGCACCGCCTTGCGTTTGGCGGCCCAGAGGTCCAACACCTCGTTTTCCATCAACTGGCGCGTCTGGATGTCGAGCGCGGAGAATGGCTCGTCCATAAGGATGATGTCCGGGTCCAGCACCAGCGTCTGCGCCAGGCTCACACGCTTGCGCATGCCGCCTGACAACTGATGCGGATAGCGGTCTTCAAACCCCGCCAGCCCCACGCGCGCCAGCCATGACATCGCCAGATCGCGCGCTTCCTTCTCGGGCGTGCCGCGAAACTCCAACCCAGCCAGTACGTTGTCGAGCGCGCTGCGCCACGGCATCAGCGCTTCGGCCTGGAACATGTAGCCAGCACGGCGGTTGATGCCGACCAGCGGTTCGCCAAACACCCTCACCTGCCCGGAAGACGGCTGCAACAGCCCCGCCGCCAGATTCAGCAAGGTGGATTTGCCGCAGCCCGTCGGGCCCACGACCGAGACGAACTCGCCGGCCTGCACATCCAGTGTCGTGTTCTGCACGGCGGTGTAGCGCTGGCCCGGTTTGTCGGGCGAGATGAAGGTACAAGTGATCTGATCGAACGAAAGCGCGGGATGGGGCATGAGGAATCGTCCAAAGCAATGCGCCCGGCGGAAACCGGGCGCACAGTGAAAATCCGAAAGGCTTACTTGTACTTGGCGTTGGCCTTCTGCACGAAGGTGTTGGTGAAGGTCTGGTCCAGTTTGATCGGCTTGCCCTTCACTTCGGCGTCGAACTCGGCGATCGTGTGCAGCGCCGTGGCCGGGCCGTCGGCTGGCATGGTGCCGTCCGGCGAGATAGCCTCGCGCACTTTATCCCACGCAGCCAGGTACAACGCGCGGTCCCCCAGCAGATAGGCTTCCGGCACGGTCTTGACGATGTCCGACGGGCCGGCCTTCTGCAGCCACTTGAGCGCGCGCACCATGGCGTTGGTCAGCGCCTGCGTGGTGTTCGGATTCTTCTGGATGAACGCGGTGGAGGCATACAGGCAGCCGGCGGGCATGTTGCCGCCAAACACGGCCTTGGTATCGGCCAGCGTGCGGGTGTCAGAAATCACGCGCACTTCGTTCTTCTGCGTGAGCATCGACATCACCGGGTCCAGATTGGCCAGCGCATCAATCTGGCCTGCACGCACGGCGGCAATGGCACCGCTGCTCGGCCCCACGCCGATGATCGACACCTCGTTGGGCTTGATCCCGGCGCGTGCCAGCACGTAGTTGACCATGATGTTGGTCGACGAGCCCGGCGCGGTCACGCCGATCTTCTTGCCTTTCAAGTCGGCGATCGACTTGTAGTTGGGCATGGTCTTGTTATTGACCGCCAGCACGATCTGCGGGGCGCGGCCTTGCAGCACGAATTCCTGGTACATCTGGCCCTTGGCCTGCAGCACCAGCGTGTGCTCGTAGGCGCCGCTCACCACGTCGGCGCTGCCGCCCACCACGGCCTGCAACGCCTTGGCCCCGCCCGCAAAGTCGACGATCTCCACATCCAGGCCTTCATCCTTGAAGTAGCCCAGGCGCTCGGCAATCGTCAGCGGCAGGTAATAAAACAGCGCCTTGCCGCCCACAGCGATCGTCACCTTGCTTTTTTCAGGTTTGGCCTGGGCCAGGGCGGCGGGGCTGGCGGCCAGCAGGCTCGCCGCACACAGGGCTGCGCCCATCCATGTTGCCCAGCGGCCGATGCGTCGTGTCCCCATGCTTGTCTCCTGAAATGCGTTGTTCTGCGGCATTCGCTGCCTCGGCGGCGATATTACCGCAACGGTTTGCCACACAACATGCGGGATCGTCCTAGCTGCCAGCGGTTAGCCATTGGGTTGTGCCGCTTCGGCGACGATGCCCTGTGAGACCAGCGCATCGATCTGCGCATCGGTCAGGCCATGGCCGCGCAGCACGTCGCGCGTATGCTGGCCCAGGCGCGGAGCACTGGCCTGCACGGCACCCGGCGTGGCTGAAAGCTTGGGCACCACGCCCGGCATCTCGACGTCGATACCCGACTGCGCCCGCACGGTCTCGATCACGCCACGCGCGCGGTAGTGCGGGTCGGCGGCGATATCGGCGATGGTGTAGATCGGGCCGCTGGGCACCTCGGCTTCGTGCAGCGCCGCCAGAACGTCGGCGATGGGCTGCGCGCCCGTCCACGCGTTGATGGCGGCATCAATCTCTTCCACGCGCGCGGCACGGCCATCGTTGCGGGCGAGGCCCGGATCATCGGCCAGATCCTGCCGGCCCATCTTCAGCATGAGGCGGCGGAAGATGTTGTCGCCGTTGGCGGCGATCAGCACATACTCGCCGCCCGCGCAGCGATACGCATTGGATGGCGCAATGCCTGGCAGCGCCCCACCCGCCGGCTGGCGAATCGCGCCAAACACGGAGTACTCCGGCAGCAGGCTCTCCGTCAGGTTGAAAACAGACTCGTACAGCGCCACGTCGATCACCTGCCCCTTGCCGCCGCGCGCGTCGCGCTCATACAAAGCCAGCAACACGCCCAGCGCGCCATGCAGCCCGGCAATCGTGTCACCCAGCGACAGGCCAGCGCGTGCAGGCGGACGCCCCGGCTCACCGGTCAGATAGCGCAAGCCGGCCATGGCTTCGGCAATGGCGGCAAAGCCAGGCTCGTCGCGCTTGGGACCGGTCTGGCCGTAGCCCGATACGCGCAGCATGATCAGCTTCGGATTGATGGCGGAGAGCGCCTCGTACGAGAGGCCCCATTTCTCCATCGTGCCGGGGCAGAAGTTTTCGATCAGCACATCGGCCTCGGCGGCGAGCTTGCGCACGACCTCCTGGCCCTCGGGCACGCGCAAATCGACACACACCGACTGCTTGTTGCGCGACTGCGCCTCCCACCAGACCGACGTGCCCTCATGCAGCATCCGCCATTTGCGCAGCGGATCCCCCTGCCCCGGCGGCTCGATCTTGATGACCTGCGCGCCAAAGTCGGCGAGCGTCT
>CBJMVH010000055.1:0-29973 GCA_966433195.1 uncultured Ralstonia sp.
TCCTCCTGGTTGTTTGTTTTTGCCTTTCTTCTGCTGGCATCGTTGTTTGGGGTGGGGGGGCGCGTGTTTGGTCCCCCGCCGCCGAGGGGTGGGGGGTGTCGAAAGTCTGGGGGCCGAGGTGCCCGGGACCGTCCGTCCAGGCCGGTTTTGTAGACGGCCGATTTTGGAATGGGGGGGGTCTCACTAGCAGGCTGTGAGAGCGCCGATCTGACCGCCTGTCACGTTTTTCGGCCCATGCGCCGAAAGGAACGCTCTATGAACCCGCTAGACACGCTATTGGGCGAGAACACGCCCGACGAGCAGTTTTCGCCTGCATCCGCCGGTGGTAAGGCAGTCCGTTCACCACCACCACCACCGGGCACAAAGCTCTCGCCCACTGAGCGCAAGGTGTGGGATTACATCTGCCAAGCGCTTCGCGAAGAAGGCCTGCCCCACCTCACCGCGGGCATTGCCATCGCCGTTGTGTGCAAGACCTTCATCCGCTGGGTGCGCGCCGAGGCGGAGTTGCAGAACTTCGAAGCTGGCAACAACAACTCATTCATGGTGGTCACGCCGAACGGGCATAGCCAACCGCACCAGCTGTACTTCGTAACGCGCACGCTGAAAGGGGAGCTCTTGAAATGGTTGCCGGAGAGCTGCCTGACGCTGCCGTCGTCGGTGATGGCGCGGGCGAAGCTGGGCGACGAGGGGATGCAGGACGATCTGTTCGGGGATCTTCTGGAGCACGCGCGCGCCGAACGGAGCGCCGTGATCGCGCGCGCCGCACAAGGAAGCAAGTTGACCGCCTGACCCCACCGGCTGAATCGCTGCATGAGTGGGACCGGGCGTATGGCATACCAGTCTTACGGGGCGACATTGTTGTTGGCGAGTACGTTTACCTCGCCGTCGAGCGGCATTACCGCGACCTGATTGACGGCACGAAACGCGGCCTGCATTTCGATCCGGCCGCGGCGTGGCACGTAATCCAGTTCATCGAACGATTCTTCGTTCACATCAAGGGGCCGCTCGCTCGCGAGCCGATCCTGCTGGACCCGTGGCAGAAGTTCTGGACAGCGGTTCTCTACGGTTGGAAGACTGACGCGGGCCTGCGCCGATTCACGCGCGGCTACGAGGAGGTTGCGCGGAAGAACGGCAAGTCGACATGGAAGGGCCCGCAGGGCGCATACCTGTTCATGATGGACGGGGAAATCGGCGCCGAAGTGTATGCGGTGGCCACCACGCGCGACCAGGCCATGTCGGTGTTCAAGCCGGCATTCGACAATTTCCGCCGGTGGGCAAGGCGTTCGAATGGCGTAAAGCGCTCGTTCAAGATCCATGAGGGGCGGAACCTCGAGCAGATCACGTTCGACAGCGCGGTGTTCAAGCCGCTGCCCGCCAATGCCGAATCGCTCGACGGTCTAAACCCGTACGCGATCCTGTTTGACGAGCTGCATGCGCAGAAAACGCCGGACGTCTGGGACGTGATGGAAACGGCGTTGGGCGCGCGCGATCAGCCGCTGCTCTCGGCAATCACCACCGCGGGTTTCATCCTCGACGGGATCTGCGTCGACCAGCGGCGTTATCTGATCGAAGTGTTGCGCGGCGAGCGCACCGACGATTCGTATTTTGGCTACATCTACACCATCGACGTCGACGATGATCCGTTCGACGAGCGCGTGTGGATCAAGGCGAACCCAGGCCTAGGCAGTTCGAAGCGCATCGAGTACATGCGCGACATGGCCCGTAAGGCGGCGTTCCTGCCGAGCGCGCTGGTCAACTTCCTCACCAAAGACCTCAACGTCTGGGTGAACTCGGCCGACGGCTGGATCAGTCCTCAAGCCTGGGACCAAGGCGCCAAGCCATTCGATATTTCGACGCTTGCTGGACGGAAGTGCTACGGCGGCCTCGATCTATCAGCGACGCAGGATTTGACCGCGTTCTCGCTGGTGTTCCCACCCGCTGATGACGATCCCGATGGCGAATGGCACGTACTGGTTTGGACGTGGTGTCCGCAGGAGCGCGTCGATCAGCAATCTGATCAGAAGGACGAGCGTGCGCGTTATTCCCGCTGGGTGCGCGATGGTTGGCTCGAGGCCACCGATGGCGTGATCGTTGATTACCGGCCGGTGAAAGGACGCATTCTCGAGGCGCGGCGCATGTTCGACGTGGTCGAAATTGGTTACGACGAGTGGAACGCGGCCCACTTGGTGAACGAGCTGCTCGAAGAGGAGCTGGTGATGGTCAAGGTTCCGCAGAACACGCAGGGCATGTACCCAGGCGCGCGCCGCTTCGAGGAGCTCATCTACAACAAGCAGTTGCGCCACGGCGGAAACCCGGTGCTGCGTTGGGCGACCCTCAACGTGGCCTTGCTGTTCGATACGAACGGCAATTTCCGACCGGACAAAAAACGATCAAAGGGGCGTGGCCGCATCGATCCAGCGGTGGCCACGGTTATTGCCCTGAGTCGCGCCGTTGCCATCGAACCCCAGCAACCCGAATCCGGAATCATCGTTCTATGACACAGAGTTGGTACAACGAGGCGCGAGTGCATCAGCCTGGGTCCGTGGTCCTCAACGCTTGGCGCGAGCAGCGCCAGGCTGAGCGCGCCCAGGCCCAGGCAAAACCGGTGCCGGTGTCCGATATTCGGTCCGGTTCCGATGCATTTGGATGGTTGACAGGCGGTGTCGGGGGCGCCGGGCGTCCCGTTTCAGAGCGAACCGCGATGAGTATCGGCGCGGTGTACGCCTGTGTTTCGCTGCTTGGAGGTGTGCTGGCTTCGCTGACGCTGGAGACGTACAAGCTGGTCGATGGCATCGGCGAGGTGCACCGGCCCGACCTCTGGTGGATGCTCAACGAGGAAATGCACCCACGTTGGGCGGCGCCCGTAGGGTGGGAGTTTGGTGCGCAATCCCTGCTGCTGCACGGCGATCTCTTTATGCGAATCGGCCGCCCGAGCCGATATTCGCCACGCGTGGTTTCGCTTAAGCCGTACCACGCGCTGCAGGTCGACCCGCAGCCGAGCGCAGATAGGGAGCGGCTCCTCTACTACCTTTGGGATGAGGACGGCAACGTCGAAGTGGTAGATCAGGACGACATGATCCATGTACCGGGCCCGGGCTTTGATGGTCGCCGTGGCATGTCGCAGATCCGGCACGTGCTGAGGCGGCCGGTGTCACTCGCCTGGGCCGGCGGCGAGCAGGCCGAATCCATGCTCGACAACATGCGGCCGGACCTCGTTCTCACGCAGGACAAGGATTCCAAGAAGCTGAACGGTAGTGACATCGACGACTTGCGGTCCCAATGGCTGCAGCGATACAGCGGCCCGGCGGGCAAGAATGGCGCGCCAGTCGTTTTGACCGGCGGCATGGACATCAAGCAGATCAGCATCACGCCGGAGGATGCGCAGTTGCTGGAAACGCTACAGCTATCGGTTGAAGACACAGCGCGCATTTTCGGAGTGCCGCCGTTCATGATCGGCTACACCGAGAAAACGACGGGCTGGGGCAGTGGCGTCGAGCAGATGGGTATCGGCTTCGTCAAATACACGATGCAGCGCCATTTGGTGAAGATCGAGCAGGAACTCAACCGCAAGATCTATCGCGGCAACCGGGAGCTGTTCGTCGAATTCGATACCGAAACGCTCGAGCGCGGTGATCTGAAGTCCCGCTTGGAAGGCGCGCGGATCGCGTACGGGCGCGCCGGAGAACCGGGTTGGATGACGCGGACCGAGGTGCGCCGGCGCTTCAACCTGCCGGCACCAAAGGCAGGAGACATTTTCAACGAAGGGAAGGGCGATGCGCCAAAACAAAATCCTCCAGCTGCTGAGTGACAACCGCGCCGCCGCGCGCGTCTTTAACGTCGTTGCCAGCGGCGAAAACGAGGTCACGATGTACTTGTATGACTACATCGTTTCCGATGACTGGTGGGGCGGCGTGTCGGCTACCACCTTCGTCAAGGAGCTCGCCGGCATCACGGCCGACGTCATTCACTTGCGCGTCAATTCTCCGGGTGGCGATGTTTTCGCCGCTCGCGCCATGGAAACCGCGTTGCGTGGGCACTCAGCCAAGGTGATTGCACACGTCGATGGTCTGGCGGCCAGCGCCGCAAGTTTCTTGATCATGGCGGCCGATGAGGTCGAGATTTCGGACGGCGCGTTCCTGATGATCCACAAGGCGTGGACGGCGTTGTGGGGCAACGCCGACGACCTGCGCTCCGAAGCGGATCTGCTCGACAAGATCGACGCAACGCTGGTGAGAACGTACGAGCAGCGGAGCGGCCAGTCTGCCGACGACATCTCTGCCTGGATGAAGGCAGAGACGTGGTTCGGTGCTGACGAGGCCATCGAAAAGGGTTTCGCTGACCGCAAGACCGATGCAGCAGCGCAGCCCTCAGCGAAGGCCTCCGCATGGAATTTGCAGGCCTACTCGAACGCGCCGAAACCGGCTCGCAGTGAGCCCACCGCGCCCGTGAGCGCACCAGAACCGGCGGCCCGCGAGCACGTCCCCGATTTCGCTGCCATGCGCCGCCGGCTCGATCTGGCACAACGAACCTGACGCGCTCCCGCGTCGGTCTTGGCCGCCCAATGGGCGGCCTTTTTCTTTTTCACCTCCGGAGTATTCATGTCCAAAAGCATCCAAGCGTTGCGGGAGCGCCGTGACGCCATCGCGAAGAACATCAACAGCCTGATGGAGAACCATCAAGGCGACAAGTGGGGCGCCGAACAGCAAAAAGTCTATGACGACGGCATGCGCGATCTCGACAGTGTCAATGCCGAGATCAAGCGTCACGAAGACTATCTGGCACGCCTCGGCGAGGAAGCGGCTAACGGCCGCCCCGAAGGCCTGATCGACGCGTCCGTGCGCACCACCGGCGCGCACAGCGAGGAATCCCGCGCACTCCGGGCTTACCTGACCGGTGGCTACGCAGCAATGAGTCAAGAGGACGTGCAGCGCGTCCGCGCTCGCCGCAGCCCCGATATTCAGGCCGCGATGTCGACCACCAACCCGGCCGAGGGCGGTTACACGGTAGCGCAGGAGTACTACCGCCAACTGACCGAAGCCATGCGCGCCTACGGTGGCCTGCGCAATGTGGCGACGGTGATCCAAACGTCGACGGGCGCCGACATGAACTTCCCCACGGCAGATGCCACGGCGGAAGAGGGCGAGATCGTTGGGCAGAACGCGCAGGTCGGCAAGGGCGACACGACGTTCGGGAACACGGTCATGAAGGTGTTCAAGTACAGCTCGAAATCGATCGCGGTGCCGTTCGAGCTGATCCAAGACAGTATGTTCGACATCGAGCTGTACATCCGCGGCCTGCTGGCCATGCGGCTCGGCCGAATTACCAGCAAGCACTACGTGATCGGTGATGGCGTGAATCAGCCGATGGGCCTCGTGACTGCCTCGTCGGTTGGCAAGGTGGGGGCCGCTGGCCAAGTGTCCAGCATCCTCTACGACGATCTGGTTGATCTGGAGCACAGCGTCGACCCGATTTACCGTTCCAGCCCGAAGGCTGGCTGGCTGATGCACGACCAGACGATCAAGGCGGTGCGCAAGATCAAAGACACGACAGGCCGGCCCATCTTCGTGCCGGGCTACGAGCAGGGCAACCCGGGCGGCGCCCCCGACCGCTTGCTGAACCGTCCGCTGAATGTCGACCAGGCCATGCCGGTGATGGCGGCCAACGCTAAGTCGATCGCCTTCGGGGATTTCTCGAAGTACATGATCCGCGAGGTGATGGATCTGACGATGTTCCGTATGGCCGACTCGAAATATATCGAGCTTGGCCAGATCGGCTTCGTGGCGTTCAACCGCCAGGGCGGCAACCTCGTCGACAGCGGCGGTGCGGTGAAGTCTTACCAGAACCCGGCGGCGTAAGCACTCGGCATTCCCAAACACTCGGCGCGGCCCAGCTGGCCGTGCCAACCGAGATCAAGGAAATCAAATATGGCAAAGAACCAAGCTGCTGCCACGGCCGCGCTCGCCGCGCAGACGGGCGGCGCAGATTCGACTGATTCGCAGCAAGGCGAGTCGACCAAGGCGGCTGACGCCAGCGGCGACACGCCAATCGTGCAGGCCGGCGCTGACCGCGCTGATCAGGAGCAAGTTCAGCGAGAGGATGCCGGCATCGCCAAGCTGACGCAGCAGCAACAGGCCACGCAGAAACGGGTTCGCGCTCGCGTGCTAGTCGACGGACGCTTCGGCAGCGTCAATGACGTCATTTCCGTCGACGGCGAAACGCTCGGCGGTGCCACTGGCGAGCTGTGCGCGCACCCGGCGTCCGTGGCATACGCGCTTTCACTCAAGTAAGCCATGCGCACGGTGATCCAGCCGCCTGCCGAGGAAGCGGTCAGCCTCGCCATGGCGAAGACGCACCTGCGCATCGAGGCCGGCGAGCTGGATTCGGACGGCGAGGCGCTGTTGCTCGCCTCAATCGAGGCCGTGCGCCAGATGGTCGAGGACGAATTGATCCGGCCGCTGTTGCCACAGACCTGCATGGTTCGCTTCGACAGCCTTCGTGCTCAGATGCGCCTGTGGAATGACGTTACCAGCGTGACGAAGGTTGAGTATCGCGACGCCGACGGTGCGGAGCGGGAATTCCCGCTCGAGCGATGCAACGTCCAAGAGCGAGGCATTTTGGCGCTGCGTGGTGACTTGCCGAAGGATGCGTCCGCAGTCCGCGTCACGTTCGCGTGCGGCGCTTGGGCGACACCTGCGGCGGTACCGCGCTCGGTCGTACAGTGGATGCTCTTGCAGCTCGGCACCCTCTCGCAGGTTCGGCAGAGTGTCACCTACGGCCAGACGTTCGCGGTCCCGGGCCCGTTTGTCGGCCGCTTGCTCGATCCATTTCGCCTGGTGGAGATTTGACGTATGGATGTTGGACGCAATTCTCGGCGTATCGAGTTGCAGCGGCGCGTGCAGGGGCGCACGCCGTCAGGGCAGCCGACTGACACCTGGGAGACCGTTGCGCGGCCATGGGCGCGACCACTTGGGCAGTCCGGTCGCGAGGTCATTGCCGCGGGTCGTGAGACGGCCACTCGGCAGCTCAGCTTGCGCATCCGGTATCGGCCCGACGTGACAGCTGCATGGCGGGTGATCTTTCGCGGGAAGCCGGCCGATATACAGGCGGTCTTGCCGGACGAGATCAACCGCGAGCACATCGATCTGGTCGTTTCGCTAGGCGGTAGCAAGGGGTAATCATGTTCGAGTTGAACGTCGATGAGCTTGCGGGCCTTGAGAAGCTTGCAGACGATGTTGAGGAACACGTAGTTCGGTCTGTAGCGCACGCCGGTGCGTTGGTCTTCTACGAAGAGGCGCGAAAGCTCGCGCCTGTCTACCGCGGCACGGAGAAAAAGGGCGTGCGGCCCGGACAGCTGAGGGCTGCGATCTACCGCGCCTACGCTGACCAGCAATCCAGCGCCGGAGAAGCAATTTATCGCATCTCGTGGAATGCCAAGAAGGCACCGCATGGCCATCTGATCGAAAACGGGCACTGGCTCGTGCGCAAGGTGGATGGACGCAAGAAGCGCATTCAGTGGGTGCCGCCGCATTCGTTCATCCGCCGGGCGTACGACCAAGCTCCCGCTGCCCTTGAGGCGATGCGCCAGCGTGCCATCGAGAAGATGGCGCAGGCGCTGCGCCGTTCCGTTGTGGACGATTTCGGCAACGAGGTTGCCACCGAGGAGGCCTATGACAGTTGAGGCCGAAATTTGGCGTGCAGTTGCGCCGATGGTTGCGGACCGCGTGTTCCCCGACGAGGCGCCGGCAGATACGCCGCTGCCGTACGTCACCTATTCGCAAATTGGTGGCCGGGCGTTGACCTTCCTCGCGGGCTTGCCCGACAAACGGAATGGACGCTTTCAGTTCAATGTGTGGGCGACGACCCGCGATGAAGCGAGCACGCTCATGCGTGCCATTGCAGACGTGCTCGAGCTCGACGAGGTACTGGAGGCCACTCCACTTGGTGAGCTCGCCGGTACGGTCGAACCCGAAACCAAGCTGCGCGGCGCTACACAGGATTTTTCGATTTGGTTTCCGCGGTAGCGCCCGCCGCGCCCGCAGTTTTTCTGCCCGCGTTGTGCGGGCTTTTTCATTTCTGGAGATCACCATGGCAGTTCGCCTTCCCAACGGCACAACGTTCGCCATCGCGTCGGCCTATGGCGCCGCCAAGCCGTTCTCGGCCATCACCAACGCCAAGCCGCCGCACCTCACCAGCGTGGCGCACGGCCTGGCCGACGGCGCCATCGTCGAAATCGTATCGGGCTGGTCAAGCCTCGACGGGCGCGTCGCTCGCATTGACGCACCCACTGCCGACGAATTCACGCTCGAAGGCTTCGACACGACGAACGTGTCGAAATACCCGACCGGTACCGGGATCGGGTCCGTCCGTTCCGTCCAGGCCTGGCAGCAGATCAGCCAGGTTCTGACCTCTGCCGCGTCCGGCGGAGAGCAGCAGTTCTACAACTACTCCTTCCTCGAAGACACGGGCGACGAGAAGCAGATCCCGACGATCCGTAGCGCGCGTTCTTTCGCGCTGACGATTGCAGACGATCCGAGTCTGCCGCACTACGCGGTGCTGGAATCGGCCGACGAAGACCGCGAACCGCGTTCCATTCTGATGACATTGCCGGGTGGTTCGAAGCTGTACGCCCGCGCTTACGTGTCGTTTTCCAAGGTCCCCACAACCACCAAGAACGAAGCGATGACCATCGCGGTGACGTTGTCGCTGACTGGGGAAGTCACCCGCTACGCAGGAGCCTAAATCGATGTTCCAGATCACCCCGAATCCGACATTCACTGCAACGGTCGATATTCCGGCAGCCGGCGGTCGTACCGAAAAGCTCAAGCTGATCTTTAAGCACAAGACGCGTAATGAAGCCCTCGAATACCTGCGGCGCTCAGCCGCCGATGGGGAAGACGATGCCTCCGTGCTCCTCGAAATCATCGCCGGCTGGGAGGAGGTTGACGCGGAGTTCTCGCGCGAGGCGCTCAATGAGCTCGTGCAGAACTACGCTGGCGCGCCGCGCGCCATCTTCGAGGCATACACAGCGGAGCTGATGGGCCAGCGCCGGGGAAACTGATCGAGGCGGCGCGCCGGTTGTATTGGCGGCCGCACGATGCAGATCAACTGGCTGGATTCGGCTTGACGGCGGAAGACCTCCAGCCGGAGCCGGTGGCGGTGTGGCCGGATAACGCGACGACGGTTGAAGTGTTTGCGCATCTTGGCACGCAGTGGCGGATCGGGGCGCGTGGGCCGGTCGGGCTGGACTACACGGCGATCCCGGTGGTGCTCCAGCTGCTGCAGGTCGCCTCCGACCAGTACGCCGAGGTTTTTGCGGGGATCCGAATCATGGAGCACGCCGCACTGGCAGAAATGAACGGGGAATGACATGGCAGAGTCCGTCGTCGGTAAAGCGACGCTCGAGGTGGGCACCGACGTGTCGGGCGTGCGCGCCGGCGTTGCAGAGGTCCGCGGTGCGGTTACCGGTCTCGCCAACACCGTTGCAACAGAAGGGCGGCGCGCTGCGCAAGGCATCGAGACGATTGGGCAGGCGGCTGCGTCGGTGGCGCGAGAGGGGGGAAGGGCTGCGGCCGGCGTGGAAACGATCGGCCAGGCTGCCAGTGGGGCTGCCGCCAATATGGATGCCGCGGCGACTCGCTTCCTGCGCGGCTTGGAGCGGCAGGCCGATCGCGCGGGCCGGACGGCAGCCGAGTATGCCGCGTTGCGGGCCGAGCAACTCGGGGTGTCAGCAGCAGCGCAGCAATACATCGAGCGCTTGCGCGCCGTGGAAGTCGCCAGCAAGGCGAGCGACACCGCGCAACAGAACCTGGGCATGTCCGCGCGCCAGACGGCTGCGGCTATGCGGATGGTCTCGCCGCAGATCACGGACATCGTGACGCAGCTCGCTGGCGGACAGAGCCCAATGCTGGTGCTCACCCAGCAAGGTGGCCAGCTCAAAGACATGTTTGGCGGTGTCGGCCCGGCCATCAAGGGTGTGGCCTCGTACGTGGCAAGCCTCATCACACCGACAACCGTTGCCGCTGCAGCGGCGGGTGCGCTGGCGTATGCCTGGATGACAGGCGCCCAAGAGGCGCGCGGCTACACCAACGCGCTGATCATGACCGGCCACTATGCGGGCGTGTCGAGTGCTCAGATGGCGGGCATGGCCGAATCTGTGTCACGCGTCATCGGTACCCAGCACCAGGCGGCCGACGTGCTGACGCGCATTACGGCCACCGGGCGCGTCGCCAGCGAGCAGATGGTCGAGGTCTCGGCGGCTGCTATCGCCATGGAAAAGGCGACCGGGCAGTCGATCGACGAAACCATCAAGGATTTCGTCAAGCTGGCCGAAGAGCCGACGAAAGCCTCGGTCAAACTGAACGAGCAATTCCACTACCTGACCGGTGCGGTGTACGAGCAGATTGCCGCGCTCGAGCGCGCTGGCCAGGTGGATGAGGCAGCGGCGCTGGCGCAAAAGACGTTTGCCGATGCCTTGCGCGATCGAGCACTGGAAGTGCGCCGCAATGTCGGCTACATGGAGCTCGCCTGGATCGGCCTGACCGAGACGGCGAAGAAGGCCTGGGACGCCATTGCAGGCATTGGCCGGGCCGAGACGGCTGGCGACAAGCTCAACGGCTTGTATCGCACCATGGCGCAGCAGGAAAAGGAGCTGGCTGAGGCGCGGGCCAAGGGCTACAACACGGTCCAGCTGGAAGCGGCCCTGAACGCAAACCGAAGTCGCCTGCAGCAGTACAACGATGCCGTTGCAGCGGATGCCAAGAAGGCGGCTGATCAGGCCAGCAAGCAGCGCGGCGAAGACGACAAGATCAGCGCCCGAGCATCGATCGATGCGCTGATGAAGAGCGTGCGCTCGCGCCAGCAGATCCGTGACGACGATCTGAAGAAGTTCAAGGCTGACGCGGAAAAGGCAGGCCTCTCGGCGGAGGAGTACGCCAAAGGCGTCGCCGCCATCAATGAGAAGTACAAGGACAAGGCGCCGAAGGCCGCCACCGAAGACGCCGGCGCGCGCATGCTCGAAAACCTGCGTAAGACGGGCGCCGCCCTGGCCGCGCAGCAGGCCGTTGAAGATCAGCTTACCGCTGGCCAGAAGGCACGCGCCGAGTTCGAGCAGCAGATTGCGGACATCAAGGGCAAGAAAACCCTGACCGCGGACCAGAAGAGCCTGCTCGCGCACCAGGATCAGATTCGCGCGCAGCTTGACTTGAATATTGCGGCCGAGGTCGCGATCCAGAAGCGCAAAGACGAAACCGCTGAGCTGGAGAAGCAGCGGAAGCTGCTGGAGGACGCGCGCCAGCAGGCCGAGGGCATGAGCATCCGAATTGCTGACGCAGCGCAGGCGCGCAGCGAGCAGTTCGGCCGCCAATTGGATGCGTTTGGCCTTGGCAAGCGCACCAATGAGCAAGTCAACGCGGCCAAGTCGATCTATCGCGAGTTTGAGCGCATGCGCACCGACTGGAACAAGTCGATGACAAAGCGTGGGCTCGCCGGCTCCGACCTCTACAACGAGCAGCTCGCCAAGATCAATGAGAGCGAACGGGCCGCGCTGGGTCAGTTGGGCGCGTACTACGACGAGCTGGCCGCCAAGCAATCCGACTGGAAATTCGGTGCGCTGTCGGCGCTCGCTGACTACCGGGATGCGGCCGCAAACGTGGCGGCATCGGCGGAGCGCCTTTTCTCCAACGCGTTTCAGTCAATGGAGGATGCCGTCGCCAAATTCGCCACCACTGGAAAGCTCGATTTCAAGAGCTTCGCCCAGAGCGTTATCGCCGACCTCGCGCGCATCCAGGCGCGTGCCGCCATGTCCGGCCTCATCCAAATGGGGATAAGCATGGTCGGCAGCATGTTTGCAGGTGGTGCGATGAGCGGCGGCGCTGGGGCCTTCGGCGGTGCCGGAGGCGCTGCGGCCGGCAGCGGGACGGTTCCCGTGGCGGGCGACATGCTCTACGGCGGCAGCATGCCAGCGCCTAGCTACAGCAGCGGCGTGTTCGTCGACGGTGCGCGGGCTGCCGGCGGGCCGGTGTCGGCTGGTGGTTTGTACTTGGTGGGCGAGAACGGGCCGGAGCTATTTCGGCCAAGCGGCTCCGGCTCCATCGTGCCCAACCATGCGCTCGGGGGCGGCGGGGTAGTCGTGAACGTGATTGGAGCGCCAAGCCAGCCCGAAGTGCAGCAGTCCACAGACCCGGACGGGCGCACGCAGATCGAATTGATCTTCAAGGAAGTTGATCGCCGGATCGACGACAAGATGCAGCGCGCGACCCTGCAGGGCGGCGTGCTGTCCGGCATTCGCAACCGATAGGAAATCCATGGGACTTGAAATCTTCACCTGGCGCGCAGTCGGCGGAAGTGCGCAGGGCAGCGTCAAACTGCGCACGCGGTCTGCGCAGTTTGGCGATGGCTACCAGCAGGTGGTGCCGGACGGCATCAACAATCGCACGAGCTCGTGGCCGCAGAAGTTCGTCGGCAGCAAAGTCGCCATCCTAGCAATTCAATCCTTCCTAGACCGTCACGCAGGTGCGAAGTCGTTCTTATGGACGCCGCCCCTCGGTATGCAGGGGCGGTACCGCGTTGGAGAGTACACGCCCGCCGTTGAGGTGGGCGGCGTCTATTCCCTTTCCGCAACCTTCGTGCAGAGCTTCGCGCCATGAGTATGAGTCTTGAGCAAATCAACCTGGGCACCGCGCCGCTCGGCAAGGATGGCGATACACAGCGCACCGCGAACAGCAAGACCAACGGCAATATGGTCAAGATCGCTGACGAATTCACGGCGAATGCAAAGGTGTTGGCCGCGCATGAAGCAGCGATTGCGGGCAAGGCGAATGCCGAAAACGCGGCGCTCACAAACTCTGTTACCGTCACCGGAACCGCTCCAGCGATCGATCTCATTGAGTCGGGTCAAACCGCACCAGCGGGGCGCTGGAGGTATCTGGCCGCAGGCGGAAAGCTGACTGTCGCGCGGATGACTGCGACACCATCCACCTACACCGAAGCGCTTTCCTTCAGCGCCACAGGGGCCGCAACTTTTGCTTCGCGCCCCATGTTTGCCAAGGCGACGCCATGGGACTCGCTCAACCTCTTGCGCCCCGTCGATGTCGTCACCGCAAATCAGATCGCTTTGGGTTGGGACGGCACCATTGGTGCAATGATCCTCAGAGTCGACGGAACCAATGCCGGCAGCATTGTTCGGGGCTACCCGAACATGTTCAGAATCAATTGGACGGGTTCCGTTGCGGATCTGTATGTCGACAGCGTTCGTATCGGTACGTTGTCAACGACTTCCGATTATCGCGTCAAGCATGGGGCTGAACCCTACGCCGGCGCGCTTGCTGCAATCCGCCAGATTGACATCTTCACCTACCACTTCAATGGGGTGGGGGTGTTTAAGGACGATGGCGTTCGCCGGCTGGGGTTCTTCGCGCACAGCGCCATGCACATCCCCGGCGCTGTGCAGGGCGAAAAGGATGCGGTTGATGAAGACGGAAACGTCGTGCCGCAGACCCTGACGCTATTGCCAATCGTCGCCGCGCTTTGTGGTGCCGTGCAGGAACTGGCTGCGACCAATGATGAGTTGCTGGCCAGGCTGGAAGCTTTGGAGGCGCGCGCATGAAAATCACCGCCGACATCCAGCGGCTGGAGCCTGGCGCGCTGATCGAATTATTCGAACTCGACGCCACCGAAATTGGCGCCGACATGCTGCGTTTCCATGGCTACACGCAAGTTGGCCCGATCTGGTGGCAAGGCAACGAGTACAGCCCGTGGCCGATCGAAGGAAAGGGATTTGCTCGCTCGGGCCAGGGCCAGCAGCCCGCGCCACGGCTCACCGTTGGCAACGTGGACGGTTCGATTTCTGCGGTGTGCCTGTACGCCAACGATTTGGTCGGCGCGAAGCTGCGCCGGCGCCGCACACTGGGTCGCTTTCTCGATGCGCGCAATTTCCCGGAGGGGAACCCCGAGGCGGACCCTACCGAGGAATTGCCCGTCGAGGAGTGGTTCGTCGAGCAGAAAGCAGCTGAGACGAACGAGACCGTTGAATTTGAGCTGTCCAGCGCGCTCGACTTCAACGGGGTGCAGCTGCCGCGCCGGCAGATCGTTGCCAACGTCTGCGTGTGGCTGATGATCGGCGGGTACCGCGGGCCCAATTGCGGCTACACGGGCGCCGCCATGTTCGACCGTGACGACAACCCGGTAGCCGATCCCACGCTCGACAAATGTGGCGGACGGCTGTCGTCGTGCAAATGCCGGTTTGGCGCTAATAACCCTCTGCCGTTCGGATCGTTCCCCGCTGCAGACCTCGTCCGCACCTGACATGCAACAACAAACACTCGACGACGCGCGGCGGCATGCCGCGCGCGATTTTCCGCGCGAAGCGTGCGGGCTAGTCGTGGTGACGCGCGGCCGAGAGCGCTATGTTCCGTGCCGCAACGTCGCGGTGGGCACCGAGCACTTCGAAATGCCCGCCCAGGATTACGCAGCAGCCGAGGACATGGGCGAGGTGATGGCAGTCGTGCACAGCCACCCCAACGCCAGTGCCGACCCCAGCCAAGCCGACCGCGTAGCGTGCGAGGCCTCTGGCGTGCCGTGGCACATCATCTCCTGGCCGGCAGACGACGTGCGCACGATCGAACCCTGCGGCTACCAAGCGCCGCTGGTCGGCCGCCAGTTTGCTCACGGCATTCTGGACTGCTACTCGCTGGTGGTGGACTGGTACGCGCGCGAGCGCGGCGTGCTCCTGCCGGACTTCGAGCGGCACGACGACTGGTGGTCTCAGGGCGGCGATTTGTACATGCAGCACTACGCCGAAGCCGGCTTCCGAGTTGTGTCGCAGGACGCGCCGGAGCACCCTGGCGACGTGATCCTCATGCAGCTTCGTTCGCCGGTGCCAAACCATGCGGGGGTGTATCTGGGCGACGGCCACATGTTGCACCACCTGCACGGGCGGCTTTCATCGCGCGACGTGTACGGCGGCTATTGGCGGGAAATCACGCGCTGTGTGCTACGCCATCAGTCGACGCTATGATCTCGGGATCACTGTTCTTGGAGCCCCGAATGCTTCGACTGCTGTCCATCGCTTGCGTAGTGCCACTCCTTGCCGCGTGCGCGACGTCTTCCATCTCGCCGAGCGAGGCAGCGGCGGTGCCGCAAGATCGGCTGTTCGCCTATCAAGCGCCAGCTGAGCAGCCGGGTGGCCAGGTCACGGTGACCCGTGATGACGGTTTCGCCGGACGGGGCTGTCTGCTTGGCTTCTATGTTGACGGAAAGCTCGCCGGCTCGTTCGAGGCTGGCGAAACCGCCCGATTTTTCTTGCCGGCCGGCGAGTACGTGCTCGGGGCTGGCTTCCCTAAAGGGCGCGGCCTTTGCGCGATGCATGGCGACGAACTTCGTGAGTTGAGCGCTTCGTTTTCCGCTGGCCAGCATCGTTACTACCGCCTGGTCAACCGGCCAGGGGACGGCGTGGCGCTCGAGGCTTCGACTCGTCGCTGATACCCCCAACCCATTCCAAGAAACCCGCCTCGGCGGGTTTTTTCTTATGTGCTCTTCAACGCAGAAACTGAGAACGGTCCGCCTGTACGGAAAGCTGGGCGCCCGATTCGGGCGAAGGTTCGAGCTTGCGGTAGCCAGCCCTGCAGAAGCCATCCAAGCGTTGTGCGTGTTGCTTGCAGGCTTCAAACGTGAGCTCTTGGAAAGCCGCGACAAGGGAATTGCATACGCAGTGTTTGTGGGTAAGCGCAACCTTGCGCGGGATGAGCTCGAGCTTCCTCCCGGGCGTGGCGAGATCCGGATCGCGCCGATATTGGTGGGCAGCAAACGTGGCGGCATCCTCCAGACGATCATTGGCGCGGTGCTGGTGGTGGTGGGGGCGGTGGTGAGCTATTTCGGCTTCGGTGCTGGCATGCCAATCATGCAGATGGGTGCCGCCATGATGCTCGGCGGCGTGGTGCAGATGCTCTCACCTCAACCGCAGGGGCTATCCGCCAAGGATTCTCCGGAGAACGGCGCCTCCTACAACTTCAACGGCCCTGTGAACACCAGCGCGCAGGGCAACCCGGTACCGGTGCTCTACGGTGAGCTCGAAGTTGGCTCGGCCGTCATTTCAGGCGGCATCTTCACCGAGGATCAGGTGTAGTCGAAATACCCTGATGTGCTATTGGCTCCACCAGTCTTCCCCTGGCTGTCGTCGAGGCAGGTGCGCAATCTTTTGCATGACGTCATCCAAGCTGGCGATCATCGCGCGCTCGTGCTCTGGCGTATGGGGTTGGATCGGATCTTGGCGGGCGCTGCGAGAAATTGCTGCATGGATAAGTGTCATCGCGTTGAGAAACAGCGCGCGCGGATGGTCGGCAACATGGGCCTTGGCTGTATTCCGCAAATTGCGGCAACGATGAGCGATGGACTGGTCGCTGAAGCTAACGGGGCCGTGTAGGTGGGCAAACTTATTTCGAATTTCCCGAATGGAATCTAGGTCCTTCATACAGTCCTTAGAAATAAGCCCAATTGCATACGCAATGCGGATTCTCGTAGAGAACGCTGAGAGCGGGCGGCCCGGATCGATCAGGGCATCGATGTTCCCCTTGTCTTGAACGAGGCGGTTTCGTAGCAGAGTTGCGAGACTTTCGTCGAGATATGCAGCCGCAGTGAGCGCGCAGCCGCGGTCGCTCTCTGCAGAAAGTCTTACGCGCAACTCCAGAAAGTTGTGCATCTCCTCCTGGGCCTCTTTTGGCATTTCCTTGACGATCTCCATGAGGAGGTCCTCTGCGGTCATTTTTTTGTCGTTCATTTTGAAGGTTCCAGGACGATTTTGGCGGCAATGGCGGCGTTCGTACCGTGCACCTTCGGCTCCCGCCCAAGCCCGCGTGCTGGTGATGTCCTCGACAAGTCCTTATCCCGAAGTTCAACCATGAAACAGATTATCGGCTATGGCGGCAAGGATGGCGGCGGTGGTAGCACGCCGGTCGAATCGCCCGACAGCTTGCATTCCATAGCCTACGCTCGCGTGCTCGATCTAGTCTCGGAGGGCGAGATTGCCGGCTTGGTGAATGGCCTGCAGAGCATCTATTTGGAAGGGACGCCGCTGGCCAACGCGAACGGCTCGCTGAATTTTCAGAATGTGGCCGTTGACTACCGGCCGGGCACACAAGACCAGGACGCAATCCCCGGTTTCCCGTCCGTTGAAAACGAAACTGGCGTCGGCGTCGAATTGACGTCGACCACACCGTGGGTGCGCGCGATCGCGAATACGCAGCTTTCGGCGGTGCGCGTGCAGCTTTCGGTGCCGGCGCTCTCTCGGGCTGACACAAGCAACGGCAACATCAACGGGTATCGCGTCGAGTACGCCATCGATCTGGCGACCGACGGCGGCGCGTTCCAGCAAGTGCTGTTCAGCGCGTTTGACGGGAAAACGACCAACAAATACGCCCGTACGCATCGGATTGAATTGCCGGCGGCACGCACCGGGTGGACGGTTCGCGTACGGCGCATCACGCCCAACGCCAACAGCGGCACGATCGCCGATGCTACGCGGGTAGAGTCGTTCGCGGAGGTGATTGACGCCAAACTGCGCTACCCGAATTCCGCGCTGATCGGATTGCGCATCGATGCCCGGCAGTTCAACAGCATCCCGAGACGCTCGTACCGCCTGCGCGGCCGGATCATCCGGGTGCCCAGCAACTACGACGCAGCTTCGCGCACCTACACCGGCCTGTGGGATGGCACCTTTAAGGTTGCCTACAGCAACAACCCGGCCTGGGTTTTTTACGACCTAGTGCTGCATTCACGGTACGGCCTGGGTGACCGGGTCAATGCGGCCATGGTCGACAAGTGGTCGCTGTACCAGATCGGGCAGTACTGCGATGAGCTCGTGCCGGACGGCCGTGGCGGGCAAGAACCCCGCTTCACTTGCAACTGCTACCTGCAGCAGCGTGCCGATGCGTACAACGTGCTGCAGGACTTGGCCAGCGTCTTTCGCGGCATGGCATTTTGGGCGGCGGGCAACGTAGTCGCCGTCGCCGACATGCCCAGTTCGGCGTCGTATCTATTTCACGCTGGGAACGTCATTGACGGGCAATTCACGTACGCCGGCAGCGCACGGCGGGCGCGAAAGACGGTTGCCCTGGTGTCTTGGAATGACCCTGCAGACCGTTTTGTCGCCAAGGTCGAGCCGGTGCAGGATGCGGATGGCATTGCGCGCTACGGAATCCAGCAGACGGAGGTGACGGCTTTCGGCTGCACCTCGCAGTCGCAAGCGCAGCGCGTCGGCCAGTGGATCTTGATGACGAGCCGGCTGGTAACGGAAACGATCTCGTTCAAGGTCGGGCTGGATGCAGCAGTCGTGATGCCCGGGTCGATCATCGAGGTGGCTGATCCGGCGCGGGCCGGGCGCACGAACGGCGGCCGTGTGCACTCTGCAGCCGGGCGCGCTGTCACTCTTGACCGGCCGCCGGTCGGCGTGTCTCAGGGCGATACGTTGGTTGTGAACATGGTCGACGGCAAAACGCAGCGCCGCACCATCAGCGAGCTCAGCGGCAAGACTGTCACCGTGTCTGCGGACTGGTCGGCGGAAGTGCAGGCCGAGGCCGTTTGGTCGATCGAAAGCGCGGACCTGAAGACGCAGCTGTTTCGCGTGGTGTCGGTCACGGACGCTAGTGGTTCAGGAGACCTGACGTTCGAGATCAGTGCACTCCAGCACAACGCGTCGAAGTATTCGGCCATCGACCACGGCACGCGGATCGAGTCGCGCCCGATTTCGGTGATCCCGCCGTCAGTACAGCCGCCGCCGACTGGCGTTTCCCTGACCACGTACAGCACGATCGATCAGGGCATCGCCGTCACAACGATGGTCGTTAACTGGCAACCGGCAGCCAATGCCATCGCGTACACGGTGGACTGGCGGCGGGACAACGGGGAATGGGTCAGCGCTGGCCGTACAGGCTCGCAAAGCGTTGAGGTGCGGAGTATCTACGCCGGCACCTACGTTGCACGCGTGCGTTCCATTAATCCGCTGGATGTGGCGTCGGTGCCGGCGTATTCGCCTGAGACACGTCTCGAGGGCAAGACGAGTCCGCCGCCAGTCGTTGGTACGTTGCTGGCAACGGCCATCGTGTTCGGTATTCGGCTCGACTGGGCATTTCCAAGCGGGCCGCTCGACGTTGAGCGCACAGAGATCTGGTACAGCAAGACGTCAAGCCGTGACGACGCGATCAAGCTGGGTGATTTCGCATTCCCCGCCAACACGCACACGATGATGGGGCTGGCCGCAGGCGCGCAATTCTTCTTCTGGGCGCGTCTCGTCGACAAGTCAGGAAATATCGGTGCGTGGTATCCCAGCGGTGCGGGCGTGCCGGGCGCAAGCAGCTCACAGGCCTCCGACATCCTGGACTACCTCAACGGCCAGATCGGCAAGACGCAGCTCGGGGCAGACCTGCTGTCGGCCATCGATAGCATTGAGCCGCCAATGGCCGGCAGTGATAGCGACTATGCGGGCGACGATCACGTTTTCGCCGGCATTGTGTCGACGCAATCGGTCCTCGAGGAAGCAGGGCGAGCGGTTGCCCAGCGTGTCGACACCATGCAGGCCACGGTCGCGGAGGCCTCAGCGGCTGTGCAGGTTGCGCAGCAAGCGGTTGCGGAGCAGGGCGGGAAGCTTGCAGCGATGTACACCATCAAGACGCAGATTGCAGCCAACGGCCGGACGTATTTGGCCGGCATTGGGATCGGTGTCGAGAACAACCAGGGTGTCATCGAGAGCCAGGTTCTCATCGCGGCCGACCGTTTTGGCGTCATTCATCCGAATGGCAATAGCGTGCTGACGCCGTTCCTCATCCAGGGCGGCCAGGTGTTCATGGACTCGGCGTTTATCCAGGACGGCACGATCACCAACGCCAAAATCGGCAGCGTCATCCAATCCACCGCACTGGGTGCGAACGGGCGGCCGCGGTGGGTGCTCGACAAGAATGGGACGTTGGAGCTTAACGGGATCTCGAATGGCGGCTATGCGCGTATCACCGACTCGGGGGCGCTCATCTATGACGCGAACGGCGTGCTGCGCGTTCGACTGGGGATTTGGTAATGCCAGCTGGTTTGGAAGTGTTTGACGCGTACGGGCGGCCCACCGTTCGGTTGACCGACAGACTTGGTGCCGTTGTCGGTGTCTTTGAAACCGGAACGGCCGCCGGTTCGATCGTGCTGCCCGGGCTGGCCCGCGGCACGCCGTTCTACATCGTGCAGACGGGGTGGTCCTCGGACGTGGGGGCCTCCAATTTGCCGCAGATCTCCATCTCAGGGACAACGGTCTCTTGGTCAATCCCGGTGCCCGGTGATACGCAATCTGTGACCGTGTATGTGGGGGTGTATTGATGCCTGCAGGATTCCAGGCTTTCAACAACGGCGGGGTGCTCCAGATTGATGAGAACTACGTCAATCTGGGGTTGATCGCGACGGGGCAGGTGACGCCCGCGGCTGCGACGCCGGACGGCTATGTTCCGGCTTTCAAGATGGCCGAGGTGAGCGTGACCGGCGTGGCGCCCATCATTGCGGTGCGGGCCAACTACGCTGTGGCACTTGGGGACGTGCGGCGAAACGGGGCGACGTGGACATTTCGGCTCTGCGTGAATACAACAACCGACTGGGACGGCTCGGCGCTGACCTACTACATCTTTGATCAGGTGCCTGCGGTTCCGCATGGTGTAGGGCTTCAGGTGTTTCGAGCCGACGGCGCTTGTACGTTCGATTCGAACTACAAGTACTTCAACCCTGTGGCGGCAATTACTCTGGCCGGCGGGCAGCCGATGACCCTGACCGATTACAACGACTACACGGGCCTACCGCTTGGGACGTATGCAGTCGTCCTCTCAATGGAACGCATGGGGACGCATTACTGGGTGTCAGAGCTAGCGATCACGTGTGGAGAGGGGTTGCGAGCCCTGCCCAACGGCGTGCGGATGCGCTGGACACAGATCAACGTCAGTGCAGTCGGAGGAAATGGTGCGGGCGATTTTTTTGTCGACCAGCGGCCCCGGCAGGCAGTGCTGATTGATGTGTCGAATATCTGATCACTCGATGGCGATCACGCCGATGTTGCTCACGTCCGAGTAGGTCGCATATCGGCGGGCGGCTTCAACCTTGGCCAGTTCTGCAATTTCCGATTTGCAATCTGACCTAGTGCCGCGCGCAACCGCGTCGCGGCATTCGAATTCGCGCACGCGGGCAGTGTGTTCCGCTCGGTCCATGCGCCAGGCGATCGGCTCTTCATTGGGAGTGGGTATGGCGCAGCCGGCCATGGCTGTCAGGGCGGATACAGCGGCAATGCGAATTGCTTGCAAGGGGACCCCCATAGGCTGTTTTTGTTTGGAGCCGTGCAGGATAGGACGCGGTTGATCCGCATTCCAGTCGCGCATGCCAGATCCAGTCTAGCCGCGGTGGGCGTCCAACAAAACGGCCATTCGCTCCGATTTTTACCGTGGTCTTTGAACCTCAATGCCTGCCGTCCCGGCGGGCTTTTTTCTTTTCTGGGAGCAACCATGCCATTTACAGAGCCCGCGAAGCTGGGCGGGCAGAACGTAGCCGCCTGGCTCGACATGCTCGGCTTCAGCGAGGGCACCGACGACGGACGGCAGCCGACGCGTAATCACGGTTACGACGTCCTGGTGGGCGGGCGCTTGTTCGGCGACTACGCCGACCACCCGCGCGTGCTGGTGGACTTGCCGCGGCTGGGCATCAAATCAACGGCAGCCGGCCGCTACCAACTACTGGCCCGGTGGTACGACCCGTACAAACGGCTGCTCAAGCTGCAGGATTTCAGCCCCGCATCGCAAGACGCCATTGCGCTACAGCAGATCCGCGAGCGAGGCGCGCTGGCTGACATACAGGCGGGGCGCCTGCGCGAGTCAATCGCCAAGTGCCGAAATATCTGGGCCAGCCTGCCGGGGGCGGGCTACGGTCAGCACGAACACACATTCGAAGAACTTCGCGCGCGCTACCTGCTGTGCGGCGGGAGAGAGGGAGGGGCGTAAATGACGGATCAGGAAATGGTAGTGGCCGCGAAGGTGGGCGGTGCGGCGGCACTTGGCTCGGTGATCGCTCTGCGATTTCTGCCCGGCAGTTGGTGGCAGCGCGGGATGTCGTTCGTCAGCAGCCTCGGCATTGGGTGCTTGGCCGGGGGTGCTGCCGTCGAGCGTTTCGCCCTGGTGCCAGGTTCATATACCCACATGCTCGCAGTGGCGTCGGCCGCCGTCTTTGGTCTGGCCATCGTCAATAACGCCATGCAGCAGATCCCGGAAATCCTCAACGACGTACGGCGGCGCATGATCGGCGGCGCGAAGGAGTGAGCATGCTCGCATCCATCAACGTGGTGGCCAACGTCATCATTTTCGCTGGGTCGCTGTGGGCGGTCCTGACCCACAAGGTGCCCACGCGGACGGGCGGGGCCTGCGTGCTTGCGCTCATCAACTACGCGGCGCTGGGGAATATCGCGATTCCCGGTGCATGCCATAGCGCGCCGGAAATTGCGCTGAACGTCGCTGTCGCCATCGGAGTGTTGTGGGGCTTTTGGAGGTTAGAGGTTCGGGCTCACCAGAAGGGCGGAGGTGCGGCGTGACGATACTCGACCCTCGCGTGCTGCTGGTGGCTGTCGTCGCCCTGGGCGCGTCCTACGGGGCTGGTCGGCTCCAGCAACACAGGGCAGACACCAAGGCTTTTCAGGCCGAGCGCAACAAGGCGGCGCTCGATGCGGCCCGTGCGCAGATCAGGGCCACGGACGAGGCGCGCATCGAAGAGCAGCGCCGTGCGAAACAACTATCGGAAATTGCAAATGAAGCGAAACAACAAGCTGAGACGGCTTCGGCCGATGCTGGCCGCGCTCGCGCTGAGTCTGGCCGGCTGCGCGAGCGAGTTGCAGAACTCGTGGCCGCAGGTCGCGCCGCCAGTGATTCCGCCGCTGCCGGCGGAGGCCAGGCAGCCGGCGACCCCCTCGATGTGCTTGCCGACGTGCTCCTCCGCGCTGACCAGCGAGCGGGAGATCTGGCGGACTTTGCGGACCGCGCCCACATTGCCGGTGCGGGCTGTGAGCGAGCGTACAGCGCACTAGCTGGGCCGTGATTTACATCCGTGATGGCCGCGGCCCTGCGGCCATCTCAAAGACCAGCTTTCCTATTGCAAGCCATTCTGCAAAGTTGGGTGATCCTTGATTGCTGCGTACGGTTTCGTGTCCGGACTGCCCCTTCCATTTTTCGAGAACGCGGGACGCAATGTTCTCGCCAAGTGGCGGCACTATCACGCAGGAGCAGTGTTCGGGCGTTGCACAGGCTGAGTCTTTGAAGCAGCGTTTTGCCGCAATGTGCGGATTCGCCTTAGCGCTGGTTAGCCAAAACTGTCGCTTGGGACTACCATCGGGCTGTCGGAAAACCCATCCAAGCGTCGTGCCATGTTTGATGTCGGCGTAGTCCATCTCAGCTTCTCCGAAATACCGTCGAGCATCGTCAAATATCGCGTAGAGGGGGGGCGCTGTAGTAGATGCTCGTTCAAGCAAGTCGTTTCGTGGGATCACATTTTCTAACTCGCGAGCGCTTGTGGTCATATGCTCGACCACCCAGGGACTTGCATTCGCTATGCCAATGCACGTTCGAGCCGAGGTTCCAGGATCGCAGTTTGGAGAGAACCTGTCGCTGTCGGTTATGCAAACACAAATGTGAGCTTGCGCAGTGGCTATGCCCTCAAATTCGATCTGCACGGCGGCGCCTCCGCCGCCTTGCGGATCTGTTCGGAAGACGGTCGTCCCGGGATGTCGGCCGTCAATGCCGTAGTGTCGAGCTGCTTGTTCATACATGGCCGCGTCAATAGGGCTTTCGGCCAACAGGACAGTTTTGGAGAGGTTTTTGCGGGCGAGGTGCTGGGCCGCAACCATCCATGCTCCGGCGACTGGTCCGCGCTGAGGCGGGAGGTCTTCGGGAATGATCACGCACTTTCTCGAAAACTGTTTCAAGTAGCCTGCAAGAAACGAAAAAGTTGAAACAACATCTGCAAACAGGCCGCGTGTCGCACGGCTGAAGTTCGGGTCGTTAGCCAGTTTTTGAAGAACCGCGCGTGAGCCGAAGACGAAGTGATCGCCCCTCCTTGCAGCAAGTGCCGCCGTTTCAACTCCCGCCGTTACATCATGATCTACTGAAAAATCGAATTCAAGAAAGGACTCATGTAGTTCGAAAATCATTCGAGCCGCCCAGACGAAAAGAAGCCATAGGGCCAGTTTTGTAGGACGCCGTCATCATCAAATTTTGAGTGTTTGATGGTGACCGGTTCAAATGGGGCAGGCTGTTCAAAAACAAGAACTTGGACGGAATCAGGCGATATTTGGCCCTCTGAAATCAACTCACCAAGCCGGTTGATTAAGTTGGAGCTATGGGTTTCCGCGATGATCCTGAGGTTGCCCCGCGAGCCTGTCGTGCGCTTTACAGCCGCAACAAAGAGGTCCGCTATGCGCTCTTGAAATGCTGGGTGCAGATGGAGTTCCGGTTGCTCAACTACGAAGCAGCCTTCACCAGCTTGTGTGCTCGCGCGCAAATTGCTGGACGAGGTTGATGCCCATAGTTGTACTGCAATAGGCAAGACTTGCGATAAGCCAAAACCCGTGTCAGCGAGGTTTGCTGATAAGTCGCTTCCGTTGCTTCTTAGTCTAATCGATATGTGACCTTCTGTTTTGATAGGTTCGACGGTGAATCCAAGAAGGTCAGCCAGCCAATTATTCAGTTGCAGAAGACGGGAAGCGTGCATGCTGTAAAGGAAAACAGCAAGATTCTCGCCCTTTGAGTCAATTTCATCGACTGCTAATTCTTGCACGCGGTAATAGCGTTCTGCTGTGGCGCGCAACGGTTCGATGTACCGCACGCCTGAAGAAAATGAGCCGAATGTATAGTTTAGGTAGTCCAGAAATTCTGGAAGATAATTCAGCAAGGCTGCATCACGGAGTCGAAGAAGGGACCAATCCTCCAAATTCAAGGCGTTGACACTTTTTTTCCAAGTCGCTGGGCCAGAGCCGGCAAGTTGTCGAATCCGCTTTAACACGGCAGCCTTTGATCCAAACGGAACCTGGCTTGCAATTTTCTTTATTTTGTCGAGGTCGGTGTTTCCGTGCGAGAGCTCAAGTACGACACCAAGTAGTCGAGACGCGAAAGGAGATGCGTACTCCCGAATGAAGTAGTCACGGCGTTGGTCTTTGGCTCGTTTAACCCATCTAAGATTCGGAAGAAACTGCCCTGGCTCCGCAACGGCCCTGAACGCATCTGTTGGTTTCCAAGAAATCTGCGAAGTCGTACTCTTGACGTCCGTAACTTCGCCGTTGTGTCCAATGCAAACCGTTGCACCGACGCCCTGTAGATCTATTGATACTCTTTTAACGAACGTTTGTTCTGAGGCGGAGGCAGAAAGCGTGACTTCAACGTTGCAAATGGCTTCCTCTTCGGAGAATGTAAGATCTCCAAAGAGAAAGTCGTGGTGAGAATCGTATTCGCCTATGGATAAATCGATTGAGAACGACATTGTTATTTCTTTTTCAATGTCGTTCTTGTGCACGGCATCTTTGAATGAGCCAAAGTCTACATATTTGCCCCACCACAAAACTGGAGCTCTCCGCTTCGCTTCGTTGCTTTGCCGCAATAGTGGAAAAGTTCTCGCAAAGGTGCTTTTACCTACGCTGTTCTTTCCAACCAATATTGTAATAGGCTTCAGGGGGATGTGCCCAGAGTCTTCGATTGCACGAAGGTTTTGGACGCGGATGGAGGTGATCTTAGCCATTTAGTTTTTTGGTTATTTAGGCAGCTGCCCGCCGATGGCGCGTTGGCAACGCACGTACTCCCACGGAGCCGAAGCCAGTTTGGTTTCGTCAAGTTCCGATTATGACGCTACTTTATGGCGGAAGTAAGCGGTCGGGCGATCCTCCAGAATCCTGTCTACGGTATCGAGATGGTTTGGGTCTGGAGACAGCCAGGCGTCAATATGCTCCGGTTTGATTGTGACGGGGCATCGATCATGGCCAGCTTCGGAGATTTCTGATGGAGGGTCGTCGGTGATGATGGCAAACGACAACAGATCCCGTTCCCCTGGTGCCGTCGCGCGCCAGTGCGACCACAGGCACGCCACTAGCATCGTCTCCGGTGGGTCCGGGCGAAACTCCAGCACCATGTTGTTCCCGTCCGGGCCGACCACGTTTTCGTAGAACGCATCCACCAGCACCACGCCGTGAGTGTGGCCGTATTGCCCCTTCCAGAATCCACGGAGGTTGTCCATTCGAGCGTTGTAGGTGCCGGGGTACTTGGTGTCGTAGAACGCGGGCTTCCCAACCGGCCGGCACTGATACCGCATCGGCTTCACTACGCGATGGCCGTTCTCCACCACCATTACTGGTGCATACCAGCCGGGGAAGATTCGTGAGTCGCGCGGCTTGATCTCAGCGCTGTTCAACTCGTCCAGCTTGCCTTCCAGCCAGTTCACCTTGTTGGCCGCCTTGCGCAGCTCTTCGGTGGCCGTCTTGGTGGCCTTGTGTGCGACGGCGGCTTCCGCTTTGTCCTTGCGCTCGCGCTGCTTGGCAAGCTCCTGCAGCAGTTCGATCTCCTGCGCCTTCTGGCTGGCCCTGAGCACCTCGGCGATTCTCTTCTCTTGCTCCGTCTCCGGGGACTCAAGGAAGGGCGCGACCATGGCCTTCGGGAATTTCACCGAACCCGGATTCTGGAAGTACTCAGTCACCAGGCGCGAAAACTCGTCGAGCGACATGATCGCGCCGTACTCCCGGACAAAGCGCTTGTAGTCTGCCTTGATCTGAGCGGAATAGCACATGGTCGGCTCCCTAGGGTCGAGCCATGATAGATCAGCGGCGAGCCTTGGCGATTCGTTTGAGCGCGGCCTCGTCAGCGGCCGACCAAAAGAAGGGTTGTGGAGATGGGTGGTAGCGGAGTTCGTTGACGAGCTGTCGCAAGTAGTCGTCGAACGGCGGTTCGATGCCACTGACCTGTAGAACAGCCGCCAGATGGCGCGCCCACTCAATGGTGCCGCGCAGATACGAAATTTCCCACATTAGACGCCTGACGTCCGGGCACTTGTTGCGCTCCCAGATTTCTCTTAGTTCCTCGACCGTCAGACGACCGTGCCGGAAGGGGTGACACTGGATGCCTTGATCGAACCGGCGATGTGCAGCGACCCTTTCCTCCTGCGAGCTTTCGATGGGTTCCCATCGCTCTGCCGTAAAGTGCGTGGACTTTCCTGGCGCGAAGAAGCGCTCGGCTTCCTCTGTGCTCATGTGGTGCCGGGTTGTCTTCCAATGGCCGGTGCGCGCATCTAAGTAGCGGTAGCGGTGGACGATCTGGAGCTGGTTGGGGTGGCCCATGGCGGCGAATACTGTATTTATATACAGTATCTTCCGGGTGCGCGAACCGGTCAATGCGGACAATCAAGACATGATCGCAGCTTCGCCTGGAAACACATGCGTGCAATTGAGGGTCACCGCTCCGGGCGGGGGCATGCCGGCGTTGCTTTGCGGCTCAAACCGACACAACATTGGTAGCGCTGCGGCCGAGATAATTGACACACAGCGAATGAAGAAGGGCGACCAATTGGTCGCCCTTGGATCAGCCGTGAGCCATCAGCTCCATGGCTGCGCGAGCTAACAGCCCGCTTCGAGTTTCGTGACGTTCTTCAGCGAATCGATCAAGCTTTTTCAGCACGAAGCGCGGCATGGACACGTTGATGCGTTCTGGCGTTCTGTCGAACTCATCCGGATTGACATCAACAAGTGCCCAAAGGGCGCCGGCATACTGTTCGTCCTTCGAAAGGTCTTCAATCGTCGAGCAGGTAACGTTTACGTCTTCGCCGAGCTCTACCAAGGTCTGCAGATGGCCTGCGATGGCTTCTTTTGTATTGCGGACGGCGTCATCGATGGTATCGCCCCACGAGTGGCAGCCCAAAATATCTGGAACTGTCACCCCGTACACGCTCCCCTCATCCTTATGGATTGCGATGGGGAATTGCATGTCTATCCTCTTTAATTTCTTATTTATATAAAAAGCGTGAGTGTGAAAGTGCGCAAAAGCTAGGTGGTCACATGAGTCGCTCCTTCGGCATCCTGGGAAAAAACCGCCGGCCTACAGCAGGCCAGCGGTTTTCAGGATGCTGCGAACTGTCCCAATCGGCAGGTCCTTCTTCGGGTGCGGAACCGTCACAAGGCCCGGCTTTCTTGGGTGTTTGAACTGGTGGTGGCTGCCAGTAATTCTCCTCAACTCCCACCCATCCTCTTCGAGCATCCGGATGACCTGTGCTGATTGCATGAGTGCCTCCGGTTGTCTTATGTGTAATTTTACACACGGGGACGAGTTCCGCAAGGAAAATGTGTAGTTGTGTGTGTCCGCCGCCTCACGTTGCGGTGATGACTCGTTGCCTGTCGGGCGACCTCGTTTAGCTCCTCAAAGGTAGCTTTCGGCCTACGTTGTTGGCGAAGCCATTGCGGGTTGCAAGGCCAGCGCCGCTGCATATCGGCACCCCATTGCCGGGTTCCTACGTCATCTGGCGCGCGAGGCTATTCGGCTGGAGTGGGATGACGATCGCCGTCTCGCCGGCACAGAAGCGCGCCCAGTCTGTCATCATCTGTCGGCGACGCTCCAGCATATCGCCGCGGCGGTAGGCCGCCTCGCTCTCGTTTTGGATCGCATGTGCAAGCGCTTTCTCCGCAAGCGAGTCGGCGTACTCAGTACATTCGGCAACCCAGTCCCGGAAGGTCGATCGGAAGCCGTGCACCGTCACGTGGTCATAACCCATGCGCTCAAGGACCTTGAGCATCGCCATGTTTGAGTAGGGTTTTTTCTCCTTCTTTCCGGGAAAGAGCCATCCATGGCGGGCGTGCGGCAATGCCTGTTGCACGAGCTCGACGATGCGGTCGGTCATCGGTACGCGGAGCGGCAGTTCCATTTTCATGCGCTCGCCTGGCACGGTCCAAACGCGATAGTTCATCGCGAACTCTTCGGGCCGCGCGTATAGCGCCTCCTGCGTGCGGACGGCAGTCAGAATTAAGAGCTCGAGCATGCGCGCCGTCGGTTCTTCCCGTAGGCGTAGTGCCCGCATGAACTCGGGCATTTCTTGCCAGGGTAGGGCTGGGTGGTGCTTGATTTTCTTGCGGCGGTTCTGTTTCGGCAGCAGTGTATCTAGGTGGCCGCGCCAGCGCGCCGGGTTTTCGCCCGCGCGGTTGCCAAGCGCCTTTTCGGCATCAAGGATGCGCTCTAGGCGGCCGCGCAGCCGGAACGCGGTTTCTCGCTTTGCCATCCAGATTGGCTGCAGCACGCGCACGATCATGGCGGTGTCAATGTCGCCGACCTCTTGATTGCCCAGGATCGGGGATGCGTATGTGGCTAGGGTGTTCTCCCACTGCTGCGCGTGCTTGGGGTTCTTCCATCCGGCCTGCTGTTTTTCGATGTACTCGGCCGCTGCAGTCTTGAATATGCGTGGGCCGGACTGTTCCAGCGCGCGGCTTTTGCGTTCGGTATTCCGGGCCTCGATCGGATCGATGCCGGACCGCAGCAGCTCACGACATTTTGCGGCCTCTGCACGGGCCGCGGCCAGCGAGACGGCGGAAAGGGGGCCAAGCCCCATTTCCCGCGATCGGCCACGCAACGTGTATTTGAAGATCCAGGACCTAGAGCCGGTCACGGAGATCTGAAAGTGAAGATTGCCGCCGTCCGGGTATTGGCCGGGCGCATCGAGCTTGCCGATCTTGAGTGCCGTGAGTCGATGCAGCTGCCGAGTTGCCATTTCCCACCCCTGTTTCTACCCCTGTTCGATGGGTGGATTGTGTCGGAGCGGTCTGGAGCCAGCAAGAAGAGAAATACCCCCAAATTGGCGCCGCTATTGGGGTTGGCGGGAGAATCCCGGAGAGTTCTGGAACGCCTTGGAATGAGGACTGGCGGAAGCGGTGAGATTCGAACTCACGGATGGGTCACCCCATCGGCAGTTTTC
>CBJMVH010000056.1:0-29887 GCA_966433195.1 uncultured Ralstonia sp.
CGTGCATGACGATCCTGCTCACCGGCATGGCCGACGAGAACATCGCCGTGCAGGGCTTCAACGACGGCCTGATCGACCGCTACATCAAGAAAGACCACCCGGCCATGGCGGAGCGGCTGAGTGCAGAGATTGAAGCGCTGCAGGTGCGCTACTTCAGCAACCTGTCGAGCACGCTGCGTGACTTGCTGTCACGCCACTCATTCAGCTTCCTGTCGGACCCGGCTGTTACCAAGCTCGTGCGCGAGCTCTCGGCCCGTTATCGCTTCATCGAGTACTACCTGTACCCGCATCCGGCGGGCGTGCTGTTGCTCACAGCAGATGGACGCGCCACGCTGATGGTCATCGAGACCAACGCGAGCATGCTCACGCACCTCGAAAACGCCGAGGCCTACAACGCGCCGCCGGCGCTGCTCAAGGGGCTGCGCGACAAGCAGATCGTTCCGTTCTTCTGGCCGGGCGATGGCATGTACACCCCGGCCTGCGTGGAGTGGGAACAGTATTGCCTGCCGGCCGAAGTCTGCCAGGGGCGCGAGCCGTACTACTACGCGCTGTTCGACATGCCGAGCCACCTGCTGCCGGCACAGATCTACAGCTACACCCAGTTTCTCGCCAACTACAAACAGGATCCGGACGCACTCACCGGCCGCAAGTTGCGCTGAAGACCGCGCAACCCAGTCCTTGTTGTGCTGCGGGGTTCTACGTTGTGTGGGCCATCTTCGACAAGTACAATCGTTTGAATCACCCGGCAGCCATGACGTCAGAGCATGGACCGGCTGAATCGCCCTGATGCATGCGTGGCTTTGCTGCGGCATCATGGCGGTCGAGGGCGCCGACGACATACGATGCGGCACCCCGAATGCATTACTGTGCGGGATTCTCCTTGAGAGACGATTTGGGATGCAGCAGCGGGCCACGCGCGGTCCAGACAGCGCGTGTTGCGGATGTCAGGGGAGTGCATCGCTCCAATCTGTTCGCGGTTGCACGATTCCCGTTGCCATGCTGTTGATCTGAGTTTGCCGAAACGCGAAGGCGCATCGCCCTTGCGACGGTCAGCCTCCTTCCCCGATCTTCTCGAAGCGGGTTTGGGCGAGAGACGCCCGGGCCGTGCCCATGCGCGCGGCCAGCGGACGGCTTCAGGCCCGCTTTCACGACTGATGCGGCGGCATGCCCGGCGGTGTCGGCGGGGCGCGCTGTGTTCGCGGTATCCGGAGTCGCGACGCGATTCCGGATGCGCGGTTGTTGGAGAGAGCGTCCCATTTGGCAGACGTTTCCCCTGAAGTCTCCGGCAAATTCGCACCGTGTACTCACCTAACCAAATCGATCCGGCAGTCAGCTTCCGCAACTCCCAGGGTCAACAGGTCCGCGGCACCATCATCACGTTGCAGCGACGTGCCCTGGTGATGGAGATCTACAACCCCTACTCCATCGTGCAGGTGAGCGAAGTTCTGTCCGAGCTCGCCATCAAGATCGGTACGCGCCAGGTTTATCTTGGCAAGGCCGTGGTGATCAGCCTGGTCAACACCGGCCTGACCGCCGTCGTGTCGCTCACGCTCATCGACGAATGGCGTGAGTTGTCAGAGGTGGCGGACACGCCCGCCTCGGTGGGCGAAGAAGCGCGAACGTTCGTGCGGGAATGGCAGGAGCGTTTCCGCATCCACCGCGAGTACCAGATCGTCATCAATGAAATGCGCGCCTTCCTAGCGGAGGTCTCGCGCTGGATCGAACAGGTCGATCTGTCGAAGTCGCTGCCGCGGGAAGACAGCAAGCTGCGGCCCGATGTCTTCATGGAACTGGCTGAGCCCGTCATGCTGCGGGTCAAGCATTACCTGGACATCCTTGAGGGCGAAGCCGCTGACATCGAACCGAATCTGGCGCCTTCGCATCGGGCGTTCGCACAGAGCGCGCTGCATCCGCTGCTGCTGCGCTCGCCCTTCGTACACCGCACGTTCACCAAGCCGCTGGGCTATGCGGGGGATTACGAAATGGTCAACCAGATTCTGGGCGACCCGCAGGAAGGACCCAGCACGTATTTCCAGATCGTCAACGTCACGTTTCTGAAAGCGCAGGTTGCGCAAGCGCACCGCAATCGCATCGATATCCTGGTCAACTTTCTCAAACAGCTGGCGATGCAGGCCAAGGCCGAAGGGCGCCCGTACCGCGTCATGAATCTTGGCTGCGGCCCCGCAGTGGAGATTCAGCGCTTTCTGCGTGAATTCGAAGAGCCGCACCTGCTCGAGTTCGAGTTGATCGACTTCAGCCAGGAAACGCTGGACTACGCGCAAGCCCGGCTAAACGAAGCCGCCAAGCAGGCAGGCGCCAAGCTGTCGGCGCAGTTCATTCACCAATCGGTGCACGAACTCATCAAGCGACCTGCACGCCGGGCTGAAGAGGTGCGCGATTGCGATGCCGTCTATTGTGCGGGACTGTTCGACTACATTTCGGACAAGGTCTGCAATCGACTGCTGACCTATTTCACGACACGCACCCGCCCCGGAGGACGCATCCTGGCGACCAACGTACATTCGAGCAACCCGGAGCGGCTCTTCACGATGGAACACCTGCTCGAGTGGTATCTCATCTATCGGGATGAGCAGCAACTCGCCGCCACATTCCCGGAAGAGGCATGCCGCGATGCCAAGGCCTACGTCGACGCCACCGGCGTCAACGTGTTCTGTGAGGCGACGGTGATCTAGATGGCGCAGAGTGCAAGTGATCCCCTGAAGAGCGCGTTCTACCGCGCCGAGCGAGAAGGCTTCCGGCTGTCGTTCAGCCGGACCACTGCGCTCGTCGGTATCGTTCTGGTGCTGATGGGCGCTGGGCTGGACTACAACACCTACCCGGGCAACCTCAAGCCGTTCTTCCTGGCCCGCGTTTTTGTTTCGCTGCTGATCTTCGTGGTCTATCTGATCCTGCCGACCCGGTGGGGACGGCAGCGGCTGTCGTATCTGACCCTGCTCTGGCTGTGTTTTCCACAGGTGATGATCGCGTGGATGATCTCTGCAACGCAGGGGGCACACTCGATCTATGCGACCGGGCTTCACCTGGCCGTCTTTGCGGCCGGCAGCGTCCTGCCATTCAATACCAAGCAGACCATCGGCTTCGGGCTGATCACCTATACGCTGTATCTGCTGGCGTGCCTGATTCACGATCCGGCCAGCGTGGCCGGCAGCACGTTCTTCGTGAACTCGCAGTTCCTGATCTTCACGTCCACGCTGGGAGTCTTCTGCACCTACTTCAACGAGCGCAGCCGGTTTGAACTCTTCAAGCTCAAGGAAGAAGTGGCCGACAAGAACATCCAGCTTGAAAACACCAACACCAGCTTGGTGGAAATCAAGGGCCAGCTCCTGCAGCAGGAAAAGATGGCCGCCATCGGCACGCTTTCGGCTGGCCTGCTCCATGAGATCAACAACCCGGTGAACTTCTGCCTGATGGCGATTTCGGTTGCGCAGGAAGACCCAACCGCCAAATCCAGCCCGATGCTGGCGGAATGCCTGACCGATGCCAAGGAAGGCATGCAGCGCGTGCAGCACATCGTGTCCGACCTCAAAACCTTCGCCTACCGCAGCCCTGAAAAAGGCGAGGCCGATGCCCCGTTCCTGGTGGAAAAAGCCGTGGATTCGGCCGTTCGCCTGACGAGCCACGAGCTGCGCGGTGTCAACGTCGAGCGCAAGCTGCCGGCCGACACGCTGGTGCGCGGTGACGAAGCCGCCATCATCGGCGTGCTGATCAACCTGCTGTCGAATGCGGCGCTGGCCATGCAGAAGGCGCAGCGGCCCAACCCGCGCATCGAAATCGCCGCCGACTGGATCGACAACCGACTGCACGTGGTCGTCACGGACAACGGCCCCGGCATCTCAGAGAAGAACCTGTCGCGCGTATTCGAGCCGTTCTTCACCACCCGCGATGTCGGCAAGGGCCTGGGGCTGGGCCTGTCGATCAGCTACAGCGTGATCCAACGCCACGGCGGCACGCTTGCCGTGACGAGCCAGGAAGGCGAATGGGCACGCTTCACGTTCGACTTGCCGCGCGCGGAGTAAGACGCACCATGAACGCCACGCCGGACACCGTCACCATCCTCTACGTCGACGACGAAGTGCAAGCCTGCAAGTGGTTCGCACGCACGATCGGCGCCGGCTATGAGGTATTGACCGCCAACAGCGTCGAAGAGGCCAAGGCCGTGCTGCGCGATGCACATGAGCGTATCAGCGTGGTGTTGACGGACTTCCGCATGCCCGGCGGTGACGGCACGGAGTTGCTGCGCTTCATCGACGCCGAGTACGGCGATATCGCCACCATCCTCGTCACCGCGTACGCCGATAAGGACCTGCTAATCCAGGCGGTCAACACCGGGCGCGTGTTCAAGATCTTGGAGAAGCCCTATCAGCCAGAAGACGTGCGGCGCTCGCTGCAGGAAGCGCTGGCGCTGCGGCAAGACCGGCTGCTGCGCACGCAGCGCCTGATGGCCATCGACGAAACACTGGCCTTTCTCGCGCACGAACTGAACACGCCGTTGGCCGCCATCTCGAACTTTGCGCGCGGCATCCGCATGCGGGTGGACCAGACCGAGCCGACACCCGGCGCACTGCCCGAGATCGGCCGCGCGGCAGACCGCGTGCAGGACAACGCGCGCTACTGCCTCTCTGTGATCGCCACGTTCCTCAACTCTGTGCGCAACACCTATGGCAAGCCGGGCACGGCAGCCACGCCCAACAGCGCCGACGGGCTGATCCGTTCACTGTTTGATACCTACCCGTTTACGAACGCGCAACGCGAATGGGTGTCGTACCGTGTGGAGCAGGATTTTCCGATCCCGACCCTGCCCAACTGCGTGATGCTGGTGCTCTCATCGCTGACAAGCAATGCGTTGCACGCCCTGCGCCACACCGATGCCCCTAGGCTGGAGATTGTTGCCGGCAACGCACCGGAAGCAACGGGCGCGCGCCACATGATCCGCATCGAAGACAACGGCCCCGGCATCGCCCCCGACGTTCTCGGGCGATTGACCATCGACCCCGTGACCACGCGCGCCGAAGAAGGCGGCAACGGCATGGGCATGATTTTTTGTACGCGGATCATGCAATCGTTCGGGGGAGCGATTGCCATTGAATCCGCCCCCAGCGCAGGCACGCGCGTGACTTTGACGTTCCCATGACAACACCATCAACAACACGAACCACGCCGCACCGGATCCGCGCGTTTGCAGCATTTGCTATGAGGAGTGATGGATGACCAATACCGGGGGCAATGAGCCCAAGATTCTGTATGTGGACGACGAGACATTGGCGCTGACGTACTTCGGCCGTGCCATCGGTTCACTGGCGCCGGTCGTCACCGCCACCTCGGTCGAAGAAGGCAAGCGCATGCTCGACCAGCACGCCGCCACGCTGGGCGTGCTCGTGTCAGACCAACGCATGCCCGGCGAACTCGGCAACGAACTGCTGCGCTATGCGCGCGAGCGTTATCCGCACTTGGTGCGCATCCTCACCACCGCGTATTCGGAAATCGAAGACACGGTGGAAGCCGTCAACCAGGGGCAGATTCACCGCTACATCAAAAAGCCGTGGGACATCACCGCGCTACGCGTGGAACTCAAGCAGGCGCTGGAGTTTTCCGACTTGCGCCGCGAGCGCGATGCCCTGCTGCGCGAGAAGATGACCGTGCGCCAGAGCCAGACGCTCACGCACCGCATCGGCGCGCTGCAGACGCTGTACTTGGCGGTGTCTGGGCTGTCGTCGTTCAGCGCGGTCAACGATTACCTGCGCGCCGCGGCCGCGGTGGGCTTGAGCACGGTCGAACAGCCGGACTGGGCGATGAAGGACTACACCGAACTCGTCGGCGAAGAGAGCCTGCGCACCGGGGAGTTCAGCCAAGCGGTACGGCAGGCGTATCAGGACTTGTCGTCGCGCTTTGATGGCAAACCCGCCGCGCAGGCGCTGGACGTGCTGGCCGAGGTGCTGAACGGCAAGGTTTCGCCCGCCGGCACGGATTCCGCAGCCGTAGTCGACCTGGGCACGCTCACGGAATACCTGCAGGCGGCATCCACCCACAAGGTGTCGGAGCCGCACGCCAAATGGCTGGCATTCCTGCTGTGGCTTGACGGTAAGGGCTGGTCCATCAAGGCAGAGCGCGACGGGGCGGCCGTCAAACTGCGCCTGCTCGATAATCAGACGCAACTCACGCCGGACCAGCTTGCTGGCTGGATGGAGCATTTCCAGGAGCAGCAGGCAGCCTGAGCTGTTCTGCCCCCGCCCTTCCACTCAACGCCGGAGCCTACGCTTCGGCGTTGTCGTTTGAGGCGTCGCCCTTTGCCGAGCGTTCGGGGCGATCGCGCATGCCGCCCTTCACCATTTCGAAGCGGAACAGGCGGCATTCGATGTTGCCGTTGTACAGCGGCGTACGCTGCGACTCCTTGAGCCGCATGCGGCGCGGCATCGACAGATCGCCGGTGAAGACGAATGCCTTCCAGCCCGAAAACTCGCGCTTGAGCGTGCCTGCAAAGGCCTGCGCGAACTCGTTCGCGGCCGCCTCTTCCTGCGGATCAACGGGCGGCGGCGGTTCCGGCTCGCGACGGAAATCGTCACGCGGAGCGCCCATGGCGCGGCTGGCCCGCTCGAAGACAGTGCCATCGTCGTCGCCCTCAGGCCGGCGGCGGCGCGAGCCTTGTGCACCGCGCACGGCGATCCGCTCGCCATACGGCGGGTTCATCAGCAGCACGCCGGGCACATCGAACGGCGGCTTGCCGAAGCGCGCATCCACTTGCTTGAGCATGGGCTCGCCCGGCAGGCCCGCGCGCTGCCAGTTGGCGGCGGCGTAAGCCAGCATATCGGTCGAGATGTCCGCACCTGCCACCAGCGGCGGCGCACGGCGCATCGCAGCGGCGGCGGCATCCGCAGCGGCCTGACGCAAGCGCTTGAAGCACTTGGCGTCGTGGTCGAGCATCCATTCGCAAGCGAAGGCGCGCTGGCCCCCCGGGGCGATACCCAACGCGCGCTGTGCAGCTTCCACGAGGAACGTGCCGCTGCCGCACATCGGGTCGTAGAACGGTTCGCCCTTCGCGCCGGTCCAGCCGGTCAGGCGCAGGATGCCCGCGGCGAGGTTTTCCTTCAGCGGCGCCTCGCCCTTCTCCTGGCGCCAGCCACGCTTGAAGAGCGGCTCGCCGGTGGTGTCGAGATAGATTGTGCAGTCGGTCTCGGTCAGGTACGCATAGATGCGCACGTCGGGCGAGACGGTATCGACGCTCGGGCGCGCACCGGTGCGCTGGCGGAAGCGATCACACACCCCATCCTTCACGCGCAGGCCGACAAACTTGAGGCTCTGCAGCGGCGATTTGTGCGCGGTCACATCCACGCGAATCATCTCGTCGGGCGTGAAGTAGTCTTCCCAGCGCTGCGCGGCGGTCAGGGCGTAGATATCGTCTTCCGAGCGATAGCCACGCGACGCCAAACGCATCAGCACCCGGCTGGCGATGCGGCTGTGCAGGTTGACGGCATACGCCGCGCCCTGCGTGCCGAAGAAGTGCACGCCGCCCGGCACGGTACGGCCAACCTCGAATGCGGCCAGCTCATCCACCTCAGGGCGGATGGCGATTTCGGCCAGTTCATCGGCCAGCGCCTGTTCCAACCCACGGGGGCACGGCGCGAAATAAGCAGTTGCCATTGGAAAACCAAGAAAATCAGAACGGCTTCACGACCACGAGAATCGTGATCGCCAGCAACAGCACCACCGGCAGTTCATTAAACACGCGGTAGAAGGTGTGCGAACGCTTGTTGGTGCCCGCCTCGAATTTGCGCAGCAGCACGCCACAACCATGGTGGTAGCCGATCGTCACCAGCACCAGCGCCAGCTTGGCGTGCATCCAGCCATTGGGCGGATACATGCCGATGCGATAACCAAGGAAGAGCCACAGCCCGAGCAGAATCGCGACGATCGCCAGCATGGTCGTGAAGCGAAACAGCTTGCGCGCCATGATGAGCAGCCGCGTAGTAGCCGCGCGTTCGGTTTCCACCGCCAGATTGACGAAGATGCGCGGCAGATAGAACAGCCCCGCGAACCACGAGGCGATAAAGACGATGTGAAAGGCTTTGACCCAGAGCATGTGTTGTTCTCGTTAGAAGCAATGCGCGCCGCTCGTGGCGGCGCGCTGGTGGCGGCAGATCAGGTACGGATCTCGCCGTGTCCAAACACGACGTACTTGAGCGAGGTCAGGCCCTCCAGCCCGACTGGCCCGCGTGCGTGCAGCTTGTCGTTGGAGATGCCGATCTCCGCGCCCAAGCCGTACTCGAAACCATCGGCGAAGCGCGTGGACGCGTTGATCATCACGCTGGCCGAATCGACCTCGCGCAGGAAGCGCATGCCAGTCGAGTAGTTCTCGGTGATGATCGAATCCGTATGCGCCGAGCCGTAGGTGTTGATGTGCTCGATGGCGGCGTCCAGGCCATCCACCGTGCGGATCGACAGGATCGGCGCGAGGTACTCCGTGTGCCAGTCGGCTTCGACGGCATCCTTCAGGTTGCTGAAGCCGGCGGCTTCCAGCGTGGCACGCGTGACCGGGCAGACGCGCAATTCAACGCCCTTGTCCTGGTAGATCTTGACCAGCGGCGGCAGCGCGCGCGCGGCGATGTCGCGTTGCACGAGCAGCGTTTCCATCGTGTTGCACGGCGCATAGCGTTGCGTCTTGGCGTTGTCGCACACGCGCACGGCCTTTTCGATGTCGGCGTCGATGTCGATGTAGACGTGGCAGATGCCGTCCAGGTGCTTGATCATCGGCACGCGCGCTTCTTCCATCAGGCGCGCGATCAGGCTCTTGCCGCCGCGCGGCACGATCACGTCGACGTACTCCGTCATGGTGATCAGTTTGCCGACGGCGGCGCGGTCCGTGGTGGCCACGACCTGCACGGCGTTCGCTGGCAGGCCCGCATCAGCCAGCCCTTCCTCGATGAGCGCAGCCAGCGCGCCGTTCGATTCAATCGCTTCCGAGCCGCCGCGCAGGATGGTCGCGTTGCCGGATTTGATACACAGCGCCGCCGCATCGACCGTCACGTTCGGACGCGATTCATAGATGATGCCGATCACACCCAGCGGCACACGCATCTGACCGACCTGGATGCCGGTCGGGCGGAACTTCATGTTGCTGATCTCGCCGATCGGATCGGCCAACGCTGCGATCTGCTCCAGGCCGGCAGCCATGGTGTCGATGGCGCGGTCGGTCAGCGTGAGGCGGTCGATGAAGGCCGCGTCCTGGCCGTTGGCACGGGCGCGCTCGACATCGCGGGCGTTGATCTCTTTGAGCTTGGCGGCATCGCGGCGGATGGCGGCCGCAATGTGCAGCAGCGCGCGGTTCTTCTGCGCGGTGCCGGCACGGGCCATGCCACGCGAGGCGACACGCGCCTGACGCCCGACCAGGGCCATGTATTCGTTGACGTCGAGCTGCTTCATGATGATCGCGGCCGGCGAGCCGCCGGCGAATTCAATGTGAGGAAAAGCGAATGCGGATCAGGCTGGGACCGGAAGGCTGCCCGGCCGCGCGATGCGCATTGCCAGTTGCAGCAAACCATCCCACGGCTCGGCCGGCAGTGATGGCTCGCGCAGGCCTTTGACCTGCCGATCCAACTTGGCTGCCATGGCGAGCGCACCTTCCAGCTCGTGCTGCGACAGCCGCTGCGCCGCCTGCGGCACCAGCCGTTCGCGCGGGCCCCAGACCCGCAACTCTCGCAGCATCGACGCCACCGGCTTACCCTGGGCCGCGCCCGAGGCGATTTTTGATAATACGCGAATTTCTTCGGTCAACGTCCAGAGCACCAGCACCGTGGCCTCGCCCTCGCCGCGCAGGCCTTCGAGCATCCGTACGAGGCGCGGCACGTCGCCGGCCAGCATCGCTTCCGACAGCTTGAACACGTCATAGCGCGCCACGTTGAGCACCGCATCGTGCACATCGTCGAACGCCAGCACGCCGGGCGGGTGCAACAGACCCAGCTTTTGAATCTCTTGATGCGCCGCCAGCAGGTTGCCTTCCACGCGGTCGGCGATGAACTGCAGGGCACGGCGGCCGGGCTCGCCCGGTTCCACGCGCTGCTGCTGGCGGGCCAAGCGCTCGCCGATCCAGCCGGGCAGCTTGGTGCGATCGACCGTATCGACCTTGATCGACACGCCCGCACCTTCCAGCGCCGCAAACCACGCCGACTTGGCCGTCGCAAAATCCAGCCGCGGCAGGGTGATCAGCGTGAGGGTGTCGGTAGCTGGGCCGGACGGCGTTCCAGCAGCCAACGCACGGAGCGCTTCGCCGCCGTCCTTGCCGGGCTTGCCGGACGGGATGCGCAATTCAACGATCTTGCGATCGCCGAAGAGCGACATCGACTGCTGCGCCTCCGTCACCTTCGACCACGAAAAACCGCGCTCGACGCTCATCACCTCGCGCTCGGTAAAGCCCTGAGCGCGTGCAGCCTGGCGCAGCGCATCGACGGCCTCGAGCACGAGCAAGTGCTCATCCCCGTGCACCACATACAGCGGCGCCAAGCCCTTGGTGCCGGCCTGCTTGAGATGCCCTTCGAGCGCGTCGAGCCGCAGTTGCATGACTGAGCCGCCGCTTACGACGGCAGCTTCACGGCAGCCAGACGCCGCACAAGCTGGTTGACCGTATCGCCCTGCATGTCGCGGTAGAGCGCGGCTTCTTCGTAGTCCTTCGCCAGCACCTGCGTTTCGTTGTACGACAGATCGCGGAACTGGGTGATCTCCGACGGCGGGATCAGCAGGTTGTCGTGCGCGTCGCGCAACTGGAAGCGGAAGCGATACGTAATGCGGTACTCGCGCACCACGCCCTGCGGCGTGAGCGACGAGATGGTCTTCACGCGCTCTTCGGCCAGCACGTCGAGCAGCGCGTCGGCGTCTTTCTTGTCAGACACGATGATGGTGTCGGAGCCGTTGTCGATCAGCCGACGCAACTGCGCGCGCATCTGCGAGTTCTGCGGCAGGTTGATGTACAGCTTCTTGAAGGCGAAGTCGGTGTTGCCGCGCAAGTGAAAACCGCAAGCGGACAGCACCGGCAGTGCAACAGCCAGAGCGAGGACGGAGCGGCCAAAGCGGCGGCGGGACAGCGACATAACCATGCTTTCCTTGAGTGGGGCGGCCTTAGGCCACCACGTTCACCAGACGGCCCGGCACCACGATGATCTTCTTGGGCGGCTTGCCTTCAGCAAATTTCTGGACGGCTTCATCCTTGACGGCAATCGCTTCGATGGCAGCGCGGTCTGCATCAGCCGGCACGACGATGCTGCCGCGCACCTTGCCGTTGACCTGCAGCACGAGTTCGATCTCGCTCTGCACCAGCGCGCCTTCATCGACCTGCGGCCACGGCGCATCGAGCAGATCGCCAAACACACCGGCGTAGCCCAGTTCCGTCCACAGCACGTGCGTGATGTGCGGCACCACCGGATACAGCACGCGCAGCAGGATGCCGAGACCTTCGCGGCGCGCATCGGCGCCCGCGTCCTTGGCGCCTTCCAGCGCGTTGAGCATCTTCATCGTCGCAGAGACGACGGTGTTGTACTGCAGGCGCTCGTAGTCGTAGTTGGCTTGCTTGAGCACGGTGTACAGCTCGCGGCGCAGCGCGCGGTCAGCATCCGTTGCGCCCGCGACGATGCCATTGCCGTGGCCAGCGCGAATCGCATCACCATGCGCCACGCCGAAGTTCCACAGGCGGCGCAGGAAGCGCGAGGCGCCTTCCACACCGGCGTCGTTCCACTCGAGCTGCTGCTCGGGCGGCGCGGCAAACATCGTGAACAGGCGCGCGGTGTCGGCACCGTACTGGTCGATCAGCGCTTGCGGGTCGATGCCGTTGTTCTTCGACTTCGACATCTTCTCCACGCCGCCGATCACCACCGGCTGGCCGTCGGCCTTGAGGGTGGCACCCACCGGGCGGCCGCGCTCGTCGGTCTGCACGTCAACCTCGGCGGGGTTGATCCACTGCTTTTTGCCCGAGGCGTCTTCGCGGTAGTACGTCTCGTTGAGCACCATGCCCTGCGTGAGCAGGTTGGTGAACGGCTCGTCGAACTTGACGAGGCCCAGGTCGCGCATGACCTTGGTCCAGAAGCGCGCGTACAGCAAGTGCAGGATCGCGTGCTCGATGCCGCCGATGTACTGGTCCATCGGCATCCAGTAATCGTTGCGGGCGTCGACCATGGTGGCGCCGTCCGGGCACGTGTAGCGCATGTAGTACCAGCACGAATCGATGAAGGTATCCATCGTGTCGGTCTCGCGGCGCGCGGGCTTGCCGCACGACGGGCACGTGCATTCCAGGAAGCGCGGGTCCTTGGCGAGCGGGTTGCCCGTGCCGTCCGGCACGAGGTCTTCAGGCAGGCGCACCGGCAGGTCTTGCTCGGGCACCGGCACCACGCCGCAGCTGTCGCAATGGATCAGCGGAATCGGCGTGCCCCAGTAGCGCTGGCGGCTGATACCCCAGTCGCGCAGGCGCCAGGTGGTCTTCTTCTCGCCGAGGCCCTTGGCAGCCAGGTCAGCGGCAACGGCATCGACGGCTTGTTGATAGTTCAGGCCGTCGTACTTGCCGCTGTGGACGAGCACGCCGTGTTCCTTGTCGGCGTACCACTCGGCCCAATTGGCGGTGTCGTACGGCTGGCCCTTCACATCCACGACTTGCTTGATCGGCAGGCCGTACTTGTTGGCGAAGGCGAAATCGCGCTCATCGTGCGCGGGCACGCCCATCACAGCGCCGTCGCCGTAGCTCATCAGCACGTAGTTGCCGACCCACACCGGCACGGATTCGCCCGTGAGCGGGTGCGTGACCGTCAGGCCGGTCGGCATGCCCTTCTTTTCCATGGTCGCCATGTCGGCTTCCATGACGCTGCCGTGCTTGCATTCGTCGATGAACGCGGCGAGTGCCGGGTTGGTCTGCGCGGCATGCGTTGCGATCGGGTGCTCGGCGGCCACAGCGCAGAAGGTGACGCCCATGATGGTGTCGGCGCGCGTGGTGAAGACGTACAGCTTGCCGTCGTTGATCAGCTTGCCGTCGTCACCCGCAATGCTGTGCGGGAAGGCGAAGCGCACACCTTCGCTCTTGCCGATCCAGTTCTGCTGCATCAGCTTGACGCGCTCGGGCCAGCCCAGCGGGTCCAGGTCGGAGAGCAGCTCCTGCGCATACTGGGTGATGCCCAGGTAGTACATCGGGATCTCGCGCTTTTCCACCACCGCGCCCGAGCGCCAGCCGCGCCCGTCGATCACCTGCTCGTTGGCGAGCACCGTCTGGTCGACCGGGTCCCAGTTGACGGTGCCGGTCTTGCGGTAGGCAATGCCTTTTTCGAGCATCTTCAGGAACAGCCACTGGTTCCAGCGGTAGTAATCGGGGTTGCACGTAGCAACCTCGCGCGACCAGTCGATCGCCAGGCCCATCGACTGCATCTGCTTCTTCATGTAAGCGATGTTGTCGTAGGTCCAGGCGGCCGGCGCCACGCCGTTGTTGAGCGCCGCGTTTTCTGCCGGCATGCCGAAGGCGTCCCAGCCCATCGGCATCAGCACGTTGTACCCCTTCATGCGTAACTGACGCGTCATCACGTCATTGATCGTGTAGTTGCGCACGTGGCCCATGTGCAGCTTGCCCGACGGATACGGCAGCATCGAGCACGCATAGAACTTGGGCTTGTCCGAGCCGTCAGCAGCGCGCGCGTGTTCGGTTACGCGGTAGGCATCCAGGGCCTGCCAGTGTTGCTGGGCCTGCTGTTCAACGTCGGACGGGGAGTATTTGTCTTGCATGGCGATAGGTCGCCCGGAGGCTCCAGGCGATTGCAGCCGCGGCGCTGGATGCGCGCAGCCAAAGTGAATGACGGAAAAGGCCCGATTATACCGTCGCCACCCACCCCAACCGGGCGATGGCGATGAGGCAAAAAGGCGCCGGACAGGCCCTGCCGACGCGCTCTGCTACCCGGCCGGCTTACAGGCCCAGCACGTCGTTCATGTCGTACAGGCCCTTCTTGCCGGCCACGAACATCGCCGCGCGCACCGCACCCTCGGCATACGACTGGCGCGTGTTGGAGCGATGCGTAATCTCGATACGCTCGCCCTCGCCCGCAAACAGCACGGTGTGGTCGCCGACAATATCGCCGCCGCGCACGGTGGCAAAGCCGATGGTGCCCAGCTCGCGCGGGCCGGTTTCGCCCTCACGGGCATAGACGGCGCGGTCGGCCAGCTTGGTGCCCTGCGCCTCGGCCACGATCTCGCCCATCTTGAGCGCGGTGCCCGACGGCGCGTCGATCTTGTGCTTGTGATGCGCTTCGATGATTTCGACGTCGTAGCCCTGCGCCAGGATCTTGGCAGCCACTTCGATCAGCTTGAAGGTCGCATTGACGCCCACGCTCATATTGGGCGCCCACACCACGCCGATCGACTCGCCGTAGGTTTTGAAGCTGGCTTTCTGCTCGGCGGTAAAGCCGGTCGTGCCGATCACCACGGCGGTCCCCACCTCGCGCGCAATGTTCAGGTGGTTGAGCGTCGCATCCGGGCGGGTGAAGTCGATCAGCACGTCCGCCTGCAAGAGGCCCGCGCGCACGTCATCGGTCACGATCACACCGGTCACCTTGCCCAGTTTGGCGCCGGCATCCTGGCCCACGGCTTCGCTGCCGGGGCGGTCCAGCGCGGCGCCCAGGGTCACGCCGGGCGTGCGCAGTACGGTGTCGATCAGCATTTGGCCCATGCGGCCGGAGGCACCTGCAATCGCGATTTTCATGTTGGTCGAAACAAAAAGGAAAACGGTCTGTAGAACGCACAAGCGGCGGAACCCGTCCGCCGCTCGCTCGAAAATGGTGTGCCGGCGCGCTGGCTACGCGCGCTTCAGGGCGTTCACTGCGATTGGGCCGGAGGCGGAACGCTGGTGTCGGTACCGCCACCACCGGTGCGGCGCTCCGGCAACGGCACGTCCACGTTGTTCTTGGAGCTCGTGGTCGACTGCACACGGTCGCTCACTTCCGCAGACGGAATCGACGGCGCCCGCGCAGCAGGTGCGGCGCCGGCAGCAGCGGCCGCCGCGGCAGCGTCCTTCTTCGGACGTTTGATGCCATCGATCTCGGAAATCAGCTCGGATTCGGACGGCAGATCATCGGCGCCCACCCACTTGGCCAGGCGATCGCCGTCAAACCACACGGTCAGCTTGCGCTCCTGCACCACGCTCGTGTTGCCGCGCTTGAACGAGAAGATGTAGTCCCACCGATTGGCGTGGAACATGTCCGTCAGCAGCGGCGTACCGAGCACGAAGCGCACTTGATCGCGCGTCATGCCTTCCTTGAGCTGTGCCGCCTGTTCGCGCGAGACGAAGTTGCCCTGCACGATATCGATGCGATACGGCGTGATGGCATTGGCGATCTTGCGCGTGGTGCTGTCATAGGTGCCGCATCCAGCCAGCAGCGCCGACGCCGCCACCATGGCCCCCACCAAAAAGCCGCCACGACGGGCGACGTGGGCAAGACGGACAGGACTGCGCGCAAAAGAAAAGGTCATGAGCGATCGGCCTTCAAACGGTTCCGGGCAGGCCCGGTACGGGAGGATTTGGCGACGGCGCAGGCACATCAGGCCGGCCCATCCATAGGACTTTTGCCGCCAAAACCCTTATGATTGGAATATCCGAACATTGTACTCTAGGGAGCCTGGCGCATGCCGAGTCCTGCAGACCTCAAGAACATCGGTCTGAAAGCCACGGTGCCGCGGTTGAAGATCCTCGAGATCTTTCAAACCAGCGAAGAGCGCCACATGAGCGCCGAAGACGTGTACCGCATCCTGCTCGCCGAGCACATGGACATTGGCCTGGCCACGGTCTATCGCGTATTGACGCAGTTCGAGCAAGCTGGATTGCTGTCACGCAACAACTTCGAATCCGGCAAGGCCATCTACGAACTGAACGAAGGCAAACACCACGATCACTTGGTGTGCCTCGATTGCGGGCGCGTGGAAGAGTTCTTTGACGCCGAAATCGAGCAACGGCAGCAAAGCATTGCCCGCGAGCGCGGCTTTGCGCTGCAGGAACACGCGCTGTCGCTCTACGGCAACTGCACGAAAGAGCCCTGCCCGCATCGCCCGAAACGCTGAAGCGTCATCGCAAAGCAAAACGGCCGCATCATCTGCGGCCGTTTTTTGTTGGGGCAGGGAGAAAAGCGGACGTCAGGCGGACAGCCGCGTCTCATCCTCCTTTTCTGCATCGCCCTTGCCGCTCTTGCTGGCTTTGCCCGGCTCGCCGGCGGACAGCGGATGCGATGGCGCACCAGACGCCTGACCGGTGTATTCCCCGACCACCTGCTTGAACAGGCTGCGCGCCCACACCAGCATCGGATGCGTATTGCGGCTGCGGTGCCACAGCATGTTCAGGCCGAGCACGGTTTCGAGCTCGGCTGGCAGCGGGAAGGCGTTCAGGTTGTACGCGTCACACACCAGATCCTTCATCAGCGAGTTGACGGTGAACACCATATCGGTCTGCGCGGCGACCTCGGCCTGCGTGCGCCAGCCGTGCACAGTCATGGTCGAGTTGCGCTTGAGGCCGCGCTGCTGCAACGCGTAGTCCAGCGGAATGAGCGACGGTGCCACGCGGCTGCCCGGGCTGCCCTGTGCGACGAAGATGTGCTCGCACTCCAGATACTGTTCGAGCGTGCAGCGGTCGGCCAGGATCGGATGCCCCTTACGGGCGCAGACCCACATGTTGAAGGAGGTCACCACCTCTTCCATGATCTCGGCGTGGCGCGTAGGGAACGGCGAGAACGCCAGGTCCAGTTCGTTGGCGCGCATGGCCGCCACGTCGGACTCCCACGAGGAGGATTCCGTCAGGCGCACCTGCAAGCCCGGCGCCAGGCGCTTCACACGCAGCAGGAAGCGGTCGAACAGCGCGTCGCCAAGCGTGCCGGCAAAGCTGATATTGAACGTGCCGCTGGCTTCAGCCGGATCGAACGTGGCGATATCGCCTTCGTTGATGGCGGCCCAGAGGTCCAGCATTTCGCGCACTTTGGGACCCAGTTCGAGCGCCTTGGGCGTCGGCGTCAGACCGTGCGGGACACGAATGAAAAGAGGATCATCGAAAATCTCGCGCAAGCGCCCCAGCGAATGAGAGACCGCAGGCGCGGTCATATGCATTTTCTCTGCCACATAGGTGGCATTCCGCTTGCTGAGCAGCTCGACAAATATCACCAACAGTTTGGTATCGACGTTGACCATGGGATGCCTTGGCTCAGGAACAGCAACCATTGCCGCAGCAATGGGCCGGACGCGACAAAAAAGGTTGCCACGTCAGAATGTAGTATTTGTTCAGTGTACGGACTGCAACCTGATTTTCAAAGCAAATTCCTGTAGCCTCGTCTGGTAGTTGCTTGCGCGCAAACGTTTCCGCGCCCGCATAAACAAAAAGCGGCACCCCCGCAAAAGGATGCCGCCCGATAAGAAAAACGCGCCGTTAAGCGCGTTTCCCCTCACTCGGTAAGGTTACTTGGCCACCACACGTGCCATTTCCAGGCACTTGTTCGAGTAGCCCCACTCGTTGTCGTACCAGCTCACAACCTTGATGAAGGTGCCGTCCAGCGCGATGCCGGCTTCGGCGTCGAAGATGGAGGTGCGTGCGTCGCCGCGGAAGTCCGTGGCCACGACCTTGTCTTCGGTGTAGCCGAGCACGCCCTTCAGTGCGCCTTGGCTCTGGGCCTTCATTTCGGCGCAGATTTCTTCGTACGAGGCCGACTTTTCCAGCTCAACGGTCAGGTCGACCACCGACACGTCGGAGGTCGGCACGCGGAACGACATGCCGGTCAGCTTCTTGTTCAGCGCCGGAATCACCACGCCCACGGCCTTGGCAGCGCCAGTGGAGGACGGGATGATGTTTTCCAGGATGCCGCGGCCGCCGCGCCAGTCCTTGTTGGACGGGCCGTCAACGGTCTTCTGCGTGGCGGTGGCAGCGTGCACGGTGGTCATCAGGCCGCGCTTGATGCCCCACTTGTCGTTCAGCACCTTGGCAACCGGCGCCAGGCAGTTGGTCGTGCACGAGGCGTTCGAGATGATCGCTTCGCCCTTGTACGTTTCGTGGTTCACGCCGAACACGAACATCGGGGTGTCGTCCTTGGACGGGGCCGACATGATCACCTTCTTGGCGCCCGCGTCGATGTGCTTCTGTGCGCCTTCCTTGGTCAGGAAGATGCCGGTCGATTCGATCACCACGTCGGCGCCGACTTCGCCCCACTTCAGCTCGGCCGGGTCCTTCACGGCGGTCAGGCGGATCTTCTTGCCGTTGACAACGAGCGTGTTGCCGTCGACCGACACTTCACCGTCGAAGCGGCCGTGCACCGAGTCGTACTTGAGCATGTACGCTAGGTAGTCTGGCTCGAGCAGGTCGTTGATAGCAACGACTTCGATGTCCTTGAAGTTGGCGACGGCGGCGCGGAACACCATGCGTCCGATGCGGCCGAAGCCGTTGATGCCGATCTTGATAGTCATGGTCAGTCTCCTGATAGCAAAGATGAAATCGACAATGGCAACGCGGCACCTCATGGGTGCCGCGCGCGCAGATTCAGTTAAGCAATGACGCTCTTGGCGGTGTTCACCACGTTCTCGACGGTGAAGCCGAAGTGCTTGAACAGCACGCCCGCCGGGGCCGACTCACCGAACGTGTCGATGCCGACCACGGCTTGGACCTGGTACTTCCACCAGAAGTCCGTCACACCGGCTTCCACTGCAATGCGCGGCACGCCGTGCGGCAGCACGCTGGCCTTGTAGGCCGAGTCTTGCTTGTCGAACACGGTAGTCGCCGGAATCGACACCACACGGGCCTGGATGCCTTCAGCAGCCAATTGATCTGCCGCGCCCACGGCCAGACCGACTTCCGAGCCCGTGGCGATGATCACCACGTCCGGCTTGCCGTTGGCGGCATCGCGCAGCACGTAACCGCCGCGGGCGATCGCTTCACGCGTTGCCGGGTTGCGCGCCTGGAACGGCAGGTTCTGGCGGCTGAAGATCAGGCAGCTCGGGCCGTGCTGGCGCTCGATGGCGGCAGCCCATGCGACGGCAGTTTCAGTGGTGTCCGCCGGGCGCCAGACATCCATGTTCGGGATCAGGCGCAGGCTGGCAACGTGCTCGATCGACTGGTGCGTCGGGCCGTCTTCGCCCAGGCCAATCGAATCGTGCGTGAAGACGAAGATCGAGCGGATCTTCATCAGCGCGGCCATGCGCAGGGCGTTGCGGCTGTAGTCGGAGAACGTGAGGAACGTGCCGCCGTACGGAATGTAGCCGCCGTGCAGCGCGATGCCGTTCATGATGGCGCTCATGCCGAACTCGCGCACGCCGTAGTTGATGTGGTTGCCCCAGGCATCCACACGCACGGCCTTGCTGCCACTCCAGTTGGTCAGGTTCGAGCCGGTCAAGTCCGCCGAGCCGCCCAGCAACTCGCCCAGCACGGGGCCGTAGGCTTCCAGCGTGTTCTGGCTGGCCTTGCGGGTGGCGATGGTTTCAGCCTTCAGTTCGCACTTCTCGATGAACTCGTCGACGGCCTTTTCAAAGCTGGCGGGCAGTTCGCCGCGCATACGGCGCTCGAACTGTTCGGCTTCGGCCGGGTAACGGTCGGAATAGGCATCGAACAGCGCGTTCCAGGCCTTTTCCAAGGCTTGACCTTGGCCCTTGGCATCCCACGCGTCGTACACAGCTTGCGGCACTTCGAACGGCGCGTGCGGCCAGGCCAGCGCTTCGCGCGCGGCGGCAATTTCCACGCCGCCCAGCGGCGCGCCGTGCACGTCATGACCGCCTTCCTTGTTGGGTGCGCCCTTGCCGATCACGGTGCGGCAGCAGATCAGCGTCGGTTTGTTCGACTTCTTGGCTTCGGCAATCGCCGCGTCCACTGCGTCCACGTTGTGGCCGTCCACGGCGCGGATCACGTTCCAGCCGTAGGCTTCGAAGCGCTTCGGAGTGTCGTCGTTGAACCAGTGGACGACGTCGCCATCGATCGAGATGCCGTTGTCATCCCACAGCGCGATCAGCTTGTTCAGGCCCAGCGTGCCGGCCAGCGAACACGCTTCGTGGCTGATGCCTTCCATCAGGCAGCCGTCGCCCAGGAAGACGTAGGTATGGTGGTTGACGATGTCAAAGCCCGGGCGATTGAATTCCTGACCCAGCAGACGTTCAGCAAGCGCCATGCCGACGGCGTTGGTGATGCCCTGGCCCAGCGGGCCGGTGGTCGTCTCAACACCCGGGGTGATGCCGTATTCGGGGTGGCCGGCGGTCTTGCTGTGCAGCTGGCGGAAGTTCTTCAGTTCCGACATCGGCAGGTCGTAGCCGGTCAGGTGCAGCAGCGCGTAGATCAGCATCGAGCCGTGGCCGTTGGACAGCACAAAGCGGTCGCGATCGGGCCAGCGGGGGTTCAGCGGGTTGTGGCGCAGGTGGCGGCTCCACAGTGCCACGGCGATGTCCGCCATGCCCATCGGCGCGCCGGGGTGACCAGAATTGGCCTGCTGGACGGCGTCCATGGCAAGCACGCGGATGGCATTGGCCATCAGCTGAGTGGGCTGGGTGGTATTCGAGTGGAGTGCGGGGGCGGTCATGCGAACCTGCGGGCGGAAAGACGGTAGGCGGGAAAACCGCGATTTTACCAGACGAGCATGACCCGGCTGGGGTGATCGCGGTCAGAAAAACGGGGGACAGCGCCCCCTCCCGGCCCCCTCGCCCGCCAGGCTTACCACTCCGCGACGGAACCGTCGGCGTGGCGCCACACGGGGTTGCGCCAGTCGGGAGCCTCCTTGCTCCGCTCGATGACGAGTTCCTCATCAATATCGACGCCCAGCCCGGGCAGGCGCGGCGGGCGGATGTAGCCGCCTTCCAGCGTGAAATCGGCCTTGTTGCGTACGTAATCGAGCAACTCACCGCCCTTGTTGTAGTGGATGCCCATGCTCTGCTCCTGCAACGTGGCATTCCAGCTCACAAAATCGACGTGCAGGCACGATGCAAGCGCGATTGGGCCCAGGGGGCAATGCGGCGCCAACGCCACATCGTAGGCCTCGGCCATGCCGGCAATCTTCAGGCATTCGGTAATGCCGCCCGCATGCGACAGGTCCGGCTGCAGGATCGACACCCCGCCCGCCTCCAGCACGCGCTTGAAATCGAACCGCGAGAACATGCGCTCGCCGGCGGCGATAGGCAGATGGGTATTCGCGGCCAGGCGGGCGTAGGTCTCGGCCTGCTCGGCCAGCACGGGTTCTTCAATGAAGAGCGGGCGATACGGCTCCAGCTCCTTGATCAGCACCTTGGCCATCGGCGCCGAGACACGGCCGTGGAAATCCAGCCCGAACTCAACCGTGTTGCCAAACGCCGAGCGGATTTCCGCCACCTTTGCCACCGCCGCATCCACCGCGCGGGAGGTGTCGATGATGCCCATCTCTTCGCAGCCGTTGAGCTTGAAGTGGTCGAAGCCGCCGGCTTGCAGAGTTTTCATGCCGGCGATGACGTCGGCCGGGCGATCGCCGCCGACCCAGCTATAAGTGCGCATCTTGTCGCGCACAAGGCCGCCGAGCAGTTCGTACACCGGCACGCCGAGCACCTTGCCCTTGATGTCCCACAGCGCCTGATCGATGCCGGCGATGGCGCTCATCAGGATCGGCCCGCCACGGTAGAAGCCGGCGCGATACATCGTCTGCCAAAGGTCGTTGATACGGCTCGGGTCTTGGCCGATGAGGTAATCGGATAGCTCATGCACCGCCGCTTCCACCGTGCGCGCACGGCCTTCGATGACGGGCTCGCCCCAGCCGGTGACGCCTTCGTCGGTTTCGACTTTCAGGAACATCCAGCGCGGCGGCAGGCGGTAGGTGGTCAGGCGGGTGATCTTCATGGGTGGATGGTGCGGTCGGATTGAACGGAACGGTAGGCGGTGACGAATGCGCGTGCGCGCTCGGCGGTGCGCTCGATAGGCTGGCCCGGGCGATATAGGTCGGAGCCAAGCCCCGCGCCGATACAGCCGGCGGCGAGGTAATCGGCGAGGTTCTCCGGCGTAATGCCGCCGACGGCAAACACTGGTACTTCGGGCGGCAGCACGGCCTTGAGCGCGCGCACGTAGCCCGAGCCCAGGTTGCCGGCCGGGAAAATCTTCAGCGCCTCAGCGCCCGCGTCGAGCGCGGCAAACGCTTCGGTGGCGGTCATGCAGCCGATGCAGGTGACGAGCTTGCGTGCGGCTGCGGCGCGGATGACATCCGCATTCGTGTTGGGCGTGACGACCAGCCTGCCGCCCGCCGCGACCATCAACTCAACGTCGGCCGGCTTCAGTACGGTGCCGGCGCCGATCAACGCGCGGTCTGCGAAGGCGCGCGCAGCCATCTGCACGCTCTGCGCCCAGTCGGGCGAATTCAGTGGAATCTCGATAGCATCGAAGCCCGCGTCGACCAGAGCCTGCGTATGCGCCAGCACCTCGTCGGGCCGGATGCCGCGCAGGATGGCGATCAGCGGAAGATGGGTTGTCCAGGTCATGCGTGGTCTTCTATTCGTGATAGAGCTGCGAGCGGCCGCCATCGATCAGGATGTCGGTCGCATTGATGAAGCGCGCCTCGTCGGAGGCGAGGAACAGCGCGGTGTAGGCCACTTCTTCCGGCTCGCCGATGCGCTTGCATGGGAGCAGCTCAGCTTGGCGGCGGCGTTCGGCCTCGGGGTCGGGCGCGGCGGCAAAACCCGCCTCGGCAATCGGTGTGAGGATCAACCCCGGCGAAATCGAATTCACCCGGATACCGCGCGCCGCATATTCGATGCCCAGCGCACGCGTCAGCCCGATCAACCCATGCTTGGCGACCGGATACGGAAATGCGCCCGGGATGATCTTGTGCCCGTGCACCGACGCGATGTTGACGATGCTCCCCGCCCCGCGCGCCAACATGTGCGGCAGCACCGCACGCGCGCAATGCCAGGCGCCCTCCAGATCGACGGAGAGGCAGCGCGCCCAATCGTCTTCGCTGAGCTTCAGCGGATCGGCAAACACGTTGATGCCCGCGTTGTTGACCAGCACGTCGATGCCGCCGAAGCGCTCGACGCCCGCCGCGACCATCGCGTCGATCTGCGCGCGATCACGTACGTCGGCTTGCACGAGGAGGATGTTGTCGTCGTTGCCAATGGATGCCGCGAAGGCCTCAGCGCGCTCGTCACGCACCAGCGCGTTGACGATCACGCGCGCACCGTGCTGCGCGAACAGCTTGGCAATCGCGCCGCCAATGCCCTGCGTGGCCCCCGTCACCAGGGCGACCTTGCCTGCGAGGCGCGGCGGAAAAGACGTCGGAGAAGCAGTCATGCGTCAGAACGGCCCACGGTGAATTGATAGCTGCGCTCCAGGCTCTGACCGGTGCCGAGGATGGTCAGCCCATGGTCTTGCGGCAAACCCTGCAGGTTGTGCGCGTTGATGGCGTGGTCGACCGGCTCGAAGCAGAAGAAGTCAGCGTCCGTCGGCGTGTAGAGCACGTAGCGGGACGTGTCCGCACTCGTTGATAGCAACAGGCGTTGGTCAGGCCAGGCAATCTCGGCATGGCCATCCCAGCCTTCGAAGCTGTGGTTGAGGTTGGCCGTCACGGCAAGGGGCCGCAACTTGCGGAAGTCGGCATCGGCGGGCGGCGCCTGCGACACCGTTGGCAGATGGTCAGGCGCGGCTTGCCACATCGCGGTTGCGCGCGCTTGCAGTCGCACGCCAGGCGTGCGCGGGAAAAACGGGTGCAGCCCCAAACCAAACGGCAGCGGCGTGCCTTCGTTACGCACGGATAGCAACACATGCAGCGAGCTTGCGCTCAACGTGTAGCGCAGGCGCGCCGAATAGCGGAACGGTTGACCATGGTCGACCACCGCCGCCAGTTCAACCGACGCCGCGGTCTGCGAGACAACGCGCCACGGCATCAGCCAACCATGACCGTGCAGCGGATAGGGCTCGCCTTCGCGCGTGCGAGGCACTTCGACCGCGTGCCCCTCGAACGTAAAACGTCCGCCGCCAATGCGGTTGGACCACGGCACCAGCGGATAGCACGCAAGCGTCCGCGGGTCCTGCTGGGCTGCAGCGGCCTCGCCGGGTCGGAAGATGGGCACGACACCGCCATCGCCGAGCCAATCGAAGCGCAGCAAGCCGCCGCCGGCCTCGGGTAGCACGTCCACGCGCAACGCGCGGTTCTCAAGCCGCAACGTGGGCATGGCCGAAACGGGCCTCCGGCAATCCGCGTACGTGAGGTACAGCCAGCTGGATCGTTGCACCGGCGTTCGGGTCTTCTGCCAGGCGATGCGCCGACAAGCCATCGCGCGCGGTCGTCAGATACAGCGTCTCGAATGCAGCACCTCCAAACGCTGGGCAGGTTGGCTGCGACGTCGGCACGGAGACCTGCGCCAGCACTCGCCCGTCCACCGCGTAGCGCGTCACGCGGTTGCCGCCCCATTCTGCGTTCCACAGGCAGCCTTCTGCGTCGACCGTGGAGCCATCGGGCGAGCCCTTGTGGCGGCCTTCCGCATCCTGGTCTCGCAGATCGGCAAAGACGCGGATGTTGCCCACGCTGCCGGTTTGTCCGTCGTAGTCGCACGCGTGGATGCGGCGGCTTTCCGTGTCGCACCAGTACATCGTCGCGCCGTCGGGGCTGAACGCGATGCTGTTGGCGATGGCGATATGGGGCAGCGCCAAGCGTTGCAGCGCGCCCATCGGCGTGAAGCGGTAGAAGCTGCCGGTGGGCTCCGGGCCGCCTTCATGCATCGTGCCGAAGACGTAGTTGCCGCTGCGGTCGGCCCGGCCGTCGTTGACGCGCGTGGTGGGGTTGTCGGGTTCGACATCGGCCAGCGGTTGCAGTGTGCCGGTGTGCGTATCAAAGAGAACGACCTTCTTGGCCAGCCCGAGAATCAGCACGCCCGGCGCGTCCGTCAGCACGAACGAGCCCACGCGCTGCGGCAGCGACCATTGGCGTTCCTTGCCCGTCGCGGGGTCGTGCTGCCACAGCAGCGATTCCTGAATGTCGGTCCACCACAGCACGCCGAGCTCATCGTCCCAGACGATGCCCTCACCGAGCGTGCAGCGCAGATCAGAAAGGATGGTTGCGGTCATCGCGTGTTCTTCCCGGTCAATCGCGGCCACCGCGGTTCTTCAATTGGTCGACCAGCACCGCCGCCAGCAGGATGGCCCCACGCACGAGGTATTGGTAGAACGCGTCGATGTTCAGCAGGTTCATCGCGTTCTGCACGGTGCCCATGATCAGCACGCCGACCAACACCCCACTGATCGTGGCGCGGCCGCCCAGCAGCGACACCCCGCCCAGCACGCAGGCCGAGATTACGTTCAGCTCAAAACCCTGCGCCGCGTTCGGCTGGCCGCTGGTAATACGCGCCGCCAGAATCACGCCGGCCAGCGCCGCAATCACGCCCTGGATCAGGAAGATGACGATGCGCGTCATGTTGACGTTCACGCCCGCGAGCCGCGCCGCCTCCGGGTTGCCGCCGATGGCGAGCGTATTGCGCCCGTAGATCGTCTTGTTGAGCAGCACGCCAAACACGATGAAGCACAGCGCCGCCACCCACACCGGCGTCGGCACGCCGAAGATGATGGTGTTGCCCAGATCAAAGAACGCCATGTCCGACACGCCCACCGCCTGCCCGTGCGAGGCGATGAAGGCAAGGCCGCGCACGATTTCCATCGTGGCCAGCGTGGTAATCAACGCGTTGATCTTGAGCTTGGCGATCACGAAACCGTTGATGCCGCCAATGACCGCCCCCGCCACCAGACTGGCGCCAATGCCCAGCGCGATGCTGCCGGTGGCGTTGATGATCATGGCGCAGAGCACACCGGCAAACGCCACCGTCGACCCAATCGACAAGTCAAAGTCGCGCGAGGCCAGGCAGAACATCATCGTGCACGCCACCATGCCGATCTGCGAGACGGAGAGCGCGAGGCCCACCATGTTCTGCCACGAGAAGAAGTACTCGACCGAGAACGACAGCGCGGCAAACAGAATGGCGAAGATCAGCGGCAGGCTGAAATCGTCCAGCAGGCGAAGCAGGCGCGTCTTGTTCATGGCAGAGCGTGCCGATGCGGCGAGCGCATCGGAATGTTGCAAACGTTGAGACTGAGACATCTTGGACTCCGGGGTTCTCATGCAGCCAAGGGGGCTGTCGGCAGCGGCGCAGATTCGGGGCGCAGCGCCAGCTTGAGCACGGCTTGCTCGTTGGCTTGCTCGCGCAGCAATTCACCGGCGATGCGGCCTTCGCTCATCACCAGCACGCGGTCGGCCACACCGAGGATCTCCGGCAACTCGCTGGAGATCATCAGCACGGCCACGCCGCGTTCGGCCAGCTCATACAGCACCTGGTAGATCTCGTTCTTGGCACCGACGTCGATGCCGCGCGTGGGCTCGTCGATGATCAGCACGCGCATGTCGTCTTCCGCGAGCCAGCGGGCCAGGATCGCCTTCTGCTGGTTCCCGCCCGACAGCAGGCGGATCGGCTGCTCGCGGTTGGGCGTCTTGATGCGCAGACGGTTGATGTAGTGGTCGGCCGTCTTCGCTTCTTGCTTGTCGTTGACGAACAAACCGAAGCGCCGCTGGTTGCGCCGGCAGCTGATGTTGATGTTCTCCGACACCGAGCGGCAGCCGATGATGCCCTCTTCCTTGCGGTCTTCCGGGCACAGCACGATGCCCTGGCGGATGGCGTCGGCCACATCGCGGATGCGGATCGGCGCACCATCAAGCGCGATCGTGCCGGCGGTCTTGTGGTCCGCGCCGTAAATCAGCCTTGCCAACTCCGAGCGCCCCGCGCCCACCAGGCCGAACAGGCCGACGATCTCGCCTCGGCGTACGGACAGGCTGGCAGGTTCGGCCAGCTTCGGGCCCATCAACCCATCCACCTGCAAGCGCGCCTCGCCAAGCGGGCGGGCACGGTAGTCGAAGATGTCGTCGATCTGGCGGCCGACCATCTGCGCGACCAACTCGTCCCGCGTCACGTTGGCCATGCTCGGGAAATCCGCCACCTTGCGGCCATCACGGAAGATCGTGCAGCCGTCGCAGAGCTCGAAAATCTCGTCGAGCCGGTGCGAGATGTAGATCAGCGCCCGGCCCTGCGCGCGCAGGTCTTTCACGAGGCGGAACAGGATGTCGGTCTCGCGGATCGACAGCGAACTCGTCGGCTCGTCCAGCGCAATCACGCGCGCATCGCGCAGGATCGCCTTGCAGATTTCCACCATCTGGCGCTGGCCGATCGACAGGTGCTTGAGCTTGGCGCGCGGGTCCAGATCGACGCCGATGCGACCGAGCTGTTCGCGCGTCCAAGCCATGGCCTCACGCTGGCGGATAAACCCGCCGCTGGCCGGCAGGTGGCCGAGCAGCAGGTTGTCCATCACCGTCAGCTCGGGCACCGTCTGGAGCTCCTGATGGATGACGGCAATGCCGGCATCGAGCGCCGCCCGCGTGGTCGGGAACGCCGTCGGCTGGCCCTCGACGAGGATCTGCCCACCATCGGGCTGATAGTCACCGCCGAGGATCTTCAACAGCGTCGACTTGCCCGCGCCGTTCTCGCCCAGCAAGCCGTGCACGCGGCCGCATTCGATGCCGAACGACACATCGGACAGCGCCCGCACACCCGGAAACACCTTGCTGATGCCACGAAACTCAAGAAACGCCGACATGGCAAGTCTCCTTCCTCATCTCGATGCGCGTCATCCGCAAGATCACAAACCCATCTCTTGGCGGACTTGCTTCTCGTTCTCGCGCGTCATCAAGCGGCCGCTGGTGAGGATGAGCGGCTCGGGCGCCTTGTTGTTCTTGATCCACTCATACATGTTCACGGACGTCTCGTAGCCATGGCGCTTCGGGCTGATGAGCACCGTGCCGAAGAAGCCGGTCTTCTCGGGCTTGGCAAATTCGTTGAGCGCCGATTGGCTGCCGCCGATACCCACCCCGATGATGTCCGCCGGCTTCACGCCGTGGCCTTCGGCCGCGCGCACCGCACCGAGCACGGCTTCATCGTTCAGGCCAAACGCAATCCAATGCTTGAACTTCGGGTTCTTGGTCAGCGTGATGTTGGCGGCGTTGAAGGCGGCTTCGGTATCCGTCTTGGCTTGCGGGCTGGTCAGCACGTTGGCGGCCGGGAAGCCCGCCTTGGTGAGCGCTGCCACGGCGCCGTCGGTGCGCTCCTTGGCCGTCGGGAGCTGGTCATAGGCAATGCGGATCGCGCCGACTTCCGACAGGTTCCAGCCGCGCTTCTTCATCTCCTGCGCGATGGCGTCGCCCACCTGCTCGCCGATCTTCGTGGCGGAGATGCCCATGTGCGGCACCGATTCGATCGGCTTACCGGCACCGTCAACCAGACGGTCATCCACCGTCATCAGCTTGAGGTTGTTCTGCTTGGCCTTGGCCACCACTGCCGGGCCGAGCTTCACGTCGGGCACGCAGATCACGAAGCCCTGCGCGTGCTGCGCGCCGAGGTTGTCGATGGCGGTCAGCACTTCACCACCGCTGGGCACGCCGATCTTGACCAGCTTGAAGCCCTTCTCCTTGGCGGCCTGGTCGGCAAACTTCCATTCGTCCTGGAACCAGGGCTCTTCGGGCTGCTTGACCAGGAAGCCGATCTTCACGTCGTCGGCTGCATGGGCAAACACCGAGAAGCCGCCCGCCATGGCGAACAGCGTGGCGGCCGCAATGGCCTTGAAGGTACCGCGTCGTTGTTGGTTCATCTTGTCTCCTTGTGATGCCGTCTTGGCGGCACCTGTTTTGCTGTGGATAACCACTGTGGACAACTGCTGTGGATAACCGTTGTGGATAAATCGGTTTGGCCGCGCCAGCGCTGGGCTTACGCTGCCTTCAACGTCTTGACGAGACCGCGCTCGCGGGCAATCGCAATCGCGCCGCTGCCGGCCAGGTGTTCCTGCTGTTCACTGCTCGTCACGGTGACTTTGCCGGAGAAGAAATCGTCTTCCGACACCAGTACGGCCAGCGACTCCCGCAGCAACGGCTTGCCCGTGATGACGAACTGCGTGCCCGGGTTCATGCGGATCGCGCTGCTGTTCTTGAGCGTGAGCAGATCCGCGCCCAGCACCGCGCCCAGCAGGAAGTTGGCCCGCGCATTGCGTTCGTAGATCGTGAACTGGCCCAGCGTGCGTACCATGAAGCAGGCGCGCCCCAGGCCGATGCTGCTGGCGCTGCGCGCACCGGCCAGCAGCATTTCCGGATCGACTTCGGTGGCGAAGTCGGAATCCAGCGAGTCAGCCAGGATGGTGTTGTGCGTAATCACGTGGAGCAGTTCGCCGGCCAGCGTCGTCACACAACCGGTGATGCGCTGGTCGGCGTCCAGATGCACGAACTTCGAGTGCGAGCCCGGCAGCACGATCACCGCCGGCTCGGTGATGCCCAGGCGCGAGACTAACCCCATGGTCTCGACCTCTTCGCCACGCATCATGTCCATCGACTCGATGTTGTGCAGGCCCAGGTTGTCCACCGGATTGCGCACGCCGGGCACGAACCAGATCGGCTTGTCGCACACCTCGGGGATGCTCGCCTGCACCATCCCCGCCGCCAGATCGCGCAGGCCGGCCGGCGCGGTCAGATGCGGCACCTCGTGCAGCCCCACGTTGGAGGTGATCATGCCGGAGGCCAGCACAAGGTCGACCTGGTTCATGCCGAAACCGGCCTTCTGCAGCGCGGCTTCAATGGTGTCCTGCACGCCGCGCTGCAGCGTCGTCTTGTTGCCGGTGATGGCGGTGTCGCGCACCCCGACCTGGCGCGCGGCCTGGCAGAGCGCGACGTCATCACGCCAAACGGTGACGCGCGTGTTGGTAGTACCGGTATCGATGGTGAGGATGTTCATGCGTGGCATTGCTTGGGAGTGGGCCGGGGGCGTTAGAACGAGTGGACGATACCGGTGTACGCACCCAACTGGTTCTTACCCGGCGCCGGATTGTTGTTGG
>CBJMVH010000057.1:0-29560 GCA_966433195.1 uncultured Ralstonia sp.
CTAGGGCTAGGGCTAGGGCTAGGCGTCGGACTCGGCGACTTGCCTGGCGTGGGAGCCGGGGCTGGCGCGTTGTTGTTCGTGGGAGGTGGCGGCGTAACGTTATTGGCGGGACCGGTTGTGGGCGTCGTGACCGGCTCCTGCGTGTTGCCGTGATACCGGCCGAGGGTGCTGGCGCCGGCGTAGGCGGTCCAGCGGCCGGCGATCTCTTTATCCACGCCGCCTAGCCAATGGTCACCCGTAATGCCGACGCTCACCAGGGTCTTGCTGCTCGCGAAATCGTATCCGCCGCCGATCAGCGCCTGCACACTGGTGCTGCCGACCACGGCCTGCACGCGGGGCCGAATCGTGCCCTGCGCAATCATGAGGTTCACTTCGGCACCGACCACGTTGTTACTGTCCGACACATTGACCGTGCGACAGCCCACCACCGCGCCCGGGTGCCATGCGCCATCGAACACGACGACGATGCCCGCGTAGCACGATTGCTTGTGGTCCGCGTGTGCGATGCGCGGCGTGACCGCGAGCGCAGTGCCGACTCCCACGCCAATCAGCAGCGTGGCCCATGGAATGCTGTCCATGAAGCGTTGACGCATGATGACCTCCCCGCGGAGCCGTGCCCGTCTGCGCGCGGGCTGGCCCATGGCGCTCGTTTGCGCCGACGTTCGTTGAGCTCGCTCGAGTGGCGGCTTATGCGTGGAGGATAGGAATCGCTACGGCAAAGCCCATGCGCCGTATGGAGAACGGCAGGGATGTCGGATGGCCGACTATCCGTGCGCTGTGCATGCGCGGTTTGACCGGCGCTGCCATGCGCCAAATGGCCGAGAAAATCCCGTAAACCGTTGTGGGGATTGGGTCGGCAGTTATGCAGGTTGATTCAGCGTTGAAACAGCCTGCTGCAGAAATGGAACACGCACCAAGCAAAACGCCGGCGCGAGGCCGGCGTTGATGGTGTGGGACGGCGCTTCAGCGATCCGCATACGGATCGGCAAAGCCGAGCTCGCCGAGGATCTGCGTTTCGATGCCTTCCATCTCTTCAGCATCGGCCGGGTCTTCATGGTCGTAGCCCTGTGCATGCAGCGCGCCGTGCACGATCAGGTGCGCGTAGTGCGCGAGCAGCGGCTTCTTCTGCTCCTTCGCTTCCTTCTCGATCACCGGGCAGCACAGCACGATGTCGGCGGACACGGGGTCTTCCTCGCTCTCTGCATACGAGAACGTCAGCACGTTGGTGGCGTAGTCCTTGCCGCGGTACGTGCGGTTGAGCGTGCGGCCTTCTTCTTCGCCAACGAAGCGCACGTTGAGCTGCGCATCGGCAAACAGCGCCGGCGCGATCCACGCTTCGATGTCTTTCTCTTTCGGCAGCGCCTTGCGTGCGGCGGCCTTGAGTTCGTCGCCGTGCTGCACGCTCAGGTCGAGCGTGAGCATCTGTGCGTCGTCCAAGGCTTCGGCGCCGTTGTTCCAGAACGTGTCGTCCAGGTCTTCGGTCCGCTCGCTTTGTACCGGCTCGGCCTCGATGCGCAGCGTGATGCTGTCGTGGTGCTCGGGGCGCAGCGACAGCATGGCGTTCGTGTTGGTGTCCGAATGCTCGGCGACCAGGGTGATGGCGCCATCGGCGGTATCGGGCACGCTGATGATCAGGCTGCGGCCGTCGGCAAACGCGATGCGCAGAGCGCTGGCGTCCACCGTCTTGGGTTTGCCCTTGGCATCGAATACGTCGACGCGCGGGCCAGTGGCTTCGGGTTGGGTCTTCTTGGTTTTGGTCTTAGCTTTGGCCACGTTCAGGCGTCCTTGTGCTGTGCATGGAATTCGTCATAAGCCTCGACAATGCGCGCCACCAGAGGGTGCCGCACCACGTCGACGCTGGTAAAGCGTGTCATCGCCACGCCGCGCACGTCGCGCAGCACGTGCTGTGCTTCGATCAGGCCGCTCTTTTGGCCGCGTGGCAGGTCGATCTGCGTCGTGTCCCCGGTAATCACCGCCTTGGAGCCGAAGCCGATCCGCGTGAGGAACATCTTCATCTGTTCCGGCGTGGTGTTCTGCGCTTCGTCCAGGATGATGAACGCGTGGTTGAGCGTGCGCCCGCGCATGTACGCCAGCGGCGCGATCTCGATCATCTGGCGCTCGAACATCTTCTGCGTCTTGTCGAAGCCGAGCAGGTCGTACAGCGCGTCATACAGCGGGCGCAGGTATGGGTCGACCTTCTGGGCGAGATCGCCGGGCAGGAAGCCGAGGCGCTCGCCGGCTTCCACCGCCGGTCGCGTCAGCACGATGCGCTTGATGGCGTCGCGCTCCAACGCATCGACCGCGCACGCCACGGCCAGATACGTCTTGCCCGTACCCGCAGGTCCGATGCCGAACGACAGATCGTGCGACAGGATGTTGCGCAGGTACTCGCGCTGCATCGGCGTGCGGCCGTGCAGATCCGTGCGGCGCGTGTGCAGCACGGGCGAGAGGTCGTTGCCATCCGGCGCGTCGAGTTTCGACTCCGGCAGATAGGCGCCATGTGCGGCCACTTGCCGCGTCTCCACCAGGCCGAGCTGAATGTCGTCCACCGACAGCGGCTCGCGCGCTGCGTTGTAAAACGTTTCCAGCGCGTTGGCAGCGCCCTGTGCGTTGGCGCCGCGCACGGTGAACTTGCTGCCGCGCCGGTTGATCGTCACGTCCAGCGCCTGCTCGATCTGACGCAGGTTCTCGTCCAGTGGCCCGCACAGGTTTTGCAAGCGCGCGTTGTCGTTCTTGGGCGCGGTGAATTCCGCCACGGTTGGCTTCATGCGACGACTTCCCCACGCAACGAATGCGGATACGCGTGCACGATCTTCACATCCAGCATCTGGCCAATCAGTTGGTCACGGCGCGCCTGCGGCACATCGGGCAGGGCGAAGTTGACCACGCGGTTGTTCTCAGTGCGGCCATGTAGCTCGGTCGGATCCTTGCGCGACGGGCCTTCAACCAGGATGCGCTGCGTGCTGCCGACCATGCCTTCGCTGATGCGCACCATGTTGGCGTCGATGGCGGCCTGCAGCGTCTTCAGGCGTTGCAGTTTCACTTCGTGCGGCGTGTCGTCGTGCAGGTTGGCTGCCGGCGTGCCGGGGCGCGGGCTGTAGATGAAGCTGAACGAGTTGTCGTAGCCGATCTCATGAATGAGGTCCATCGTCTTGGCGAAATCCGCATCGGTTTCGCCCGGGAAGCCGACGATGAAATCGGTTGCCACCGAGATGTTCGGCCGGATCGCGCGCAGCTTGCGGATGATGCTCTTGTATTCGAGCACCGTGTAGCCGCGCTTCATCGCCATCAGGATGCGATCGGAGCCGTGCTGCACGGGCAGGTGCAGGTGGTCAACCAGCTTCGGGTTGGTGGCATACGCCTCGATCAGGCGCTGCGTGAATTCCTTCGGGTGGCTGGTCGTGTAGCGGATGCGCTCGATGCCCGGGATTTCCGCCACGTATTCGAGCAGCAGCGCAAAGTCGGCACGCTCGGCGGTGTCGCCCATCTTGCCGATGTAGGCGTTGACGTTCTGGCCCAGCAGCGTGACTTCGCGCACGCCCTGTTCGGCCAGGCCGGCCACTTCGGCCAGCACGTCGTCAAACGGGCGCGAGACTTCTTCACCGCGCGTGTAGGGCACCACGCAGTAGCTGCAGTACTTCGAGCAGCCTTCCATGATCGACACGAACGCCGACGCGCCTTCCACGCGGGCGGGCGGCAGGTGGTCGAACTTCTCGATCTCCGGGAACGACACATCGACCTGTGAGCGGCCGGTACGGCGGCGCGCGGCGATCAGGTCCGGCAGGCGGTGCAGCGTTTGCGGGCCGAAGACGACGTCCACGTACGGCGCACGCGCCACGATGGAAGCGCCTTCCTGGCTCGCCACACAGCCGCCCACGCCAACGACGAGGTCCGGCTTGAGCGCCTTGAGCGCCTTGACGCGGCCGAGCTCGGAGAACACCTTCTCCTGCGCCTTCTCGCGCACGGAGCACGTGTTGAAGAGGATCACGTCCGCATCTTCGGGCGTGTCGGTGGGGACGAGGCCTTCAGCCGCGTTGAGCACATCGGACATCTTGTCCGAGTCGTACTCGTTCATCTGGCAGCCGTAGGTTTTGATGAAGACTTTTTTCATGTGCCGATCACAGTGGTTGACCTGGGGGCACGTGCTTCGTGGGGCGTTTTGTTCTGACTATCGGGACTGGGCTTGTGCAGCCACTGCGGCGTTGTAGTCGTCATCGCTGACGACCCAGGCCGTCAGCAACTGCTGATACAGGTCGAGCTGATACCGCACCTTGAACGTCTGGCCGACCACCGAAGCGGGCGGCAGCAAGCGTCCGTCCAGCGACAGAATCCGCACGCCCGGCGCGAAGTTGATATCCGCACTGCTACTGGTCAAGCCGAGCAGCAGGATGCGCACCAAGCCGGTGCTGCCGGTACTCAGCGTGCCGGTATTGGCCGAATTGACGGTCAACTGGGCTGCTGGTGCCGTCGCCGGAATATTGCGCAGCACTTGCGCATGTGTGGACAACGGCGCCGCCGCAGTCAACACAGCAGTGGCAGCAGCAAAGGCTAGGGCGAGGACTTGGCGTCGGGTGCGCATGGCGTCGTCAGAGGAAAGCCACCGCCGGGTGAGCGACCCGGCACACGAAACACGAGACAACCCGACATTGTAACGCTGGGTGCCACGCGGTGGCGTTTCCGCTACAGCGATTCCGCGATCTTTGCGGCCAGCGCCACACCGCTGAGGAAGGCGGCTTCCACGCGTGGGCCTTCGCACCAATCACCGCAGGCGCCCAGGCGTGCAGCGACATCCCAGTGGCACGGCAGGCCTGCGGCCTGTTCCACGAGCGCATGCGGCCACAGGTGTGCGGCCATGAGGTCGGGGTCGGGCGTACCGGGGAAGGCTTCGGCAAAGCGGGCGTGCATGGCGTGCAGCGCTTGCTCGGGCGTGTCGTTGGCATGTGCGGCAGACCAGGCGGGCGACGCATGCACCACCCACGATTCGTCGACCATCACACGACCCGGCTTGGCGTTGTCGCGGGCGGCCCAGGCGAGCATGTCGTCGTCGATGCGGATGCCGTCATACGGCAGGTCGAGCGGTTGCGCAAAGCCCATCATCAGTGCCCAGCACGGGGCGTAGCGCACCGGAGCGATGGTCTCTTGCAGCGAAGCCGGCGTGGCGCCGTGGAAGAGCGCCGGCAATTCGGGCGCGGGCAGGGCCAATGCGACGATGTCGGCGTGTTCGGGGCTGGCGCCGTTGCGCGTGATCGTCCAGCGGCGGCCGTCGTGCGCAATGTGCGTGACGGCGTGGCCGAAGCGGACATCCAGCGGCGTGGCCAAGCTGCGCACCAAGGCGCCCATGCCCGGCAGGCCGACGTAGCGGGTTTCGTCACGCGTATCCGCCTGCAAGGTGTCAGCCGTGCGGTGGCCCCAGCGCGCGGGCCATGGCAGGACGGAGCCCTGTCGGCCCGCCGCGTCCACGGCGCGGCGGAAGGCCTCGCTGCGCACGTTGAACGACTGCGCGCCATGGTCGAACGCATACGCGGGGGCGCCCTCAGGCAGCACCATGGTCGCCAGCCGGCCACCCACGCCACCCGCGCGCTCGTAGACGGTGGAGGCGATGCCTTCCGCGGCAAGCGCGTTGGCACAGGCAACACCGGCAATGCCGGCTCCGACGATGGCGATGGAAGGCTGGGTCATGGGCGAGGTGGGTGCGATGGGTGAGGGGTTGGTCAGCAGAACCCCGCCATCATATCGGCTCTATCGACCCGTGCCCCAATGAAAAACGCCACCCGGAGGTGGCGTTTGCTGCGAATCAATCGGCAGATCAGAACTTGTAGCCGACAGCCAGCCCGAACACGATCGGGTCGACCTTGATGTCGGTCTTGTTGACCGCCAGCACCTGGCCCTGCTGGCTGCGGATGGTGATGGTCGACGTGGTCTTCAGCGGCAGATACGACACCGTGCCGATGGCCGTCCAGTTCTTGGCAAACTCATACGACACGCCGACGTTGGCGACAGGCGTCCAGGAGCTGGAGGTTTCGGCCGTCACCTTGGCGGGGCCGGTGGGCGTTTGGCCCATGCCGAGCTGTAGCACCTGACCCAGGTTTTGCAGCGCGTTCACAAAGTTGGAGTTCAGGCGCAGGTTGGTGAAGAAGTTGTAGCTGACGCCACCACCAATGAACGGGCGCACCTTGCTTTCCTTCGTGCCGAAGTAGTACTGCGCAACGATGGCCGGGCTCCATTCACGCACGGTGGCCACCGGATTGTTCTGCGGCAGGCCCAGATTAATGAGCGTCAGCGGCCCGATGACGGGCACCGGCGCGATCACGTTGCCACTGCCGTACAGGTTGAACTTGGGCGGCACGCCACCCACAAACGTGCCGGCGATGTTGTCGGTAAAGAAGTGCGTGAACGTGAGCGACAGCGTGTTCGCGTTACTGACTTTCACGTCAGTTCCGGGCGACTGCCACGTGCCCAGGCCGAGTGCGCTGGTGGTGGTGGTCAGCGGCGTGGCCGAATCCATCGGGCGGATGTAGAACCAGCCCAACGCCATGACGTTGCGGCCCCAGACGTAGTTGTCCATGAACCCGCTGAACCCGCCGCCGCTGGTACCGCTGCTGCCGGTGCTGGCGCTTGCGGCCACGTTGGCCTCTGCGGTGGATTGGGCGTGAGCCAGGGGAGCAGCGAGGCTGCTGACGGCAGCGCAGGCAAGGGCTGCGGCAAAGCGGCGGGTGGTGCGGTTCATGTGGTTGTCTCTCTGGATGGAATTGTTATTTCGCCTAAGTGTGGCGATTTGTGTTTCCGCAGCATAACGCAGCGATTTCTCTGCGTTCGTTGAAGCTTTCCTCTAGCTGGTACGCACGCCACAGGGGTTTCCCCTAGGCATGTTTGATACCGATCGCCTAACCGGCGGAGCCTTGGCGCACAACGCTCTGCGGGCGGTGCTTCAAAACTTGTATTCCGGGTTCTTGGGGTTGAAGGTTTGGTCGTTCCACGTCTTGCGCGTCACGCTTTCAATGGCAATTTTTTCAAGCTGGTTTCCCGATGCATCCCATGATTCTTCGACACGGACCCACGGGTTTTTGAGGTCGAAGAACAGCCGCACGCGCTTGGCGTAGAACGTGGGGGGGCCGCTGGGCGAATCCCAGGTCAGGGCCAGCATGCGCTCTCCGCTTTCGGTCACCACGCGGGCTTCGTTGAACTTGCCGGTTTCGCCAGCGGCCACGTGGGCGCGGCCATCGCGCTCCACTGTCTCCACGATGAACTGCAGCCCCAACTCGCGCGCGGTGTGGTTCGACTGCGATTTGGCGAGTTGCCCGTCGAGCGCGCTCCAGATGGCCGCAAAGCCGAAGAGGCCGCCCAAGTGGCCGTACAGCTCGTCCTTGCGCACGGTTTCGTCGTAGATGATTTCCTGGCCCGCGTGCGCGCCGCCCTTGAGCCAGCGCGCGTAGACCTGGCGCGGCGCGTGTCGGTAGCGCACCAGCATGAGCGACGGCTGGCTTTGCCACTGGTCCTTCACGCGTTCCTGCCGGCGCATGCGGTATTCGTATTCGGGGAGATTGGCGACCTCGGCCTTGAGCCAGCGGACCAGCGTTTCGGGCTTCATGGCCTGCGCCATGGCGAGGATGTCATCGTCAGCCCAGTTGGCGAATGCGTTGGCGTGGACTTGGGCGCCGAGCCACGCAGTCTGTCTGCTGACGTCCATGGCGGCAAAGCTGGCAATGGCGGCCGCCGGTGATGCTGGCGATGCGGCAGCCGGCGCGGAGCCCTCCGGGGTCTGAGCCCAGCCTGGGGCGCAGCAGGCCAGCGCCGTGATCAGGGCAAGAGTGCGCGCTCGCATGCGGGTCTCCTCATCGGCGGGTTATTGCGTTGCCTGTGCGGCGCGGGCGCGCTGGATGTCTGGATCTGCATCACGCAGTTCGCGGCGCAGGATTTTGCCCACGGTCGATTTGGGCAGCTCTTCGTGGCGGAACTCGACGATGCGCGGCATCTTGTAGCCGGTCAGGTGGGCGCGGCAATGTTCGAGCAGCGCGGCTTCCGTCAGCGCGCCGGTGCGCGGCACCACGATGATCTTCACGCGCTCGCCCGCCACCGGGTCGGGCACGCCGATGGCCGCCACCTCCAACACCTCGGGGTGGAGCGCGACCACGTCTTCGATCTCGTTGGGGTACACGTTGAAGCCCGAGACGAGAATCATGTCCTTCTTGCGGTCGATCAGGCGGATGTAGCCGTTGGCGTCCATGACGCCGATGTCGCCGGTGGAGAACCAGCCTTCCGCGTCGATGGCCTTGGCGGTTTCTTCTGGCCGTTGCCAGTAGCCGCGCATGACCTGAGGGCCGCGCACCTGCAATTCACCGGGTTCGCCCAGGGGGGCGATGGTGCCGTCGTCGCGCTTGAAGCGCACTTCGGTGGAGGGCGCAGGCAGGCCGATCGTGCCGCTGAATTCAGTGATGTTCGGCGGGTTCATCGACACGACCGGCGAGCACTCCGTCAGCCCATAGCCTTCCACGATGGTGTGGCCGGTGACCTTCTTCCAGCGCTCTGCAATGGCGCGCTGCACCGCCATGCCGCCACCGATGGTGATTTTCATGGCCGAGAAATCGCGCTTGGCAAATTCCGGGTCTTCCAGCAGCAAGTTGAACAGCGTGTTGACGCCCGCAATGCCCGAGAAGCGCTCCTTGCGCAGGATGAAGAGTACCCGTTTGGTATCACGCGGATTGGCGATCAGGATGTTGCGCCCGCCCATGGTCATGAACATCAGCAGGTTCACCGTGAGCGAGAAGATGTGATACAGCGGCAGCAGCGTGACGTTGGTCTCCGCCCCGCCGGTGAGCATGCTTTTGGACCACTCTTCGGCCTGCAGCAGGTTGGCGATGATGTTGCGGTGGGTGAGCATCGCACCCTTGGCCACGCCGGTGGTGCCGCCCGTGTATTGCAGGAAGGCGATGTCTTCCGATGCCAGCTCCACCGGCTGCAGCGCCCGCGAGCGCCCTGCGGCCAGCGCATCGCGCAGCCAGATGGGCGAGGGCAGCTTGTAAGGCGGCACCTGCTTCTGCACATGCCGCATCACGAAGTTCAGCGCACGGCCCTTGAGGTTGAGCGCGCCGCCCATCAGGTCCCCAATGCCGGTGATGACGATGTTGCGCACCTGCGTGCCTGGCAGCGCCTGTTCCAACGTGCGTGCGAAGTTTTCCAGCACGACGATGGTCTGCGCGCCGGAATCTCGCAGTTGATGCGCCAGCTCCGGCACGGTGTAGAGCGGGTTCACGTTGACGACGATGGCGCCGGCCAGGAGCGTGCCGAACAGACACACCGGGTACTGCAGGCTGTTGGGCAGCATGATCGCCACGCGGTCGCCCTTCTTCACGCCGCGCGATTGCAGCCACGCCGCGAAGTGCAGCGCCTTCCGCTCGCATTCGCCGTACGTCATCTCGGTGCCGACGCTCACATAGGCGACGCGGTTACGGTATTTCTCCACCGATTCGCGAAACACCTCGGCCAGCGAGCGGTAGCGGTCTGGGTCGATCTCGGCGGGCACGCCCTCGGGGTACGACTTCAGCCAGATGCGGTCGGTCAGATTGCTGTGGTCAGCAACGGTGTTCATGGTGTCTCCGTCCATGAAACGCGGCTGGTTTTGTTATATGCCGCGTGGGTTGGTGTCCGGGCCGTTCCCGTGGGCCCGTCGGTTCAATGCGACATGTTTTCGGGCCGCTCCAGAATGGCGACCACGCCTTGCCCGCCCGCCGCGCAGATCGATACCAAGCCGCGCCCGCTGCCGCGCTGCGCCAGCATTTTGGCCAGCGTGGCGACAATCCGGCCGCCCGTGGCAGCAAACGGATGGCCAGTGCCGAGCGAGCTGCCATTCACGTTCAGCTTGCTGCGGTCGATGCTGCCCATGGGGGCGCTGCGGCCGAGCTTCTCGCGGCAGTACTCGGGCGATTCCCACGCCGCCAGCGTGCACAGCACTTGCGCGGCAAAGGCTTCGTGGATTTCGTAATAGTCGAAGTCCTGCAGCGTCAGGCCGGCGCGTTGCAGCATGCGCGAGACGGCGTAGGCAGGCGCCATCAGCAGCCCTTCGTTCTGCTCAGGCGTGCCGCTGAAGAAATCGACGGCGGCCGTGTCGGCGCAGGTCATGTAAGCGAGCACGGGCAGGTTGTGGGCGCGTGCCCAGTCTTCACTGGCGAGCAGCACGCACGATGCGCCATCGGTAAGCGGCGTGGAGTTGCCGGCAGTCAGGGTGCCCGCTGCGCTGCGATCGAACACCGGTTGCAGCTTCGCCAATTGCTCGATGGTGAGGTTGCTGCGCAGGTTGTTGTCGCGGTCTAGCCCGAGGTGCGCGGTCATCAGATCGGTGAAGAAGCCGCGCTCGTAGGCAGCCGTCAGGTTGTGGTGGCTGCGCAGGGCGAGGGCGTCCTGATCTTCGCGGCGGATGCCCCAGCGCTTGGCCATCAGCTCGCAGTGTTCGCCCATCGACAGCCCCGTGCGGGGCTCGCTGTTGCGCGGCAGCAGCGGCCGCACGAACATCGACGGCCGCAGCCCGGCCAGCGCCTTGATGCGCGCGCCGGTGGACTTGGCGCGATTGGCCTCCAGCAGGATCTTTCGCATCTTTTCGTTCAGGCCGACGGGCGCGTCGGAGGTGGTATCCGTGCCGCCCGCAATACCTACGTCGATCTGCCCCAGCGCAATTTTGTTGGCGACCAGGATGGCGGCTTCGAGCCCCGTACCGCACGCCTGCTGCACATCGTACGCCGGCGTCTGCTTGGCGAGCGTGGTGGACAACACGGTCTCACGCGCCAGGTTGAAATCGCGTGCGTGCTTGATGACCGCACCGGCCACCACCTCGTCCAGCCGCATGCCGTGTAGGTTGAAACGATCAATCAGGCCCTGCAGCGCGGCCGTCAGCATCTGCTGGTTCGATGCCGTGGCGTAGGCCGTGTTCGAGCGCGCGAACGGAATGCGATTGCCCCCGAGGATGGCAACGCGGCGTACCTGTGCGTTCCCGTGTGGTCCGACGAGCATGCGTCAGTCTCCCGTGTGTTGTTGCTGTGGTTGTGCTGGCGGCAGCGTCAGCATGCCCCGTAGATAAGGTTTGTCGCCGGCCTTGTTGCGCACTTCAAACGCACGGCTCGGCGTGGCCGCATCGGCTTGCCACAGCGTGGCGGCGCCCGGCAACTGCAGCGGCGTCTTGAACTCCGCAACGACTTCGCCCTGCGTGAGCGGTGCGGCCGGCAGTAGCGCGGCCAGCGCGCGCGCTTTCGTCCACATGCCGTGTGCGATGGGGCGTGCGAAGCCGAACAGCTTGGCGCCGATGTTCGAGACGTGGATCGGGTTCCAGTCGCCCGACACCTCGGCGTAGCGGCGGCCGGTGTCGGCGGGGGCATCCCACTGGCCGTCGGGCGACAGGTCGGATGCTGTTGGCAACGCAATCAACGGTGCGCCCTGCGGAGACTGCACGCCCACGCGCAGGTAGGTGGAGAGCGATTCCCACACCACGGCGCCCGCCCTGACGATGGTTGTCTCGATGGCGAAGGCCTGTCCGCGCGCATGCTGGAACAGCCGCCGCGGCCGGACTTCCACGCGCACGCGTTCACCCGTTTGCAGGCGCTGATGCTGCCGGATCGTGTTGCACAGGTGCACCAAGCCGATCACGGGATATGGGAACGCTGACTCCGTCATCAGCATGAGCTGCAACGGAAAGCCCAGCAGATGCGGATACGTCATCGGCACGCCGTGCGCGGGCGAGAAGCCACACACCGTTGCGTATTGCGCGATGCGCTCCGCGTCCAATGGAACCTCCTGACGCACCAGCGTATGGCGCGGCAGGGGGCCGCCGCGCTTGCCCTTGCGTTGCGACAGCAGCGCGCGCCACGCCAATGCCCCGGCCGACGGTGGCTCGGTCACCAGCGTCTGCGTTGCGATCATCGGATGGGGCAGGGCGATGGAGCGCATGGTTGTCTCAGGCCCCGAGCAGACTTTGTCCGCATACACGGACGATGTTGCCTGTCACGCCGTTCGATGCGGGATTGGCGAACCACGCAATCGCCTCGGCCACGTCGACGGGTTGGCCGCCTTGACTCATGGCGTTCATGCGGCGGCCGGCCTCGCGGATGGCAAACGGCACGGCGGCCGTCATCTGCGTTTCGATAAAGCCCGGCGCAACGGCATTGATGGTGATGCCGCGCTCGGCCAGCAGTGGTGCACCGGCCTGCACAAGCCCGATCACGCCCGCCTTGGAGGTGGCGTAGTTCGTCTGCCCCAGGTTGCCGGCAATGCCGCTGATGGACGACACGCACACGATGGCTCCGCCCGCATGCAGCGCATTGGCCGCGAGCAGCGCGTCGTTGATGCGCAACTGCGCCGTGAGGTTGATGTCGAGCACGCTGCGCCACGCGGCTTCCGTCATGCGGGCGATGGTCTTGTCGCGCGTGATGCCGGCGTTGTGCACGAGGATGTCGATGCCGCCCAGCGCAGCAAGTTGCTGCGCGAGCAGGGCGGGTGTCTCTGACGCGGCGATGTCATAGGCGAGCGCTTCGCCGCCGATTTCTTGTGCCACCGCGTTCAGGCCGTCTTGCGCGGCGGGCACGTCCAGGCACAGCACGCGTGCGCCATCACGCGCGAGCACGTGTGCAATGGCCGCACCGATGCCGCGCGATGCGCCCGTGACGAGCGCCGTGCGGCCGGCCAACGGCTTCTGCCAATCGACGGAAACGGCAGCGGCCGCATGCACACGCACCACCTGTCCCGATACGTACGCCGAGCGTGCCGACAGCAGAAAGCGCAGCGTGGACGCCGCTACGTTCTCCGCACCCGTGGCCACGTACACGAGCTGCGCCGTACAGCCACGCCGGATCTCTTTGCCGAGCGAGCGCGTCAGCCCTTCCAGCGCGCGTTGCGCAATCGCAGCTTCCGGCGTCTTGCAGCCCTCGGGCGGACGCCCGATCACCACCACGCGGCCGCAGCGACCAATGGCACGCACGCCATCGTGGAACACGTGATACAGCATGTCGAGGCCGTCGATGGACGTGATGCCCGTTGCGTCGAAGACGATGCCGCCGATGCGGTCGAATGCATCCCCATCCTTGCCCGTGGGCGAAACAAAGCGGCCCGTGATCTGCCCATGCCGGTTGGCTGCGCCAAGCCACTCCGGATCACTTTCATGAAAGCGCGTCGGTACACCGATCTCGGCGAACAGCGCGGCGAGCGTCTCGCGCATCGCGCCGCGGGGTGCTGCGCCCACCAGGAACGGGCCGACGAATTCCGGCTCGCCCGCGCGATAGCGGCGCAGCGGCACCGGCTGCGGCAGGCCGAGGTTGGCCGAGAGCCATTTGCCGAAACCGGAACCGACGAAATCGAGGTACTTGTCTTGCATCGTTGTTGTTGTCGTTGCGCAGTTGCTGAATCAAGCCGCTCGGCGTTCTGCCGCCTGCAACGCATCAAGCGCATCCTTGCGGCGCTGCAGGTCGGCCAGCAGGTTGAAGTCAGGCGGAAAGTCATCCACGGCGACGGCATGTTCGCCGTAGCGTGCGTAGTCGCAGAGTTGCTTGCGTTCAGCCTCGTCGATGAGGCCCTGCGCAACGGCTTGCGCGGTCCACGTCTCGAAGTCAGGCAGGCTTTGCGGCACGGGCGGGAGCTTGCCTGCGCGGATGGCGGGTTTCAAGCGCTGCTCGATGGCGTCCACCGCCGGTTGCAGGCGGAAGGCGGCTTCACCGTAGGCAATCGGATCGACGTCGGGCGTTGGGCAGTACGAGTCGGCCAGCAGGCGGTCGCGTGCGGCACCGGGCGTCTGCATCAGTTCGGCCACCTGTGCAGCCAGCGTGTCCGATGGTTTGCGGTAGGGAGCACCGAACGGGAAGATCAGCGCGCGCAGCAACCCAGCCACGCCACGGTTCGGGAAGTTGGCCAGCACACCGTCGAGCGCCTCATACGCTTTCACCAGTGCGTCCTGCACGGACCAGTGCACCAGCGGTGCATCCTCAGCAGGGCGGCCTTCGTCTTCAAAGCGCTTGAGCGCGCACGAGATCAGATACATCTGCGAGAGGATGTCGCCCAACCGCCCGGTGATGCTCTCACGCCGCTTGAGCGTGCCGCCCAGCGTGAACATCGATACATCGGCCAGCAGTGCGAGTGCGGTCGAGAAGCGATTGACGGCCTGGTAGTAGCGCTGCATTTCCGGTGCTGCATTGGAAGGGGCCGCCGCCACGCGCCCGCCCGACAGCGCATGCAGGAACGCCCGCACAAAGTTGCCCGCGATGAATGCACCGTGGCCGAACAGCGCCGTGTCGAAGGCACGAAGTGTCTCCGGTGAATCTGCACCTTGCGCGGCCGTCATCTCGCGCAGCACGTACGGATGGCAGCGGATCACGCCCTGCCCGAAGATGATCAGGCAGCGCGTCATGATGTTCGCGCCTTCCACCGTAATCGCAATCGGCACCTGCTGATACGCACGCGCCAGGAAGTTGTTCGGCCCCATGCAGATGCCCTTGCCGCCGACGATGTCCATCGCGTCGGTGACGACATCGCGTGCGCGTTCCGTGACGTGGTATTTGGCAATGGCGGAGATGACCGAGGGCTTCTCGCCCAAGTCCACGGCCAGCGCGGACAAACGCCGCGCTGCATCCATCATGTACAGGTTGCCGCCCATGCGGCCGAGCGCTTCCTGAATGCCCTCGAACTTGCCGATGGGCGTGCGGAACTGGCGGCGCACGGCGGCATACGCGCCGGTACTCCGGACAGCCAGCTTGGCCATGCCCACGTTGGACGACGGCAGCGAAATCGCACGGCCCGCGGCCAGGCATTCCATCAGCATGCGCCAGCCGCGGCCGACCTGCGCCTGCCCGCCGATCACCCAGTCGATTGGGATGAACACATCCTTGCCCCAGTTCGGGCCGTTCTGGAACACCGCATTCAGTGGCCAATGGCGTCGGCCGATGTTCACGCCCGGATGCTTAGTCGGGATGAGTGCACAGGTGATGCCGGGTTCCTTGTCACTGCCAAGCAGGCCATCTGGATCAACCGCACGGAAGGCCAGGCCCAGCACCGTCGCGATGGGGCCGAGCGTGATGTAGCGCTTGCTCCAGGTCACCCGAAAGCCCAGCGTTTCGCGGCCTTCATGTATGCCGCGGCAGACCACGCCTACGTCGGGAATGGCAGCGGCGTCCGAGCCGGCATACGCGTTGGTCAGCGCAAAGCAGGGAATCTCTTCACCGCGTGCGAGGCGCGGCAGGTAGTAGTTCTTTTGCGCCTCGGTGCCGTAGTGCAGCAGCAACTCCGCCGGGCCCAGGGAGTTCGGCACCATCACCGACACGGCCGCCGCCGAGCAGCGCGTCGACAGCTTCATGATGACTTGCGAGTGCGCGTAGGCCGAGAACCCTTTGCCGCCGTATTCCTTCGGAATGATCATGCCGAGGAAGCCGGCCTGTTTGGCGTAAGCCCACGCTTCGGGCGACATGTCCTGCCAGATCTGCGTGCTTTCCCAGTCGTTGGCGAGGTCGCACAGCTTTTCGGTTTCCACGTCGAGGAACGATTGCTCCTCCGGCGACAGACGTGGCTGCGGTGAAGACAGCAATCGTGACCAGTTCGGCCGGCCGGAAAAGAGTTCGGCATCCCACCAGACGGTGCCGGCTTCGATGGCGTCGCGTTCCGTTTCCGACATCTCCGGCATGATCTTGCGGAACATTGCGAGCACGGGGCGGGTGATCAGCGCGCGGCGCAGCGGCTTGAGTGTGAGCACCAGCGCGGGCAGTACGAGCACGATGGCAAGTACTGTGGTCATTACGGGGCCAGCCAAGCCGAGCCATGCGCCGGCCGCGAGCCACACCGCAGTCGCGATCAGCCACGCGAATGCCGAGGCTTCCAAGCTGGCGAGTCCGAGCACGCCGATGCCAAGCAGGACGATCCAGATCGCCGTCATAAGGGTCTCCATTCGCTGCGTTGATGGGCCGGATGTCTCAGGCACGCGGCCTCTGCCGAATGCCGGAGCGACTCCCGTGCCTGTGCACGGGAGGTCTGCACGGCGTCTGGGTTGTCAGGCGCCGGGGCTGCGCCAGGGGCGCATCGGGTTGGCGGGGAAGATCGCGCGGGCAGCGTTGCTGCGGCGGATGGCCAGCGCCCGGGTGCGGGCCGTTGGCGTCGCGCCGTCGTCATGATCGTCCTGCTGATCTTCGTGCGCGTCCTCGCCGAGGTCGTCCTGCGCATCAGCGGCGGCGGTGGCGCGGGCTCCGGGCGTGCGGCCGAACAGATCGCCCGAGAATGGCGAAGTGGTGGCCGGTGTGGTGCTGCGTTCGGTGGCGCGGCCGCTTCCGTGTCCGGTGTGGCGCGTGGAGCCGCCGTGGCCGTTGCCCTCGCTGCCATTGGGCACGTCGTTGGCCTGGGCCACGGGCGTGGGCACCTGCGCTTCGGCCAGTTCCACTACCTGGTCGAGCGCGCCGGCTTCGCCGGGAAGCGGCGCGTTAAGCGTGGCCACCACCAGCGCGGTGAGCCGTGCCAGCAGTGACGCGTCGGTCATCGGCTTGCCTTGCGTGAACATCGGCAGCAAGTTGTTGAGGTCGTCGCCTGCCAGCACCCCGGCCAGCGCCTTAAGCGAGAAGTGCAGGCGCCAGCCGAGCTCAGCGCGCGGGACGTGCGGCAGCGCGGCGGAGAACGCTTCAAAGAATCGACCGAACACGGGCGCGTAATGCCCGAGCAGATAGTTCTGCACAAACGGCGAGGTATCGGAATACACGCGGCCCATCAAGCGCAGGAAGGCGGGGCCGCCGGTGTCAGGATTGCGCGCCATCTGCAATGCTGGCACGAACAGCGCCCCGAGCACGTGGTCGCACGTGAGTTGTTCCTTAGTCCAGCGCTCTTCGCAGGCGGTGAGCAGCGCCAGGCGGCGCGTATTGAGCGGATCGAGCCGGCGTCCGAGCACCGACTGCATCAACGCTTCCTTGCTGCCGAAGTGATAGTTGACCGCTGCCAGATTGACCTTGGCGCGTGCAGTGATTTGCCGCAACGACATCGCCTCGTAGCCGAACTCGATGAACAGCAGTTCGGTGGCCTCAAGAATGCGGCCCTTGGTGTCTCCTGCTCCAGGACGTCCCATGTCTCCAACCTCGTTTTTTGGTCCGATATCGGCGTCGATTGCTGCGCTGCAGCGGTCGAACACACGATTCAAACATGTGTATTTGTGTTGCCAGGGCATGTTAGGAACAGACGTTTGAAAACGCCAAGCGAGCAATTCGAGCGAAGCCTCTAAAGGCGGGGGATCTAGTCCGGAGTGGCTTTTATTTATTGAGATAGCGCGCGAGTGGGCGCAAACATCGAGACCGCTAAAGCCAGCTTTGCGCAGTCACGGTTGAATCCACCGATCGGCTGAAGGAGCGCTTGAAGCGGGCCAACGAGCACTGCGGCGTTGTGTGCACACCGACAGTGGCTCGGGGCGCGCTGCCTTCGAGTTGGCGCGCACGAACATCGCAAAACGGCGTCGCGACACGGCACCCTGTTAAACTAGCGCCCTTCTTGCAGTCCATGCAGTCCCCGGGGTCCAGTCGCCCCGTCACCTACCCAGGCTTTGTCCACGATTGGCGCACGAACGAATGCGCGGGACACGCCGGTCCAATCGCTTTTCCATGTCGTTTTCCGAACTCGGCTTGTCAGACAAGCTGGTACGCGCCGTGGCCGAACTCGGCTACGCAGAACCCACCCCCATTCAACGCCAGGCCATCCCCGCCATCCTCAAGGGCGGTGACCTGCTCGCCGGTGCACAGACCGGCACCGGCAAGACCGCCGGTTTCACGCTGCCGCTGCTGCATCGACTCTCTGCCACGCAGCCGAACAAGGTGCAGACGCCCAACGGCATGCGCTTCCCCATCCGCGCACTGGTGCTCACCCCCACGCGTGAACTTGCCGCGCAGGTGGAAGAAAGCGTGCGCGCCTATGGCAAATACCTGCCGCTGAAGTCGATGGTGATGTTCGGCGGCGTCGGCATCAATCCGCAGATCGACGCCCTCAAGCGCGGTGTCGATATCGTCGTGGCCACGCCGGGCCGCCTGCTGGACCATGTGGGCCAGCACACCATCGATCTGTCGCATATCGAACTGCTGGTGCTGGATGAAGCCGATCGCATGCTCGACATGGGCTTCATCCACGACATCCGCAAGATCCTCAACATCCTGCCGCCCAAGCGCCAGAACCTGCTGTTCTCGGCCACCTTCTCGGACGACATCCGCGAGCTGGCCGACCGCCTGCTCGACAAGCCGGCACTGATCGAAGTCGCCCGCCGCAACACCACGGCCGAGACAGTCGAACAACGCATCTACCCGGTGGACCGCGAGCGCAAGCGCGAACTGCTCGCCAAGCTCGTGCGCGACAACGACTGGCACCAGGTGCTGGTCTTCACGCGCACCAAGCACGGCGCGAACCGCCTGGCCGAACAGCTCTCGCGTGATGGCATTCCCGCGCTGGCGATTCACGGCAACAAGAGCCAGTCGGCGCGCACGCGTGCGCTGTCGGAGTTCAAGGCCAACACGCTGCGCGTGCTGGTTGCCACCGACATCGCCGCGCGCGGCATCGACATCGACCAACTGCCGCACGTGGTCAACTTCGACTTGCCGAACGTGCCGGAAGACTACGTGCACCGTATCGGCCGCACGGGTCGCGCGGGTGCACAGGGCGAGGCGATCTCGCTGGTCTGCGTGGATGAGCATGGCCTGCTGCGTGACATCGAGCGCCTGATCAAGCGCGAACTGCCGCGCACGATTCTGGAAGGCTTCGAGCCGGACCCGAGCATCGCGCCGGAGCCGATTCCCAATGGCCGCAACTCGGCGGGCCGTGGCGGCAACGCGCGTGGTGGCCGCTCGGGCGGTGGTCGCAGCCAGCAGCCGCGTCAGGCCAGTGGCAATGCCGCACCGCGCGAGCCGCGTGCTCCGCGTGAGCCCCGCGAACCGCGTCGTGAATCGAGCAGCAATGGCAACGGGCAAGGCCAGAGCCAAGGTCAAGGCCAGGGTCGCAATGGCGGTGGTAACCGCCAGCGTCAGGCGCAAGGCCAGCGCGATGGTCAGGCTGCGCCGAAGCCGCAGAATGGTCAGCGTGGTAACGGCCAGTCGCAAGCGCGTGGTCAGCGCCAGGGCCAGACGCAAGGCAACGGGCAAGGCGCTCAGCGCCGCGCATCGAACACGCAAGCCGCGCAACCTGCCCAAAAGGCCGCCCAACCTGCCAAGCAACCGTTCAACGGCTTGTTTGCAAAGGCGGCAGCGTTGCTCGGCGGCCGCAAGGCTTGAGCACCATGCATGACGACGGCCAACCCGCATCCGCCGAAGCCCCCTACGACGGCCTGACGCCCGACAGCATCCTCGATGCGCTGGCGCAGGTCGGGCTGATGCCGGACGGCCGCATGTTCGCGCTCAACAGCTACGAGAACCGCGTCTACCAGGTCGGCGTGGAAGACAGCGCGCCGGTGGTGGTCAAGTTCTACCGCCCCGGCCGCTGGAACGACGCACAGATCGTCGAAGAACACGCCTTCACAGCGGAACTCGCTGCGGCGGAAATCCCGGTGATTGCGCCGCTGGAGATCGACGGCCGCACGCTGCACGCGTTCGAGCGCTGGCACTTCGCGGTCTTCCCGCGCTGCGCCGGCCGCGTGCCCGCCATCGACCAGGACGACACGCTCGAATGGATGGGCCGCTTCCTCGGCCGCATCCATGCCGTGGGCGCGCAGCGCCCGTTCATGGCGCGGCCCGCGCTCGATATCGACACCTTCGGCGTGCAATCGCGCGACTGGCTGCTCGAACACGACTTCATCCCGCCTGATCTACTGCCCGCCTGGCGCAGTGTGGCCGATGCCGCGCTCGACGGCGTGCGCCGCTGCTACGACCGCGCTGGTGATATTTCCCTGCTACGCCTGCACGGCGACTGCCACGCCTCCAACGTCCTCTGGATCGAAGAGGCTGACGCCAAGCAGGGCGACCCGCTACGCAGCGCTGGCCCGCACTTCGTCGATTTTGACGACAGCCGCACCGGCCCAGCCGTGCAGGATCTTTGGATGCTGCTCTCGGGCGATCGCGCAGCCATGCAATCGCAGCTCGCCAGCCTGCTGGCCGGCTATGAGGACTTCTGCGAATTCGACACCCGCGAGTTGTATCTGGTGGAAGCGTTGCGCACACTGCGCCTGCTGCATTACAGCGCGTGGTTGGCGCGTCGGTGGAATGACCCCGCGTTTCCTGCCGCGTTTCCGTGGTTCAACACGCAGCGCTATTGGCAGGACCGGGTCTTGGAGTTGCGCGAGCAGATCGCGCTGTTGGACGAACCGCCGCTCTGGTGAAACCGAGCGGCGGTTTTTCTTTGGGCTTTAAGCGAACTTGCCGGCCTGGAAATCACGCACGGCCTGGAAGATCTCTTCCTGCGTGTTCATCACAAACGGGCCGCACTGCGCGATCGATTCGTTCAGTGGCTTGCCCGCGATCAGCAGCACCCGCGCCGGAGTATCGCCTGCGCGAATGACCACGCCATCGCTGCCTTCCGTGTTGGCGAGGATGGCCATCTGCTTGTCTTCCACACGTTGCAGGCCAGCGTTGCCAGCGGCTTCTGCATCGCCCACCAGCGCGCTGCCGCGGAACACGTAGACAAACGCGTTGTGCTTTTCCGGCAGCGGCTGGGCGAACGACGCACCGGCAGGCAGGGAGATGTCCAGGTACAGCGGCTGCGTGGCCTCACGTGTCATCGCCCCTTGCACACCCTGCGATTCACCGGCAATCACGCGCACCGTCACACCGTCCTCCGTCGTGAACTCGGGAATCTCTTCCGACGGAATATCGCGGTACCACGGCGTCGTCATCTTGTCGCGCGCAGGCAGGTTCAGCCAGAGCTGGAAGCCTTCCATCACGCCGTCTTCCTGTTCGGACATCTCGGAGTGCACGACGCCGCTGCCGGCCGTCATCCACTGCACGCCGCCGTGTTGCAGCAGACCTTCGTTGCCGGCGCTGTCGCGGTGGCGCATGCGGCCCGCGATCATGTACGTCACCGTTTCAAAGCCGCGGTGCGGGTGGTCAGGAAAGCCCGCCAGGTAGTCGTTCGGGTTGTCGCTGCGGAAGGCGTCGAGCATCAGGAACGGATCAAGCCGGCGTTGCAGGTTGTTCGTCAGCACGCGGGTGAGCTTCACGCCTGCGCCGTCCGAGGTCGGCCGGCCGGTGACGAGGCGTTCCACACGGCGAGCACGTTGCACTTGCTGCACTTGCGGTTGCACGAGGGTTTCCATGTTGTTCTCCTGGAATCGGGGATTTGTCATATCCCAAATGTAGGGTGGTTGCCCTGTTTGCACTAGTCGGTTATTGTGGGAAAAAATGTTGCTCCCGGCGAGACAATCACAACCACAACTCGGCGAGCGCCCAATCAGGAGGAAACCATGGATCTGAACCAACTGGCGCTGTTCGTGCGCGTTGTGGAGGCGGGCAGCTTCACCGCAGCGGCCACGCGGCTGGATTTGCCGAAATCGTCCGTCAGCCGAGGCATCGCCGCGCTCGAACAGGATTTGAACGTACGCCTGTTACAGCGCACCACCCGCACCTTGCATCTCACTGACGCGGGGCAGAGCCTATATCAAGTGGCGTCCCAGGCGCTCGAAGAGATTGAGCGCGCCACGACCTGCGCCGGAGAATTGCAGGATTTACCGCGTGGCAAGGTGCGGATCACCTCCTCCGAAGATGTCGGCCGGTTACTCGTCGCGCCCGTGGCCGCGCGCTTCATGCAGCAATACCCGGATATCGACCTGGACGTCGTGCTCACGCCGCGCAATGTCGATCTTGTGCAGGAAGGCTTCGACTTGGCTGTACGTGTTGGGCGCCTCGCTGATAGCTCGCTGGTGGCGCGTCCGCTGGGCGTGCTGCGCATCGGCCTGTTTGCGTCGCCCGATTATCTGCAGCGCCGCGGCGCCCCGGAGACCGTCCAAGCGCTGGCCGACCACTGCTGCCTCGACTTTCGCGGCACTGGCCGGGGTGAAACGCAATGGCGTCTCGTCGGGCCCGATGGCCTGAAAACCGTGGCGGTACGCGCTCGTCTGAATGCCGACAGCCTCTCGTACCTGGAGACGCTCATCGCATCTGGCGCTGGCATCGGCCCACTGCCGCTCTATGCGAGTGCAGTGGCGCGTGCCAATGCGCCGTTGCCGCGCTTGGTGCGCGTGCTGCCCGATTACGCCACCAGCGGTGAGCCGATCAATCTCGTGACCCCTTCTGCGCGCTTCGTGCCCAAGCGCGTTCGCCTGTTGATCGACATGCTGACGGAGTCCATCCGGCAAGAACTGGAAAACGCGGATCCCACCTAAGACGACGCGATTTGCCGGGCGGGCTCGTGCGTCAAATGTTGTCACGGTTGGTCCAACTCCACCCATCGCACGGCATCATGCGCCTTCGTGTGCCGGACAAGTACGTCGGACCCTCCTTGACGTCACCCCCGTGAAGCACTGCAGCGCGTCCCCCCGGTGTGTTGCAGTGTGTTCGGCATACGCGACCCTTGGGTGTTTCTGATCCCGTCACGTTGTGGGAAACACCGCGGCCCGGACCTTGTTGTCCGGGCTTTTTTTTGCCCGCTTTTTCACCAATGCACACGCAGAAGGGTGTTTCAAGGGTCTCCACAAATTAGGACTCTTCTCATGGTTCGTAGCAAACCTCGCCACGAAAATTGCAGACACGTAACACATGCAACGGATCGCGCTACACCGCGACTGACTGGGTGCAACTCGTACCCGCGCCATCCCGGCACGCATGTGCGCAATTTTCATGGAGCCGAACATGCGAATCGCCTTGCTTGAAGACGATCCCTTCCAGAGCGAAGTCATCGTCCAGATCCTGTCCCAGTCGGGCCACGACGTGGTGACCTACACCGATGGCGCTACGCTGCTGCGTATGCTGGGCCGCTCGTCCTACGACATGCTGATCCTCGACTGGCATACGCCGGGCATGCTGGGGATCGACGTGCTGAGCGTGGTGCGCAGCCGCCACAAGGATGTGCTGCCAATCCTGTTCGTGACGGCCGAGGAAGGCGAGAAGAGCCTTGTGCGTGCGCTCACGCAAGGCGCGGACGATTACATCGCCAAGCCGTTCCGTATTCCCGAGCTGCGTGCACGTGTGGATGCGCTGCTGCGCCGTGCGTATCCGATTCCGTATGGCCGCCTGCCGTTCGATGTGGGCCCGTACCACTTCAACCCGCAGCGCCAGCAGGTCACGCTGCATGGTGAGCCGGTCACGCTGACGGGCATCGAATTTCAGCTCGCGCTGCTGCTGTTCTCGAACGTGGGCCGTACGCTGTCGCGCGACCACATCTTCGGGCAGGTGTGGGGCCGCAATTCGTCGGAGTACACGCGCACGATCGACAGCCATGTCTCGCGCATCCGCATGAAGCTGAACATCGAGCCGGTGAACGAAGTGCGCCTGGTGGCGGTGTACAAGCACGGCTATCGTCTGGACCACCTGAAGCCGGTGGATGACATGGGTGCGCTCGCCGACGCCGACGCAGTGGCGTACGACGAATAAGCGCACACTGTTGGCACCAACAATCGGGCGATGTCGCGGGAAAGCGGCATCGCCCTTTTTGTATGGCGGCCGCTGGTATGCTCGCGGCATTCCATTCTTCTGCCGAGGCCGGTGTGTCGCTTCTCAACCTCACTGCCGTTGCGGATGTGCTGCCGCAAGCGTGGTCTTCTCGCGTGCTGGAGCGTTTTGGTGGCGGCAACTTCAAAGTGCTGCGCATGGATGGCACGCCGTATCCCGACGAAGTCCACGACTATGCCGAAGGTCTGCTCGTCATTGATGGCGAACTGCGCCTGCGTGTCGACGGCGAGGCGGTGACGGTGTCGCGCGGCGAGGTCTACGTGGTGCCGGCCGGCGTGCCGCACAGCGTGGATGCGGGCAGCGCGGGCACGCTGGTTATTCTGGACGTGTAAGCGGAGCAGCTGAGGGCTGTGGCCTCTCGGCAAGCTGCTTAATCCGCTGCAGCATCGTCCGGCGGATCAAACCGCTTGGCAGGCGAATCAGCAGCCAGTAGGGTGTGAAGCGGCGTCGCGATGCTGCGTCCGGACAGTGCACGCAGGTACGCGTGGTCAGCAGCGTACCGGAGCCCTCCGGCTCGGCGACGAACGTCATCACCAGTTTGGGCACGCCGGGCGTTGAGAACGCGCGGAACGCTTCGGTGTTGATGCGGATGAGCCCACCGGTTGGTTCCCAGAAGCGGCCGATCAGCCCGAAAGCGAGTTCGCGATCTGCATGTCGGCCGAGCGGTATGAACTCGTGCAAGCCGAAGCGCGCATCGACACGGCGGTCGCCGACGTCTTTGCCCACCGCTGCGGCGATGCGCGCCGGAACGGCACGCAACTGCAGAAGCAATCTCACCCAGGGAAAGTCGCTCAGGTCCAGCTGCGGCACCATGTCCAGCACACGGCCGGGCGCTGCGTTGATGCGGACTTGATGCTGCTCGCTGAACTGGTGTTCCGGCAGGAACGTGTGTAACAGGTGCATGGCGCGGGCGTGTGGTGGCGTTAGGCCTGAGGTTCTTCGCTGGCGGGAGCGGCGGTGAATGCGGTGTCGCGTGCGGGCGGTTCTGCCAGGCTGCGCTTCATCAGCCACGCCACCCCGGGGATACGCACGCCAGTGGTGAACACCACATCGCGCAGCCAGCCGCCGTACTGCGCCTGGAAGCACGGCGTGAGCGCGCGGCTGAGCGTCTGGTAGGCCTGCACGGTCCGTAGCCGGCGCGTGTGATAGGCGAGCGCGCCATCGGTGGCACCGTGCGCTTGTACGCATGAGGCCAATGCCAATGCATCCTGTGCGGCCAAGGTGGCGCCCAGGCCGAGTTGCGGGCTCATCGCGTGGGCGGCGTCGCCGATCACGCAGAAAGGCGGCTTGGCCAGCGCACGCGGCCACGTGTGGCGATAGACAGCGAAGGACAGATCGTCATGCGAGCGGATCTGCTCGACCACGGGCGCGGCCTGCGGCCAGAGGCTCAGCACGTGCGCTTTCCACTGGGCGATGTCGCTTTGGCGCCAGGCTTGCACCGTGTCGCCGCGCAGGCTCCAGAACATCGATAGGCGCGTGCGCGGGCCGTCCACGTCGGTGGGCAGCAGGCCCATCATCTCGCGTGTGCCGCGGAAGCGCTGTTGCAGCACGCGTGCATCCCACCCTTCGACCCATGCCTGAAACCACAGCGTGCCCCAGCGGTAGGTGCTCGATGGGCCGGCCAGGCCAGCGGGCTCGCGCAGCGAGGACGCCGCGCCATCGGCAATCACAAACAGGTCGAACGTCGATTCACCTTGCACGTGAGTGATGTGGGCTCGCGCGCCATCACGTTGCAGCTGTTCGATACCGCAGCCGAAGTGGAAAGCCGCGCCGGCCCGTACAGCGGCGTCGTACAACATGGAAGACAGCGCGGCGCGCGTGACCGCCCGGCCGGGCGCGTCGGCGTAGTCGATATCGAGCAGGCGCCAGCCGCGATGGCTCAGCCCGACCAAGCGGTCGATCGGCGCGCCAATGCCTTCCAGCTCGCAGCCCACGCCGAGCGCTTCGAGGGCACGGATACCCTGGGGCTGGATCAGCAGGCCCGCGCCCATGGCGGTCAATTGCGGATGTTTTTCGAAGACGTGGACGTCATGCCCCTGGCGGGCAAACGCAATGGCGGCGGCCAGGCCGGCGTTGCCTGCGCCGGCAATGCCAATGGACAGCGAGCGGGGTGCGGTCATGAAAGCGTGGCGGATCGTGAGCCCGAAATGATAACGATACGCCGCGCACGTTAAGGCAGTTCGCGGGGTCAGCCTTGCGCCAGGGTCTGTAGCGTGCCGAGCAGAACGCGGCGGCAGTTGCGGACCATGGTTTCCTCGGGATCGCGATAGCCGGTCAACAGCCACGCGGCGCCCACATTGGTCATGGCGCCCACCAGCGCGAGGCCGAGGATGCGGGCGTCGGCGCGCGCAGCATCGGCCTCCGTGTGCTCCGTGCCGGATGGCTGCGCGAGCGTCATGATTTGCTTGCCGAACTCGAGCAGGTTGCGCTGGTATGTGGCATCGGTTTCCGGGCTCACGCCCATCACCTCCAGCAACAGCACGCGTGCAGCACAGGGGGCGCGCAGAAAGTTGAAGAATGCGTGCAGGCCTGCGTCGACACGTGCCTGCAGGCCGCCCTCGACGCCCGCAATCGCCTGCGAGATCTGCGCACGCAGGTGTTCGGCATGCTGTTGGTAGGCGGCGCGCAGCAGCGCTTCCAGGCTTTCGAATGCGGCGTAGAAATAGCGGTCGTTGAGCTTCGCCGCTTGGCACACCGCACGGACCGTGGCCTTGCGGAACCCTACGGTGCCGAAGACCTGCGTGGCTGCACCGATCAGCGCATCCCGGCGCTCAGCGGCACGTGCCTCTGACGCCACACCCCCATACGGGCGGCCTTTCCTGGCCGTTTCAAATGTTTTCTCCATTTCTGAATTTGACGTGTGGGCGTCCGAAAATTAAATTGGTGATGACACACACCACATTTAAGGCGAATTCCGCCCCGCCGCCAACCAGGAGACCGCATGGAGACGACCACCGCGCACGCTGGGCCAGATACGGACTTCGACGTGTTGATTGTCGGTGCCGGGCTTTCCGGTGTGGGTGCCGCTTATCACCTGCGGGAGCGCTGCCCATCGGCGCGCTTCGCCATCCTAGAGGGGCGCGACACCATCGGCGGCACGTGGGATCTGTTCCGCTACCCCGGCATCCGCTCCGATTCCGACATGTTCACGCTGGGCTACAGCTTTCGCCCGTGGCACAGCGACAAGGCTATCTCCGACGGCCAGACGATCCTTGACTACATTCGTGACACCGCGCGCGTGTTCGGCATCGACAAGTCGATCCGCTTTCGCCACAAGGTGACGGGCGCGAGCTGGGATTCATCCGCCGCACGCTGGACCGTGCAGGCACTGCGCAGCGAGGGCACACGTGAGGAGCCGGTGCGCTTCACCTGCAAGTTTCTCTACATGTGCAGCGGCTACTACGACTACGAACAAGGCCATGCGCCGACGTGGCCCGACATGGATCGCTTCCAGGGCCGCATCGTTCATCCACAGCATTGGCCGGGCGATCTGGCATATGCCGACAAGCGCGTGGTCGTGATCGGCAGCGGTGCGACGGCTGTCACGCTTGTGCCTGCCATGGCCGAAACCGCGCGGCACGTGACCATGCTGCAGCGCTCGCCCACCTATATCGTGTCGCGTCCGGAACAGGACGCCGTGGCCAATGTGCTGAGGCGCTGGCTGCCGTCGGGGCTGGCACATCGCCTGGTGCGCACCAAGAACGTGCTGTTGACGATGTACTTCTACAGCCTGGCACGTCGCAAGCCCAAGGCGTTCAAGGACTTCATCATCCGCATGGCAGGCAAGCAGCTGGGTCCCGCATTTGACGTGCGAAAGCATCTCACGCCGCGCTACAACCCCTGGGACCAGCGCCTGTGCCTCGTACCGAATGGCGATTTGTTCAAGACGATCCGCGCGGGCAGGGCTTCCATCGCCACGGACGAGATTGCGCACTTCACGGCCACAGGCCTGCAGCTCAAGAGCGGCGCGCATCTCGATGCAGATGTCATCGTCACCGCGACCGGGCTCAAGCTCAAAGTGCTGGGCGGGGCCGCCATCAGCGTCGATGGCCGTGCGGTGAATCTGGCGGAAACGGTGTCGTACAAGGGCATGATGTACAGCGGGGTGCCGAACCTCGCGTCATCGTTCGGATACACCAACGCATCGTGGACGCTCAAGGCGGAACTGATTGCGCAGTACGTCTGCCGGTTGCTCAATCACATGCAGGCCAATGGGTTTGACACGTGCATGCCGCGTCTTGATGACGAAGCCATGAGCCGCGAACCTGCCGTCGATCTGACCTCGGGCTACATACAGCGTGCGGCGTCCATCCTGCCCAAGCAGGGCACCAAGCAGCCATGGAAGTCGTACCAAAACTACGCACGTGATGTGCTGATGCTCAAGTTCGGCTCACTGGCAGATAACGCCATGCAATTCGAGCGCCGCGCGCAACCCGTGGGTGCCGCGCAACCTGCTTAACGAAGCGAGAGCACTGTGATCCAGATCATCCTGTCTGTTATCGCGCTGGTACTTGCGGCGCTGGTTGCATTCACGTTCTTGATTGCCCGTCGTGTTGCGAAGGGCTTTCCGCCAGAGGGCCAGTTCATCGACGTGGGTGGAGACCGCGTGCACTACGTCGATCGCGGGCAGGGCCCGGCCATCGTGCTCGTGCATGGCCTGTGCGGCAATCTGCGTAACTTCGCCTATCTGGATGTGGAGCGGCTCGCCAAGTCGCACCGCGTGATTGCGATTGACCGGCCGGGCTCAGGACGTTCGGTGCGCGGGGCGGATTCCACCGCCAACATCTACGCCCAGGCGCGCGGGGTTGCTCAATGCATCGAGGCCCTTGGGCTGGACAAGCCCGTGCTGGTTGGGCATTCACTCGGTGGTGCGATTGCGCTGGCCGTGGGGCTGAATCATCCGCACTTGGTCCGCCGCCTCGCGTTGATTGCGCCGCTGACGCACGCCGAGAGCGCACCGCCGGGCGCGTTCGGCGGCTTGGTGCTGCCTTCGCCGCTGGTGCGCCGGTTGGTGTCCTGGACGCTGGCGATTCCCCTGTCGATCTTGAATTCGCGCAAGGCCGTCGCGGCCGTGTTTGCGCCGGAATCGATGCCGAAGGACTTTCCGTTCAAGGGCGGCGGCCTGCTTGGGCTGCGCCCACACGTGTTCTATGCGGCGTCGTCGGATCTTGTCGCCGCGCCGCAGGATCTTCCGGACATGGAGCGCCGCTATGCGTCGATGACGGTGCCGGTCGACGTGCTGTATGGCCGGGGTGACCGCATCCTCAATGTCAAACGCCAGGGTGAGGCGCTTAAGCGGAAGCTCGACCGCGCGAACCTGCGCGTGGTGGAAGGCGGGCACATGCTGCCCGTGACGCAGCCAGCGTTGACGACGGAGTGGCTGTTGGGAGTGGCTGCCTCGGCGCCTGCACCGGCCGAGGCACTTGCGTAGGAACGCGCGTCAGCCGCGGCGCACCCAGATCACCTTGCCATTCTGCAGGCCGAGGTTGCGGCGTTCTTCACGGTAGTCCATGGTGCCCGGCAGGGGTTTGCCATCGCGCTCGCTGATGCGCCACAGGCAGCCCGCCAGCAGCGCCGTGGCTTCCTGCTCTGATTTGCCGATCAATGCGTCGTCCGTTGCCGGTGCGTGGCACGTGCCGCCGGCTTGCGAGTGATTGGCCATGGGGATGTCTTTCCCGGTTGGGTTGGCGTCGGTACCGGCTGTGGCGCATGCAGCCATGCCAACGGCGGCGACGAGTGTAGCGACGAGCGTTGCGAACCGCGTCATGCGAACTCCTGTGGATGTGCGGGTTGAGTGGCGGGCGTGCTGAAGTATCGACGCTGCGCGGGCCGCATGCCAGATTTGGCGGAAGGGCGGGAAGCCGATCGCGTTGCCAAGGGCAGCGGAAAAGCAAAAAGCCCTGCCGAAGCAGGGCTTTTTGGTATTTGGTGGCGAATCAGGGACTCGAACCCCGGACCTGCGGATTATGATTCCGTCGCTCTAACCGACTGAGCTAATT
>CBJMVH010000058.1:0-28871 GCA_966433195.1 uncultured Ralstonia sp.
CCCTGCACGGCGATGTTCTCGTCGGCCATGCCGGTGAGCAGGATCGTCATGCACGGCAGGTCTTTGAGCTTGGCGCAGAACTCCAGCCCGTTCATGCGCGGCATGGAGTAGTCCACCACGATGACGGACGGTTGCAGGAAGCGGTTGACCTCGTGGATCTGGCGGTAGATGCGGTCGACGTCGAGCTGGATGGTGCGGCGCTCGGTCGAAAACGTCAGGTCGTCGTGTGTGACGCGCACCGGTAGGAAGCCCGGCATGCGTAGTGAATGCCACTGGCGCAGCCACGCCAGCGCCTCTTCGGGGTCATTGAAGGCGAGCAGCGCACGCGACGGGTCCATCTGGAACCCGAGGCTTTCCACGAACGATTGGCTGTCGTCGACCACCACGGTCAGGGTGGGGTGGAAATAGACCGGCAGGGCGCTGTCCTGTTGCATACGTCGGGAGAAATCGGGAGGAGGGCGGTGGAAGCGGCCGGCCGGCGGGGCTGGCGCTGCCTGATTGCACTAAGTTACTGCCTGCCGCCGCCGGGGGCAAGCGGAACAATTCTGATCTGGCGGCGGCTTGATGGCCGTCAGCGCACCGCCTTATTCGACGGATTTCACCATGTCTTCGACCACCTTCTTGGCGTCGCCGAACACCATCATCGTCTTGTCCATATAGAACAGCTCGTTGTCCAGCCCGGCGTAGCCGGCGTTCATCGAGCGCTTGTTCACGATGATGGTCTTGGCCTTGTAGGCCTCCAGGATCGGCATGCCGGCAATCGGCGATTTCGGGTCATTCTTGGCGGCGGGATTGACCACGTCGTTGGCGCCGAGCACCAGCACCACGTCGGCCTGGCCGAACTCGCCGTTGATGTCTTCCATCTCGAAGACCTGGTCGTACGGCACCTCGGCTTCGGCCAGCAGCACGTTCATGTGGCCCGGCATGCGCCCGGCGACCGGGTGGATGGCGTATTTGACCGTCACGCCTTTGTCCGACAGCTTTTCGGTGAGTTCCTTCAGGGCGTGCTGTGCGCGCGCCACGGCCAGGCCGTAGCCCGGTACGATGATGACCGTCTCGGCATTGCCCATGAGGAAGGCTGCGTCATCCGGCGAGCCCGACTTGACCGGCCGCTGCTGGCCACCGCCACCCGCGGCGGCCCCGGCAGAGGCTTCGGAACCGAAGCCGCCCAGGATCACGTTGAAGAACGACCGGTTCATCGCCTTGCACATGATGTAAGACAGGATGGCACCGGATGACCCCACCAGCGAGCCCGCGATGATCAGCATCGGGTTGTTGAGCGAGAAGCCGATGCCTGCCGCTGCCCAGCCCGAATACGAGTTCAGCATCGACACCACCACGGGCATGTCGGCCCCGCCGATCGGGATGATGATCAGCACGCCGAGCACAAACGCGATGGCCGTCATGATGATGAACGGCAGCCAGCTCTGGCTCAGGAAGAACAGGATGCCGAAGCCCAGCATCGCCACCGCCAGCAGCAGGTTCAGCATGTGCTGGCCCGCAAACTGCACCGGCGCGCCCTGGAACAGGCGGAACTTGTACTTGCCCGACAGCTTGCCGAAGGCGATCACCGAGCCGGAGAAGGTGATGGCCCCGACGAACGTGCCGATGAACAGCTCCACACGGTTGCCCAGCGGCAGCACGTTGTCGCCGGCCATGGTGATGCCGAAGGCCGACGGTTCGGCCACGGCCGCCACGGCAATGCACACCGCCGCCAAACCAATCAGCGAGTGCATGGCGGCCACCAGCTCCGGCATCTTGGTCATTTCGACCGTGCGCGCGACATACGCGCCAATGCCGCCGCCAACCACCAAGCCAGCGAAGATCAGGATGAAACCGGTAGACGTACCACTCTCGGTGCCGGCAAACATCTCGGCCTTGAGCTTGTAGATGAGCGCAATGGTCGTGACGGCGGCGATCGCCATGCCCGTCATGCCGAACGCGTTGCCGCGCCGCGCCGTGGTCGGGTGCGAGAGCCCCTTGAGCGCCTGGATAAAGCAGACCGACGCCAGCAGGTACAGCAGGGTGACGAGGTTCATGCTCATTATTTGGCCTCCCCGTTACCGGCCTTGGTCTTCGGCTCTTTCTTCTTGAACATCTCCAGCATGCGCTGGGTAACCAGGAAGCCGCCGAACACGTTGACTGCCGCCAGTGCCACCGCCACCACGCCCATCGTGCGGCCCAGGCCCGTTTGTGTGAGGCCCGCTGCCAGCATGGCGCCGACGATGATGATGGCCGAGATGGCATTCGTCACCGCCATCAGCGGCGTATGCAGCGCCGGGGTGACCGTCCAGACCACGTGGTAGCCGACGTAGATCGCCAGCACAAAGATGATCAGGTTGATCACCGTGTGATTGACCAGCTCCATCTTGCTTCTCCTCTTACCCGCTTGCTTCGGCGATTTTTTGCGTTCGGGGGCGGTCGGCGGCACCCGTGGGCGCCGCCGCCGGCGGTCAGATTGCTTTGATTTCCTTGATCTTGTTGCCCTCGCCCAGCAGCACGACCTTGGGCTTGTAGCTGGCGACTTCCTCTTCGTTCATCGGCGCGTAGGTGCAGATGATGAGCAGGTCGCCCACGTGGGCGCGGCGTGCAGCGGCGCCGTTGAGCGAGATCTCGCCGGAGCCGCGCTTGCCCTTGATGATGTAGGTCGAGAAGCGCTCGCCGTTGTTGACGTTGTACAGCTCGATCTTTTCGTACTCGCGCATGTCGGCGGCGTCGAGGAGGTCCTCGTCGATACCGCACGAGCCTTCATAGTCCAGATCGGCTTGGGTGACCGTCGCGCGGTGCAGCTTGGCGCGAAGCATGTTGCGTTGCATGAAGCTTTCCTTGAAACAAAAATGAAATCGCCACAACCGGCCCTGGCGTGGTGTTGCATCGATCCGCTGGGCCGCTATCTCCGTTGTTATTTGGCGGCGCTCGTGGCAGCGGGAGCGCGCACCACCTGGCCGGCCTGACTCAAGAGGCAGGCGGCCACGATGTCGTCTTCGCGGTTGATGACCAGGCCGCCGTCCTTGTCGACGATCAGCTTGAGGAAATCGAGCACGTTGCGGGCGTAAAGGGCGGAGGCATCGGCCGCCACCATCGACGCGAGGTTGGTGTAGCCGACCAGCTTGACGCCGTGCTTGACGACCACGCGGTCGGCTTCGGTCAGCGGGCAGTTGCCGCCCTGCGCGGCGGCCAGGTCGACCACCACCGAGCCCGGCTTCATCGCCTGCACGGTGGCTTCGGACAGCAGCGTCGGCGCGCGGCGGCCCGGGATCAGCGCCGTGGTGATGACGATGTCGGCCTGCTTGGCACGCTCGTGCACGAGCTCAGCCTGGCGGCGCATCCAGTCGGGCGGCATTGGGCGAGCATAGCCGCCCACGCCTTGCGCAATCTCGCGTTCTTCGTCCGTGAGGAACGGCACGTCGAGGAACTTGGCGCCCAGCGATTCGATCTGCTCCTTCACGGCGGGGCGCACGTCGGATGCTTCAATCACGGCACCCAGGCGCTTGGCCGTGGCAATCGCCTGTAGGCCCGCCACGCCGGCACCGAGGATCAGCACGCGCGCGGCCTTCACCGTGCCGGCGGCCGTCATCAGCATCGGCATGAACCGCTGGTATTCATTGGCGGCGACCATCACGGCCTTGTAGCCGGCAATGTTGGCTTGCGAGGAGAGCACGTCCATGCTCTGCGCGCGCGTGGTGCGCGGCGCGGCTTCGAGCGCGAAGGCGGTGACGTTGGCGGCGGCTAGGCGGGCCGTGTTTTCGTCGTCAAACGGGTTGAGCATGCCGATGAGGACTGCACCCGATTGCATCTGCGCCAGTTCCGCCGGTTCGGGGGAACGGACCTTGAGCACGATCTGCGCACCGAGCGCCTCCGCTGCGGTGCCGATCTTGGCGCCGGCCGCCACGTAGGCGTCATCGGGCTGCGCGGCGGCGACGCCCGCACCCGATTGCACCGTCACCTGATGGCCTTGCGCGACATACTTCTTCACCGTCTCCGGGGTCGCGGCAACGCGCGTCTCGTCCGCCCGCGTCTCCTGCGGGATGCCGATGTGCATCGTGTTCTCCTCGTCGTGATGTGCGCGTGCGGAATGGCGCGCGGGTCGGTTTTTATTGAACGATGTGGAGCTTACCCGAACTTTTTGGCAGCCGGACGCTTGTCGAGGGTCACGTCAATGTTTAGGAATCAGCCCGGAACACGCGTCGATTCTCCGCAAACGTGTGCTCAACTGTACACAATCTGCGCTGCAATCGGCCTCCAACGCCGACCTGCGGGAAGGGCGCCCGCCCGTTACAATAACGCCTTGTTTTTGTTGCCTTTTTTGCCATGAGCCAAGCCGCCCGCTGGAAGCCCAGCATCACCGTCGCCGCCGTCATTGAACAGGACGGGCGTTTTCTGCTGGTCGAGGAGCACACCGATGTGGGTCTGCGCCTGAACCAGCCTGCCGGCCATCTCGACCCGGACGAAAGCCTGGTCGACGCCGTCGCGCGCGAGGCGCTGGAGGAAACGGCGCACAGCTTTGTCGCCACGGCATTCCTAGGCTGCTACATGGCGCAGTTTCAGCCACCGCAGGGCGATCCGATCACCTATGTGCGGATGGCCTTCACGGGCGAGCTTGGGCCGCAGGACCCGCGCCGCAAGCTCGATGACGGCATCGTGCGTACGGTTTGGATGACGCCCGATGAAATCCGCGCCAGCCAGGATCGCCATCGCAGCCCGCTGCTGCTGGCCTGCGTGGAGGATTACCTGGCCGGCAAGCGTTATCCACTGGAAGTTATCCACACGCACCCGAGCACCTATGGCCTGGGGGTGGCGCAATGAGCGGCAAAAAGCGCGTCGTCGTCGGCATGTCTGGCGGCGTGGATTCCTCCGTCACGGCGTGGCTGTTGAAGCAGCAGGGCTACGAGGTCATCGGCCTATTCATGAAGAACTGGGAAGACGATGACGACAGCGAATACTGCTCGACCCGGCAGGACTGGATCGACGTCGTCTCCGTGGCTGATCTGATTGGCGTGGACGTGGAGGCGGCCAACTTTGCCGCTGAATATAAAGACCGTGTATTTGCGGACTTTCTGCGCGAGTACTCCGCCGGCCGCACGCCCAATCCCGACGTGCTGTGCAACGCCGAGATCAAGTTCAAGGCCTTCCTCGACCACGCGATGGCGTTGGGCGCGGACACCATCGCCACCGGCCATTACGCCCGCGTGCGTGAGGTCGATGGCCGCTTCGAGCTGCTCAAGGCGTTCGACCACACGAAAGACCAGAGCTACTTCCTGCATCGGCTGAACCAAGCGCAGCTCTCGCGCACGCTGTTTCCGCTAGGCGAGATCCCGAAGACGAAAGTGCGTGAGATTGCGGCCGAAATCGGCCTGCCCAATGCTAAGAAGAAGGATTCCACCGGCATCTGCTTCATCGGCGAGCGGCCGTTTCGCGATTTCCTCAACCGCTACCTGCCGACCAAGCCGGGCCCGATCAAGACGCCCGACGGTAAGACCATCGGCCAGCACATCGGCCTGGCGTTCTACACGCTGGGGCAGCGCAAGGGCATCGGCATCGGTGGCAGCCGCGACGGCAATGGCGATGCCTGGTACGTGGCGCGGAAGGACATGGCGGCCAATACGCTGTACGTGGTGCAGGGCCACGACCATCCATGGCTGCTCGCGCATACCGTGCACGCTGATGACCTGAGCTGGGTCGCTGGCCATGCGCCGACAGAGGGCACGCACGTGGGCGCCAAGACGCGCTATCGCCAAGCGGACGCGCCGTGCACGGTGGCCCGCGCCGCTGGCGGAGCGCTCACGCTGACCTTCCCTGAGGCGCAATGGGCCGTCACGCCCGGCCAATCCGCCGTGCTGTACGACGGCGAGGTGTGTCTGGGCGGCGGCATTATTTCTGCGGCTGAGCCTGCCGTCGTGGAACAGGCCGTCGCCTGACCGGTTTTCGCAACACTGCGTTGTGACGGCTGCGGCGGTTGCGGCACTCGTTTAAGCTGGCGCCCTGTTTTGTCTCCACACAGGGTTTGCCATGCTGCCACGTCGTTACTGGGCCTTTGCGACTGTTTTGCTGCTGTTCGTCGTTACCGCGGGGTTTGCGGTGGCGGGGCGGCTGCATTGGGCGTGCGCGGTCATCCCCGGTATGTTCGTGATCCTGGGCGTGCATGACCTCACGCAGACGCGCCACTCGGTGCTGCGCAACTACCCGCTGTGGGGGCACTTCCGCTTCCTGTTCGAGTTCATCCGCCCGGAAATCCGTCAGTACTTCGTTGAAGACGACACCGACGAGCGCCCGTTCTCGCGCGCCCAGCGCAGCATCGTCTACCAGCGTGCCAAGGGGGAAGTCGACAGCCGCCCGTTCGGTACCGAGCTCGACGTCAAGATGGCCGGGCACGAGTGGATCGGCCACTCGCTGGCACCGTCGCGCATCGCCTCGTCAGACTTTCGCGTGATGGTGGGCGAGGGGCGCGCGCAGCCGTATTCGATGTCGGTGTTCAACATCTCGGCGATGAGCTTTGGCGCGCTGTCTGGCAATGCCATTCGCGCGCTCAATCGGGGCGCGAAGCTCGGCAACTTCATCCACGACACGGGCGAGGGTTCGATCTCGCCGTACCACCGCGAAGAGGGCGGCGACCTGATCTGGGAAGTCGCCTCTGGCTACTTCGGCTGCCGCGATGCCAACGGCCGTTTTGACCCCGATCGCTTTGCCGAGCAGGCGCGCAGCCCGCAGGTGAAGATGATCGAGGTGAAGCTCTCGCAGGGCGCCAAGCCGGGGCACGGTGGCGTGTTGCCGGCGGCCAAGGTGACGCCCGAGATTGCCGCCACGCGCGGCATTCCGATTGGCAAGGATTGCATCTCGCCGGCATCGCACTCCGAATTCTCGACGCCGCTGGGTTTGCTGCAGTTTGTGGACCGGCTGCGCACGCTGTCGGGCGGCAAGCCGACCGGTTTCAAGCTCTGCATTGGCCATCCGTGGGAGTTCTTCGGCATCGTCAAAGCGATGCTGGAGTCGGGCATCCTGCCGGACTTCATCGTCGTCGATGGCGCGGAAGGCGGCACGGGCGCAGCGCCGCTGGAATTTACAGACCACGTCGGCACGCCGCTGCAGGAAGGGCTGCTGCTGGTGCACAACACGCTGGTGGGTGTGAACCTGCGCGACAAGATCAAGATTGGCGCGTCGGGCAAGATCGTGACCGCCTTTGACGTGGCCCGCACGCTGGCGATGGGTGCCGACTGGTGCAACGCCGCGCGCGGTTTCATGTTTGCGCTGGGCTGCATCCAGGCCCAGAAGTGCCATACCGACCGCTGCCCGACCGGCGTCGCCACGCAAGACCCGTCTCGCCAGAAGGCGTTGGTGGTGCCCGACAAGGCCGAGCGCGTGCATCAGTATCATAAGCACACGCTGCACGCGCTGCTGGAGCTCACGCAGGCGGCCGGCTTGCAGCATCCGGCGGATTTCCGCGCGCACCACATCGTGCGGCGCGTGTCGGGTAACGAGGTGCAGTTGCTGTCTGCGCTGCTCAAGTACCTGGAACCCGGCGACTTGCTGGCCGGGCGGTATCGCTATCAGCTGTATGAGCGCTACTGGCCGATGGCCCAGGCCGAGCGGTTCGACCCCGTGGCCGTATAAAAAGCGACGCTGAATTACTGCGGCTGGGTTTCGACGAAACTCGGCCGCTTTTCCATGCGCGCGTAGAACGCGGCCAGGTTGGCGTGGCGTTCGCGCCAGTCGATCTGGGGCTGGCGGAAATCCAGGTAGGCGAGGGCGCAGCCGACGGCAATATCGGCCAGCGTGAGGTGGTTGCCGTTGCACCAGGTCTTGTCGGCCAGACCTTGGGACATGGCCTTGAGCGCATCGTCGATCTTGTGGTTCTGGCGCGCGAGCCACGTTTCGCTGCGCTGCTCAGGCGTGCGCTGCGTGTGTTCAATGCGCAGCATGAGCGCGGCATCGAGCAGGCCGTCGGCCAGGGCTTCCCAGCAACGCACTTCCACACGCTCGCGGCCCGAGGGTGGGATCAGCCGGGCCACGGGCGAGAGCGTGTCGGCATATTCGGCAATCACGCGCGAGTCGAACAGGGCGCCACCGTCGTCCATCACCAGGCAGGGCACCTTGCCCAGCGGGTTGAACTGGTGGATCTGCGTGTCGGCGCTCCAGACGTCTTCCAGCACGAACTGGTAGTCGATTTTCTTTTCGGCCAGGACCACGCGCACCTTGCGGGTGTACGGGCTGGCGTGCGATCCGATCAGTTTCATAGGCATGTCATGTTGGAGGCGGAAGTATAGCTGCGCGCTCTGGCGCGTGCGCTGGGCGGCGCTTCCACCAAACGGAGGCTTGCCTTCCATGTCAATCCGGCCAGATTGGCCGTGGAAAGCAGGTGCCGGATGGTAAAATCGCGCGTTTACCGGTGCGTGCCGGGGTGCGCATGTGCACCTTGGTTCAACGCTCGATGCAGCGTCCGGGTTGTCCGGATTGAGCTTTCCTTCACATTTTTTCCCGCCTGCCATGTCGTCGCTTTCCGCCCTGACCGCTCTGTCTCCCATCGATGGCCGCTACGCTGCCAAGGCCGATCCGCTGCGCGAGTGGCTGTCGGAAGCCGCGTTCATGCGTAACCGCGTGAAGGTGGAGGTGCACTGGCTGATCGCTTTGTCGCAAGCCGGCCTGGCGGAAATCCCGCGTTTCTCCGCAGCCGCCGAGGGTGCACTGTTGGCCCTGGTTGAGGACTTTGCCGAGGCAGACGCCGCCCGCATCAAAGAGATCGAAGCCGTCACCAACCACGACGTGAAGGCTGTCGAGTACTGGATGAAGGAGCGCGTGAAGGGCAACGCCGAGCTGGAAGCCGCCAGCGAGTTCATCCACTTCGCCTGCACCTCGGAAGACATCAACAACACCTCGCACGGCATGATGCTCAAGGGCGCGCGCGACACCGTGATCGTGCCGACGCTGCGCCGCGTGCAGGCCCGCTTGGTGGAACTCGCCCACGCCAATGCCGACGTGCCGATGCTCTCGCGCACGCACGGCCAGCCGGCCAGCCCGACCACGCTGGGCAAGGAAATGGCCAACGTGGCCGCCCGCCTGGACCGCGCCATCCGCCGTATCGAGGCTGTCGAACTGCTGGGCAAGATGAACGGCGCAGTCGGCAACTACAACGCGCACCTGTCGGCCTATCCGTCGCTGGACTGGGAAGCCTTCTCGAAGAACGTGATCGAGACGCGCCTCGGCCTGACGTTCAACCCGTACACCATCCAGATCGAACCGCACGACTACATGGCCGAGCTGTTTGACGCCGTGGCGCGCGCCAACACGATCATCCTGGACCTGGACCGTGACGTCTGGGGCTATATCTCGCAGGGCTACTTCAAGCAGAAGACCAAGGCTGGCGAGATCGGCTCGTCGACCATGCCGCACAAGGTCAACCCGATCGACTTCGAAAACTCGGAAGGTAACGTCGGCCTGGCTAACGCGGTGCTGCGTCACCTGTCGGAAAAGCTGCCCGTCTCGCGCTGGCAGCGTGACCTGACGGATTCGACCGTGCTGCGCAACATTGGCGTGGCCTTTGGCTACAGCCTGCTGGCCTACGATGCCTGCCTGCGCGGCCTGGGCAAGCTGGAAACCAACCCCGCCCGTCTGGCCGAAGACCTTGACGCCTGCTGGGAAGTGCTGGCCGAGCCGGTGCAGACCGTGATGCGCCGCTACGGCATCGCCAACCCGTACGAGCAGTTGAAGGAACTGACGCGCGGCAAGGGCATCTCGCGAGAGGCGCTGCGTGAGTTCATCGGCACGCTGGCCATTCCGGAAGACGCCCGCAAGCTGCTGCTGGACATGACGCCCGGCAGCTACATCGGCAAGGCGGAAGAACTGGCGCGCCGCATCACCGCCGGGTAATTTGTTTCGAAAATTTGGTGGCTGCACCAAAAAACAGCCCCCTCCGTACAGCTACGGAGGGGGCTGTTTTGCTATGTGTGCCCGGTAGAATGGGCCACCTTGTTATGTCATCTGCTTCCCCGATTCATCAAAAAAATTGAACTTCTCGATGAACTTGGGGCGGTCCTGCGCGATCTGATCAGGCAAATAATGCACAATCGTTTGGCGCCGCGGTCCTCACCGACGCGCGCCTCCTGCACCGAGGAAACCGATGTCACACGCTGCTCAACCGAATTTTTCTGCGCGCCGCGCTGCCGATGACGGCGCCTATGGCAAACCCGCCATCGCGCTGCACTGGATCATTGCGCTGCTGATCTTCGCAGCGTTCGGGCTGGGTCTGTACATGACCGACATCCCCGGCTTTACGCCGACCAAGCTGAAGCTGTACTCGTATCACAAGTGGATCGGCATCACGGTGCTGATGTTTGCGGTGCTGCGTGTGCTGTGGCGCCTGACGCATCCGGCGCCGGCGCCGGTGGCGGGCATCCCGAAGTGGCAGCACAAAGCGGCTGAAGGTGCCCACCTGGTGCTGTATCTGCTGATCCTGGCGGTGCCGCTGACTGGCTACCTGCTCAGCGTGGCAGCCGGTATCAAGGTCGTCTACCTTGGCGTGTGGGAATTGCCGATGCCCTTCGAGAAGAGCGATGCACTCAAGGACATCTTTGCGATGGCGCATGAGTGGCTGAACTGGACCATGGCCACCATCGTCGTGCTGCACATCCTGGCCGCGCTCAAGCACCACATCATTGATCGTGATGGCACGCTGCGCCGCATGCTGCCCTTCCTGCGCTGAATTCGCGCGCTGAACGATCCGCTGATTTCCCCGACGCGCCGGTCAATCGTTTGTACTGGCGCCCTGACTTCTCCATCCTCACCAAGATTGCCGGCGCAATCCGGCCCGACCGAAGGAGTTTGACGATGAAACGTTTTGTGCGCCCCCGCGCGATTGCCCTGGTTGCCGCCGGCGCCCTGTCGATTGCCGCGCTGTCGGCGTCGGTATCCGCTTTTGCCCAGGTGGATGCAGCCAAGAGCAGCGTCACGGCCACCGGCAAGCAGCTCGGCGTGCCGATGGACATCAAGTTCAAGAAGTTCGACGCCGCTGTGAACTACAACCCGGCCAACGTGGCCGCGTCCACGGCCAAGGTGGACATCGACATCAACAGCGTGGATGTGGGCGACAAGGCCTACAACGACGAACTGAAGAAGAAAGACTGGTTTGATGCTGCGAAGTATCCGAAGGCGACGTTCGTGTCGTCGGCGTTCAAGCCAGGCGCCAATGGCAAGGTAGACGTGGTCGGCAAGCTGACCATCAAAGGCGTGACCCAAGACATCACCGCCCCCGTCACCTTCAAGCAGGAAGGCGCCAATCAGGTGTTTGAAGGCGCGCTGCCCATCAAGCGCAACGCATTCAAGGTCGGCGACGGCGAGTGGAAGGACACCTCCGTTGTTGCCGATGACGTGACGATCAAGTTCCGCGTCGTCATCGCCAAGAAGTAATCCAGGTTTTCCGCCCCTTTATTTGCTGCTTTTCTCCGCAGGAGTTCTCATGAAATTGCGTACCCTCGTTGCCGCCCTGTCCGCTGTTGCCGCCACCGCCGCATTTGCTGCACCGGCCACGTACCAACTGGACCCGACCCACACCTACCCGAGCTTTGAAGCCGACCACATGGGTGGCCTGTCGAAATGGCGTGGCAAGTTCGACAAGTCCAGCGGCAGCTTTACGCTGGACCGCGAAGCCAAGAAGGGCTCCGTTGACGTGACCGTGCAGACCGATAGCATCAGCTTCGGCCTGGCCAAGATGGACGAGCACGCCAAGGGCGCAGACATGTTCGACGTGGCCAAGTACCCGACTGCCACCTTCAAGAGCACGGACATCAAGTTCAAGGGTGACGTGCCGACCGAAGCCGTGGGTCAGCTCACGCTGCATGGCGTGACCAAGCCGGCAACGCTGAAGATCAATGCGTTCAAGTGCATGCCGCACCCGATGATGAAGGTTGAGGTGTGCGGTGCCGACGCCGAACTCACGTTCAACCGCGACGAATTTGGTATCGACTACGGCAAGAAGTACGGTTTCAACATGGAAACCAAGCTGAAGATTCAAGCAGAAGGCCTGAAGCAGGACACCAACGTCGCGAAGCAATAAGCGCGTACGCAACCAACAAAAAACCCCGCAAGATTCTGCGGGGTTTTTTGTTGCCCGAAGGCCGGAGCAGGTTGATTAGACCTGCGCGCCAAAGTTCGGATCGTCTTCCTTCGGGCCGCCGGCCTTTTTGTCGGCCTTGACCAAGTCTTCGCGCTTGACACCCAGCCACATGCACAGCGCAGCGGCCACGAACACCGACGAGTAGATGCCGAACAAGATACCGATCGTCAGGGCCAGGGCAAAGTAGTGGAGCGTCGGGCCACCGAACACCAGCATCGACAGCACCATCATTTCGGTCGAGCCGTGGGTAATGATGGTTCGCGAGATGGTGCTGGTGATCGCATGATCGATCACCTCGTGCGTGTTCATCTTGCGGTACTTGCGGAACGCTTCGCGGATCCGGTCGAAGATCACGACCGACTCGTTGACCGAATAGCCCAGCACCGCCAGCACGCCCGCCAGCACCGACAGCGAGAACTCCCACTGGAAGAACGCGAAGAAGCCCAGGATGATCACCACGTCGTGCAGGTTGGCGATCACGCCGGCCACGGCAAACTTCCACTCGAAGCGGATCGACAGGTAGATCACGATGCCGATCACCACGAACAGCAGCGCGAGCAGGCCGTCGGTGGCGAGCTCCTTGCCGACCTGCGGGCCGACAAACTCCACACGCTGCAGCTTGGCATCGGGGTTGGCGGCGTTCAGGGCCGTCATCACCTGCTGGCTCTGCACGGCCGAGGCAATGGGCTTGCCGTCCGGACCATTCTTGAGCGGCAGGCGGATCATCACGTCGCGCGAGGTGCCGAAGTTCTGCACCTGGGCGTCGGCGTAGCCGAGCTTTTCAACGTCGCCGCGGATCTTTGGCAGATCAGCGGGTTGGGTGTAAGCGACTTCCATCACCGTACCGCCGGTGAATTCCACCGACAGGTGCAGCCCCTTGTGGAACAGGAAGAAGACAGCGGCGATAAACGTCAGGAACGACAGCGCGTTGAGGACCAACGCGTGCTTCATGAACGGAATGTCGCGGCGGATGCGGAAAAACTCCATGGTCTGCCCTTTGTGGCAACCGCCCCGTTGTGCGTGGGGCGGCGCCGGTTATGCGAGATTCAGTATTGGGTGCGTGTGGTTACTTGGCTGGGGTTTGCGTGCCCGTATTGCCCGGCTTCCATACCTGCCCGATGGCGACGCTCTGCAGCTTCTTCTTGCGGCCGTACCAGAGGTTCACGAGGCCACGGTTGAAGAACACGGCCGAGAACATCGACGTGCCGATCCCCAGGCAGTGCACGATCGCGAAGCCGCGCACCGGGCCCGAACCGAAGGCGATCAGCGCCAGGCCGGCGATCAGCGTCGTCACGTTCGAGTCCAGGATGGTGGCCCAAGCGCGGTCGAAACCGGCGGCGATGGCCATCTGCGGCGATGCACCGTTGCGCAGTTCTTCACGCACGCGTTCGTTGATCAGCACGTTGGCGTCAATGGCCATACCGAGCGCCAGCGCGATAGCCGCGATACCCGGCAGCGTGAGCGTGGCCTGCAGCATGGAGAGCAGGGCGATCAGCAGGAACACGTTGACGCCCAGCGCTGCCACCGAGAACGCGCCGAACAGCATGTAGTACAGCACCATGAACACCGAGATGGCCAGGAAGCCGTACAGCGCCGAATCGAAGCCCTTCTTGATGTTGTCGGCACCCAGCGAGGGGCCGATGGTGCGCTCTTCGATGATCTCCATTGGCGCGGCCAGCGAGCCGGCACGCAGCAGCAGTGCCAGGTCGGACGCGGCCTCGGTTGAGCCCATGCCGGTGATCTGGAAGCGCGAGCCCAGTTCGGACTGGATGGTCGCCACCGTCAGCACTTCGCCCTTGCCCTTTTCAAAGAGCACGATGCCCATGCGCTTGCCGATGTTGTCGCGCGAGACATCGCGCAGCATGCGGCCGCCCTGACCGTCGAGCGTGATGTCGACCGACGAGTTGTGGTTCTGGTCGAAACCGGCCGACGCGCTGGTGATGCGGTCACCCGTGAAGATCACCTGCTTCTGCAGCAGCACCGGGGCACCGCGGCCTTGCGTGAACAGCTCGTCGCCCAGGGGCACCGGGTCGCCGGCGCGCGGGGCGAGCGGCGCGTTCGGGTCTGCCAAGCGGGCTTCCAGCGTAGCGGTGCGGCCGATGATGTCCTTGGCCTTGGCGGTGTCCTGCACGCCGGGCAGCTGCACCACGATGCGGTCCGGACCCTGCTGCTGGATCACCGGTTCGGCCACGCCCAGTTCGTTCACCCGGTTGTGCAGCGTGACGATGTTCTGCTTGACCGCGTTGTCCTGCACTTCCTTCATCGCAGCGGCGGTGAAAGTGCCGGTGAGCGTAGCGCCATCGGTCGTCTTGTCGACGGTGTAGGCCAGTTCGCGGGTCGAATCGGACAGCAGCCTGCGGGCGCGGTCGGCGTCGTCAGCGCTGCTGAACTTGATGGTGATGATGTTGCCGTTGCGGTCGATGCCGCTGTGGCGGATGTTCTTGTCACGCAGTTGCGTGCGGATGTCGCCGGCCAGCGAGTCGAGCTTCTTCGTGACTGCGCCGTTCATGTCGACCTGCAGCAGGAAGTGCACGCCACCGCGCAAATCCAGGCCCAGGAACATCGGCTTGGCGAAGCCACTGAGCCAGCGCGGGGAGCCCGGCAGCAGGTTCAGCGCGACGATGTAGGTCGGATCGGTCGGGTCGGTGTTCAGGCCACGGGCGAGGACGTCCTTGGCCTTGAGCTGGGTGTCGGTATCGGCAAAGCGTACGCGCACGCTGGCGGAGGTGCCGTTGTTGTCGAAGAACACGCCGTCGGGCTGGATGCCGGCTGCGGCCAACAGGCTTTCGACCTGCTTCTGCACGTTCAGGTCAACCTTGACGGTGGCCTTGCCAGAGGACACCTGCACGGCAGGCGCCTCACCGAAGAAGTTCGGCAGCGTATAGAGGAACCCGATGGCAAGCGCCACCAGGATCACAAGGTATTTCCAGAGCGGATAGCGATTCATCTTGGAAAGGCAATGAGGCGACGCCTAGGGGCGCGGGCGCGGATTCTTAGAATAGGCGCTGCCTGGGGTGCCGGCGCCGGCGCAATCGTGCGCGACGCCGGGATGGGCCGATTACAGCGCCTTGAGCGTGCCCTTGGGCAGCACGGTCGAGACGGCGCTCTTCTGGACGGTGATTTCGGTGTTGGCAGCGACTTCCACGGTGACGTACTGCTCAGCCACCTTGGTCACCTTGCCCAGGATGCCGCCAGCGGTGACGACTTCGTCGCCCTTGGCCAGGGCTTCGAGCATCGCCTTCGTTTCTTTCTGGCGCTTCATTTGCGGGCGGATCATGATGAACCACAGCACCACGAACATCAGGATGATGGGCAGGAAGCTCATCAGGCCACCTGCAGCACCACCAGCCGGTGCGGTTTGCGCGTAAGCGTCGGAAATGAGGAACACGTCAGAACTCCGTAATGGTTCGTCAATCGGTCAAAAATCGGACCGGACATTCTACCATTGCGGTGCTGCGGCAAATGGGCGCGCCGGGCGCCCTGTGGAACGGTGTTACAGGGCTCCGCGCGCGCGGTCCGCTGCAAAGCGCGCCTGGAATGCGGCAAAGCCGTGCGACTCAATGGCCGTGCGCATTTCGGCCATCAGTTCCAGGTAGTAATACAGGTTGTGGATGGTGTTCAGGCGTGCGCCCAGGATCTCGCCCACGCGCTGCAAATGGTGCAGATACGCGCGCGAGAAGTTGCGGCAGGTGTAGCAGCCGCAGGTCTCGTCCAGCGGGCGCGGGTCATTGCGGTGCACTGCGTTCTTGATCTTGATGTCGCCAAAGCGGGTGAAGAGCCAGCCGTTGCGCGCGTTGCGGGTCGGCATGACGCAATCGAACATGTCGATGCCGGCGGCCACGCCCGCCACCAAGTCTTCCGGCGTGCCCACGCCCATCAGGTAATGCGGCTTGTTGGCGGGCAGGCGCGGTGCCACGTGCTGCAGCACGCGCATCATGTCTTCCTTCGGCTCGCCGACGGAGAGGCCGCCGATGGCGTAACCGCCAAAGCCTTCGCCGCCCGCATCGGCGTCAATGGCTTGCAGACCGGCCAGCGATTCATCGCGCAGGTTCTCGAACATGCCGCCCTGCACGATGCCGAACAGCGCGTTCGGGTTGCCTTCGCGCGCAAATTCGTTGCGCGAGCGCTGCGCCCAGCGCAGGCTCATGCGCATCGAGGCGGCGGCTTCGGCCTCCGTGGCGGGGCGGTCACCGATCTTGTACGGCGTGCATTCGTCGAACTGCATGACGATGTCCGAATTCAGCCGGCGCTGGATCTGCATGGAGATCTCGGGCGAGAGGAACAGCTTGTCGCCATTGATGGGCGAGGCGAACGTCACGCCTTCTTCGGTGATCTTGCGCAGATCACCCAGCGAAAACACCTGAAAACCGCCCGAATCGGTCAGGATGGGTTTGTCCCAACCATTGAAGCCGTGCAGGCCCTTGTGCGCATCCATCACGTCCAGCCCCGGGCGCAGCCATAGGTGGAAGGTGTTGCCGAGGATGATCTGCGCGCCGATGTCCTTCAACTCCGCCGGCGACATCGCCTTGACCGCGCCATAGGTACCCACCGGCATGAAGATGGGCGTTTCCACCACGCCATGGTTGAGGGTCATGCGGCCGCGTCGGGCGAGGCCATCGGTGGTGAGGAGTTCGTACTTGAGCATGGTCAGGCGGAAATGGTGTCTGGTTCAGCGCGCGTGAGCAGCATGGCGTCGCCGTAACTGAAGAAGCGGTAGCGCTGGGCAATGGCGTGCTGGTAGGCGTCGCGGATGGCCTGCATGCCGGCAAACGCCGACACCAGCATCAGCAGCGTCGATTTGGGCAGGTGGAAGTTCGTCACCAATGCATCGACGATGCGGAAGCGATAGCCGGGGGTGATGAAAATGTCGGTGTCGCCGCTGCCCGCGTGCAGCGTGCCGTCGGGCTGGGCGGCGGATTCCAGCGCGCGCATCGACGTCGTTCCCACGGCGATCACGCGCGCGCCCGCAGCGCGCGTGTCGCGGATGGCCTCGGCCAGTTCAGGCGTGATGGCGTACCACTCGCTGTGCATGCGGTGCTCGGCGATGTTCTCCACGCGCACGGGCTGGAACGTGCCCGCGCCTACGTGCAGCGTGAGGAAGCCACGCTTGACGCCCATGGCATCGAGCTTGGCGAACAGCGCATCGTCGAAATGCAGGCCGGCCGTCGGGGCCGCGACGGCGCCCGGGTTGCGTGCGTAGACAGTCTGGTAACGCGTCTCGTCAAAGCTATCCGGGTCGTGCTCGATGTAGGGCGGCAGCGGCAGTCGGCCGTATTGCTCGATCAGGTCCAGCGCCGGTTGCGGAAAGCGCAGCGTGAAGAACGGCTCGGCGCGCGGGCCGACGGTCACGTCAAACGCATCGGCCAGGCGCAGCGTGGTGCCCTCGATGGGCGATTTGCTGGAGCGGATCTGCGCCAGCACGGTGTGCTCGTCCAGCAGGCGCTCGACCAGCACTTCGACCTTGCCACCGCTGGCCTTGTGGCCGAAGAAGCGGGCTTTGATGACGCGCGTGTCGTTGAAGACCAGCAGGTCGCCCGGGCGCAGATAGTCGACCAGATCGGCGAATTGGCAATCATCAAAGTGCACGCCATCTTCCGCGCGGCGGACGGCCAGCAGGCGGCTCGCGGTGCGGTCGGGCAGGGCGGTTTGCGCGATCAGCTCGGGCGGCAGATCGAAATCAAAATCGGACAGCGTCAGCATGAAAAGTGGCGCAGACGTGGATTGCGCCAAGTGATGGTGGCGGGCGCCGGTACAATCGGGCGCAACCGCAAAGTTCGCCATTGTAAACGTCCTGTGCCGCCCCGCGCCCGTTCCGCCGCTGATACTGCCCCCATGTCCGACGCTGATACTGCGCCGACGCCCAAGGCAAAACGCGCGCCGGCAACCAAGACCGCACGGCCCGCCGACAAGCTCGCCAAGCTCGGCCTGCACCGCGACGTCGATCTCGTCCTGCATCTGCCGATGCGCTATGAGGACGAAACCACGCTACTGACCATCGCCGAGGCCACCGCCCGCGCCAACACTGGGTGGGCGGCGCAAGTGGAAGGCACCGTCACCCGCAACGAGGTGGCATTCCGGCCGCGCCGGCAACTCGTCGTGCATATCGCGGATGACTCCGGCGAACTCGTCCTGCGCTTTCTCAATTTCTACGGCAGCCAGGTCAAGCAGATGGCCGAAGGCGTGCGCCTGCGCGTGCGCGGCGAGGTGCGCGGCGGCTTCTTCGGCGCGGAGATGGTGCACCCCACCGTGCGCGCCGTGGCAGACGATGAGCCGCTGCCGGATCGCCTGACGCCGGTGTATTCCACCGTGGCGGGTGTGCCACAGGCGTATCTGCGCAAGGCGATTCTGAACACGCTGACGCGCACGCCGCTGCCGGAAACGCTGCCGAACAGCCTCATCACGGGGCCGCTGGCGCCGCTCAAGCTGATGGCGCCGGCCGACGCCGTACGCCTGCTGCACCAGCCGACACCCGATGTGGACGAGCACAGCCTGGTCGAACGCACGCACCCGGCGTGGCTGCGCATCAAGTTTGACGAGTTGCTGTCGCAGCAGCTCTCGCTCAAGCGTGCGCAGGCAGCGCGCCGCATGCGCAATGCGCCTGTGCTGCGCGATAGCGGAAAGAACGGCCTGCTCGCGCGTTTCATGCAGGCGCTGCCCTTCAAGCTGACCGGCGCGCAGGCCCGCGTGTGGGAAGAGATTCGCGCCGACCTTGCGCACCCGTACCCAATGCAGCGGTTGCTGCAGGGCGACGTGGGCAGCGGCAAGACGGTGATCGCCGCGCTGGCGGCGTGCCAGGCCATCGATGCCGGCTGGCAAGCTGCGCTGATGGCGCCGACCGAACTCCTGGCCGAGCAGCACTATCGCAAGTTATCCACATGGCTGGTGCCGCTGGGTGTGGATATCGTCTGGCTGGCCGGCAGCCTCAAACGCAAGCAGAAGGACGAAGCGGCGGCGCGCGTGGCCGACGGTACGGCGCAACTCGTGATCGGCACGCATGCGCTCATTCAAGACGCCGTCACCTTCGCGCGCCTCGGGCTAGCGGTGGTGGACGAGCAGCATCGTTTCGGCGTCGCGCAGCGGTTGGCGCTGCGTGGCAAGGCCAGTGGCGTGGAGGCACCCGCCGCCAACGTGCAAGTGCCGCACCAACTGATGATGTCCGCCACGCCCATCCCGCGCACGCTGGCGATGACGTATTACGCCGATCTGGACGTCTCCGCCATCGACGAATTGCCGCCTGGCCGGACGCCCATCGTCACGCGCCTGGTGAACGACGCCCGCCGCGACGAGGTGATCGAACGCATCTACGCCGCTGCGCGCGAAGGGCGGCAGGTCTACTGGGTCTGCCCGCTCATTGAAGAAAGCGAGGCCCTGCAACTGCAGACCGCGGTGGAGACGTTCGAAACGCTCTCGCAAAGCCTGGAAGGCCTGAAGGTTGGCCTTGTGCACGGCCGCTTGCCGTCTGCCGACAAGGCCGCCGTGATGAGCGCCTTCGCCAGCGGCGAGCTGCACGTGCTGGTGGCCACCACCGTCATCGAGGTGGGGGTCGACGTGCCCAATGCCTCGTTGATGGTGATCGAGCACGCGGAGCGTTTCGGCCTTGCGCAGCTGCATCAGTTGCGCGGGCGGGTTGGACGCGGCACGGCGGAATCGGTTTGCGTGTTGCTGTATCAGGCGCCGCTATCCCCCACGGCCAAGCAGCGCCTGCAGACCATGCGCGAGACCACCGATGGGTTCGAGATCGCCCGGCGCGACTTGGAAATTCGCGGCCCCGGTGAATTCCTCGGCGCGCGGCAGTCGGGCGAGGCCATGCTGCGCTTTGCCGATCTGAACCACGACGCGTGGCTGGTGGAGTTCGCACAGGAAGCCGCGGACACCATGCTCGCGCGTTTTCCCGAAGCGGTGGACACCCACCTCAAACGCTGGTTGGGCGAGCGCGAGCACTACCTGCGCGTGTAACTCACTGTGTTGGGTGGTGATGTCGGTGTCGTCGATAGACGGCTCAATCCGCCGCAGGCTCCAGGCGCAGCAGCGTAATTTCCGACGGCGCACCGAACCGTTTAGGTGGACCCCAATATCCGGTGCCGCGGCTGGTGTAGATCCACAGCCGGTCCAGCCGGTGCAGGCCGGCGGTGAAAGGCTGTTGCAGCGGAACGAACAGGCTCCAGGGCCAGAACTGACCGCCGTGCGTATGTCCGGAGAGTTGCAGGTCGAAGCCGGCCTCTACGGCGGCCGGGGCGCTACGCGGTTGGTGCGCAAGGAGGATGGTCGGCGTCACGCCTGCAGGTGAGCCCGCCAGTGCCCGGGTGGGATCGCTCGTGTGCGACGCGTCGAACGTGCCCGCCGTAAAGTCGGTCACCCCGGCGATGACCAGCGGTGCGCCGTCATGCTCCAGTACGGCATGCTCGTTCATCAGCACGCGCATGCCCAGTCGCTCGAATTCGGACACCCAAGGCCCCACGCCCGAGTAGTACTCATGGTTGCCCGTCACCGCAAACACGCCGTGGCGGGCCGACATGTCGGCCAGCGGCGCGATGTGGTGCCGCAACTCTTCGACCTCGCCGTCCACGAGATCGCCTGTCACGGCAATGACGTCCGGCTCCAACGCGTTGAGCCGATCGACCACGCCGGCGACGTACGCGCGCTTGATGGTCGGGCCGACATGCAGATCGGTGATCTGCGCGATGGTGAAGCCATGCAGCGCCGCCGGCAGGCCCGCAATGGGCACCGTCACCCGGGCCACGCGTGGAATGCGACGCGCATTGATATAGCCGATCAGCGTCACCAACGCGGCTAGGCCTAGAACGAGCAGGGCCGAGTCGCGGCGATAGGCCTGCGGCAGCACAATGAGCGCGATGTCGCGCAGCAGGGTCAGCACCAGCAGCGATGAGAAGAGCCCCATCAGCAGCGCGCCAAACCAGCTCACCCGGTCTGCCAGTTCGATCGGCCGGATGACGAAGCGCGCCATCATCCCAAGGGGAATCATCAACGTCGATACACACAGGAACGCGATGCCCGCCGCCCAGCCCGCCCCGTTCAAGCCCAGATCTGGCAGCAGCCGCCATCCGATATAGAGATGCAGCGCCGCAATGAGCGACACCGCCGTCGCCAGGAAGCGGCGTCTGCCGCGGGACAATGTGCGTCTACCGTTCTGGTCTTCACTCATGCTGGGGCGGGCTCCTTCTGTTCTTACGGGGGCGTATCCAGCAAAGATGGGGTGGCTCAGAGCGTTGTCAATGGCGGGAGGCATCGTGGATTGCCAGGGCTGCCATTCGAACCCCAAGCAACATCCCGCGCGCCAAGGTAAAATCTATCGACACTCAAAAGCCGATTGATTGCCATGACGCTCACCGAACTCAAATACATCGTCGCCGTCGCGCGTGAACGCCACTTCGGGCGGGCCGCCGAGGCCTGCTTCGTCTCGCAGCCGACGCTGTCGGTCGCCATCAAGAAGCTGGAAGACGAACTGGCCGTGCAGATCTTCGAGCGCGGCGCTTCGGAGGTGAGCGTCACGCCGGTGGGCGAGCAGATCGTCACGCAGGCGCAGCGTGTGCTGGAGCAGACCATGGCGATCCGCGAGATCGCCAAGCAGGGCATGGACCCGCTGGCCGGGCCGCTGCGCCTGGGGGTGATCTACACGATCGGGCCGTATTTGCTGCCGGCGCTCGTCAAGCAGATGATCGACACCGTTCCGCAGATGCCGCTGATGCTGCAGGAGAACTTCACCGTGCGGCTGGTGGAACTGCTCAAGCAGGGCGAAATCGACTGCGCCATCATGGCCGAGCCGTTTCCCGAAGCCGGTCTCATGACGGTGCCGTTGTACGACGAGCCTTTCGTGGTGGCGGTGCCGCGGGGCCACGAGCTGTCCAAGGTGGACGCGGTGGACCCGGAAGCGCTCAAGCAGCAGACCATGCTGCTGCTCGGCAACGGCCATTGCTTCCGCGACCACGTGCTGGGCGTGTGCCCGGAGTTGTCGCGCTTCTCGCAGAACGCGGATGGTATCCAGAAGACCTTCGAAGGCTCGTCGCTGGAGACGATCCGCCATATGGTGGCCAGCGGGGTGGGCATTACGGTGTTGCCGCGTACGTCGGTGCCGAACATGCAGCCGGCTGCCAACGATCTGCTGACCTACGTACCGTTCCAGGAGCCGGTGCCCGACCGCCGTGTCGTGCTGGCCTGGCGCAAGAGCTTCACCCGCATCGCCGCCATCGAGGCGGTCGCCAAGGCGGTCGCGCAATGCGACTTGCCTGGCATCAAGCCGCTGCCGTTCACGCCGCTTATTCACTGACACACCGGGTGGCCGTCTTTTTATGACGGTCATAGCGCACGTCTAATTGATAGATAAAAACAATCAAATTCACATATCAATAGCGCGAAGTTAGACTGCTTTCCATGGTGAGCCAGACGGGCTTGCCCAATCACCAGGAAGCCAGTCATGTCCGCGCACCTTGCCTCGAATGCCGTTGCAACCGTGTTGGAGTGGCTCGCCGCCTACGGTGAATCGCATTGACCCGACGTTCCAACAAAGAGCGCAGGGTTGTAAGGAGAAAAGATCGTGGCAATGGTGCGGATGTTCGTTTCGGAATGGCAGGGGTTTGCGGACACGGTTCGCGCTGCGCAGGTGGAGGTGCCGGTGTTGTCTGGCATGCCAGGCAGTGCGGCCGGCGGCCGGGGCGCACGCGTTGCGGAGTCCGCCCGCCTGCAACGGAAGTGGGTGCGCAAGCAGATCGGTCTGGCCATCGTGGCTGCTGGCGCCACGATCGTGTTCTTGCATGGCATGGTGCAGACGATGGTCTGATCGCCATCGTCATAGGCTGGTGCCACAATCGGGGGGCTTGTCGCGCTAGCGGCAATCGAGCGAACTGCTCGAAGCGCGCGCGGTCCGATCCTACCGAGGTTGGACAGGCGCGTTTTGCACACCCACATTTTCAGAGGAATCCAGATGGCCAAGAAGAATGGCGGCGCTGCCGCAGCAGCCCAGATCAACATCGGTATTGCCGACAAGGACCGCAAGAAGATCGCAGAAGGCCTGTCGCGCCTGCTGGCCGATACCTATTCGCTCTACCTGAAGACGCACTACTTCCACTGGAACGTCACCGGCCCGATGTTCAACACGCTGCATCTGATGTTCGAGACGCAGTACAACGAGCTGTGGAATGCCGTGGACCCGGTGGCCGAACGCATTCGCGCGCTGGGCTATCCGGCGCCGGGTTCGTACAGCGAGTTCGCCAAGCTGTCCTCGATTCCGGAATCGAAGGGCGTGCCGGAGGCGATGGACATGGTGCGCGAGCTGGTGGCCGGCCACGAAGCCGTGACGCGCACCGCCCGCAGCCTGTTCCCGGATGTCGACAAGGCCGCTGACGAACCGACCGCCGACCTGCTGACCCAACGCATGGACATCCACGAAAAGACCGCGTGGATGCTGCGCTCGCTGCTGGCGTAAAACCCCTGGCAGTCGTATCACCACCGACGGCAGGCGTTTATACAGCGGCAACCTTCTCCCCACCTGCAGTGTCAGCCCGCTGCGCTTGCGGGTGGGGCCGCATCACCCCCAGACCTCACGAGATCACCATGACTTCTGAAGCCAAATGCCCGTTTTCGGGCCATGCTCCCGATGGGTCCCACGCCTTCGGTGGCGGTACATCCAACAAAGACTGGTGGCCGAATCAACTGCGCGTTGATCTGCTGAACCAGCATTCCGAGAAGTCTGATCCGCTCGGCAAGTCGTTCAATTACCGCAAGGCGTTCCAGTCGATCGACTATGACGCCCTCAAGGCCGACCTGCGCAAACTGATGACGGATTCGCAGGACTGGTGGCCGGCCGACTTCGGCCACTACGGCCCGCAGTTCATCCGCATGGCGTGGCACGCTGCCGGCACCTACCGCACGGGCGATGGCCGTGGCGGCGCTGGCCGTGGTCAGCAGCGCTTCGCACCGCTCAACTCGTGGCCCGACAACGTGAACATCGACAAGTCGCGCCGCCTGCTGTGGCCGATCAAGCAGAAGTACGGCCAGGCCATCTCGTGGGCCGACTTGCTCATCCTGACGGGCAACGTGGCGCTCGAAACCATGGGCTTCCGCACGTTCGGCTTTGCCGGCGGCCGTGAAGACACCTGGGAACCGGACAACGACGTCTACTGGGGCAACGAGACCAAGTGGCTGGAAGCCACGCGCTACTCGGGCGAGCGCAACCTCGCCAACCCGCTGGCTGCCGTGCAGATGGGCCTGATCTACGTGAACCCGGAAGGCCCTGAGCACGCGCACGGCGATCCGCTCGCCGCCGCCAAGGACATCCGCGAAACCTTCGCCCGCATGGCGATGGACGATGAAGAAACCGTGGCGCTGATCGCCGGCGGCCACACCTTCGGCAAGACGCACGGGGCCGGTCCGGCAAGCCACGTTGGCGCTGACGTGGAAGCCGCCCCGTTGGAAGCGCAAGGCCTGGGCTGGGCCAGCACGTTCGGCACCGGCAAGGGCGCGGATGCGATCACCAGCGGGCTGGAAGTCACGTGGACGCAGACGCCCGCGCAATGGAGCAACTTCTTCTTCGAGAACCTCTTCAAGTACGAATGGGTGCAAGAGAAGAGTCCGGCTGGCGCGCTGCAATGGGTTGCCAAGGACGCCGAGGCAATCATCCCGGGCCCGACGCCCGACTCGCCGAAGCGCAAGCCGACGATGCTGACGACGGACCTGTCACTGCGTTTCGACCCGGCGTACGAGAAGATCTCGCGCCGCTTCCTGAACAACCCGCAGGCGTTTGCTGAAGCCTTCGCTCGCGCCTGGTTCAAGCTGACGCACCGTGATCTCGGCCCGAAGTCGCGCTACATCGGCCCCGAAGTGCCGCGTGAAGACCTGATCTGGCAAGACCCGCTGCCGGCTGCAACGCACAAGCCGACTGACGCAGACATCGCCGAGCTGAAGGCTGCGATTGCGGAATCCGGCTTGTCGGCATCCGAACTGGTGGCCGTGGCGTGGGCGTCGGCTTCGACCTTCCGCGGCTCGGACAAGCGCGGTGGTGCCAACGGTGCGCGCATCCGCCTGGCGCCGCAGAACGATTGGGCGGTCAACCAGGCGGTTGCTGGCACGCTGGCCAAGCTGGAGGCCATCCAGAAGGCATCGGGCAAGGCATCGCTGGCCGATGTGATCGTGCTGGCAGGCAGCGTGGGGATCGAACTGGCCGCCAAGGCTGCCGGCAAGGCCATCACCGTGCCGTTCACGCCGGGCCGTGTTGATGCCTCGCAGGAACAGACGGACGCCGCCTCGTTCTCCGTGCTGGAACCGGTGGCCGATGGTTTCCGCAACTATCAGAAGACGAAGTTTGCTGTGCCGGCCGAAGTGCTGTTGCTCGACAAGGCGCAGTTGCTCACGCTGACCGCACCCGAGCTGACGGTGCTGATTGGCGGCCTGCGCGCCATCAACATCAACGCCGATGGCAGCCAGAACGGTGTGTTCACCGCCACGCCGGGCGCGCTGACGAACGACTTCTTCGTCAACCTGCTCGACATGGGCACCGAGTGGAAGCCCGCCGGCGATGTCTACGAAGGCGTTGACCGCAAGACCGGCGAGAAGAAGTGGACGGGCACGCGTGTCGACCTGGTGTTTGGTTCGAACTCGATCCTGCGCGCGCTGGCCGAGGTGTACGGCAGCGCCGACGGCAACGACCGCTTCATCAGCGAATTCGTGGCCGCCTGGGTGAAGGTGATGAACCTGGACCGTTTCGATCTGGCCGCCGCCTAAGCTGCTTTCGGCGGGACTAAAATGGCGCCTTGCCTCGTGCAGGCGCCATTTTTCTTTGGTGATTCCCATGCAGTCGTCCGCCGCCCAACCCAGCCGCCTTGTGCTCTACGCGCGTCTGATGCGCATGGACAAGCCCATCGGCACGCTGCTGCTGCTGTGGCCGACGCTGTGGGCGCTGTGGATGGCCGCCGACGGGCATCCGCCGGTCTCGCTGGTGGTGATCTTCACGGTCGGCACGTTTTTGATGCGCTCCGCCGGTTGTGCCGTCAACGACTGGGCGGACCGCGACTTTGACAAACACGTCAAGCGCACCAAGGAGCGGCCGATTACCGCCGGCCTGATCGCTCCGTGGGAGGCGCTGGCTGTGGCGGCTGTGCTGTCGCTCATCGCCTTTGCGCTGATCCTGCCGCTCAATGCGCTGACCAAATGGATGTCGGTGGCGGCCATCGTGATTGCCGGCACGTATCCGTTCTTCAAGCGGTTCTTTGCGATTCCGCAGGCGTATCTGGGGATTGCGTTTGGATTTGGCATTCCGATGGCCTATGCGGCCGTGCAGGATCAGGTGCCGGTGCTGGCGTGGCTGATGCTCATCGGGAATGTGTTCTGGGCGATTGCTTACGACACGGCCTATGCGATGGTGGATCGGGATGATGATTTGCTCATCGGCATCAAGACGTCTGCCATCACCTTTGGGCGCTTTGATGTGGCGGCGATCATGCTTTGCTATGTGGCGTTCTTTGGGATCATGGCCTGGGCTGGCCATGTGATGGGGTTGGGGCTGGCGTATTGGGTTGGATTTGCGGCGGCTGTGGCGCTGGCACTTTGGTATTACCCGATGCTGCGTACGCGGGATCGGATGAAGTGCTTCTTTGTTTTTCGGCATAACAACTGGCTGGGGGCCTGTTTGTTTGCCGGGGTGGCGGCTGCGTACGTGCTGCGGTGAGTTGGGTTTGGCCCTGGTGGTCCATCCCTTGTTTCATCCCCTGCCGGGGCTGAGTCACTTTCTTTGGTCTTGCCCAAAGAAAGTAACCAAAGAAATGCGCGCCCGAGATGGCGACCCCCTCCTTGAATTTTCGTAACCGAGCGGAGATGGGGAAAACTCGCTTCGCTCAGACAGTTCCCCATCTTTTTTCCGCCCGCTTACGAAAATTCAAGGCGCCATCAAGGGCAGAACGTCAAAGGAAAAAAGACAAAGGCCAACCCTCGCGAGGTTGGCCTTGTCGTTTGGGCCGGTGTACCGATGGTTTGGCTTTTGTCCTTTGACTTTCAGGCCCTATGCGGCGCCTTGAATTTCTGTTGCAAGGAGGAAAAAGAGTGCAGGCCTGTCTGAGCGCAGCGAGTTGCCTGCGCTCCCTCCTTGCGACATAAATTCAAGGGGAAGTCGCCGCATCGGGCGCGCCTTTCTTTTGCTTACTTTTCTTTGGCAAGACAAAGAAAAGTGAGTCGGCCCCGGCAGGGGACGATACCGGGGATGGACCACCAGGGGTTCAATCCCGGCCGAATTCTTCACCCATCTCCTTACCGCGCGCGGCGGCCGCATGCATGGCCCGTACGAAGGCCGCCTTGATGCCGGCATCTTCCATCGCCGTCAGCGCCGCATAAGTCGTCCCACCCTTGGACGTCACACGCTCACGCAGGACTTCCACCGGTTCGCTCGATTGCCCGGCCAGCGTGGCCGCACCAATAAACGTTTCCACGGCCAACGCACGACCATCCTCAGCACTCAGGCCCAGCTCCTGCGCCGCCTGCTGCATCGCCTCGATGAAATAGAACACGTAGGCCGGCCCGCTGCCCGAGATGGCCGTCACCGCATCGATCTGCGCCTCGGCCGGCACCCACACGCTCTTGCCGACGGCATTGGCGATGGCGCTGGCCGTAGCGCGGTCGTCTTCCGACAACCCAGCGCTGGCAGCAAGCCCCGTCATGCCGAGGCCCGACAGCGCCGGCGTATTTGGCATCGCCCGCACGATGCGCGCATGTCCGTTCAGCCAGCGCGACAGGTCTTGAATGCGAATGCCCGCCGCCACCGACAGCACCAAGCTGTCACCCAGATGCGGCGCGAGTTGCGCGCACACCTCGCGCATCTGCTGCGGCTTCACGGCCAAGACGATCACGTCCCGGTCAGCCAATTCGGCGCCGGGGGCAGCAGCGGCGCGGGAGCCCCAGGTCTGCTCGGCGCGCGTACGCGCCGCGTCGGTCGGGTCCACCACCACGATGTTGGCGCCGTGCGCGCCTTTGGCGATCAGGCCGCCGATGAGGGCCGCCGCCATGTTGCCGCCGCCGATAAAGCCGAGTTTCAGAGTGTCGAGCATGAGAGTGGTGGTGTGAGAGAAAACAGGAGTTCAAGCGTTGGCGTAGTGCCGCACCCCAAAGATCGCACTGCCCACGCGCACAATCGTGGCGCCTTCGGCAATCGCGTCTTCCAGGTCGGCGGACATGCCCATCGATAGCGTATCGAGCGGGATGCCGGCCTGGCGCAACTGATCGGCCAGGGCGCGCAGATCTGCGAAGGGCTTGCGCTGGGCGACGGGGTCATCGCTAGGTTCGGGCACGGCCATCAGACCGCGCAGTTGCAAGCGGGGCAGGGCAGCCACGGCGCGTGCCACGGCAAGGACTTCGTCGAAGTCGGGCAGCAGGCCGTGCTTGCTGGCCTGGCGGCTGATGTTGATTTCCAGGCAGATCTGCAACGGCGGCAGCGTGTCGGGCCGCTGGGCAGAGAGCCGCTCGGCAATCTTGAGCCGGTCAACGCTGTGTACCCAGTCGAACTGCTCGGCCACGGGGCGTGTCTTGTTGCTCTGGAGGGGGCCGATGAAATGCCAACCGATGGGGTCGGGCCCGGCACGCAAATCGGCCAGCGCGTCGATCTTGGCGACGCCTTCCTGCACGTAGTTTTCGCCAAACAGGCGCTGCCCGGCGGCATGTGCGGCGCGCACGGCATCGGCATCGAACGTCTTCGAAACAGCCAGCAATGTGACACCGGCAGCATCGCGCGAAGCCAGTGTGCAGGCCGTTGTGATCCGTTGACGCACGGCTT
>CBJMVH010000059.1:0-28018 GCA_966433195.1 uncultured Ralstonia sp.
TTTCCCTTCCTTTTTCCTCCTTGCAACAGAAATTCAAGGCGCCGCATAGGGCAGGGTACGGCCACACCATCAGAGTGCGTGGGTTGATGGTGTGGGGGATCGTGCGGGCGTTCAGGTTGCGTTCGGAAACACCGGCTCGCCCAGGTTCAGCATCAGCCGATTCGCCCACGCGAAGATCGCCACTGCGTGGATCAGGTCAAGGATCTCCGCATCCGTCAGCCCAGCGGCCTTGAGAGGCTGCAGGTCTTCGGCCCGCACGTCGCCGGGGCGCAGTGTCAGATCGATGGAGAACAGCGCGATGGCCCGTTCGCGCGCGTTGGTTCCGGCGGTGTGCGGGTCTTCGAAGACCTGCTTGATGACGTCGTTGCGCTTGGCAAGCTGCTCGAAGCGCTGCGCATGAACGGAGGCGCAGTACACGCAGCCGTTCACCCGCGATACCACGGCGCTGGCGAGTTCACGTTCGGCACGCGATAGGCCGCCCGGCGCATACATGATCGCGTTGAACGCGGCCGAGCGCTGGCGCAGGATCTCCGGCTGGTGGACGAGAAAGCGGTAGTAGTCCGACGTCTTCGCCTTCGGGTGGCTCTCTTCCAGCACGGCGATCTGCTCGGGCGTGGCGCGGTCGAGGTCGACCACATCCAGCCATGCCTTCCACTCCAGCGATTCATTGGTGAAGCCGTGGGCGCGGATGATCTCGGTCATGCTGCGGTCTCCGTGGAGGCGGTGGCGGTGCTGGCGCCATTGAGTGCATTCAGCGCGCGCAAACCGGCCACCAGCCGCGTCTGATACGACAGGAAGGCAATGAGCTGCGCGAGCGTGACGACATCTGCGGTGGCGAGCCCGGCAGCAGGTAGGCGCAGCAGTGCATCGCGATCGCCTTCGATGGGGCGTTCGATCAGCGTGCGCGTGAACGTGAGGATGGCGCGCAGGCGTGCATCGGTAAGCGTGTCGATATCGCCGTCCTCCACCGCTTGCAGCGTGTTGGCATCGATGGGCGTTGCGGTCAGGCGCGCGCGGTAGTGTTCGGCCAGTTCGGGCGCGGGCGTCAGGCGGCAGGCGTACAGCGCAACGAGCAGGCGTTCGCCCAGCGTGAGGCCAGGCAGGGCGGGGTCGAACAATGCGTCATAACTTCCTTGCGTTGCCGTTGCGACTTTCTCGCGGGCGTGGCGCAGCGCATGCGTGGCGCTACCGTCGTCCAGGCCGGCAACCTGGTCGACCACATCGTGTGCGGGCGTGAAATCCATCGATGAAAGGCTCCGAGAATCGGGTACGGAGGCGCCGCGCGCAGCCACTGCGCTGGCGAGAAAACGTCGCACTGCGGCCCACGATTGGGCATCGGCGCGGGCATTGGCACGGGGCTCGCCGCCTCCGGTGCTGATGCGGCCCGACACCGGGTGCGCGTAGACGAGCTGCGTGGTCGGTACGTACGGGAAGACGATGGCGTGGCCCGCGCCTTCGTAGTCGAAGTGCTGCACGGGGTAGGGGTGGCGCACTTCGGCCAGCTTGGCGGTGACCATGCGCGAGTAGTCGCTCGAGGGCCATGAGCCATCGTCGGTGGCAGAGAGCAGCAGCACTGGCCCGCGTGTGCGTTCCACGCGGATGCGGGCGCGTGCCACCGCATCGGCATCCTGCAGCGCGGTGCGGATGGCGCGCTCGTGCCGGTGCGGCGCGGGGCCTTCGTCAAACGGTGCCCAGGTGGCGGTGCGGTTGCCCTCCCACAGGTGTGGCAGCGGCTGGCCGCGATACCACCAGGTGGGGCCTTCGCGGCCGATGGCTGGGTCGGCGGCGTTCTGCGCGCTGTGCACCACGGCGCCCGGTACGTAGCCGATGACGGCCGACACCGCTTCGGGGAATGTCGCGCCCAGCAGCAACGCCAACTCGCCGCCGCGCGACTGGCCGCTCACCGCTACGAAATCGTGCAGCGGTGCGACGCGCTTGCGCAGCCACACGAGCGCACGCTCGAAGTACTCCAGCGGCGTGTTCGAGATGTAGTCTGACAGCCCCGGCGCCTTGAAGTACGCCAGCGCAAACGCCGCATAGCCGAGCGAGGCATACAACGCCGCGCGCGGCTCGTTGATGCCGCCGCCCGAGCCGTTGAGGATCAGCACCGCCGGGCGCGGGCCCGGATGCGCGTACGGGTCGGGCTGGTACAACGTGCCGACCAAGCCGTCATCGCGCACCTCGTGGCGTGTCACGCCCGGCGCGGCCAGCCGTTGCACGAAGCTCGCGTGGACGGACTCTCCATTCGCCGTGGCGGTGAGCGTGGTCGTCAGCGGCTCGAATCCCGTTGCTGTGAGCGGCGGAAACACTTCGCGTGCCTTGCCGTCATCGGGGCGTTGGCTCCAGATCAAGCCCATGGCGCTGATGCCGGTGTAGTCACCCGAGACAGGCGCATCGCGCGTGAGGTCGACCGTGCCTTGCGCATCGGCGATGAACGCCGCGCGCGCATGCCACAAGACGTGATTGCCGCGACGCGTCTGCGAGACGATGCCGACCTGCGCGCCGGGCGCCAGCCCCGTCACGACGATCTGGCGCGATACGTCGATCAGGTCGTCTGCCGGCGTAACGCTGAGCGTGAATGCAGTCATGGCCGACTTACTTGCCGTCCTTGGTGACCATCTGCGCGGCCGTGCGGTCGCTGGTCATCGGCGTGACCTTCAGGCCCTTTTTGGCGGCCCACACGTTCTGGTAGTGGTACAGCGGCAGTACGCCCACGTCGTCCGACACCAGCTTGACGGAGTGGCGCAGGATGGCCGCACGCTTCTCCACGTTGAACTCCTCGGTGGAGGCGTTCAGCGCGTTGTCGACTGCCGGGTTGCTGTAGTGGCCCCAGTTGGAGGCGCCCAGGCCCTTCTTGGTGTCCACCGTGGCCAGCACGTTGACCAGCGCGTAGCTCGCCTCGCCGGTGCCGTTGCCCCAGGCCAGCATGCTCATCGCGTAGTCATTCTTGTTGGCGCGGCCCGAGTAGACCGACCAGGGCACTACTTCCACCTTGGTCTTCACGCCGATGCGCGTCCAGAACTGCGCCACCGCCTGAGCCGTTTCAGGGCCTTGCGGGTAGCGGTCGTTTGGCACGTGCATCACCAGGTTGAAGCCCTGCGGAAAGCCCGCGTCGGCCAGCAGCTTCTTCGCTTGCGCCGGGTCATAGGCGATGTTCTTCACGTCGGGGTTGTAGCCGTACGTATCGGCGGGCATCCACTGGTTGGCGACGGTGGCGGCGCCTTGCAGGATGCGATCGACAATCGCCTTGCGGTCGATGGCCAACGACAGCGCTTGGCGCACGCGCACGTCCAGCAGCGGGTTGTTCGGCAGCGGCTTGCCGTCAGTGCCGGTAATGAATTCGTTCGGTCCCTTGCGGAAGCTCGGCTGCAGCAGCATCACGCGCAGGCCGGGGTAGGCGAACACCTTCACGTTGGGCGACTGGCGCAGGCGCGCGAGGTCCGACACCGACACCTTGTCGATCACATCCACCTCGCCCGAGAGCAGGTTGGCCGTGCGCGCAGCAGCGTTGTTGATGTAGCGGTAGTTGACCTTCTCCCAGAGTTGCTTGCCGCCCCAGTAGTTGTCATTGCGCGCCATCACCACGCGGTCGCCCGGCACGTACGAGATGAACTTGTACGGGCCCGTGCCGACCACCGCGCGGCCGGCGTTGTAGTCCTCAGTGGCGGACTTCTCGCCCACGTGCTTGCTGACGATGTGCACGGAAGCGAGGTTCAGCGGCAGGTCCGGGTTCGGAATGTTCGTCTTGATGATCAGCGTGAGCGGGTCCTTGGCGGTGACCGATTCCACCGTGCGCAGATAGCCCGCGAAGGTCGCCACGCTGCCCGGCACGCTGCGCGCGCGCTGGTACGAGAAGATGACGTCATCCGCCGTGAAGGGTTGGCCATCGTGCCACTTCACGTTGGGGCGCAGCTTGAACTCCCACGTTTTCGGGTCCAGCGTTTTCCACGACAGCGCCAAGCCGGGCTGCAGCTTGTTCCATTTGTTTTCGACCAGCAGGTCCCAGAAATGCACGTCGACGGAGCGATCACCGGCGTGGTTGTTCAGTTGCGGGTCGAGCGACGACAGCGGATCGGCAAAGGCGATGTTCAGCGTCTGCGCACCCACCGCACCAGCGGCAGAAAACAGGGCAACAGCAAGCGACGAGGCGAGGAGGCGTTTCACGTTTGTTCCCTTTGTTGTTTGAATCGGTGGCTTATTGAAGATCGTTCAGATCGCGTCGTTTAAATGACACGCGCTGACGTGGTTAACTGCAATGCCTTTCAGCGTGGGCGCTTCGGTTTTGCAGCGGGGCATGGCGTGCGGGCAGCGCGGGTGGAAGTGGCAGCCCGTCGGCGGGTGCAGCGGGCTGGGCATCTCGCCCTGAATGGCTGTGAACGTCTTGTGCCGGGCGGACAGGCGCGGAATTTCTGCCAGCAGTGTCTGCGTGTACGGATGGTTCGGGCGGCGGAAGACTTCCTCTGCCGGCGCGGACTCCACCACGCGGCCGAGGTACATGATCACCACGCGGTCGGACAGATGCTCCACCACGCCCAGGTCGTGGCTGATGAACAGGTAGGTCAGGTTGAGCTGCTCGCGCAGGTCCATGAACAGGTTCAGGATCTGCGCCTGGATGGACACATCCAGCGCTGCCACCGCCTCGTCGCACACAAGCATCGACGGCTGCACCGCCAGCGCGCGCGCAATGCCGATGCGCTGCCGTTGCCCGCCGCTGAACTGGTGCGGATAGCGGTCACGCAGGGCAGGGTCCAGGCCCGCGCGCTGCATCTGCGCGGCCACGTAATCGGCAACGTTGGCGCGGTCGGTCAGACCGTGCACGCGAGCCGCCTCGCCGATGATCTCTTCCACGCGCAGGCGTGGGTTGAGGCTGGCGTACGGGTCCTGAAAGATCATCTGGATCTTCAGGCGGGCGTCGCGCGCTTCGTGGGCGGACAGCGACTCGACGGCTTTGCCATCAACGCGTACTTCGCCGGCAGAGGGCGGCATCAGCCCGGCAGCGATGCGGCCGAGGGTCGATTTGCCGCAGCCCGATTCGCCAACGAGGCCGACCACCTCGCCTGGCTGGATCGCCAAGTCGATGCCATCGACTGCGCGTACCACGGCGGGCGGTTTTGCCAAGCCAACGCGCTGCAGCATCGCATCGATAGGGCCGACCTTGCGACCGCCGAAGCGTTTGCTGATTTGCTTGAGTTCGACCAGCGGCGTGCTCATGCGACCTCCCGCGTGGCGGTTTGCAGCGTGCCGGGGTGGAAGCAACGCACAAGGCGACCGGGATTGGGTTGCGTGATCTCCGGTCGCACGCCGCACGCTTCGGTGGCGCGCGGGCAGCGTGCCGCAAACGCGCAACCGGCCGGCAGCGACAGCAGGTTCGGCGTCATACCCGGAATCTGGCGCAGGCGCTGGCCGCGGCGGTTTTCGCTCGGCAGGCTGTCGATCAGGCCCATGGTGTACGGGTGCAATGGGGCATCGAGCACGGCATCCACCGGGCCGTGTTCGACGATGCGGCCGGCGTACATCACGGCCACCTCATCGGCCAGACCGGCAACGACAGACAAATCATGCGTGATCCAGATCAGCGCGGTGCCGTGCTGACGTGCGAGCTTCTGCACTTCGGACAGAATCTGCGCCTGGATGGTTACGTCCAGCGCCGTGGTCGGCTCATCGGCGATGATCAGGTCAGGCCGATGCAGCATCGCAATGGCAATCGCCACGCGCTGCCGCATGCCGCCGGATAGCTGATGCGGATACGCGCGCAGCCGTTCTTCCGGGCTGGGAATGCCCATCAGGCCCAGCGTGTCGCGTGCATGCTCGCGGGCTTGCTTGTGGCTCATGCTGCTGTGCGCGCGCACGGCTTCGATCATCTGGGCATCGATGCGCAGCACGGGGTTGAGCGTCATCATCGGGTCTTGGAAGACCATGGCGATGCGGTTGCCTTGCAGCTTGCGCAGCTCACGTGCGGGCAGCTTGGTGAGGTCTCGGCCTTGGTAGAGGATCTCGCCGCCGACCACGCGGCCGGGCGGGTCCACCAGCCCCATGATCGAGAAACCGGTGACGGATTTGCCCGAACCCGATTCGCCCACCAACCCCAGGATGCGCCCGCGCGCCAGCGAGAACGACACGTCGTCCACCGCCGGCAGCACACCATCACGCGTAAAGAAATGCGTGCGCAGGTTGCGGACTTCCAGCGTCAGCGCATTGGAATGATTCGAACTTGTGGACGCGGTCATCGTTGCGTCCTCGGGTTCAGCACTTCACGCAGGCGATCGCCCACCAGGTTGATGGCGACGAGTGCCAGCAGCAGCGCGATGCCCGGATAGAAACTGATCCAGTACTGGCCAGACAACATGTATTGGTATCCGTTGGCAATCAGCAGGCCCAGCGACGGCTCGGTAATCGGCACGCCCAAGCCCAGGAAGGAGAGGGTGGCTTCCAGCGTGATCGCGCGCGCCACTTGCAGCGTGCCCACCACGATGAGCGGCGGCAGGCAGTTCGGCAGGATGTGCTTGAGCGCGATGCGCCAGCCGGGCAGGGCGAGCGAGCGCGCGGCTTCCACATATTCGCGGCGGCGCTCGACCAGCGCTTGTCCGCGCACGGTGCGTGCGTAGTACGCCCACTCCAGCAGCACCAGCGTCAGCACCACGTTGGTGATGCTCTTGCCGAGGTACGCGAGGATCATCATCGCCACCAGCACCGACGGGAACGACAGCAGCAGATCGACCGTGCGCATGATCGCGCTATCGACCTTGCCGCCCGCATATGCGGCAATCAAGCCGAGCAGCGTACCGATCACCGCCGCCACCGCAGCGGAGCCAATGCCCACCCCCAGGCTGATGCGCAGGCCGTAGAGAATGCCGGAGTACAGATCGCGCCCCTGGCCATCTGTGCCAAGCCAATACGTGAACGTGCCCAGCCCGTTGGGCGAACCCGGCGGCAGGCGTGAATCCAGCACGTCGAGTTGCATCAGGTCGTAGGGGTTCTGCGGCGTGATCCAGGGTGCAGCCAGCGCAGCCAGCATCAGCACCACCACAACCACTAAGCCGAAGATGGCGGACTTGGACGCCAGAAAATCCGCCGCCACACGTCGCCAGGGGGATTGCTTGCGCGGTGCCGTTGCGGCCGTCGTTTGAACCGCCGCCGTTGTCTGCGAGGTCGTGTTCATGCTGCGGCCTCCGCGTTATCCGCGGCGCGCACGCGCGGGTCCAGCAAGCGATACAGGATGTCGACGATTAAATTGAGCGACACGAACAGGCACACCACCACGATGAGGTACGACACGATGACCGGGCGATCCAGCGAGTTGATGCTGTCCAGAATCAGCTTGCCCGCCCCCGGCCACGCGAAGATGCTCTCCGTCACCACCGCAAAGGCGATGGTCGAGCCGAGTTCCAGCCCGAGCACCGTCACCAGCGGAATCAACGTGTTGCGCAGCACGTGCGCCAGCACCACGCGCAGCGGGGAGAGCCCCTTGGCGCGCGCAAACTTCACGAAATCCATCGGCAGCACCTCGCGCACGCCGGCAGACGTCAGCCGCAGCACCAGCGAGAGCTTGAATAGCGACAGGTTGATCGCCGGCAGTAGCAGATGCCGCAGGCCATCGGCCGTCAGCCACGACCATTCGATGCCGAACAGGCGCGCAGTCTCACCACGCCCGCTGGCCGGCAGCCAGCCCAGGCTCACGCTGAAGGCCATGATCAGCATCAGCCCGACCCAGAACGTCGGCAGCGAGAAACCGACCACGCTGCCCGTCATCAGCAGCCGCGACACGGGGTGGTTCGGGTACAGCCCCGCAAACAGCCCCAGCGGCACGCCGATCACCACCGCGATGATGAGCGCCGCAAACGCCAGTTCCAACGTGGCCGGCAAGCGCTGCAGGATGAGTTGGATGGCGGGCTCGTTGTAGACGAAGCTCTTGCCCAGGTTGCCGTGGAGCGCGCCGTTCAAGAACGCCAGGTACTGCTGCCACAGCGGCTTGTCCAGACCCAGCTCGGCAATGATGCGCGCGCGGTCGATCTGGTCCACGTCCTGGCCGATCAGGATGTCGACCGGGTTGCCGATGGCATGCAGGCCGACGAAGACGATCACCGTCATCACCAGCACGACCAGCAGCGCCTGGCCGATGCGGCGCAATAGCCAGCCGGTCATCGTGCGGCCTCCTGGCTGGGGGCGGCTTCAACCTCAGCGTTGGGCGGCGGTGCGGGGGTCCATTCGTCGCCGAAGATTTCCGGCTCCGCATATGCCTGGATGGCCGCGTAGTGGTTTTCGATGTCTTCGTGGTACAGCAGCCCCGCAATGCCTTGCGCTAGGCGGCGTGCCCCTTCGCTGATGGCCGGGATGTCGCCGGACACACTGCCGTGCGTAAGCGATGCCGGATAGCAGAAGCAATGCACACGCGACAAGCCTGGCATCGTGCCGGGGGTCTTCTCGCGGAATTCAAATGCGTGGCCGAGATCCGGTGAGTCGCTCAACTCGGCGTCTTCTTCGCCCGGGCGCGGGGTGTAGCGGTCACGCCATTGACGGATATGCGGTGCCAGCGCGCTGAACTCGGGGCGCGAGGCCCAGTCGGTGCGAAAGCCTGTCGAGAAGATCAGGAAGTCCAACTGGAACACGCCTTTGGTCGTGGCGACGTGCAACACGCCATCGTGTTCGTCCACGCCCAGAATGCCGCAGCCGAGGTTGAAGCGCGCATTCGGGTGCCGCGACACGCGCAGCGTGCTGCCGCGCGGCGGGGGCACCTGTTCGACATTGATGTAATGGCGGATGCGCCATTTCCAGGCATCGGGCAGATGCAGATGGCCGTGCACGAGACCTGGACTGCCGGCGCCTTTGCCCTTGTTGACGCGTGGCAGGTCGGCGCGGCGGATCAGCAGGTCGACGCTCGCGGCACCCGCTTCCAGTGCCGTGGCCGCCGAATCCATGGCGGAAGCCCCTGCGCCGATCACGCCGACGCGTTTGCCGGCCAGCGTGCCGTAGTCCATCTCGTCGGACGAATGCGCCCACCAGCGGCGCGGCAGGCGGTGCGCGAAGTCCGGCACTGAGGGGCCGCCAAGGCCATCGCGCCCGGTGGCCAGCACGACGCGGCGCGCGTACACGCGCTGCGTCGGTTGGCCCGGTGCGTCGATTACCAGTTCGACCGCACCGTCCACACGCGGGTAGATCGCTTTCACGTGGTGTTCGTTGCGGACATCCAGTTGCAGTACGCGGCGGTACCAGCGCAGGTAGTCCATCCATTGCAGACGTGGGATCTTGTCGAGCGCCTCCCACGCATCGGTGCCGAACTGCGCCTCGAACCACGCGCGGAACGTCAGCGCGGGTAGGCCGAGTGCGGGGCCCGTCAACTGCTTGGGCGAGCGTAGCGTTTCCATGCGCGCGGTCGTGGCCCACGGCCCTTCAAAGCCCATTGGCGAGCGGTCGAACACCACTGCGCCAACGCCCAGATGCTTGAGCGATGCCGCTGCCGCCAACCCCGCCATGCCGCCACCGATGATGGCGACGTCCAGCACGGGCTGGTTTTCCAGCGTGTGTGGCAGCGTCCATGATTTGGCCGGCAATTCGAGCCAGGCCAGGTCCTGAAGCAAGCGGGCTTCCAGCGCGGCAAGCCCTGCGGCGCCGGGGGCCTGCCGCACGTCGTCTTGGTGTGTAGCGGTCATGCGGAGGCGTCTTCCGTTTCGTTGAGGGGCTCGCCGTACAGCACCTGCAGCATGCTGGCGTGGCGTGCCGGGTCGTGCAGCTTGCAATCGGGCAGCAGGCGCTGCGCGGCGCGGGAAAGCGCGTCGATGAGCGAGGTCACCGCAGCCGATGGCCGCTTGGCTTCAGGTGTGATGACGCCAAAGAAGAAAGGGACGCCGGCATCGATCGGCCGCACGGCGACACCGTCGATCGGCACGCCATAGGCCGTGACCGGCTCCAGCAACGCCACGCCCAGGCCCGCACGCACGGCGGTCAGCGCGTTGAGGGAGGCATTGGTCTCGATAAGCTCGGCCGGTGCGACGCCGGTTTGCGCCAGTGCCTGATCCAGGCGGCGACGCAGTCGATACGGGTTATGCATCGTGACGATGCGCCGGCCCGCGCAGTCGGCAAGCGACACGCGTTGGCGGGTGGCCAGCGGATCGCTGTGCTGCACGGCGGCCACGCAGGCCGCTTCGGCAATCCAATGTACGGTTACGCCGCGATGCTCCAGCGGCAGGCTGCTGATGCCGAGGTCAGCCGCGCCGGTCAGCACCGCATGCACGACCTGCTCGGGCGAGGCACTGCGGATCTGAATGTGCTGGGCGAGCTCGGGCTCCTCGGCAAGAGCCGCAGGCAGCAGGCCCGCCGCAAGCGCCGAAGTGGCGGCAAGGCGCAGCGGACGCGCCTCGCCGCGGGCGATTTCTTCAGCGCGGGTGCGGATCTGCCGCAGGCTGATCAGCGTGTGTTCAACGTCTTCATACAGCAGGAAACCCTGTTCCGTAGGCGAAACGCGGGGGCCGGCGCGCGTGAACAGCGCATAGCCGATTTCCGCTTCGAGATCCTGGATCAGCCGGCTGATGGCGGGCTGTGACCGGCCCAGCAGCTTGCCCGCCGCGGTGACGCTGCCGGTCGACATGACCGCTGCAAATGCTTCAAGTTGTCGGAGTTCCATCTGCCGATTTGATCCCAGTCATGCATGTTGTCCACGCATTCTGTTAGAGGCAGTATGTGGATTCCAAATAGTATTTTCTTATGTAGTCATGCATTTTACGCGGGCAACCGCTATGCCCCGCGGTGAAGCCACTGCCCAGGCAGCCTGCACCACAGCCCGCACTTATTTGACGAATGTGCCATTTGGGCCGATCACCGTCAGTTCGACATAGTCCGAACCTTTGCGCAGATTCGGGCCGTAGCGCACTTCGAGTCCACCCAGATCGATCGTGCCAGCCGCCTCCAGCCCGGCGACGAAGCTGGCGCGCGAGGGCGCCTTGCCTGCCCGTTTGAGCCCCTCGACGAGCACGCGGGCGGCCGCATAGCCTTCCATCATGGCGTATGACGGTGTTACGCCCGCCGCCTTGGCGCTGGCGGCAAGGTCTCGGCCGAGCCGCGATGTGGATCGCACCGGAGACGGCATCACCTGCGATACCACCACACCACGGCCAAGCGCTCCCAGCGACTGCGCAAAAGCGAGGGCCGCGTTGTTGGACAGCGCAGCGATCTGCGTGGCCGTGCCTTGCTTGTTCAGCGTTTCGATCATGGAGCGCGCCGTGGTGCTCGGGCAGGCGAGGATGACCGCTTGCGGTGCGAACTGGCCCACCTCCGCCGCAGCCTTGGCGACGTCCGGTTTCAGGCGGTCGACGGTGAAGATGCGGTGTGCATCCGCCGGCAGGTTCTGCGTGGCGTTGTTGAAGCCGATTTCCGTGTCCTTGCCGAAGGTGTCATTCACATTGACGAGCGCGAGGCGGCGCAACCCTAGCGTGCCGAAGTACCGCACCAGTTCGGCAATCTCCGTCTGGTATTTCGCGCGCACCACGAAAAGCAGCGGGTCCGGCTGATCAAAGAATGTGGCCGCGCCCGTCGACGGTGCTACCACGGGCACGCCCAACGGCCGTGCCTCCGTCATGATGGCTTCGGTGTTGGGCGTGCCGCGCGGCAGGAAGAGGGCGAAGACCTGCTTGTCGACGAGCAGCGCGTGTGCATGCTTCTTTGATGCGCTGGCATCAAACCCGTCGTCTTCCGAGATCAATTCGATCCTGCGTCCGTAAACACCGCCCGCTTGGTTGACGGCGTCGATGTACAGCTTGGCGCCTTGCGTCATCTCCTTGACCTGCTCACCCGCCGGGCCTGTAAAGCCGGCAGTCTGGCCGATGAGTATCTTGCTGTCCGTGACGCCGGGCTCGGCCATCGCCTGGCCCGCCAACAGGCCCATCAGCAGTGCGCCTACCACAGCCCTGCGCCCTAAATAGCGATTGGTCATGTCTCCCCCTGTGTCGATTGGTTGTTCTGTGTGCCGCGATGCTAGCCGAGATGGCGGGCGCAACGCCTACGGGTTTCCCCGTGGCCGCGACGCCGTTGCAACGCTCGCCATGCGCGAAAAAAAAACCGCCGTGCAAGACGGCGGTTTCTGCGGCAAAACCTGTGCAGATCAATTGTTCTGCTTGGTGATCTTCGTGCCTTCGATCGAGGCTCCAGCCATCAGGCCCGCGTTGGTCAGGTTGAAGCCAATGACCGGTTGCTGCACGGTGTTGGTATCGATCGCACCGTTCGCGCCGATCTTGGCCAGCGCCACGGTGGCATCCACGCCAGCCGTCCAGCCTTGGCTGTTTTGGAATTTCTGCAGCGCTTCGTCGGTCATGAAGAGGATGATGAGCGCGCGCGATTGAGCGCCGGCCTGGAAGCCCAGCGATGCCGAGGCGATGTTGTAGTAGCCCAGCGGCTTGCCACCGCTCGTGCGCAGCACACCCTCGCCATACTGGCCGCCCACCACAAAGCCGGCATTGAGCACGGACGGGAACACCAGTACGCCCTTGGCGCGCGAAACCAAATCACGTGAGCCATTGGCCGTGGTGTACAGGCGCGAGAGCACTGAATCGGCCTGCGAGTTGGTGGTGGCATGCTTGTTCGTTGACGTCATCACGTCGGAGCCCTGTGCATTCGGGCTCGTGGTCGTACAGGCTGCGATCTGGGTGCCAAGCAGCGTGACGGCAGCGAGCGTGGCAGCGGTACGACGGCTGAAGAGCTTGTTGTTCATGGCGATCTCTCTGTCTCGGGTGTGGAAGGAGGGGATACAGCCACGCGCATCCCGGCTTTGACTTGCGCCCCGCCATCGGCAAGGGGGTCAAACACCGAGCAGCAAGCGGCGTGCCCGCCATATCAGATGAGCACCTGAGCGCTCAGTTCCTGACATTAGGTCAGATCTGTGCCGGATGTAGCGCTTTTCCACACCTGCTTTGCGACGCAGCAAATGGTGTGTGTTGGATCGGTACGTTTTGCAAACGCAACAAAAAAACCGGCGCGAGGCCGGTTTTTGCGGAGCGACGGTTGCCCAAACGTGACTCAAATCCACACGATCAGTGCCACACCGCCGATGATCAAGCCGAACTTCACCACGTAATACAACTTGCGGTTCCACGCCTTGAAGCGGCGGCGATATTGGCCCATCAACCACACGTAGCGGAACAGCTTGTTGATGCCGCCGGTCTGGTCGCCGTCATCGTTGGGCGAGCTGGCGGCTGTCATGACCTTGCGGCCCAGCCACTTGTTGATGCTCTGTGCCCAGCCGAACTTCATCGGGCGTTCGATATCGCAGAAGAGGATCAGGCGGTCCTTGTCGGAAGCGTTTTCGGCCCAGTGCAGATAGGTCTCGTCAAAGACCACGCCTTGGCCGTCGCGCCAGCTGTGACGTTCGCCGTCGACTTCGATGAAGCAGCGGTCGTCGTTGGGCGTGGCCAGGCCCAGGTGGTAGCGCAGCGAGCCTGCAAATGGGTCGCGGTGCGGGTTGAGCTTGCCGCCCGGCGGCAGTTCCGCAAACATCGCCGCCTTCACGCTGGGCAGATCACGCAGCAGGGCGACCGTCTTCGGGCACAGTTGTTCGGCCGACGGGTGGCTCGCCTCGTACCACTTCAGGTAGAAGCGCTTCCAGCCATTCTTGAAGAAGGAGTTGAAGCCGGCGTCGTCGTTCTTTTCAGCCGCCTTGATCTTGCGCAGATTGATGAGCGCCATGCCTTCGTCACGGATCTGCGGCCAAGCGGCCTGCAGCTTTTCCAGATCGGGAAAGCGCTCGACCGGCACATACGGCGTCTGCGGCACGCCCGAGAACGCATACATGAAGCAGTTGATCGGCGCGACCACGGCGGAGTGGTCGAACATCTGGCGCCAGAATTTCAGGCGCACCTTGCCGCGAAAATGCACGTACAAAATGGAGCCCAAATAGAGGGCCACGAGAATCCACTTGATCAAGGCGTGTTCCTTGCCGCGCAAAGGCGGTCAGCAATGTGAAATGCGAGATGCGGCCGGGCCGCACAAACGCGTATTTTAACCATGGCGTGCCCACCCCGCGTGGGTTGCGGCCAACAGCGGCTCCGCATTGTGACGCGGCGTTATCGTTTGCGTTCCGCGCGGAATGCGGAAGCTCTGTGTGGATTTGTCGAGAAATGTGCGCGGCGTTCTACAATTCCGTTTCTGCCTGCGGCTCAACATCACAGCGGGCAACCACCCGGAGGGAGCGATGGACGCCAAGAAACGCGCCGAACAACCCAGCGAGATGCCCGTCGCTGGCATGCTCCAGGGCAGTGCGGACTCGTTGGATGCGTCGATCCGCCGTGCGCAGGAAGCGCTGTCCGGGGTGTCCGCGCGGCTGGCGCGGCAAGCACCGGCACCTGTCCAGGCTGCCGATCGTTTTGTCGAAACCGATGCCATGTCGCCGTCGGACGCGCGGGCCCTGGCTGAGCGCTGCATTGCCGGTGAGGTGGGGAATGCGGCAGACGTGCCGCGCGCGTTTGCCACGCTGCTGAGCCAGATCGACACGCTGGAGGCTGACCACGCCGGCCGGCGCCGCGTGCTCAGGCAATGGATGGTGAGCCAGCTTACCTACAAGATGCTGTATCTGCACCACACCGGTCAGGATCCGGCCATGCCGCCGCGGGCGATGCGCGCGCAGAAGGAGCGGGTGAAGGCGCAGGTGTCGGCCCTGTTGGATGCAGGCCGTTCCTACGCCGATGTGCGCCTGGCCGACCTGCGCTTTGTCGAGGAAGACGGCCCAGGCAGCCAGGGTTAGCGGCTTATTCCTCGTCGTCGTCCGGTTCGGAGTCGAGGAAGTCGCGGCGGGTCAGCCAATCGGCGATGGCCTCGTCGCAGGCCTTTTTCAGCTTGGCCTTGTTGTCCACCTTGTCGAACAGCGTGAAGTTCATCAGCGCAAGACCCAAGTCTGTGATGTAGAACATACGCTTGGGGTTGTCGAAGTGGACGATGCGGCCGTCGATATCACCTTCGTCTTCCGGCTCGGCGGGCGCGTCTTCGAGTTCGACCACGCGGCACGTAAAGCGCGGCGCGCGGGTGTGGGTCAGGTATTCGAACTCGTCGTGCGACACCTCGCCGGAGGGCGTGACGGCAATGGCGAACCCCCAAATAAAGCGCGGGGTCGGCAGATCCGACAGCTCGTCGATTTCATCCATCCTTCTTTCTCCAGTCTGATGACGTCTTTTGTGAATGACGCATTATCGCGCATGAATAGCGCGTTATGGCGCGGCAGAGGAAGCGCGGAGCCCTCGCGCGACCCGAGGGTCGATCGCGTAATCAAGGGGCTGGCGGCGCGCAACAGGTTTGATGTGGACGTGTTGGTGCCGTGGATGCTCGCCGGGCATCGTGTTGGCTGGCTGCGCAGGGAGCACGCGGCGCTGCTTGAACGCTGGCCGCGGTGGTTCGAGGTGTCGACGCAGCGTGTGGATTTGCGGGACACGCTCGCCACGGAGGCTGATCGCACCGCCGCGCTGGCCGAAGTGATCCTGCGCCTGGCAGAAGAGGGCCACGTGCGCGGCTGGCGCGATGAGCGTTTTCCTGTCAACACCGGCTGGGGAACGCCCACGCTGGCGCTCATCGAACGCGCCGCAGCGCGGTTCTTCGGCATCCGCGTCTATGCAGCGCACATGACCGGTTGGATTGCCGGGCCGCAGTCCATGCTTTGGCTCGCCCGTCGGGCGCAAAGCAAGGCGATCGATCCGGGGATGTGGCACAACCTCGCTGCCGGCGGTATCGGCCACGGATTCGATGCGCTTGGGACGATGGTGAAGGAGTGCTGGGAGGAAGCCAGCATTGGCCCGGAGATGACCGTCCATTTGACGCCGCAGGGTACGCTGGACGTACTGCGCGAAGTGCCGGAAGGCATTCAGTGCGAAACCCTGTTTGCGTTCGACCTGACGCTGCCCGCCAGCTTCACCCCTGCCAACCAGGACGGGGAAGTCGCCGACCACCTGCGCGCCAGCCCCGACACCGCCCTTGATATCATGGCGGATTGCGCGATGACGGTCGACGCCACGCTCGTCACCCTCGATGCCCTGGCGCGCTTGAGTTTGCTCGATGTGCCGCAACGGCTCGCGCCCGACAACAATACGTAAAACGCTTCATGAGTCACTCCGGTTTCATTCTCACCCTGTCGTGCCCGGACCAGCCCGGCATCGTCCACGCCGTGTCGGGCCTGCTGTTCGAGCAGGGCTGCAACATTCTCGACTCTGACCAGTACGGCGACGAATTCACGGGCCGCTTCTTCATGCGCGTGCATTTCACCCCGCAAGGACAGCCGCTGGATCTCGCCACGCTGCGTGAGCGCTTCACGCCCATTGGCGAGCGTTTCTCCATGCAATGGGGCATGTTTGACGCCGCAGTCAAGCCGCGCGTGATGATCCTCGTCTCGAAGATCGGCCACTGCCTGAACGACCTGCTGTTCCGTGCCCGAGCCGGCCAATTGCCGATCGAGATCGCCGCCATCGTTTCGAACCACAGCGATTTCTATCAACTGGCGGCCTCGTACAACGTGCCATTCACGCACCTGCCGCTGCTCAAGGGGACGGACGAGCAGAAGGCCCAGCAGGAAGCCCGCATTTGGGAAATCGCCCAGGAACAGCAGATTGACCTCGTCGTGCTCGCGCGCTATATGCAGATTCTTTCCAATGATCTGTGCCGCAAGCTGGAAGGCCGCGCCATCAACATCCACCATTCGTTCCTGCCGAGCTTCAAGGGCGCTAAGCCGTATTACCAAGCGCACGAGCGCGGTGTGAAACTGATTGGCGCAACGGCCCATTACGTGACGGCCGATCTGGACGAAGGCCCGATCATCGAGCAGGAAATCGAGCGCGTGGACCACAGCATGGACCCGGAGCAACTCACCGCCGTCGGCCGCGACGTGGAATGCGTGGCGCTGGCCCGCGCCGTGAAGTGGCATGCGGAACATCGTATCCTGCTCAACGGCCACAAGACGGTTGTCTTCAAGTAAGAGCAGGGGAGCGAGCGTGACACGACAGATCATCCTCGATACGGAAACCACCGGCCTGAACGCCGCCACCGGCGATCGCGTGATCGAAATCGGCTGCGTGGAAATGGTCAACCGCCGCCTGACCGGCCGCAACCTGCACTTCTACATCAACCCCGAGCGCGAGATCGACGCCGGCGCGATGGCGGTGCACGGCATCACCAACGAGTTCGTGGCCGACAAGCCGAAGTTTGCGGAAATCGTCAACGAAATCCGCGACTACGTGCAGGGCGCCGAGGCCATCATCCACAACGCGGCGTTCGACTTGGGCTTTTTGGACATGGAGTTCCAGCGCCTGGGCCTGCCGACCTTCCGCGAGCACCTGTCCGGCCACATCGACACGCTGCTGGAAGCGCGCCGGATGTTCCCGGGCAAGCGCAACTCGCTGGATGCACTCTGCGACCGGCTGGGCGTAAGTAACGCACACCGCACGCTGCACGGCGCATTGCTCGATGCGGAGTTGCTGGCAGAGGTCTACCTTGCCATGACGCGCGGCCAGAACACGCTGGTGATCGACATGCTCGAAACCGGTGATGGCGCGTCGACCGAAGCGGTTGCCGTCGATCTGAGTGCGCTGGAATTGCCGGTGTTGCTGGCCACCGAAGCTGAAGCTTCGGCCCACGCCGGCGTACTCAAGGAGATCGACAAGGCCAGCGGCGGCAAGACCGTCTGGACGCGTGAGACCCCGGAAGCTGCGCCGCCGGCCGCCTGACGAAAAAAAGTGCGGTCGGGGTCTTTACACGGCAATCTCTTTTCGTCATAATCTCGTTTTCGCCGCATCCCGGCAGCAGTTTTCGGGTGGTTAGCTCAGCGGTAGAGCACTGCCTTCACACGGCAGGGGTCACAGGTTCAATCCCTGTACCACCCACCAATTCGCGAGAAATCGCATGAAACAAGGCCCTCAGGCAATCGCCGAGGGCCTTTTTCTTTGCGCCGGAACCTCGCGAAAATGGCCTTATGGCGCAAAAGTGGCGCACTCAGACAATGAGCCCAGACACAAAACGAATTACATCGTCTGGAGCATCAGGTGGCATCAATCTGGAAGCGTGGCGGCTACTGGCGAGCGGCTGTTCGTCGTCAAGGGTATCCCCAACAAACACGTACCTTTGACAGCAAGGCGGATGCTGAGGCATGGGCGCGCCGTGCCGAGTCCGAGATGGACCGCGGCATCTTCGTGGACCGAAAGGAAGCCGAGCGAAATACGCTTGGGGACTTGCTGTTGCGGTACAGCAACGAGGTCTCACCCCAAAAGAAGGGCGGGGCGCTAGAGATCCTCCGCCTTCGGAAACTGCGCTCCGATCCAATCGCGGCTCTCAAAGTTTCAGCCCTGAGTGGCAAGAGCATCGCTCAGTATCGAGATCGTCGACTGTCAGGTACATCGGAGGCAAAGCCGGTTTCCGGTTCCACTGTTAACCGGGAACTGACGTTGATTGGCCATGTGCTGAGCGTGGCTCGCACCGAGTGGGGGGTGCACCTGGATGCCAACCCCGTCTCGCTGATCCGTAGACCGAAAGAAAATCGGGCACGTAGCCGGCGTCTTTACCACGGTGAGGAAGAGCGTCTGCTGAAGGAACTGGAGCTCAGCCAGCGGACGGCCGAGGGGTTCTTCGAGGGCGGGGGCTGCCGCAATGCTCATGTCCGCCCGCTCGTCATCCTCGCCATCGAAACCGCAATGCGCCGCGGCGAGCTACTTTCCCTGCGGTGGCCTGATGTCTATCTCGCCGACCGATTTGTCCGGTTGCATGACACCAAGAACGGAGAGGCGCGGGATGTTCCCCTCTCAACACGGGCTGTCTCCACACTCGCAGAGCTATCAACCTGGCCCAGGCACGTCAGCGGTCGCGTTTTTCCGATTTCGCCAGAAGCCCTGAAGAAAGCTTTTACGCGTGCCTGTGATCGAGCGGCAATCGAAGACCTGCATTTTCACGACCTCCGCCATGAAGCGACCAGCCGTATCGCCGAGAAGCTGACCAACGTTCTCGAGCTTGGCGCCGTGACTGGGCACAAATCACTCCACATGCTGCAGAGATACTTCCACGTGCGTGCCAGCGATTTGGCGCGCAAGTTGGGCTGACTGCTATCCGCATTGCAAAGCGGCTTGTCGGTCGGCTGGCACCGGCCAACAAGCCTGACCAAAACTCACCAACTGAGAGGTGAATCATGGCTGTGCCCATTCTATCGTCACACCCAATTTCGACTTTGCCGCGCGACAGCGAGCTGTCGCGGATCTTGGAGATTCGCGACCCGTTTCTAATCCCGCTTCCAGATCTCGAGCAACTGATCGAGGGTGCGCCAACCGCTCGCATGCAGGGCTATCTGTGGGGAGTGCTCGATATGCGTCTCATGCTCGAAGCATGCATGGGCGCAGGAGGCGCCGTATGAACGTGAAAACCGCCCTTTCGGTCATGCTACTAGCCGCATCTGGCCTGACAGTGGCCCAAACAGTCCCGACGATCCCTTCCTACCCCGAGGGCGACGTTCAGCCCGGCCCGGTTACGCCGGATGACCCGCTACCCGCGAAGTTGATCGCGGTCGATCCGGGGGCAGCGTCTTTTGTCGCCGAGTACAACACGAGGATCGAGGCTTTCTACAACGAGATGACCACCTATCACACGGTGGTTGACGGGTACTGCGTAGCCATTCCCATGACTAGAAAGCTCTTTTTCCTCATCACGAAGCGCTGACAAGCCATGGGAATCCGCGAAATCTTTCGAGTTGTGGCAGCCGTTCCAGCCATCATTCGCCGCCGCCGAGCACGCGGCGGCTTCACGCACGATGCATGGCAAAACGGCTTTGCTCTGGTGGAGTTCCTGCTGTTTCCGCACAGCCTATTTGGAGCCGCAATTTGGTACGCCATGGGCCATCGGGAAGATCCGATGCGTTGGCTTGGCGCTGTCGTTGTCGGCTGCGCTCTAGTGTGGATGTGGGCGTATCTGCTGCGGCACGCCTACCAAGCTCTTGTGCGCGCAGCCCAACAAATGGAGATCAAGTGATGATCGTTGAATCCAGTGACAACGAGGGCAAGCCGAGCGTCGGTCGCCGCGTTGGAAAGTTTGTGGTCTTCAATATGATTCCTGGCTATCCCGTGTACAAGGCGCTCAAGGCAGCCAAGGAGACCGCTGGCACCGGTGCCGCTACCGTGCACGACCTGGTGGCCGAGCTGGAGAAGAGGAAGCCTCAAAAGAAGATCGTAAGGACATACCGGGAAGCGCTCGCGCTGCGCACACCTGAATCGTTGCCACTTAAGGCCATCGCCCAGAGCTGCCTCAACAGGAAACGGCTTTGCCTAGTGGTGGTCACGATCGCCTTAGCCTACGCAGTTGGTGGTGCACTTGGCGGAAGCTTCCTCACAGCTTTCACCGGTCTGCTTGCCCTGTGTCTACCGATGCTCTTTGCGGCCAAGTTCGAGCATCAGCTATGGCAGTTGGATACCGGCCCGTTGAGGCCCGATGCACCGCTTGGCGGCTTCCGAGACTTCTTCCGAAGCAAGGGCGTTTGGCTGCGCCTGGTCAGTCCGCACCTCTTCCGATAGAGGGCATCATGCGAAAACTCATGCAATGCGCAGCGGCGGGCCTTTCACTCCTCTCGCTCGCGGGAACTTCGTTTGCCCAGGTACAAGTATCGGTTGGCGATATCCAGAGCGCGGCGAATCGCAGCGGCGACAAATCCATGTCGCTGCTTGAGCTGGTGTTTGGTTCGGTCGTGCATAACCCGCTCGCCGCAGGCGGCTCGACTGGAATGCTCGCCCAGGTGTTCCTTGTTCTGAATTCATGCATGTTAGCCGTCGGCGTCCTTTGGGCCATGTACCACTTCGGCGCGGCATTGATTGCAACCGGGCAAGAAGGCGAGTTCATGGGGGCAAAGAAATCTTCTCCCTGGTTCGTCATCAGAATGTGTGCCGGATTTTCGTCGCTTGTGCCCGTATTTAGCGGTTACTGCGGCGCTCAGCTGATCATGTTGTGGGGCACTATGATTGGCGTTGGCATCGCCAATCTGTCGCTCGATAGCGCGCTCGCTATGCTCAAGAGCGGGGGATCGATGATCGCTGCGCCGGCCGCACCTCAGGCGACCTCACTGGCGAAATCGTTGTTCGAGGCCAATCTGTGCGCGCAAGCCGCAAACGCGGCAATCACCAATATGCCGAACGAAAGCGGTGTATCTGTCGATCTCGCCGAGTCGTTTGCCACGCTCTCATCGAGCAACAAGGTCGTATTGATGAACCAGCGTGGGCTTTCCTGCGGCGGGGCGGAGGTGGCCATCGAACCGCCGCAACTGTTGCCAAGCTACGATGGCATGACGGTTTATAGTGCCGACCCCGGGCCCGCGTATGAACAGATGATCAGCGCACACCAAGCTGCGCTGACCACCATCCAGTCAACTTTGTCGGCGGCCGCCCAGGCCTATGTGTCAGCGGTTGCTAGCGGTGGTCATCCAGCAGACCCGCAAGACACAATCAACAAGGCCGCCTTGCAATACCAGGCCTCGGTCACCCAAGCGATCGCTAGTTCAGAGAGCACGATCAATAGCCTGGCAAGCCTCATTCAGTCGAATTTGCAGCGTGACGGCTGGATCATGCTTGGAGCGTGGTATCAGACGTTTTCTCAAGCCAATTCGCAAATGACCAGTTTGGCTAACGCCACGGCTTCGGCGGTGCCGAGCACGGATCTGGAAAATCTTCCGTACCCGCAGCTCTATCGCAAGGTGCTGGCTGCCTACACACAACAGATCCAACAGGCAGCATCGACAGCGACGCCGCAGGAGAGGGTGAACAACCTAGCCACAGGCACCACCGACCCCAAAAATATCCTGTCGAAGATTTTTCCAGGGCAGGCCATCGTAAAGATGGCAATCGGCATGAACTCCGGTCAAGGTCCCAATGGCGCGACCAACCCTCTCATCGGCATGAAGAATCTAGGAGACTACATCCTTGCCGGTGGGTGGACGGCTCTCTCCGGTTACGCCATGGTGAAAGGGGGATTGGCTGCTTCCAATTCACCGCTTGGGAAGGCCGTTGGCGCTGTTGGCGACGTGTTTTCCGGTGGAGTCCTCGGCGCAATTAAAGAGGGTGCGAAGGGGATGATGGAGGCTCTGGGGCCTTTCATCATCATGATGATCGTCACGCTGTTTTTCTTTGGCGCGGTACTGTCAATCTACATCCCTATGCTGCCGTTCATCATATGGTTCGGTGGCATTGTGTCGTGGTATGCCGTGGTTGGCGAGGCGATGGTGGCAGCTCCGCTTTGGGCAATGACACACCTGGACGGAGACGGTGATGGCATGGGCCAACGGACCACGCACGGCTACATCTTCCTCTTGAATGTCATGTTCCGGCCGGTATTCATGGTCATTGGGTTCATCCTTGCCGGCACCGGGATTGTCGTATTGGGTACGCTGCTAAACACTATGTTCGGCGTGGCAATGCAGAATGCCCAGTACGACTCGCTGACTGGCCTGGTGAGCATCATTGGCTTCATCGTCTTGTACGTGGGGATGTGCCAGACCTTGGTGCAAGGTACCTTCTCACTGATCCACGTCGTGCCTGATCAGGTGTTTTCTTGGATCGGCGGTCAAATTTCCACGCGTGTTGGCCAAGATATGCATGAGCGGAGCCACCAACACTACGGTGCCGGCGTGGGGCAGGGTAGTAACAGCGCTCGGAGTTCTACGCCAGCGCTCTTGCAAGGGGCAAACTCGGCCCAGTCGTCCAACCTGCCTGAACTCGGGAAGAGAGAGGTGTGACAGAAACAAAGAAGCCCGCGGCGCGGGCTTCTTTATGCGTGATGCGGTGCCCTTATCAGCGGCCGGCGACGGGGTTGAACCCTGCATCAAAAATGCGCTGACGGTTTTGCTGGATGTGCAGATAGTTTGCCGGGTCGACTTTCGCCAGTTCCCTCATAGCCGCGTTTTTCAGTGCTTCCATGCCCGCCGTGTTGGCTTCGCTCGTGCGAAGTTGTCGCTCCAGTTCCATCGCATAGGCCTTCCAGTCTCGAGCGTTGCGTTCGGCTGCAAATGCCCGACCGAGCGCTGCGCCGTTGTCAAGAGTGCTCATTGCTGTTCCTTGCCGGCAGATTTGTTGGTGTGGGACAAGCCTTGGTGCTGGCGCGTGGTATAGACGGGCTTGATGCCGTTTGCCTCCAGCTCCCGCACCGCTTTAGCAACGGCTTCGTTCGCGCGCTTGAGAAACAAGTCACTGTGGATGTACTGCCCGAGTTTGTCGGCCGGCATGATGGTTTTCCTCGCTGCACTATGTCAAGAATACGCCGGCTGGGTCCAGGACGAAAGGGTGAAATTGGCGCAGCTGGGCGGCACGCGCGACCAAATAACCCCCGTATGTGCGATCTGCGATGTAAGGCACTACTTGGCGCGATCAGGGCCATTTGGCGGCGACGCTGTTAGTGCCCGTTGAGACAGAGTCCTGAGCTTCATGTGATCTCGTGTCACGCCTTCTTCTTCGGCTTGACGTGTTTGGGCTTTCCGCCTCCCTTGTCAATCGTCATGCCCATGTCCTCAACCGAAGCTGGCTTCGCGGGCTTCTGGATGATGCCTTTGCGGCTGGTACCGGCGTGCCGCTTTCTCCCCTTATTCCGCTCGTGCTCGCTGCGGTCTTCGGCCATGAAATCCGACCCGAATTGTCGCCATAGCGAAGAAAATTAGAAAAAACGCTATCTTGCTTAGAGAAAATAGCGAAGTAAGTTAGAAAAAATAGCGAAGTTTGCTGAACTGGATGGCGTAGATCGTGTTGCGGTGTCAATGCTGGGCCATTCCGGCTTGCTTCGCTCGTGCTAGCACAGGCTTCGCGCTCGCGCCGGGACTCGACACTGGCAACCCTCCATGGCCGCCTGTAACCTAGCTCGACAAGCTTGGCAACGCGATATCCAAATGCATGCCGTGCTCGACATCAAGGATCACGCATGGCAAAGCCTGTATCACTTTACCGTTGGCTGCGCCATGATCGATCAACGCTTGTCGACGCTTGCTCCGTATGAGGTTCAGGCTTGACACGGATGTTCTGCTCCGGGAAAGCTCCGCCAATCCATCAGCTTTCGGACTCCGCTTGGCAAGGACACCGCAATCCAGGCTTCGGAACTCGTGTGGGTTGCGGGGGCAGAATTGTGGAGGCGCGTTGGCGCGCCACGCGCGACGCACCACATCCCGGCCTGTCAGAGCTTTCCAGGAGTCTGCGACTATGCATATGGCAGCGCCCCCAAGCCTCGGCCAGGCAAATCCACCACGGCGGGTGTATGGTCGCCTTGGCCTGCGGGCCAAATATTCGTGATGCTGTGTGTGTTGGCGTTGTAAGGGCCTAGCTCCACCACCATGGGCTGCGATCGAGCAGTCAGCCCGCAAAGGATTTCGCAAGGCACTCCACGATCAGATCGCGCAAAGAATTCGCAGTCAGGTCGCTCAGATCAAGGGTGATCTCAGAGGTTGACGCCGTTCCGCTACGGTTGGAAACCACCATGTGCACGTGAACTTTTTGGTCGAGCGCGTCGCCTATCAACGTGATCTTGGGGTATTGGTTGGCGTGCCCTGAGTCATATTCCTGTGCCTCCCTGCCGGCGGGAAAAACATGGAGCGTCGTGCTCAGTGCCGTCATTTCGACTTTGAAGCCATGGCCGCGTTTTTGCAGGTGGGCGCCGATGTCTTCAAAGACGGGATGCGCTGTCTTCATTCGGAACGCCGCGAAATCGGTCCGAAATTTTTCCACTGCGATCTGCTTGTCGGCAGCGTCTTCCTTCTCTTCGGCCTTGCGCTTGTCGAACGCATTCATTGCTGCGTCAAGCTTGTCATAAGAGCTCATATTCGTCCCTCGCTAGGATGGGGATCTACACCGCGAGCCGGCTCAGGATTGTCCTGGACTGCCACATCGATCATGGGCGCTGCCGCCATGGCGATGTTCCTATCATTGTAGGCATCGACACGCAAACACATTGTGCGCATCTCGACGCTGACCTCTTGCAACGGGTTGGCGCCGTGCCTCCCTCAATGGCACTGCCTGCTTCAGCGCGCAAACTCAGCGCACTGTTGCCCCGGTCGTATCCCAGCGCTGAATGCGATGCCAGAGGAAATGGATCCTTCCGGGATAGCGGCCCCTGCCCAGCCTGTGGCACGTCCATCATTGGGCGTGAAGCGATATTCGGAAAACCATCGCCGGTCACTACGCTGCGTCGTGCGCACTTCGAGCGCTCCGTTGGGCAGGTCAAGCGAGCTAATTATGGAGATCCTCGTTGCGGTCACCCTGGTATGCCGGAACGTGCCGGTTCACTGTTATTTGTGATTCCAACGTAGTTTGCTGGTGAGGACCTGTCGGCTCGGTACCGTACAGAAGTCGGTCGGTTGTTGGTCCCTTAGCTCGAAGCTGTTGCACCGCCACCGTCATGCACAAACACATCGGAGCAGACCACGCGATCAATGCGTCTGCTGCCGTACCGACACCTTCCCAGCGATCAAGGATCTTGGTTCTTGGGACATTCGCGCGACACATGCCTATTGCCGCACGGGTGCCCCCTCCAACGGAGATCGCCATGGATGCCTATCCGACTTGCCAATACAAGGGGTACGACGTTTATCCCTTGATCTACCTGTTTGACCCGCCTCGGGAATGGCACGAGCGTCGTCCAGATCGGTCATACAGCGCCTCTGTGATGATCTGCCTCGAAGGCGCATTTCCGGATGCGGAGCATTCCCGTATTTTTCGCCTGAGCGGTGAACCATGGGAGAGCATCGGTACGGCCAAGCGTGCCGCCATGAAGGGCGCTGAAGAGATCATCAACGGTTTCGTTCCCGTTCAGTCCATGGCCTTCGCGTGATCGCCCACCAGTTTTTGGGCAACGGTCGGGACTCCGCGACGCGGCTATTCACCCATCACTTTTTTTCCAACAACCATGTGGCTCCCGGGGCTACAGGAGGGTCGTATGGTTCGCATGCGCTACTCAGTCCGCTTGGCCTATGAGGTACGTGATCCAACTGCGGATTTCATTTTTAATGTTCACGCCGCGAAGACGTCTCGCCAGACGATCGTCGCCGAGTCACTGCATCTGACGCCGGCGATGTCGGCCGTGCCTCATACCGAACCGACCTTGCGCAATCGCCGTTTGCGTGTACGGGCGCCTCGGGGCAACTTCACCTTGACCTATGAGGCGACGGTGGACATAGAACACCTATTGACGCCCGCCGAACTGCTGCACGAAGTCCCTATTGCGGATTTACCGCTGTACGTTGTCCCATTCTTGACCCCTAGTCGCTATTGCGAGTCGGACCGGCTCATGGAGTTTGCGCAGCAGGAATTTGGCGGCTGCCAACGTGGCTATCCGCTGGTTATCCGGATTCGTGACTGGGTCTGTCGTTACGTGCGATTTGTACCGCAGTCAACGAGCGAGCGAACGTCTGCGGTCGGCACGCTCGTGGAGCGAAAGGGCGTGTGCCGTGACTATGCGCACTTGATGATTGCATTGTGCCGCGCGCTGAGCATACCGGCGCGCTTCGCAACCAGTCTCGACTATGGTGCCGATCCATCGCTGGGATTGCCTGACTTCCACGCCTTCGTGGAGGTTTTTCTGGGAAACCAATGGTATCTGGTCGACCCCTCGCAGGCGGCGGTGCCCATGGGGCTTCTGCGAATCGGTACCGGACGCGATGCGGCGGACGTGCCCATTGCCCTGGTGTTTGGTAACGTCAAATTGTCGCGGCCGATCGTGGAAGTTCAGGCCCTTGAGAACGCGGATCTGAAAACCAGCATGCCAATTGACACTGTCCAAGGAATCAGTACGTGGTGAGAGGTGGATGTGGCGACTTATCGCTCGTCCGTCGCGGGAGACTCCTCTTCTGGGCCGAGAATCACGTCCACTGCGGCGCGGCCTGCCAGTTCGCCAATCAGGTGCGCCCAGCGTCGAGAAAAAGGGCTGCCGTGGACCTTGATGCGCTTGCCTATCGCAGCGACACCAGGCGGCTTCATGGGGCCGTCGATGCTGAACCACAGATCGAACATGTCCTTCTGCGTCCCAATCAATTGCAGATGAATTTCGAAGCCTCGGTACTCGGTTGTACGGGTCATGCTGCGCCTCCATTCTTCGCTGCCGCCTCTGCAAGCGTAGTGCATCAAACGGGGAGAAATGACCGTTATTGCAACGGTCGTGCGCATCTTATGCGGCAAACCAGAATGGATCGTGCAGTTCGGAGCGCCAAGTAGGCCCAATCCAAGCGGTAGTTCGATCGCTTCTTGCCGGACGTTTAGGCAGCCTGAACTGCCTTCTTCCAGCGTGTCTCGGTTCTTCCCACCACGATCCTTTAAGCCTCCCGTCGGTAGGACGTTACGTACGGTACCGGACCGTCTTTACGCTCCCAAGCATTTACCCTGGATCAAGGTGGAACTACGTATTCTCAATGAGAGTTCTTGCGGCTCCGGGCTCGATTTGGCACTGGAAGCGTGTTGGACGCGGGTTCGCCAGGATGTGCACGGGAGCCTGCCAGAGGAGCGCGTCATGTCTGTCGGTGTCCTGCTACTTACCATCTTGGCTATCGCTCTCGTCGGGGCGATTCCGGTGTGGCCCTACAGCGCTGAGTGGACTTACGGGCCAAGCGGAGCCATTGGCGTTCTTGTTCTTTTCGTGCTCGTGCTGATGCTCACGGGGCAAATCTGAACGCGCGCGGCAGAGTTTCGTCAATGATTTTCCAAAATAATCAGTTATGCGAGGGATGTCATGCCAGATACGAACGTAAGGCGTACTTTTCGAGGGCTCCCGTTGACCGCTGCCCAGGATGCCGAGATCCGTCATTACATCAAAGCCAAAACGCGGCGGCATGAACCGTGGGACACGCCAGAGTTGGAGGCCATGCTCAAAGACATGCTGACGCCTCCTATTGGTGCGCAAGAGGAGTCGGTGGAATTTCTGGAGCAAGCGAAGGCATCCGCAGAGCGTGCCGAATCTTCAGTGGACGAGGCAATGGACCCTACCGAGGCCTATGAGGAGCGAAACGCGGCCAAAGAAGCGGAGGCAATGAAAAGGCCACGGGGGTGAACCCTTTCGTCCCCAAGCCGGGCGCTTGCAG
>CBJMVH010000060.1:0-27379 GCA_966433195.1 uncultured Ralstonia sp.
CCGAGAAGCCCAGGTACGGGTTCATCAGCGGATCCGGGAAGCGCGTTTCGATACGGCGGCCCTTCGGGTTCGCCACGTACGGAATGCGGATCGAAGCCGAACGGTTACGTGCCGAGTAAGCCAGCTTGACCGGAGCCTCGAAGCCCGGCACCAGACGCTTGTACGAGTTCGTGCCCGGGTTGGTCAGGGCGTTCAGTGCACGAGCGTGCTTGATGATGCCGCCGATGTAGTACAGCGCGAATTCCGACAGACCAGCGTAGCCGTTGCCCGCGAACAGGTTCTGACCATCCTTCCACACCGATTGGTGGACGTGCATGCCCGAACCGTTGTCGCCCACGACCGGCTTCGGCATGAACGTGGCGGTCTTGCCGTAGGTGTGTGCGACGTTCTGGATCACGTACTTCTGCAGTTGGGTCCAGTCGGCGCGTTGCACCAGCGTGCTGAACTTCGTGCCGATTTCGTTCTGGCCTTGGCCAGCCACTTCGTGGTGGTGCACTTCCACCGGAATGCCCAGCGATTCCAGGATCAGGCACATTTCCGAGCGCATGTCTTGGAAGGTGTCGATCGGGGCAACCGGGAAGTAGCCGCCCTTCTTGCCCGGACGGTGGCCCGAGTTGCCGTGTTCGAATTCCTTGCCCGACGACCACGGAGCTTCTTCGGAATGGATCTTCACGAAGCAGCCTTGCATGTCGACGTTCCAGGTCACGCCGTCGAAGATGAAGAATTCGGGTTCCGGACCAAAGTAGGCGGTGTCGCCCAGGCCGGAGCTCTTCAGGTAGGCTTCAGCGCGCTTGGCGATCGAGCGCGGGTCGCGGTCATAACCCTTGCCGTCCGACGGTTCGATCACGTCGCAGGTCATCACCAGCGTCGGCTCTTCGTAGAACGGATCGATGTGGGCGGTGTTGGCGTCCGGCATCAGCAGCATGTCCGACGCTTCGATGCCCTTCCAACCGGCGATCGACGAACCGTCGAAGGCGTGGCCGCTTTCGAACTTGTCTTCGCCGAAGTGCGAAACGGGGACCGAGACGTGCTGCTCCTTACCCTTGGTATCGGTGAAGCGGAAATCGACGAACTTGACGTCGTTTTCCTTCACGAGCTTCATCACGTCTGCAATGCTTTGGGACATGCCATTCTCCTGGTAGCGCAATAACGCAAATCATTGTGAGCCGGTTGTGTGACGGATCCGTGCGACCGCCCTCACCCCGAAACATCTTCTTTCCAGCCAGGCCGCCCGGTCATTACCCGACGCCCCCGAAAAAGACCGCGGAAATCTTAGCAGAAAGTATGCCAATCGCGACCCGCAGACGGGCATAGCCTCCCGCAAATAGTGCAGCGCCTTGGCAGCCCTTGGCTGGCACGGTGCGCCGGCGTTCCCGACCGCTCCTGCGAACGCGTCGGGACACTCGCGCCGACATAGTCATGCTGTCCAACCAGCATAGCCAATGCACCACTCAAGTGCACCGAAAGCCCGACAGCACCTTTTTCGTGCAATCACAGCAAGATGGCACCAATCCGGGGATTTCCACCTGTGGCCGGTGTCCGCGGCGCTAGAATGACCGCTTTCCATCCCCGCCATCGCCATGACTGCCACCACACTTACCCGCGAGTCTTTGCTGGAAGCGGCCGCCGCCCGCCGCGAAGCTGATCAGTTGCCGTATTTCGGTGCCTTGTCCCCGCAAGAAGCTGCAGCGCTCCTCGCGGCGGATCCGCAGGCTCGCCTGGTGGACGTGCGTACGCGGGCAGAACTGGATTGGGTGGGCGCACCCCAGGTGCCGCCCGGCCAGTTCGTGCATGTGGAGTGGAATCAGTATCCGGGCGGTGTGCGCAACCCGAACTTCCTCAGCGCGCTGGAAGCCGCCGTCCCGAAGGACTCGCCGGTGCTGTTCCTGTGCCGGAGCGCGGCGCGCTCCAAGCATGCCGCCGTGGCTGCCGCGCAAGCGGGCTACAAGCACGCGATGGATGTGCTGGAAGGTTTTGAAGGTGGCAAGGACGGCGAAGGCCACCGCAAAACCGTGGAAGGCTGGTGCTTCCGCGGCCTGCCCTGGCACGGCGCCTGAGCGGAGCCGCCCAGGCAGTCAGGACGCCGCTGCGGCGCCTGTTTCGATAATCTCGCCGCCCAGCGCCAACGCGCCTTCGCGCAGCACGACATAGGCGCTGGCCACCGCCGCTGGCGAGCCCTTTACCCCCAGGTCGATGTGCGAGCGGGCATAGCGCTCGCCGCGCGCGGCATCGCCCACACTGGGCAAGCTGAACACCTTCACGCCATCGAACTCGGCTTCGATGCGCTCCATCAGCGGCGTGAGCCGCGACTCCGGCAACCCGAACACCAGAAACGAGCGCTCTTCACGCGGGGCGCGGTGGAATTGATCGGCGTAGTAGGTATCGAGCACCCACTCCATCATCGGCCACGCCATCACCGGAAAGCCCGGCATGAAATGGTGATGCGCCACCGAGAACCCCGGGATACGGTTGTAGCTGTTTGGGATGATGCGCGCACCCTGCGGGAACTCGCCCATCTTGAAGCGATGCTGGTTTTCGGGCGTGGAAAGATCCGCCTTGATCGGGTCGCCCGTCGCGGTTTCGGTGATACGCAGCGTGATCTGCTCGCGCGCTTCCGGATGCAGTTCCAGCGGAACGCCCAACGCGGCGGCAGCGCACTGGCGCGTGTGGTCATCGGGTGTGGCGCCGATGCCGCCGGTGCAGAACACCACGTCGTCGCTGGCGAACGTGCGCTTGAGCACGCTGGTGATGCGCGCGGGCTGGTCGCCGACGTATTCGGCCCACTCCAGCGCCAGGCCGCGCTCGCCGAGCACTTCGATCAGCTTGCGCAGGTGCTTGTCTTCGCGGCGGCCCGAGAGGATCTCGTCGCCGATGATGATCATGCCGAAAGCCATGTCAGTCCTGATGTTCCGGGTTATTCGCGGGGCAATTCGATGGTGGTGACCTCGATCACGCTGGCTTCCACCATGCGCGCGGGCGGTGCTTCGGCGCGCAGGCGTGTCAGTGCGCGCAGGCAGAAGTGACCGAACCACAGCGCCGAGAAGATAAAGATCAACACATACAGCCAGATGACTGCGATGGCGATGATCGGGAACAGCACGATCGTTACCACCGAGGACACCCACAACAGCGTCGGCGCGGAGCCCAGCATGCCAACCGCCACGCCAATGCCCAGCAGCGGCAAGCGGTAACGCTGCATGATCGCGCGGCGCTCTTCGGCGGTGGCGTGGTCGGCCAGCGCGTCATACGTCATCAGACGGTAGGTTAGCCAGCCCCACAGCAACGGCGGAATCAGCGCGAAGAACGGTGGAATCAGCCACAGCGGCAAGGTGACGATGGCCACCAGCAGGAACACCAGCGTGCACAGCAGCGCATGCATCACGCTGCCCACGAGCGAACCGCCCTTGCGGCGTTCGAGCTGCGGATAGCTGCGATCCAGAAACCGCATGACCGGCGGCACCGCCGTCACGCTCACAAACACCAGGATCGACACCACAATCACCGGTACCAGCAGCGTAATGACCAGCAGCGGCGCAATGGCCGACCACAAACCCGCCATGCCGATCGTGTTGAGCCCGCTCTTGATCCAGCCCATGAACGTCCAGCTCTCGACAGCACTTCTGGCAATGCCGTTCATGGCATCCCAACCGAAATACAAGACAGCGCCCCACACCACCACGGCGACGATGAACGGCAACACCGTCAGGAACAACATGCGCGGATGCAGCTGCGAAAGCAGCGCACGGCCAAACGAGCGAATCAGATCGTTCATGCGGGCAAACAGGGGAAATCAGGGAGCGGACAGCCTAGCACAGCGGGCCGACATGCCGCCGGCCACCCAGCCCACCCGCTTCACGCGCGGCCGAACAGGCGCTTGAGACCGAGCCACTGCTGGCGCAGCACGCCGCGCCCATAGTCCCGCGAGCGGCCTTGCGGCGCGGGAAGTTGATCGCGGATGCCGGTAGCGTGGTACTCCGGCGAGAAGATGGCGGTGCCGAACAGCATGTCCCACCACGGGAACAGCACGCCAAAGTTGCAGCCGCCCAGCACACCCGGCTTGCCCGGCACCTCATGCCCTAGCCCGATAGCGTGATGCAGCCGGTGGAAACGCGGCGAGATCAGCAGCCGCTCGCCCAGCCAGCCGAAATGCAGCCGCACATTCGCGTGCTGCAAGCTCTGCAGCAGTTGAGAGATGGCGACCAGCAGCACGTACTGCGACGGCTCCACGCCGATCACCAGCGCGGCGATGGCAAACACCGCGCCGCGCAGCACGTCGTCGAGGATGTGGTTGCGGTCGTCCGACCACAGCGTCATCTGCTGCTGGCTGTGATGCAGCGCATGCAGGTTCCACCACCAGTGGAACTTGTGTGACAGGCGGTGGTACCAGTAATCAAGCAGGTCGAACAGCACGAGATAGATCAGGAAACTGACGATGGCGACGGACGTCACGCCCGGCCACCAATCCTCCACGTTCAGGTGCGCCCAGCCCCAGAAACGCAGCTTGCCGTCCAGCGCGTCGATCAGCGGCTGCAGCGTGAAGAACAGCAGCAACGGGAAGAAGCCCAGCCGATGGAACAGCGTGTAGAAGATATCGGCGCGCACGGCCTTGCGATCCCGCATCGGCTCCACCGGCCGCCAGCGCTCCAGCGGACGGAAGATCAACAGCAACACGGCGATCTGCACCAGCCCCATCAGAAGCCACTCGGTGCCGGGGTACGCGTCTTCCACGTAGCCACCCAGGCCGATGGCGTAGGTGATCGGCATCACGATGTACTGGAACAGCACATCCTGCGCTTGGGTGAAGGTGTCGGCAATCCAGTCGAACATGGCAAAACCGTTAGCGCGCCGCAGGGTGCGCGGCAAACCAGGCCTTGTACTGCGGATGATCGCGCAGCGTGGCAAAACAGAAGCCCTTGCGCTCCAGACCGGTGATCAGCGGCTCCAGGTCCGCCGGTGCCCATGGGTCTTTGCGTGACCAGATGCCCAGGTGCGCCATGGCGATGTCGCCATCGCGCAGGTTTGCCAAGGCCTTGTCCAGCAGCATAGCGTTCGGAAAGCGCTCCGACGGCAACTCATCGCCCAGGAAACCCGCCGGCGCCCACGCGACGTGCGCATAGCTGCATTGCTTGGCCCAGCCCTCTGTCGTGGCCGAAAGATGACCGCCTGGCGCACGCCACAGCGGGTCCATCGGCTGACCGGTCATGGCCTTGAAGCGATCGGCGCTGCGCTTGAGTTCGGCGCAGAACTCCGACTCGCCCCAGACGACGTTGCGGCCGCCCTGCTCGCCAAACTGCGGGCGGAAGCGGACCTTGCCAGCGCCAGCTTCACCCTTGTAGTAGACGTGGTCGAACGTGTGCGTGCCAAAGGCATGGCCATCGGCGGCAAGCGATTTCCAGTACGGCGCCCAGCCGTCATCCAGCGTGCTGTCACCATGGATGGTCTTCTCGTTCGCGAGGAAGAAGGTGGCGTGGATGCGATGGCGGCGCAGCGTATCGGCGATCAACTGCGCCTGGCTCATGCTGCCGGTGTCGAACGTCAGATAGACAGTGCCCTTGCAAGCGCCGGCGTTCACTCCACCCGGAGCAGCCGTGGCCAGTGCGCACAGTCCCAGCGCCGCCGTGGCGGCCATCGTGCGCAGCATCGACAGGCCGGATTTCATGATCGTCACGCTTTAGAGGAGCGGCGCGCGCGAACGGAAGTAGATGCCGTGCGGCGAGCGACCGACCTTGATCTTTTCCACCACCGTACGGCTGGCCACGTCGACGATGGCCACGGTCTTGGCCCAGCGGCAGGTCACCCAGAGTTGCTTGCCGTCGGCCGTCAATTCCATGTCATCCGGGCCAGGCGGCAGGCCGGTGATGTCGGCCACCTTGGTGAGCGTTTGCTGATCGATGATGCTGATCGTGCCCGACACGCGGTTGGACAGGAACAGGTGGCGCTTGTCACCCAGCGCACGGAAGTTGTGCGCGCCCTTGCCGGTTGGGATGCGTTTGACGCTGGTGCGGGTGTGCCAGTCGATCACTTCAACGTAATCGGCGCCCGTCATACCCACCAGCAGGTATTTCTGGTCCGTCGTGACCCACACACCGGCCGGCGCGGAGCCAATGGTCATGCGCCACATCACGGTCTGCGTGGGCAGATCGATGGCCATCACCTCGTTGGAATCTTGGATCGTGATGAAGGCGATCTTGCTGTCCGCCGTGAAGGCAATATGGCTCGGCGTCTTGGCGGCAGGAATCTGCTTGGCCAGGGTCAGCGCGTGGCCATCCCAGCGGTAGATGTCGACGCGGTCCAGGCGGTTGCCGGTGGTCAGAAACCACTTCTGGTCGGGCGAGAAGCCAATCTGGTACGGGTCATCAATGCGCGGCACGCGTTGCTGGATCTTGCCGGTAATCGGATCGAGGAACACCAGATCGTTGCCGACCGCATTGGCGACGATCAGGGATTTCTCATCCGGCGTCGCGATCAGGTGGTGCGGCTCCTTCCCGATGGGGAACGTTTCCAGCACCTTGCGGGTGTCCTTATCGATCAAAGAGACGCTGGCGTCGCCAGAGTTGAGCACAGTGACGACTTCAGCACGCGCCACGTGCGTGGTCGCCAAGGCAGCGGCCGACAGGACAAGCGTGGAAAACCAGCGGGAGGCGAACGAGGCGCACGAGGCAGACATAACGAGAAGATTCAGCGACTTAGCCAGCCATTCTAACGCCCGCCCTCAGGCCGTCGCTGACACAAATCAAAAAAAGAAAGTGGGAACTTTCCGTGCCCAGAACAACGCATGGCAGCTATCGCTGCATCGATTCCCACACCTTCTGCAGCCGCTTGACCGACATCGGTACCGGCGTGCGCAACTCCTGGGCGAACAGGGCGACGCGTAACTCCTCCAGCATCCAGCGGAACTCCTCCATGCGGGGGTCGGTACCGCCCTGCCCCTGCACGCGCAGCGCCTTCTCTGCACGCTGGTATTGCTGGATCAGCGGCGCCATCTCCTGCATGCGCTGGCTGTCTCGGGTCGGATCGGCCTTGAGCTTGTCGATGCGCAGCGCGATGCCCTTCAGGTAGCGCGGGAAATGCGTCAGCTGCGCATACGGCGTCGCCTCGATGAAGCGCTTGTGCATCAGCGTCTTGAGTTGCGCGTCGATGTCTGCATAGGCGGCAGCAAACGGCTTGGCGATCTGCAGCTTGCGCGGCAGTTGCGCGTATTCCGCCAGGATGGCGCCGACCAGCCGTGCGATTTCCTGCGCCAGCAGCGTCAGGCGTGCGCGGCTTTCGTCCTTACGGGCGCCGAAACTGGCGTCGTCGGTAGGCAGCGGGTCTTGCAGGCAGGCGCGCTCCAGCGTGGCATCCAGGATCTGGTTGCGCAGTTCGTCTTGCGTGCCCAGGTTCATGAACTGGATGGCCATCTGCGACAGGCCGGGGATGTTCTTTTCCAGATACTTCAACGGCTCGCGCAGCTGGATTGCAAACAAGCGGCGCAGGCCGAGGCGGTGAATGCGCGTTGCCTCCGCCGGATCGTCGAAGACTTCCACATCGCAGTGGTCGCCCGCATCAACGAGGGCCGGATAGCCGAACAGCGTCTGATTGCCCTTGCGGATTTCCAGCAGCTCCGGCAGCTCGCCGAAATTCCACGTGGTGAGGCCCGAATACAGCGCGGCATTGGACGGCGCCTCGCCCTTGCCGCCCTTGTTCGGCTTGGCGTTCTCCTGCGCTCCGATAACGGCTGCATCCTTCGCAGCGATCGACTGGAACGTCTGCTGCGCACGTCCACCGAGTTCTGCGCGCAACTGGGCCAGGTTGCGGCCCATGTCGAGCTGGCGACCGTGCTCGTCGATCACCTTGAAGTTCATGAAGTGATGCGCGGGCAGCGTTTCGAGCTTGAAATCGGCGCGCTTGAGCATGATGCCGGTCTGCTCGCGGACGTCCGCGATCAGGCGATCGAGCAAGTCGCCGTCACCCAGCTTCACGCGCGAAACAAAGCCCGCCGCGTAGTCCGGCAGCGGCACGCAGTGGCGGCGCAGCTTCTGCGGCAGGCTCTTGAGCAGCAGATGCACCTTCTCCTTGAGCATGCCGGGCACCAGCCATTCGGCGCGTTGGGCTGGCACCTGGTTGAGCGCGTACAGCGGAACGGTCAGCGTCACGCCGTCGCGCGGGCTGCCGGGCTCGAAGTGGTACGTCAGACCCATGTCGATGCCGGCAATCGGCAGCACCTTGGGGAACAAGTCGGTCGTGATGCCGGCCGCCTCATGGCGCATCAGGTCATCGCGATTCAGGTACAGCAGCTTCGCGCCGCTTTTGCCGCCTGCCTGGGCAGCTTCGGCATACCAGCGCTCAAACGAGACCGTGTTGTAGATGTCGGCCGGGATCTGGCTGTCGTAGAACGCGTAGATCAGCTCGTCGTCCACCAGCACGTCTTGGCGGCGGGACTTGTGCTCCAGGTTCTCGATCTCGCGCACCAGGCGCTGGTTGTGCGCAAAGAACGGCAGGCGCGTCTCGAATTCGCCATCGACCAGCGCGCGGCGGATGAACATCTCGCGCGCTTCCTTCGGCTGCATCGGCCCGAAATGCACGCGGCGCTGCTGGTAGATCGGCAAGCCGTACAGCGTGCCGCGCTCGAAGGCCATCACCTGGCCCGCCTTCTTTTCCCAGTGCGGATCGCTCCACGACACCTTCAGGAGGTGCGCGCCGACCTTCTCCACCCACTCGGGCTCGATGCGCGCGAGCGTGCGGCCGAACAGGCGGCTGGTCTCCACCAGCTCGCCGGCCACGACCCACTTACCCGCCTTGCGCGCAATGGCCGAGCCCGGCCACAGGAAGAACTTGATGCCACGCGCGCCCAGATATTCGCGGCCCTTGCCATCCGCCTCTTCAATGCGCACGCCGATGTTGCCGAGCAAGCCCGTCAGCAGCGCCAGATGCAGCTGCTCGTAGGTCGGATCGGTTTCGTTGAGCTTCCAACCCTGCTCGGCCACCGTGGTGTGCAGTTGCGAATGCACATCGCGCCATTCGCGCAGCCGCACATGCGAGAGGAAATGCGAGCGGCAATTCTCCTGCAACTGCTTGTTCGACTTCTTGTGCGCAACGGCCTCTTCAAACCACTTCCACAGCTTCACCCAGCCGAGGAATTCGGATTTCTCGTCCGCAAACTGGCGGTGCGCCTGATCGGCCTGCTGCTGCAATTCCTGCGGGCGCTCGCGCGGGTCTTGCACCGACAAGGCGCTCGCGATGATGAGCATTTCGCGCAGGCACTGGTGATCGCGCCCGGCCAGAATCATCCGCGCCACACGCGGGTCCAGCGGTAATCGGGCCACCTGTTTGCCCAGCGGGGTCAGTGCGTTTTCGTCGTCGACGGCACCCAGCTCTTGCAGGAGCTGATAGCCATCGGCAATCGCGCGGCCCAGCGGCGGCTCGATAAACGGAAACTGCTCGACATCCGTCAGCCGCAGCGCCTTCATGCGCAGGATCACCGACGCCAGCGACGAACGCAGAATCTCCGGATCGGTAAAGCGCGCCCGCGCGATGAAATCCGCCTCTTCATACAGGCGGATGCACACGCCATCGGCCACCCGCCCGCAACGGCCTGCGCGCTGGTTGGCAGCGGCCTGCGACACCGGCTCGATCTGCAACTGCTCGACCTTGTTGCGATACGAATAGCGCTTCACGCGCGCCAGCCCCGTATCGACCACATAGCGGATGCCCGGCACCGTCAGCGACGTTTCCGCCACGTTGGTCGCCAGCACAATGCGCCGCGCGTTAGACGGCTTGAACACGCGCTCCTGCTCTTGCACGGACAAGCGCGCAAACAGCGGCAGGATCTCGGTATGCGCGGGATGGTGCTTGCGCAGCGCCTCGGCGGCTTCGCGAATCTCACGTTCGCCCGGCAGGAAGATCAGCACATCGCCCGAGCCTTCGCGGTCGAGTTCGTCCACGGCATCGACGATGGCTTCGTAGAGGTCGCGCTCCTTGTCTTTCTCATCCCGCTGCACGGGGCGGTAGCGCACCTCGACCGGATACAGCCGGCCGCTGACTTCGATGACAGGCGCCGGCCCCTTCGGCCCCGCAAAGTGCTCGGCAAAGCGCTGCGCATCGATGGTCGCCGAGGTGATGATCACCTTCAGGTCCGGCCGGCGCGGCAGCAGCTGCTTCAGGTAGCCCAGCAGGAAATCGATGTTGAGGCTGCGCTCGTGCGCCTCGTCGATGATGATCGTGTCGTAGGCGCGCAGCAGCGGGTCGTTCTGCGTTTCGGCCAGCAAGATGCCGTCGGTCATCAGCTTGACCGACGCGCCGGCGGAGAGCGCATCGTTAAAGCGCACCTGATAGCCCACGTGCTCGCCCACCGGCGTGCCGATTTCCTGCGCGATGCGCTTGGCGGTAGACGTGGCGGCAATGCGCCGCGGCTGCGTATGGCCGATCAACCCGGTGCCCCCCGCGCCGATGCCCCGCCCGATCGACAGGCAGATCTTCGGCAGCTGCGTGGTCTTGCCCGAGCCTGTCTCGCCCGAGACGATCACCACCTGGTGCTTGGCGATGGCCTCGGCAATCTCCTCGCGCCGGGCCGACACGGGCAGCGCTTCAGGAAACGTGATCGGCGGGACGGCGTTGGCACGCGCGCGACGGGCTTCCAGCGCGGCGGCCAGTTCCTCTGGTGTAGGCTTCAGGCGACGCTGCGGGCGGCCCGAGCGACCGCCGTCGCCGGGCTTGCGCTCGGGCGGCGGGGTGTCTTTCGGCTGGGGTCGGGAGGGTGCCGCCGGGTGTCGCGACCGGGGCGGCTTGGCGTGGGAATCTGACATCGGGCGGGATTATAATCCGCGCATCTTTCCCGCGCCCCGTGCCGCTTTCCCTCCTCCGCCCGTGACCGCTCGTTCCTCCGCCCCCGCTGCCGGCGTTCCGCCCGGTGTCTCCTTGGTCGCTCACACACCTGCCTCCGTCGACGTCTCGCCGATCCCGCCCACGCCCGAACAGCAGCAGTTCGTGGACTGGCTGCGCGAGGTAGCGCCGTACATCCATTCCTTCCGCGACAAGACGTTCGTGATCGGTTTTGGCGGCGAGCTGGTCAAGGCCGACATGCTGGGCGCACTCGTCAACGACGTCGCCCTGCTGCATGCGATGGGCATGCGCATCGTGCTGGTGCACGGCTCGCGCCCGCAGGTTGAAGAGCAACTCGCGCTGCGCAACGTGCAAACCCAGTTCGTGGACGGCGTACGCGTGACGGACGCCGCCGCGCTGGAATCCGCCAAGGAAGCCTCGGGCGAACTGCGCCTGGACATCGAAGCGGCCTTCAGCCAGGGCCTGCCCAACACGCCGATGGCCGGCGCGCGCATGTCCGTCGTCTCGGGCAATTTCGTGACGGCGCGGCCGGTGGGCATCGTCAACGGGGTGGACTTCCAGCACACGGGGCTGGTGCGCAAGATCGATGCGGATTCGATCCAGCATTCGCTGGCCAACCGCAAGATCGTGCTGCTCTCGCCGCTGGGCTTCTCGCCCACGGGGCAGGCGTTCAACCTGTCGATGGAAGATGTGGCCGCCAACACCGCCACGGCGCTCAAGGCCGACAAGCTGATCTTCATTACCGAGCTGCCGGGCATCATGGACCGCGTGGGCAAGCTGCAGCAGGAGCTGTCGATGGAAACGGCCATCGAGCGCCTGCGCGACGGCAGCCTGCCGCACGACACGGCCTATTACCTGCAGCACATCGTCAAGGCGATGCGCGGCGGCGTGCGCCGGGCACACGTGATCCCGTTTGCGCTGGACGGCAGCATCCTGCTGGAGCTGTTCCTGCACGACGGCGTGGGCACCATGGTGTCGCACACCGATCTGGAATACCTGCGCGAAGCCACGCTGGACGACGTGGGCGGCATCGTCTCGCTGATCGAACCGCTGGAAGCCGACGGCACGCTGGTGCCGCGCGAGCGCCGGCTGCTGGAGCGCGACATCGCCAACTTCTCCGTCATCGAGCACGACGGCATCATCTTTGGCTGCGTGGCGCTGTATCCGTATCCGAAGGACGGCATGGCAGAAATGGCTTGCCTGATCGTCTCCCCCGACAGCCAAGGCACCGGCGACGGCGAACGCCTGCTCAAGCACACCGAAGTGCGCGCCCGTGCGATGGGTCTCAAGCGTCTGTTCGTGCTCACCACGCGTACGGAACACTGGTTCCTCAAGCGCGGCTTCGTGCGCGCCACGGTGGACGACCTGCCCGAAGACCGCCGCAAGCTCTACAACTGGCAGCGGCGCTCAATGGTGCTGATGAAGAAGCTGTAAGCCCTTGCGCGGTATGCCGGAATCCCGAACCGACCGCCAACGACCTTTACAATAACGGCACCTGCGCCGCGCTTGAGCGGCGCTCCCGCCACACAAGAGGAATCCCCATGGCCCGCATGGTCCACTGCGTCAAGCTCAACAAGGAAGCCGAAGGCCTCGACTTCCCGCCCCTGCCCGGCGAACTGGGCAAGAAGATCTGGCAAAGCGTGTCGAAAGAAGCCTGGGCAGGCTGGCTCAAGCACCAGACCATGCTGATCAACGAAAACCGACTGAACATGGCGGACTCGCGCGCGCGCCAGTACCTGCTCAAGCAGACCGAGAAGTACTTCTTTGGCGAAGGCGCTGACCAGGCTTCGGGCTACGTGCCGCCGCCGTCGGCCTGATCTGCCGGCACCAACAAAAAAAGCCGTTCAGTTTGCGCTGAACGGCTTTTTGCTTGCCTGCCGATCGACGCGCCGCAGACGGCGCACCTGAAACGTCCGACACCGCCCCCCCGGCGTCGGACCTCAGACCTGGGAACGCGCACCTTTTAGGCGCAACATCGGGCCGCTCCACCTCAGGCATCGGGCCTCAAAGCTCCGACAGTGGAGGTCCACACCTGCGGCCTGGGCCCCAAAACCTCCGGCGCTGGACCTCAGACCTCCACGCCCGGAGGTTTCTGTCCCGACATCGACCTCCTCGGCTCCGTGCGTGGGCTACCGCTCGACGGCATGCGGCTCGCGCCGCGCATTGGCAATGCGGACGGCATCGTAGTACGCAGCCGCAGGCGGGCGCTTCAAATACTGCCCCGCGCCACGCACCGCGCGCAGGTCGCCATCGGCCCAGGCCAGCGCGCCGCGCGTGAGCGTATGCGTGGCAGCGCCGCGCACGGTCATCCCTTCGAAGATGTTGAAGTCCACCTTCTGGTGATGCGTCTTGACTGAGAGCGTCTTGCTGGCGGCCGGGTCCCACACCACAAGGTCGGCATCTGCGCCCGGCTGCACGGCGCCCTTGCGGGGGTACAGGTTGAAGATCTGCGCGGCGTTGGTCGATGTAATGCGGACGAACTCGTTGGGCGTGATGCGGCCCGCGTTGACGCCGTGGTGCCACAACACGGCCAGCCGGTCTTCAATGCCGCCGCAGCCGTTCGGGATCTTGGTGAAGTCGTCACGGCCCATGGCCTTCTGCGATGCGCAGAACGTGCAGTGGTCCGTACCGGTGGTGTGCAACTGGCCGGCTTGCAAACCGCGCCACAGCGCTTCGCGGTGCTCCGCGGTGCGGAACGGCGGGCTCATGACATGGGCGGCGGCGCGCGTCCAATCGGGGTCGCGGTACACGGCTTCGTCGACGATGAGGTGGCCCGGCAGCACCTCGCCAAACACCCGTAGCCCTTCGCTTCGGGCGCGGGTGATCACATCCACCGCATCCTTGGCTGACACGTGCACGATGTACACCGGCACGCCCAGCACCTGCGCGATGCGGATGGCGCGGTTGGCGGCTTCGCCCTCCACCTCGGGCGGGCGCGACAGCGGATGCGCCTCCGGCCCCGTGATGCCACGCGCGAGCAACTGGCGCTGAAGCTGGAAGACGAGTTCCCCGTTTTCCGCGTGCACGGTCGGCAAGGCCCCGAGTTCGAGCGAACGCGAGAAGCTGTTCACCAGGATCTCGTCGTCGGCCATGATCGCGTTCTTGTAGGCCATGAAGTGCTTGAAGCTGGAGACGCCGTGCTCCTGCACGAGCGTGCCCATGTCGCGATGCACGGATTCATCCCACCACGTGACGGCGACGTGAAAGCCGTAGTCGGCCGCCGCCTTCTCGGCCCAGCCGCGCCATTCATGAAAGGCGTCCATGAGCGGCTGGCGCGGGCTGGGGATGACGAAGTCGATGATGCTGGTGGTGCCGCCTGCCAGGCCAGCCGCCGTGCCGGTAAAAAAATCATCGCTGGCCGTGGTGCCCATGAAGGGCAGCTCCATGTGCGTGTGCGGATCGATGCCGCCGGGCATGACGTACTGTCCGTGGGCATCGATGATCGTGGCGCCGGCCGGCGCGTCGATCTGCGCCGCCACCTGCAGGATGGTGCCGCCGTTCTCGGGGCTGGCGCAGAGCACGTCGGCACGCCAGGTGCGGTCTGCATCGATGACCGTGCCGCCACGGATCAAGGTCGTCATGTCGCTGTCTCCTTGTGGGTTGTCTGGGTGGGCAAGTGCGCAGGTACGCAGCTGGATGACGTTCAGGCGCTCGCCACGCTGGCGCTCGGGCTGCCGCGCAGTTTCATCCAGGCGCTGTAGACCAGCGCCGCCAGCACGAGGCCAACGAACCACGCGTAGGTGTAGAGCGTGTTGAAGAACGCCGGCACGTTCGGGAACGCGCTCGGAAAGGCGGTGTGCAGGAAGCCCGGCAAATTGGGCAGCACGCCCACTGCCAGCGCCACCACCGCGCCCACGTTCCAGCCGCCGGTGTAGGCGTACTCGCCGTTCTCTTCGAACAGCTCGCGCGCGCTCAGGCGGGTACCGCGGATGAGGAAGTAATCGACCATCATGATGCCCGCCACCGGCCCCAGCAGCGCGGAATAGCCCACGAGCCACGTGAAGATGTAGCCCTCGGACGTGGCCAGGATCTTCCACGGCATCATCACGATGGCGATGGTGGCGGTGATCAGCCCGCCCGTCTTGTATGAAATGCCCTTCGGCCACAAGCTGGAAAAGTCGTAGGCGGGCCCGACCAGGTTGGCGGCCAGGTTGCAACACATGGTGTCGAGCGTGAGGATGATGAGCGCAATGCCCACGCCGATGCCGGTCATGCGGCTCGTCAGGTCGATCGGGTCCCAGATGGCTTTGCCGTAGATGACCACGGTGGCCGACGTGACCACCACCGAGATAACCGACAGCAACGCCATCGGGATCGGCAAGCCGATCGACTGGCCGACGATCTGGTCGCGCTGCGACTTGGCAAAGCGCGTGAAGTCCGGAATGTTCAGCGCCAGCGTCGCCCAGAAGCCGACCATGGCCGTGAGGCTCGGCCAGAAGGTTGCCCAGAACAGGCCCTCCTTCTTGCCACCGGCCACGAACTGCGACGGTGTGGAGAGCATCGAGCCGGCACCGCCGGCCTTGGACGTGGCCCACCACACCAGCACGATGCACATCACGATCTTGATGGGGGCAGACCAGCTTTCCAGCCAGCGGATCGAATCAGTGCCGTGCAGGATGAAGTAAAGCTGCAGCGCCCAGAACAACAGGAAGCACGCAAGCTGGCCCACCGAAATGTCCAGAAAGGGCATCGCCGCGCCATGCAGCGCATTGCCCGTCAGGATATTGGCCAGCGTATAGATGGCGCTACCGCCCAGCCACGTCTGGATGCCATACCAGCCGCACGCCACGATGGCGCGCAGCAGCGCTGGCAGCTTCGCCCCCTGCGTGCCGAACGACGTGCGCACCAGCACGGCATACGGAATCCCGTGCTTGGCGCCCGCGTGGCCGATCAGCAGCATCGGCACCAGCACGATGGCGTTGCCCAGCAGCACCGTCACCACCGCCTGCCATGGCGACATGCCCTGCTCTGTCAGCCCGGCCGCCAGCATGTACGAGGCGATGTTCATCACCATGCCGACCCACAGCGCGGCGAAGTGGTACCACTTCCACGTACGCTGGGCCACGCCGGTGGGCGCTAGATCGTCGTTGTAAAGACTGCTGCCGGTCACTGGCGGTTCGGCGGGATGCGCTGCCTGCTTCATTGAAAGACCTCCACGGGTTGTTGGCACGCTCTGCGGCGCGTCAGGCTCATTTGTAGGAATCAAAACCGGTCAGCACAAGCTCATCGGATCGCTCGGCATATCAAGCGGCCTTGGCGGGTGGTACGTCCGGCGTGTCGGTTTGCGGTGCCGCCGCAGGGTTGTTCGGATGCGTGGTCCAGTTGGCGTAGTCGCCCGCGTCCACACGCTCCATCGTGATGCATTGCTCGACCGGGCACACATGCATGCATAAATTGCACCCGACGCATTCGGCGTCGATCACCTCGAAGTGGCGCTTGCCGTCTTTCTCGCGCGTGATGGCCTGGTGCGAGGTGTCTTCGCAGGCGATATGGCACAGGCCGCATTGGATGCAGCGGTCCTGGTCGATGCGTGCCTTGATGTCGTACTTCAGGTTCAGGTACTTCCAGTCCGTCACGTTGGGCACGGCGCGGCCGCGAACGTCATCGAGCGTGGCGTAGCCCTTTTCATCCATCCAGTTGGACAAGCCATCTGCCATGTCCTGCACGATGCGAAAGCCGTAATGCATGGCCGCCGTGCACACCTGCACGCTGCCGGCGCCCAGCACAATGAACTCCGCCGCATCGCGCCAGTTGGAAATACCGCCAATGCCGGAGATCGGCAGATTGGGCGTCTGCGTATCCCGCGCGATTTCGGCCACCATGTTCAGGGCGATCGGCTTGACGGCCGGGCCGCAATAGCCGCCATGGGTGCCCTTGCCATCCACGGTCGGCATCGGCGCCATCTGGTCGAGGTCGACTGCGACGATGGAGTTGATCGTGTTGATGAGCGACACGCCATCCGCTCCGCCCTTATATGCCGCACGCGACCCCAGGCGGATGTCGGTAATGTTGGGCGTCAGCTTCACCAGGCACGGAAGCTTGGTGGCCTCCTTCACCCAGCGGGTCACCATCTCCACGTACTCCGGCACCTGCCCGACCGCCGCGCCCATGCCCCGCTCACTCATGCCGTGGGGGCAGCCGAAGTTGAGCTCCACCGCATCGGCGCCGGTGTCTTCCACCATCGGCAGAATCCATTTCCAGTCGTGCTCGTTGCACGGCACCATCAACGAGACGATCAGCGCGCGATCGGGCCAGTCGCGCTTGACCTGCCGGATCTCACGCAGGTTCACATCGAGTGGCCGATCGGTGATCAGCTCAATGTTGTTCAGCCCCGCGATGCGTTGGCCGTTCCATTGCACCGCGCCGTAGCGCGAGCTGACGTTGACCACATGGGGATCGAGCCCGAGCGTCTTCCACACCACGCCACCCCAACCCGCCTCAAACGCGCGGTTGACGTTGTAGGCCTTGTCGGTCGGCGGCGCGGAAGCCAGCCAGAAGGGGTTCGGCGATTTGATGCCGGCAATCGTGCAGCGCAGGTCAGCCATGTTCGGCTCCGTGGAATGTGTGGTTCAAGGATGCTGCTCAGGCGGCCTTGGCAGTCAGGCCTGCCAGATACGCGTCGATGGAGGCAGCGGCCACCTTGCCGTCCTGCACGGCCTGCACCGTCAGGTCGATGCCGCCAGTGGCCGCACAATCGCCACCGGCCCAGACGTCTGGCAACGTGGTGTGCCCATCTGCGTCCACGGCAATGCGGTTGCCATCCACCGTCAGCAGTTCGCCATCCACGCCGATCGGCACCAGCGTCTGGCCGATGGCCTTGAGCACCATGTCTGCGTCCACGGTGAAGCGCTCCACGGTGTCGCCGGACATGCGCTCGAACTCCACACCGGTCACTTGCCCATCCTGACCGATCAATCGCACCGGCCTGGCATGCGTGATGAGCGTGACACCGTTCTTTTGGGCAAAGTCACGCTCCGCCCACGTGGCGCTCATCGATTCGACACCGCGTCGGTACACCATCGTCACTGTCGTCGCGCCGAGCTTGCGGCTCTGCACGGCCGCATCGACCGCCGTGTTGCCGCCGCCGATCACCACCACGCGCCGGCCGACCGGCACGGTTTCCAGTGCAGCGGCCTGGCGCACCTGTTCGATGAAGTCCACGGCGTTCATCACGCCCAACAGGTCTTCACCTTCCAGCGCCAATGCGCGCACGCCGCCCAAGCCGATCGCCAGGAACACGGCATCGTGCTGCTTGCGCAACGCATCAAGCGACATGTCGCCGCCCAACACCACGCCGGTCTTCAATTCGATGCCCCCCACCGAGAGCAGCCACGCCACCTCACGCTGCGCAAAATCGTCGACGGTCTTGTAGGCGGCGATGCCGTATTCGTTCAGGCCGCCCGGCTTGGCATGCGCGTCGAACAGCGTGACGCGGTGCCCGGCCAGCGCCAGGCGATGCGCGCACGCCAGCCCCGCTGGTCCGGCACCCACCACGGCGACATGGCGTCCGGTATCGGGCGCACGTTTGAACAGCGGCACCCCGCGCGCCATCGCCCAGTCCGTGGCATGGCGTTGCAGCGCGCCGATGGCCACCGGCTGCGCGTCTTGATCGTTGCGAACGCAGGCGCCCTCGCACAGAATCTCCGTGGGGCACACCCGCGCGCACATCCCGCCGAGTGGGTTGGCGGAGAGGATGTCCACCGCCGCGCCCTTCAGGTTGCCGTTGCTGATCTTGCGGATAAAGCTGGGGATGTCGATCTGCGTGGGACACGCTTGCACGCACGGCGCGTCGTAGCAGTAGTGACAGCGGCTGGCCGCAGCCGCCGCCGCAGTGGGATCGAGCAACGGTGCGATGTCGGCAAACTCGCACGACAACTGCTCCGGCGACAAACGGTGCGCGGCAATATCGCCGGTTTCCTTGATAGCCATGAGTGCTCCTTCTTCCGTGTGAGGACACAGCCGTGCCCGCCGGCCTCGCACAGGCGAGGTCGGGACGGCTTTCGTTTTGAGGTGATGCAGTTGCGACTACGAGGGCGCGGCTATGAAGCCGGCTCGCACGCGCGGGAGAGCATCGCGTGCAGCAAAACATTGGCGCCCGCCTCGATCCACTCGGGCGTGGCGTCTTCGATTTCGTTGTGGCTGATGCCGTCCACGCATGGCACGAACACCATCGACGTGGGTGCCACCTGCGCCAGATAGCACGCGTCGTGGCCGGCGCCCGACACCATGTCGCGGTGCGAATAGCCAAAGCGCTCCGCCGCCGCACGTACCGATGCCACGCACGCGGCATCGAACTTGACGGGCTCGTAGTAGAAGATCTGCTCGAGCTGCGTTTCCAGCCCGATGCCCTCGGCGATGTTTGCAACGCCCTCGCGCAACGCGGCGTCCATCTTCGCGAGCACCGCATCATCCGGATGCCGGAAATCGACGGTGAAGAACACGCGCCCCGGAATCACGTTGCGCGAGTTCGGGTGCACCTGCATCATGCCGACCGTCGCGCAGGCAAACGGTGCGTGCTCCAGCCCAATGCGGTTGACCAGATCCACCACGCGCGCGGCGCCCAGCAGTGCGTCGCGGCGGCGCGGCATTGGCGTGGGGCCGGCGTGGGCCTCTTGACCCGTCAGCGTGATCTCATACCAGCGCTGGCCTTGGGCATCCGTCACCACGCCGATGGTTTTCTGTTCCGCCTCCAGAATCGGCCCCTGCTCGATATGCAGCTCGAACGCGGCGTGCAGCTTGCGGCCACCGCACGGCACGTCGCCGGCATAGCCGATGCGCTGGAGTTCTTCGCCGATGGTCTTGCCGTCCACGTCCTTGCGCGAGAGGCCGTATTCGAGCGTGAAGACACCGGCAAACACGCCAGAAGCCACCATCGCCGGCGCAAAACGCGAGCCCTCTTCGTTGGTCCAGATCACGACTTCGATCGGGTGTTCGGTCTCGATGCCATGGTCGTTCAGGCTGCGGATCACCTCCAGCCCGCCGAGCACGCCATAGATGCCATCAAAGCGGCCGCCGGTCGGCTGCGAGTCCGCATGCGAGCCGGTCATGACCGGCAGCGCGTCTGGATTGCGCCCGGTGCGTCGCATGAACACATTGCCCATCTGGTCGACCGTGACCGTGCAGCCGGCCTCCTTGGCCCAGCCGACGATGAGGTCGCGCCCCTGCTTGTCGAGGTCCGTCAGCGCAAGCCGGCATACGCCGCCCTTGGGCGTCGCGCCAATCTTCGCCACCGTCATCAGGCTGTCCCACAACCGCTTGCCGTTGACCTGGATCGACGTATCGAGCCGGGCCGCTTCCAACGCTTCGGGTGCTGCACTCATTGCGTGTCGCTCCTTTGGGGTCCGCCATGCCGGCCCGCCAGCCACACCCATGCGGTGCAGCGGCAGCCGTGTTTTGGGGCATCTCCGCACGCGGGCGGTGCATGCGGTTGCGTTTGTCTCGGACAACGTTTTGGGGGGATTGCCCGCCAGCCCAATCCTGTCCGAATGGACAGGTTGTAGACGAGGATTCCCATCAAATCAATGTCTTTCGCAGACGGGCTTTTAAAGCGAGAAGCGTGCCATTGCGGCGCAGCATCGAAGGCACGACCCCGCTGTAGAGAGATGCCGCGCCGTCATCGCAGCGACTAGAATGAGGCGCAGCGCGGCATTCCCTGCGCAGACACGCCGCACGAGACCACCATGCGAGACGACCCAGCCGCAGCCGCACCCTCAGAAACCACCGAAACCGCAGCGCCAATGCGGCGGCGCAAGGCGCATATCCGAGCTTCCAACGAAGCGCATCTGTTGGCGTGTGCCGAAGCCGTCTTTGCCGAACGCGGGCTCGAAGGCGCAAGCACCGCCATGATTGCGGAGCGCGCCGGCCTACCCAAGGCGAATCTGCACTACTACTTCCCTACCAAGCTGGCGCTGTACAAGCGTGTGCTCGAAGACCTGTTTGAAGACTGGCACCGCGCGGCCAACTCGTTTGAAGACAGCGACGACCCCGCCGAGGCCATCAGCGGCTACGTACGCGCCAAGATGGAGTTGTCACGGCGCCGGCCCCTGGGCTCCAAGGTCTGGGCCAACGAGATCATCCACGGCGCGGAGCATATGCAGGACATCCTGGCCCAGCGCGTCAAACCGTGGTTCGACACGCGCGTGCAAGTCATCGACACCTGGATCGCACGCGGACAACTCGCGCCCGTCGACGCTCAGACGCTGATGTACCTGATCTGGTCGACCACCCAGCACTACGCCGATTTCGAAGCGCAGGTCCGCGCGCTCTCGGGCAAGCGCGCGCTCACGCAAAAGGCCTTTGCCGAGCGCACCGAGGAGGTCGTGCAGCTTGTGCTGCGCGCCTGCGGCATCGTGTCACCCGGCGTGCGTAAGGGCGACTAGAGCAATCAATACGAGGCGCAAAAGCAAACATGCCGTTCAGCGTGAACTGAACGGCATGTTGTTCGGTGCCTGGGGCAGTGTCGTAATCAGAAATCGCGTCGCTGCACGCCCGCTTCCGTACCCAGCAGCAGCACGTTCGCGCCGCGCTTGGCAAACAGGCCGACGGTCACCACGCCCGGAATGTCGTTGACCACTGACTCCAGCCCCTTCGGATCGGCAATACGCAGGCCCACCACGTCAAGGATCACATTGCCGTTGTCGGTCTTGTAGATCTGGCCTTCCTTGGTCATGCGCAGGCGCGGCTGGCCACCCAGGGCAGCCAGCTGGCGCGCCACCGCGGCGCGTGCCATCGGCACCACTTCCACCGGCAGCGGGAACACGCCCATCGTCTCGACCAGCTTGCTGCCGTCGGCAATGCAGACGAACACATCGGCGACCGAGGCAACGATCTTCTCGCGTGTGAGCGCGCCACCACCGCCCTTGATCATCGCGCCGGAGCCGTCAATCTCATCCGCGCCATCCACGTACACGGGAATGGCGTCGACCTCGTTCAGGTCCAGCACGGTAAAGCCATGGCCCTGCAGGCGACGCGTCGATGCTTCGGAGCTAGAAACGGCGCCGGCAAAGCGCGCCTTGTGCGGCGCCATGGCGTCGATGAACAGGTTGGCCGTCGAACCCGTGCCGACACCCAGTACCGCGCCCTCGGGCACGTTGGCCAATACGTAATCTGCGGCGGCCTGCGCCACCAGTGCCTTCAGTTCATCCTGCGTCATCGCAAACACCCCAAGAAACCGTCGGAATCGGAAAACCCGGTAGTGTACCGGATCAATACGGTGGCTCCCGGCTGGCTGGCGCGGCGAAACCTGCGGAGTACAATCGATTCATCCTTCCACCTCCGGCAGAACGTTGGAACGTCGCCGGAACCCAATCCGGACTCGCTTCATGACTCAGCTCGATCAACTCAAGCAGTTCACCACCGTCGTCGCCGATACGGGCGACTTCCAAGCCATGCGTGCCTATGCGCCGCACGATGCCACGACCAACCCGTCGCTCATCCTGAAGGCCGTGCAAAAGGCTGAATACCGCCCGCTGCTGGAACAAGCCGTGCGCGACGCGCGCAGCGACAGCGTGGAAGACATCATCGATGCCGTGCTGGTGGCGTTCGGCTGCGAAATCCTGTCGATCATCCCGGGCCGCGTGTCGACCGAAGTCGATGCGCGCTTGTCGTTCGACACCGAGGCGACCGTTGCCAAGGCAAAGCACCTGATCGCGCTGTACGAAGCGCGCGGCGTGGCCCGCGAGCGCGTGCTGATCAAGATCGCATCGACATGGGAAGGCATTCGCGCGGCAGACCAGCTTCGCGCCGAAGGTATCCGCTGCAACATGACGCTGCTGTTTTCGCTGGCGCAGGCCGTGGCGTGCGCAGAAGCGGGCGTGCAGCTCATCTCGCCCTTCGTCGGCCGCATCTACGACTGGTACAAGAAAGATGCCGGCGCCAACTGGGACCCGGTCGCCCAGGGCGGCGCCAATGATCCGGGCGTGCAATCCGTGCTGCGCATCTACAACTACTACAAGAAGTTCGACTACGCGACCGAGGTGATGGGCGCGAGCTTCCGCAATACGTCGCAGATCATCGAGCTGGCCGGCTGCGATCTGCTCACCATCAGCCCGGATCTGCTCGCACAGCTGCAGCAATCGGATGCGCCGGTTGAACGCAAACTGTCGCCCGAGCACGCCCATGCGGCCAACATCGTCCGCCTGCCCGCCGATGAGAAGTCCTTCCGCTGGCACATGAACGCCGACGCCATGGCCACCGAAAAGCTGGCCGAAGGCATCCGCCTGTTTGCGGCGGATGCGGTCAAATTGGAAGCGTTGATCGAGCCGCTGCGCGCGGCAGCGTAAGGCAGAAAAGCAGAAAAGCGCTTTACCCCAGCATGGCGGGCAGACACACGCCCGCCGGCTGGTGGATCACCAAGTCAGCCGTCGCGTCGAGCGCGCTCGGCTGCGGATTGACCACGATGACCTTCGCGCCACCGTCTTTTGCGCGCCCCGGCAGACTCGCCGCCGGATATACGAGGCCGGACGTGCCCACCACCAGACACACGTCGCACGTGCTGGCGGCCTCTTCGGCGCGATAGGTGGCGACCAGCGGCAATTGTTCGCCAAACCACACGACGCCTGGGCGCAGCATCGCGCCGCACGTCACGCAACGCGGCGGCCTTCCCGGCTCGGCTGTGGCGACATCGCATTTACCGCAGCCGCCCAGCCATTTGTTGGCGAACAGATTGCCGTGCAGCTCGATCACGCCCTCACTGCCGGCACGCTGGTGCAAGCCGTCGACGTTCTGCGTGACGAGCGTCACCGTCTTGCGCTTGGCCAAGGCGGCAATCGCCAGATGCGCGGGATTCGGCTGGGCTTCCAGCACGCGTTCGCGGCGCTCCTGGTACCAGTCCCACACTATGCGCGGGTGCTTGCGATAGGCGGCCTCGGTGGCCATGTCCTCAGGCTTGAACTTTTCCCACAAGCCCGTGAGCGCGTCACGGAACGTGGCCACGCCGGATTCCGCCGACACCCCCGCACCGGTCAGCACCATGATGCGGTCTGCAGACTCGACCCAATCGCGCGCTTGCGCCAACGCAGCCGTGTCGGACACAGCCGTCGGTCCGGCAGACATCACTTCTTGGCCGGTGCGGCTGCGCGTTGGCGCACCGCCTCGAACAGGCAGACGCCGCTGGCCACCGACACGTTCAGGCTTTCCACGCTGCCTGCCATGGGAATGCTGACCAGCGCGTCGCACGTCTCGCGCGTAAGGCGACGCATGCCCTCGCCTTCGGCGCCCATCACGATGGCGATCGGGCCCTTGAAGTCGGCTTGGTAGAGATCCTGTTCAGCCTCATCCGCCGTGCCAATCACCCAGACGCCGCGCTCTTGCAGCTCGCGCAGGGTACGTGCCAGGTTCGTCACAGTGATGTAGGGAACGGTTTCGGCCGCGCCACTGGCCACCTTGGCCACCGTCGTGTTGATGCCGACACTGCGATCCTTCGGTGCGATCACGGCATGCGCACCGGCCGCATCGGCCACACGCAGGCAGGCACCCAGGTTGTGCGGATCGGTCACGCCGTCAAGCACCAGCAGCAGCGGCGTGCCTTCAATGCCATCGAGCAGTTCGTCGAGATTGAGCGCCAGCGACAGCGACTCTGCCTTGGCAACCACACCCTGGTGGCGATCGGTGCCGGCAATACCACGCAGGCGATCGTTGTCAGCGGGGATCAAGCGCACACCCGCTGCTTCCGCCGCTTTCAGGAAATCCTGCATGCGGCGGTCGCGGCGGTTGGCCTCGAAGTAGATTTCGTCGATCGACTTGGCGCTGTGGCGCAGTCGGGCGGTCACGGCATGAAAGCCGATGAGGAGCTTGGATTTAGACATGGCGCGATTGTACCCGTCCGCCCTCGCTCCCCGGCCGTTTTACCGTCCCTTTGGCTTCCGCGTGGTTTTGCCGGCCGCCTTGCGTGGCGCGGCGGTTTTGGCCCCGCCCTTGGGCTTGGTTGCACGCGCAGGCTGCTTCTTGCGCGCCGGCTTCGGGTGCGCATGGCCCGGCGGTACTGCACGCGAGCCCGGCTCGAACACCGGCTGTTCTTCAAAGACGCGATCCAGCGTCTCGTCAAACGACTCTTCGGGCTTGGCCGTGCCACCAAGCAACGCCGCCAATTGACGCGGCTTTTTGCGACCCACCGGCGGTGCCGGCGTGGCGACAGCCGGCTGGCGCGCACCTGCGGCTTCCGGCGCACCGGTCACCTTGGCCGGACGCAACGCCTTCGTCGAGGGCTCCTGAATCAGGCGGAAATCCATCTTCCGTGCATCCAGGTCCACGCGCAGCAACTGCACGCGCACGCGGTCGGTTAGGCGGTAGCGGATGCCGGTGCGCTCACCGCGCAGTTCGTTGCGGGCTTCGTCGTACTGGAAGTAATCGCTGCCGAGCTCGGTGACGTGCACCAGGCCTTCCACATACAGCTCATCGAGCTGCACGAAGATGCCGAACGATGTGACCGCGCTGACCGTGCCCGAGAACTCGTTGCCGAGCTTGTCGCGCATGAAGTAGCACTTGAGCCAGGCTTCGACATCGCGCGACGCTTCATCGGCGCGGCGCTCATTGGCCGAGCAGTGCACACCCAACTCGTGCCAAATGGCTTCGGCCTTGGCCTTGTTGACGACGGCCGCCGGCACGCCCTTCTCGGCTTCAGCCTGCAAGCGCCGCGCCTTGGGCGACAGCGCGCTGTTCAGCTGCACGCCCGGCGCGAGCACCGGCACATAACGGGTGCGCTGCAGGATCGCCTTGATGGAGCGATGGACGAGCAAATCCGGATAGCGGCGAATCGGGCTCGTGAAGTGCGCGTACGCCGGATACGCGAGGCCGAAGTGGCCGATGTTGTCCGGGCTATACACCGCCTGTTGCATCGAGCGCAGCAGCATGGTTTGCAGCATCGGTGCATCGGGGCGTGCAGCGATTTTTTCCATCACCTCCGCATAGTCGGCAGCTTGAGGCTTGTCTCCGCCGCCCAGCGTCAGGCCGCTCGTCTTCAGGAAGGCGCGCAGAGCCTGCAGCTTTTCTTCCGTCGGGCCGGCGTGCACGCGATACAAGGCCGGGTGCTTGTAGCGCTCCAGCATCTCGGCTGCGCAGACGTTGGCCGTCAGCATGCATTCTTCGATCAACCGGTGCGCATCGTTGCGCGTGCGCGGCAGGATCTGCTCGATCTTGCCCTGCGCGTTGCAGACGATGTACGTCTCGGTGGTGTCGAAGTCGATCGCGCCACGCTCACGCCGGGCCTTGAGCAACGTCTGATACAGCTCGTACAGGTCTTGCAGATGGGGCACCAGCGGCGCGCGCTTGGCGGCCTCCGGGCCCTTCACGTTCGACAGGATCGCCCAGACCTCGTTGTAGGTCAGGCGTGCCTTCGAATGCATCACCGCCGGGTAAAACTGATATGCCTTGATCTCGCCCTTGGCCGTGATGACCGCGTCGCAGACCATGCAGAGCCGATCCACTTCCGGGTTCAGCGAGCACAGGCCATTCGACAGCTTCTCCGGCAGCATGGGGATCACGCGGCGCGGGAAGTACACCGAGGTCGCTCGATCAATCGCATCGGCATCCAGCGGGTGCCCAGGCCGCACGTAGTGCGACACATCAGCAATCGCAACGATCAAACGCCAGCCTTTGCTGCGGCCGATCTTGACGGGCTCAGCGTAGACGGCATCGTCAAAATCACGTGCATCTTCACCATCGATGGTGACTAGCGGCACATCGCGCAAGTCAATGCGCCCCGCCAGATCGGCATCGCGCACCACATCGGGCAGCGCCTCCGCTTCGCGCTGTGTCGGCTCGGAAAACTCGTGCGGCACGCCGTATTTGCGCACGGCAATTTCGATCTCCATGCCGGGGTCGTCAATCTCGCCCAGCACTTCTACCACACGGCCGATCGGCTGCACGTAGCGATCCGGATACTCCAGGATCTCCACACTCACCACCTGACCCACCTTCGCCTTGCCCTGCCCCTTGGGGGCAATCAGGATGTCGCGGCCCAGGCGCTTGTCTTCCGGCGCCACCACCAGCGTGCCGCTCTCCGACAGCAGGCGGCCAATGATGCGCTTGTTGGCACGTTGCAGGATCTCGACGATCTGCCCCTCGGAGCGCCCGCGGCGGTCATAGCCGACGGCACGCACCAGGGCGCGGTCACCGTGCATGGCCTTCTGCATCTCGCGTTCGGGCAGGAAGATGTCGGGCTCGCCGTCGTCACGGACGAAGAAGCCATAGCCATCGCGGTGGCCGATCACGCGGCCTTCGATGAAATTGGGCTGGTGCGCCAACTCGTAGCGCCCCTTGCGGTTGAGTTCGATCTGACCGTCCCGCTCCATGGCGGTCAGACGCTTGATAAAGCCGTCATGCTCCTTGCGCGTGACAGAAAGCGCCTTGGCAATGTCGGTGGCAGACAGCGGAGACCCCGATGTGCGCAGCACTCCGAGGATTTCCTCGCGGCTCGGGATCGGATAAGTCGGTTGATTCAATTTTTTCTTCTAGAGTGTTGACAGGTTCGCTGGAACCCGTAATAATTACAGCTTCGGTACACGCACACCTGCCCAGGTGGCGGAATTGGTAGACGCACTAGTTTCAGGTACTAGCGGGT
>CBJMVH010000061.1:0-26574 GCA_966433195.1 uncultured Ralstonia sp.
GCCACATACATCAGGCGGCGCTCTTCCTCCAGGCCGTCCTTTTCCATCTGGCTGTTTTCGTGCGGGAACAAGCCCTCTTCCAGCCCGGTGATGAAGACAACGTGGAACTCCAACCCCTTGGCGGCGTGCACGGTCATCATCTGCACGGCGTCCTGGCCGGCTTGTGCCTGGTTGTCGCCGGCCTCCAGCGAGGCATGCGTGAGGAAGGCCACCAGCGGCGTCATCTCGGCCGGCGTCTCTTCCGTGACGAGTTCGGAGACGGTATCGCTGCGGTTGTCGTCAAGCTCGCCGCCTTCGATGCGCAACATCGCGTCGTGGCGCATCGGCAATGCCGTGGCGATGGCGTCCACGCCGTAGCCCTCTTCAGCGACGAAGGCCTGGGCCGCCGTGACCAATTCCTGCAAGTTCTCGATGCGGTCTTGGCCTTCTTTTTCGCCTTGGTAGTGCGTGATCAGGCCGCTGGCGTGGATCACGTGTTGGACGATCTCCGGCAGCGTCATCTGACGCGTGTCGGCGCGCATCTGCTCAATCATCTTCACAAAGGCACCCAACTTGGTGCCGGCGGCGCCCGTCAGATACGGCACAGCGGCCGCGAGCGACACGCCATACAGCCGCGCTGCGTCCTGCAACAGTTCCAGCGAGCGCGCGCCGACGCCGCGCGCCGGGAAGTTGACCACGCGGCCAAACGCGGCGTCGTTGTCCGGGTTCTCCAGCAACTGCAGATACGCCAGCGCGTGCTTGATTTCCGCACGCTCGAAGAAGCGCAGGCCGCCGTACACCTTGTACGGAATCCCCGCAGAGAACAACGCATGCTCAATCACCCGCGACTGCGCGTTGCTGCGATACAGGATGGCGATCTCCGAACGCGCCATGCCGCTGGCGATGCGATCGCAGATTTCATCGACGATCCAGCCGGCTTCCTGCCCATCGGTCGCGGCTTGGTAGACGCGCACCGGTTCACCATGGCCGGCATCGGTGCGTAGGTTCTTACCCAGGCGGCGCGTGTTGTGCGAAATCAGGTGGTTGGCGGTATCGAGGATGTTGCCGTGCGATCGGTAGTTCTGCTCCAGCTTGATCCGGTGCTCGACGCGGAATTCGCGCTCGAAGTCCATCATATTGCCGACGTTGGCGCCACGGAAGGCGTAGATGCTCTGGTCATCATCGCCTACGGCAAAGATGGCGTTGGGCGTGACACCCGGCTCGCCAAGGCCAGCCAATACTTTCAGCCAGGCGTATTGCAGCTTGTTCGTATCCTGGAATTCGTCGACCAGGATGTGCTTGAAGCGCCGCTGGTAATGCGCGCGGATGGCATCGTTGTAGCGCAGCAGTTCATAACAGCGCAGCAGCAGCTCGGCAAAGTCGACCACACCTTCGCGCTGGCATTGCGCGTCGTAGGCGGCGTACAGGTCGGCCATGCGGCGGTCGTATTCGTTGGCGATTTCCAGATCGCCCGCGCGCAGGCCCTGCTCCTTGGCCCCGTTGATGAAGTACTGGACGTTCTTGGGCGGGAATTTCTCGTCGTCGATATTGAGCGACTTGAGCAGGCGCTTGACGGCGGACAGCTGGTCTTGCGTATCGAGAATCTGGAACGTCTGCGGCAGGCCGGCATCGCGATAGTGCGCACGCAGCAGCCGGTTGCACAGACCGTGGAACGTGCCAATCCACATGGCGCGCGTATTGATCGGCAACATGGCCTGCAGGCGGGCCGTCATTTCCTTGGCCGCCTTGTTGGTAAACGTGACGGCCAGCACACCCGAGGGCGACACGCGCGCGCTCTGGATCAGCCAGGCGATGCGGGTGGTCAGCACGCGCGTCTTGCCGCTGCCGGCCCCCGCCAGGATCAGCGCCGATTCATCGGGAAGCGTGATGGCGGCGCGTTGTTCGGGGTTCAGATTGGCGAGCAGGTCAGACATGCGGGAGGAGCCTCGGCAGAATCCTGAAATTATACCGGCCACCTCCCCCGCCTCGCCGGTGCCTGACACGGACAGGTCGTATAATTCCAAGCTTTCGCCCAGCGTTTTCTTGGGCCAAACGTCTCTTTTGCGCCCTTTCGCGCCTCTGTCAGCATGACCGATCAAAACCAAGCCCTCGCCAAGAGTTTCGAACCCACCACCATTGAGCAGAAGTGGAGCGCAGCGTGGGAAGCGATGGGCGTATCCCGTGCGACGCTCGAAGCCGGCAAGCCGGATTTCTGTATCCAGCTTCCGCCGCCGAACGTGACGGGCACGCTGCACATGGGCCACGCGTTCAACCAGACCATCATGGACGGCCTGACGCGCCACGCGCGCATGTCGGGCGCCAATACGCTGTGGGTGCCGGGCACCGACCACGCCGGCATCGCCACGCAGATCGTCGTGGAGCGCCAGCTGGATGCGCAAGGCGTGTCGCGCCACGACATGGGCCGCGAGAAGTTCGTCGAGAAGGTGTGGGAGTGGAAGGAGCAATCGGGCTCGACCATCACGCGGCAGGTGCGCCGCATGGGCGCCTCGATCGACTGGGAACGCGAATACTTCACGATGGACCCGAAGATGTCGCGTGCCGTCAGCGACGTGTTCGTGCGTCTGTATGAGCAAGGCCTGATCTACCGCGGCAAGCGCCTGGTCAACTGGGACCCGGTGCTAGGCACCGCTGTGTCCGACCTGGAAGTGGTGAGCGAAGAGGAAGAAGGCTCGCTGTGGCACATCCGCTATCCGCTGGCTGAAGCGGACACCGTGCGCGGCCTGACCCACCTCACGGTCGCCACCACCCGCCCCGAGACGATGCTCGGCGACACGGCCGTGATGGTGCACCCGGAAGATGAGCGCTACGCCCACCTGATCGGCAAGTTCGTGCACCTGCCGCTGACCGATCGCCAGATCCCCGTGATTGCCGACGAGTACGTCGACCGCGAATTCGGCACCGGTGTGGTCAAGGTGACGCCGGGCCACGATTTCAACGACTACGCGGTGGGCCAGCGCCACAAGCTGCCGCAGTTGTCGATCCTGACGCTCGATGCGAAGATCGTCGCTGATGCTCCGGCCGCCTATGCGGGCCTGGACCGCTTCGACGCCCGCAAGAAGATCGTCGCCGACCTCGAAGCGCAAGGCCTGCTGGCCGAGGTGAAGAAGCACACGCTGATGGTGCCGCGCGGTGACCGTACCGGCGTTGTGATCGAGCCGATGCTGACCGACCAGTGGTTCGTCGCCATGAGCAAGCCGGCGCCGGAAGGCACGCGCTTCCCGGGCCGCTCGATTGCCGAAGTGGCGCTGGACGCCGTGCAGAGCGGCAAGATCAAGCTGGTGCCCGAGCAGTGGGTCAACACGTACAACCAGTGGCTGAACAACATCCAGGACTGGTGCATCTCGCGCCAGCTGTGGTGGGGCCACCAGATTCCGGCGTGGTACGACGATGCGGGCAACGTCTACGTCGGCCGCACCGAAGAGGAAGCCAAGGCACAAGCTGCCGCCAAGGGCTATACCGGCGCACTCAAGCGTGACGACGACGTGCTCGACACGTGGTTCTCGTCGGCGCTCGTGCCGTTCTCGTCGCTGGGCTGGCCGGCCGATACGCCGGAATTGAAGCACTTCCTGCCGTCCACCGTGCTGGTCACGGGCTACGACATCATCTTCTTCTGGGTGGCGCGCATGGTCATGATGACCTTGCATTTCACCGGCGAGGTGCCCTTCCACACCGTCTACGTGCACGGCCTGGTGCGCGATTCGGAAGGCAAGAAGATGAGCAAGTCCGAGGGCAACACGCTCGACCCGGTGGACCTGATCGACGGGATCGCGCTGGAGCCGCTGCTGGCCAAGCGCACCACCGGCCTGCGCCGCCCGAAGGATGCACCGAAGGTCGAGAACCGCACGCGCAAGGAATTCCCCGAAGGCATTCCGGCGTTTGGCGCCGACGCACTGCGCTTCACGTTCGCGTCGCTCGCCACGCTGGGCCGCAGCATCAACTTCGACCCGAGCCGCTGCGAGGGCTATCGGAATTTCTGCAACAAGCTCTGGAACGCCACGCGCTTCGTGCTGATGAACACCGAAGGCCAAGACTGCGGCATGCAGGAATGCGTCGGTGATTGCGGCCCCGAAGGTTACTTGCACTTCTCGCAAGCGGATCGCTGGATCGTCTCGCTGCTGCAGCGCGTGGAAACCGAAGTGGAGAAAGGCTTTGCCGATTACCGCTTCGACAACATCGCCAACGCCATCTACAAGTTCGTCTGGGACGAGTATTGCGACTGGTACCTGGAACTGGCCAAGGTGCAGATCCAGACCGGCACGCCCGCCCAGCAACGCGCCACGCGCCGCACGCTGCTGCGCGTGCTGGAAACCGTGCTGCGCCTGGCCCACCCGATCATCCCGTTCATCACAGAAGAACTCTGGCAGAAGGTCGCGCCGATGGCCGGCCGCGCCAAGGGCGACGGCACCGAGAGCCTCGCGCTGCAAGCATACCCGCGCGCCGTGCTCAGCAAGATCGACGAGCAGGCCGAGCAATGGGTGCAGCAGTTGAAGGCCCTAGTGGACGCCTGCCGCAACCTGCGTGGCGAGATGAACATCTCCCCGGCGCAACGCGTGCCGCTGTACACCCACGGCGATGCGGAATTCCTGCAAGCCGCCGCGCCGTACGTGCAAGCGCTGGGCAAGCTGTCGGAGGTGAAGGTCTACACCGATGCCGCTGCTATGGAGCAGGACGGCGCCGGCGCCCCGGTCGCCATCGTCGGCGAGAACAAGCTGCTGCTGAAGGTTGAGATCGACGTGGCGGCAGAACACGCGCGCCTGTCGAAGGAAATCGACCGCCTGCGCGGCGAGATCACCAAGTGCGAAAGCAAGCTCGGCAACGAATCGTTCGTCGCGCGCGCCCCCGCAGCCGTGGTGGAACAAGAACAGAAGCGTCTGGCGGACTTCAAAGCCACGCTCGCCAAATTGGAAGCTCAGATTGCGCGCCTGCCGGTGCAGGCTGCCTGAGCTGTCGGGTCAAGTATCAACGTCGTCAAGGAAACCACGATGCAACGCGTCACCAAAGCCGTTTTCCCGGTCGCAGGGCTGGGAACCCGCTTTCTGCCGGCCACCAAGGCCAGCCCGAAGGAAATGCTGCCGGTGGTCGACAAACCGCTGATCCAGTACGCGGTGGAAGAAGCCATGGCCGCCGGCATCACCGAGATGATTTTCGTGACGGGCCGCAGCAAGCGCGCCATTGAAGACCACTTCGACAAGGCCTACGAGCTGGAAGCCGAGTTGGAAGCCAAGCAGAAGACCGCGTTGCTGGAAGTCGTGCGCTCCATCAAGCCGTCGCATGTGGACTGCTTCTACGTGCGCCAGCCCGAAGCGCTGGGCCTGGGCCACGCGGTGCAATGCGCCGAGAAGCTGGTCGGCGATGCGCCCTTCGCCGTCATCCTGGCGGACGACTTGCTGGACGGCACCCCCCCCGTCATGAAGCAGATGGTGGATCTGTATGACCACTACAACTGCTCGGTGATCGGCGTGGAAGAAATCGACCGCGAGCAAAGCCGTTCGTACGGTGTGGTCGACGGCCGCCCATGGGAAGAAGACGGCAGCGTGATCAAGATGTCGGGCATCGTTGAAAAGCCGGCCCCGGAAAATGCACCGTCCAACCTGGGCGTGGTCGGCCGCTACATCCTCACGCCGCGCATTTTTGATCACATCCGCAATCTCAGGCCCGGTGCGGGCGGTGAGCTGCAACTGACGGACGCGATCCAGTCGCTGCTGTCGGCCGAGCAAGTGCTGGCCTACCGCTACAAGGGCGTGCGCTACGACTGCGGCAGCAAGCTGGGCTACCTCAAGGCCACGGTGGAATTCGCGCTCAAGCACAAGGAAGTCGCCGACGAATTCCGCGCTTACCTCGCCTCGCGCGGCTAAGCCGGCACGCATAAAAAAACCCGCGTCAGCATACGCCGACGCGGGTTTTTTATTACCGGGCCAACATCAGCCCGGGTCCCGTATATCCCCCTTTTGGATACAGGCGCCGCTGCCCCTTACTGCGGTGCCGGCAACGGCTTGATGGTGTTGCTGAGCAGGCTCCAGTACGAGCTGGTGCTGTACGGCAACATCTGTTCAACGTAGTTCCACCAGAAGTAGCCACCGATGAAGCGCGGGTCCGCGGCCATCGTCGTGGTACCCATCGGGTAGTACGTCTTGATCAGGTTCTGCTGCACCGACAACGGCGCCGAGATGCTGGACGTACCGATCTCGCCAAAGCCGACCTTCGCCACCGGGAAGATGCTTTCCAGCAGCTTGAAGTCGTTGGTCCATGTGGGGCTCAGGCCTGGGCAGTCCTGGTACGGGTAGTAGCTGAACAACGCATAGTCCGCACCCTGACGCACGCGTGCGGGCAGGAAGTTCGTTGCCCAGGTACGCCACGAGTCCATCGGCAGTTGATAGCAGTTGGTGCCCTTGCCATCGTCGTTGTAGTACATCGTCACCGACACCAGACCACCCGCGCCCTTCACGATGTCGTAGGCGTTGCCGACCATCTGGCCAATCGCCTGCTCTTCCGAGGTAGCGGTGGCGGTCGGGCCGTTCGGGTCGGCGCGCAGCCATTCACCGTTGATCTCGTTGGCGATTTCCCACACGTCCACCACGTTCTTCAGCGTGCTCACCAGTTCATTGGTGCGCGCGCTGTAGGTGGCGGAATCGACCGGGAAATAGTACGAGTCCATCACTTCGCCCATGACATAGGCCACTTGATGGAGCTTGACCAGCGGTGCGTAGTAATCCGCGGCAGAGGTACCCGGATCAAACACCACGCGCACCGTCGGCTTGTACGGCAGGTGCGTGAGCGACGCCACGATCGCGTTGATGCTGCTGACGTCATCCAGCGTGACGCCGTAGATCGGTGCCTTCGGGCGCGTGGCCTGCGCCGAGGCGGTTTGCATACCCAGGCCTGTCAGCGCTGTTGCCGCCACCAGACCCACCATGACACGCTGGCTCAAGCGCGCCACCCTCTGTGCTGCTTTCTTGGTTTCCAACATTGTGTTTTCTGTTCCCTCGGACGCAAACGTTACGCCCAAATTTGGTGGACAAGCGCCGTCCTACCTGTGCGGTATCCCGATGTGAAGTAACTTGTGGTTGACACACTGAGCACCGAACGGGTGCAAGCGTCAGACGACGCCCCGGCCGGCGAATGGAATGCGCGAATAACGCTCTGCCGGGTTAACCGGCGGGCCGCGCTTATTTGAGGACTGGTACAGATGGTGCGCCTCTCACCCAAAGGCGAGACGCGGCTTCACAAAGATGAAAAGCCCTGCAACAGCAGACTGCCAACACGTTCCCCCCGGCTGACAACCTGTCGCGCATGATACCGGAAGTTGCGCGGAGTTCAACGAGATTTAACACTGCTTATGCAACGATAAAGAAAAAACCGCGCCTCATTGCGAGTGCGCGGTTTCTTCAAAACGCCCGTCTGGCGAGCGTATCGGCGTGGTGATGCGCCTTACTTATGCCGGTAGTTGATACGACCCTTAGTGAGGTCATACGGCGACATTTCCAGCTTCACGCGGTCTCCCGCCAGGATGCGGATGCGGTGCTTCTGCATCTTGCCCGACGCATACGCCCAGATCTCGACGCCGTTTTCCAGTTGCACGCGAAAACGGTTATCGGGCAGTGCTTCCGAGACCACCCCTTCAAATTCGATCAGTTCTTCCTTGGCCAAACTCGTTCCTTTGTGTGCAGCGCGCGGCTGCGTCATGGTTGCAATGGTGTGATGACCCGCCAGAGCCCCGAGGCATGCCATATCGGGCATGCAGCCGTGTCGCTGCGATCATCTCAGCCCGGACAGCGGGCTATTGGGGGGTCCGAATCGCACCAAACACAAATCGCGCCCGCCAGAGGCGTGCGCTGTTTTCAGTGCAAGCGAGGAATGGGTGGTGGTCGCAGTTGCGCGCCGCCCTGCTCGACGCGGGGGGAACCCCGGTGCTGGACTCGGCTGCCATGGACCATCTTGGCCCGGCGGTCAGCCGGATTCGCCCACTATTCTACCACGGCAGGGTTCGCGCTGTTTCAGGCGCTGTCGGCAAGCGACATGTGCGGCACACCGCCGTCGATGATGGTTTCGGCAAACCGCAGCGCCGCCACGCGTGCATCCCCCACATTGGTGAACTGCTGATCCCCCGAAAGGCGGAACACCTGTGTCTGCCCGGGTTCGGGCAACTCCCCTGCCCGGCAAATCATCACGGCCGCGTTGTAGCTGCGGTCTTCCCTGGCCTCAGGCCAGCGTGCCGTGCGTTCATGTTGGTAAGCCAACGGATAGATGTCGAAGCCTTTGTATTGGCCCGCCGGCGAAGTGTCCATCGCAACTGCCCCCTTCTTGAACGTCGAGTGCTGTCCGACTATACACCCGTGCGTTTTTCATGGCGATGAAAGTGGCGCCAACGTTTGATTTAGACCGCGCTGGCGCCCGCTCCGAAGTGGGGAATGTGCCAATTTTGCAAACACCGCTATGCCGTCTCGGGGTGCCGGATCGCTGCCGGGGCTGGGGCCGGCGCATCGGCAAACGGCAAGCCGACGTAGTTCTCGGCCAGCACGCGCGCGCCGGCCGCGGAGCTGGTCACGTAGTCCAACTCGGCGCGCTGCAGCTTTTGCATGAACGGTGTGTGGTCGTCGAAGCGATGCAGCATCGATGTCATCCACCACGAGAAATGCTCGGCGCGCCAGACGCGTTGCAGGCAGCGCTCTGAGTAGCCGGCCAATTGCGCGGTGTCGCCTTGCCTGTAACGGGCCGTCAGCGCCTGGGCGAGCACGCGCACATCGGCCACGGCCAGGTTCATCCCCTTTGCGCCCGTGGGCGGCACGATATGCGCAGCGTCGCCAGCGAGGAACAGCCGCCCGTGTTGCATCGTCTCGCAGACAAAGCTGCGCATCGGCGTCACGCTTTTCTGCAGGATCGGGCCTTCCCTCAAATGCCAGCCGTCGTTGGTCTCCAGGCGCGTGTGCAGTTCATCCCAGATGCGGGCGTCGGACCATTCGGCGAGGTTCTCGTCCGGCTTGCACTGCAGGTAGAGCCGCGTGATTGTGGGCGAGCGCATGCTGAACAGGGCGAAGCCGCGATCGTGGCTGGCGTAGATGAGCTCGTCGGCTGCGGGCGCTGCTTCGGCCAGGATGCCGAGCCACGCGAACGGGTAGACGCGCTCGAACACCGCTTGGCGCTGCGCCGGAATGGCAGGCCGGCAAATGCCGTGGAACCCGTCGCAGCCGGCGATGTAGTCGCACTGCAAGGTCTGCGGCACGCCGTCGTGGACGAACCGCACCGATGGCGTGGCGGACTCGATGTCATGCACCGATACGTCGCTCACATCAAACAGCAGCGGCGCGCCCTCTTCCGCGCGCGCGGCAATCAGATCCTTCACCACCTCGTGCTGCCCATACACGGTGATGGAGCGGCCGCCCGACATCGCCGTCAGGTCAATACGGTGACGCTTGCCGCCGAACAGCAAGTCGATGCCGTGGTGCACGAGCCCCTCACGACGCATCCGATCGCCCACGCCGGCTTCGTTCAGCACGTCGACGGTGCCCTGCTCCAGCACGCCGGCGCGGATGCGCTCTTCAACGTACTGGCGGCTTTTGGTTTCAAGGATGACGGCGTCGATGCCGTTGCGGTGCAGAAGCTGCCCGAGCAGCAGGCCGGCGGGGCCGGCGCCGATGATGGCGACCTGGGTGCGCATGGTGGTTGTCTCCGAATGGATTGGAATCGTTCTGGCAACCATTGTTGGCCCGCACCTTGATATCGCACAATGCAATATTGGCGATAAACTTTATCGCCATTTCAGATAGTGGTTCGACCATGTCCACCCTGCCCGACTTTGATCTGAACCTGCTGCCGATCCTGCTCGCCCTGCACGACGCGCGCAGCGTGAGCATGGCGGCACAGCAGCTCGGCATGAGCCAGCCGGGCGTGAGCACGGCGCTTGCCAAGCTGCGAACGGCGTTCGATGATCCGCTGTTCGTGCGCACCTCGCGCGGCATGGAGCCAACGCCGCGTGCGCTGGCGCTAATACCGGCCGCACGTGACGTGCTGATACGCGTGCAGCAGGGCATTCTCGAAACCAGCGCGTTTGATCCGGCCACGACGACTCATACGTTCTCGATCTCGCTATCGGATGTGGGGGAGATGGTGTTCCTGCCGCGCATTGTCGAAGCGATGGCGCGTGAGGCGCCGCGGGCGTCGGTGCAATCTGTCTCACTGCCGCCGGCGCAGATCGAGCGCGCGTTGGAGACGGGTTCGCTTGACCTGGCGGTCGGCTACTTTCCCGATCTGAAGAAGAACAACTTCTTCCAACAGCGCCTGTTCACGCATTACTTCACCTGCATCGTGCGGGCTGACCACCCCGTCACGCGTGGCGGCAATACGAAGCTGTCGATGGCGCAGTTCCTGGAATACGGGCACGCCGTGGTGCGCGCGGAGGGACGCAGTCAGGAGTTGTACGAGCGGTTTCTCGAGCGCAAGCGCATCCGTCGCACGCCAGCGCTGCTCACGCCGCACTTCATGAGCATCCCGTTCATCCTGGCGCGCACGGATCTGATCGCCACGGTGCCGCACGCGGTCGGGCTGTCGTTCATGCAGTCGCACGCCAACATCTGCGTGATGGAACCCCCGCTGGAACTGCCGAGTTTCGACCTCAAGCAGCACTGGCACCGCAAGTTCCACAACGACGCGCGTAGCCAATGGTTTCGCGCACTGGTATCGCGGCTGTTTAACGACGAAGCGGACGAGTGGCGCGAGCCCGGCCACCGCCCCGCCAAACGCCAGCACACGAAATAAATCCGGCCGCCGAGTGTTCACAATCCGAACACTCGATTGCATTGCGAACACGGAGCCTTTAGGATCGTCGCCATGCGCAGGCGACGCCGATTGTGTTTTTTGCTCGGCCAACGCTTGCCGATCAACCTTTGGAGACCTTCATGAAACGTCGTGCCCTGCTGTTGAGCGCCGTTGCTGGTGCGCTGATGACCGGCCTGCCCGCCTTGGCGGACGAGCCGATCAAGATCGGCCTGATCGCGCCCTTTTCCGGCCCCTTTGCCGACTACGGCAAGCAGATGGAAGGCGGCATCAAGGCGTATCAGAAGCTGCACGGCACCACGGCGGGCGGCCGGCAGGTGCAGATCATCATGAAGGACACGACCGGCCCCGTACCGGACGTTGCCAAGCGGCTCGCGCAGGAATTGGTGGTGCGCGACAAGGTGGACTTTCTCGCCGGTTTCGGCTTAACGCCGGAAGCGCTGGCCGTGGCGCCCATTGCGCAGCAGGCGAAGAAGCCCATGGTGATTTTCAACGCCGCATCGTCCTCCATCACCACCAAGTCGGACTACGTGACGCGCGTGTCGATGACGCTGCCGCAGATTTCAGCGCCGATCGCCTCGTGGGCGCTGAAGAACGGCATCAAGCAGGTGGCAACCGTGGTGGCGGATTACGCGCCCGGTGTGGACGCGGAAAACGCATTCAAGCAGACCTTCACCGCAGGTGGCGGGCAAGTCGTGGAGGCCGTGCGCGTGCCGCTGCGCAACCCAGAATTCGCGCCCTTCATCCAGCGCGTGAAAGACACCAAGCCGCAGGCCGTGTTCGTGTTCCTGCCGGCCGGCGAGCAAGGCGTGGCGTTCATGAAAGGCTTCCGCGAACGCGGGCTGGCACAAGCGGGCATCAAGGTCATTGCCACGGGAGATCTGACCGACGACCACGTGCTGCCTGCCATGGGCGACTCGACGCTGGGCGTCATCACATCGTTCCACTACTCGGCCGCGCACGACTCGCCGCAGAACAAGACGTTCCTGAAAGCCTTTGCCGACGCCAATCCGGACGGCGGACGCCCCAACTTCATGGCGGTGGCGGCGTATGACGGCATCGGCGCGATCTACGATGTGATCAACAAACTGGGCGGCAAGATCGACGGCGACAAGGCGATGGCCGCCTTCAAAGGCATGAAGATCGACAGCCCGCGCGGGCCGATCACCATCGACCCGGCTACGCGCGACGTGGTGCAAACGGTCTACATCCGCAAGGTGGAGAAAGTCGGCAACGCGCTCTACAACGTAGAGTTCGACAAGTTTGCCGACGTAAAGGACCCGGGCAAGTAAGCCGCAGTTCAGCGTTAGGCGACGGCGACGAGCCGTTGCAGCAGCGGCGCATCGGCCAGCAACGCTGCGCTGGTCGATGCGTGCACAATGCGCCCCCGATCGAGCACCAACGCCTGCTGCGTCAATTGCAGCGCAAGACGCGCGTGCTGCTCCACCACGATCACCGCCATGCCACCCTCGTCGACGAGCGCGCGGATGGCACGACCAAGTTCCTGGACGATGATCGGTGCGAGCCCTTCCATCGGCTCATCCAACAACAGCAGCGCGGGATTCGTCATCAGCGCGCGGGCGATGGCGACCATCTGCTGCTCCCCACCCGAAAGCTGATTGCCGAGATTGCGCCGCCGCTCCTGCAGGCGCGGAAACGTCTTGTAGACACGCGCTACATCCCACGCGCCGGGTCGGGCCACGGCGGTCAGGTGTTCTTCCACCGTGAGCGACGGAAACATCCACCGCTCCTGCGGCACCCAGCCCAGCCCCGCCCTCGCCCGCTTGTGCGGTGCCAGCTTGGCAATATCCGCGCCCTGCCAGCGGATGCGTCCATCATGCAAGCGCGTAAAGCCCATCAGCGTACTCAGCAGCGTGGTCTTGCCGACGCCGTTGCGGCCCAGCAGCGCGAGGCTGCCGCCAGCCTCCAGGGTGAACGACACATCGTCCAGCACCACGGCATTGCCGTAGCCGGCCGTCACGTTCTCGAACGACAGCAGCTCAGGCATGCTCGGCCTCCCCAAGGTAGACCTCGCGTACGCGCGGGTCGGCCGCGATCTCCTGCGGCGCGCCTTCGGTCAGCACGCGGCCGGCCACCAGCACGGTGATCCGCTCGGCAAAGCGGAAGACGAGGTTCATGTCGTGCTCGATGAACAGGATGGTGATGTCGCGCGGCAGGCTGGCGATCACCTCGAACAACTCGGCGCTTTCCCCGGCCGGAATGCCGGCGGCAGGCTCGTCGAGCAACAGGATGCGCGGCTGCGTCGCCAGTGCCAGGGCAATCTCCACCAAGCGCTGTTTGCCATAGGGCAACGCGTGCGTGGGCGACAGCGCATCGGCGCCAAGTTGCAGGCGACATAGCAACGCCATCGCTTCGTCGCGGGCATCCTTATGCGATGCGACGGTCCGATGCCAGTGCCACGACGCGCCGGTACGCTCGAAGATGGCGAGCATCACCGACTCCAGCACAGTCAACCCGGGAAACAGCGTGTTGATCTGAAACGTGCGCGTGATGCCGCGTTTGACGCGCTGGTGTGCCGGCACACGCGTGATGTCCTCGTCGCCGAGCAGCACTTGGCCTGAGGTGGGCGCCAAAGCGCCAGTCAGCAGATTGATGAACGTCGTCTTGCCGGCACCGTTCGGACCGATCAACGCGTGGCGCGCCCCAGGTGCGAACGCGAGCGAAATGTCGGAATTGGCATGGAAACCGCCCCAGCGCTTGGACAGGCCGCGTGTGGTCAGTGTCGGCGTAGGGTGCATCGCGGGCGTGTTCATGCCGCACCGCCCTTGCGCGCACGCCGCGCCTTGATTGCAGAGACGGCGGCTTCCAACCCGCCCAGGATGCCGCCGCGTGCAAACAGCACGATCACCATCAACAGCAAGCCGATCCAGAACTGCCAGTAGACCGGGTTGATGCCGGCCAGCACATCCTGCGCCACCATGAACACCGCTGCGCCGATCAGCGCGCCATACAGCCGCCCCGCGCCGCCGAGCACCAGCATGATCAGCAACTCAGCCGAGCGCGAGAAACCCAGCGAATCAAGCCCGACAAACTGCGTGGTCTGCGCGAGCAAGCCGCCTGCGATACCGGCAATCGCTGCACTGACGGTAAACGCCGCTACCAGCCGCATGCGCACATCGGCGCCGATGGCCGGCATGCGTTTCGGGCCTTGTTGAATGCCGCGCAGCGACAGCCCAAACGGCGAACGCACCAACCGGCGCAGCAGCATAAACACCAGGAACAGCACGACAAGGCTGTAGACGTAGGCTGTGCGCCCTTCCAGATCGAACGCAAACGCGCCAAGCAGATTGCCCATCGTCACGCCGGACAGCCCATCCACGCCGCCCGTGAGAAACGCCATCTTATTGGCCGCTTCATACAACATCAGGCCAATGCCGAGGGTGACCATCAAACGCGTCAGGTCTTGCCCGCGCACCACAAGGAAGCTCACGCAGAAACCGGCAAGCGCAGCGACGATTGCACCGGCAGCAAGACCCGTCAGCGGCTCACCCCAACCGTGTGCGGCCAACAACCCCGCTGTGTAGGCGCCCAGCCCGAAGAAGCCCGCGTGCCCGAGCGACACGATGCCCGCATACCCGAGCACCAAATCCAGAGACAACGCGAACAGCCCGACGATCAGTACCTGGCTGCCGAAGACAAGGTAATCAGGAAGGAAGAAAAAGACCGCGATGGGCACACACCAGAACGCGATCTCGAACGATGACCAGCGCGCATCTGGCAACCCATGCGTCTGCTGTGACTCGGCGGGCTGCGCGGCGCGCATCAATTGCTGCAGCATGCTCATGCGCGTCTCCCCAGCAGACCGCTCGGGAACAGCACGAGCAGCACCACCATCAACCCGTAGATGACGAATGCACCGATCTCCGGCACGTAGTACTTGCCCGCCACATCGAACACGCCGAGCACCAGTGCCGCCAGCAGCGTCCCCTTGATTGAGCCCGCGCCGCCCACGGCCACCACAAGCAGGAAGTACACCATGTACTTGATCGGGAACCCCGGGTCGAGCCCCAGCACATCAATGCCCAGGCCGCCGCCCAGCCCCGCCAACCCCGAGCCCAGTGCAAACGTCACGGAGAACACCAAGCTCACGTTGATGCCCAGTCCAGCGGACGCCTGCTGGTTGTCCACCGACGCCCGCACCTGCGCGCCAAAGCGCGTGCGTTCGATCAACCAGGCCAGCAACGCCGTCAGGACGATCACGATACCAATCAGAAACAGGCGATAGCGCCCAACCTCCAGGCCACTGTCCAACACACGCAGTTGCCCGCGCAGCATCCCGGGCAATTCGACAGGCTGCTGCGACGGCCCCCATACGTAGGTGGCCCCCGCCATTGCCATGAAGACGAGCGCAATGGAAAACAGCACTTGGTCCAGCGGGCTCGCGCGATAGAGCCGCCGATACAGCGTGCGCTCTAGCACAAAACCCATGGCCGCGGTGATGAAGAAAGCGATCGGCAGCGTCGCCAGAAACGGCACGCCAAGGCGGTTCATCAGCACCACGCACACATAGCCGCCCGCCATGGCGAACGCCCCGTGCGCGAGGTTGATGAAGTTCATCAGCCCCATCGTGACCGACAGGCCGATGCTGATCAGAAACAGCAGGCTGCCGTAGGCCAGCCCGTCAAACAACACACCCAATGCACTGAGCATGGGTCTCCTCCTTGGGTTTCCGGCTCGGCGGCCGGTTTGCCCGGTGTGTTGCGTGGCGTCTCTGCCGAGACGAAGGATTACTTCTTGGCAGCAGCCTCCGCATCCATCTCGGCAAAGACTGTCTGCGCGAGGTGGAAGGCGTGGTTGGCAGCCGGCACACCACAGTAGATGGCGGTCTGCAGCAGCGTCTCTTGGATTTCGTCGCGCGTGACGCCGTTGTTGGAAGCGGCACGCAGGTGAAGACGCAGCTCCCCATCACGGCCCAGCGCGACCATCATCGCAATCGTCAGCAGGCTGCGCGTATGGCGCGGCAAGCCGGGGCGTGTCCAGATTTCACCCCAGGCGTAGCGCGTGATGAGATCCTGGAACGGCGCGGTCAGTTCGGTCTGGCTGGCGTTGGCGCGGTCGACGTGGGCATCGCCCAGCACGGCCCGGCGCACTTGCATGCCGGCGGCATGGCGTTCGCGATCATCCATGGGCCACCCCACGCGCAACGCCCGTGGTCAGGAAGCTGACCAGCGCTTCGGTGTAGCCGTCGGCCTGCTCCCAGTTGGCAAGGTGACCGGCGGAAAGCTCAACGTACTGCGCACCCGGCACACCCTCGGCGATCAGCTTGGTTTGCGCCGCCGGCGTGGAGATATCGTGCGTACCGCCAATCACCAGCATCGGCACACGGATGTCCGGCAGCTGCGCGCGCAGATCCGCATCTCGGATGGCGGCACAGTTACCGTTGTAGCCCGCGTCGGGTGTGGACAGCAGCATCGCCTTGACGATGTCGACGCGGCTGGCGTTCGCATCACGGTAGCCCTGCGTGAACCAGCGCTCCAGCACCGTTTCGGTGATGCTGGCCATACCGCCCTGTTCCACCTGCGCAATGCGCGTGTTCCAGCTTTGCTGTGTGCCGATCAACGCGGCGGTGTTGGTGACCACCATGCGCGGGAAGCGCTCACCGTGATAGGCGGCCAGCCACAAACCCGTCAGCCCCCCCATCGACAGGCCGCAGAACAGCGCGAGCTCAATGTCGTAGTGATCCAACAAGGCGAGCACATCGCCGCCGAGTTGCGCCACACCAAACGGCGCATCGGGCACGCTCGACTGGCCGTGACCACGCTGGTCATAACGCAGCAGCCGGAAGTGCTGGCGCAGCGCATCGAGTTGCGGCGCCCACATGCCGAGGTTGGTGCCGAGCGAGTTCGACAGCACCAGCACCGGTTTGCCAGTGGCAGGCCCGTCGTCAAATTCGTGATACAGGCGGACGTTGTCGTGTTCGAGCCAGGGCATGGTGTCTCCGTGGATGCGTATTCAGGGGTGACGGCGAGCGTGTTCCGCAAGCACGCGGTCAACGGCGGCGCCCGCGTCGCCAAGGTAGTGAGTGGGGTCGAGCAACGCGTCGAGCCGTTGCGATGCGGCGCTGCCCCAGATGCGCAGCACGTCAGCGTCTTGCGCCAACACCTCGCGCAGCGTTTTGCTTTCTTGCACGGCTTTCCGGCTCGCGGCCTCAACCACATGGTGAGCCTGCAGACGGCCAAGATCTGCCCCCAGCGCAAGCATTACGGCTTCACCGAGGATCAGACCGTTCGTCAGCTCAAGGTTCGCGCGCATGCGTGCGGCATCGACCTGCAAACCTTCGATGATGTCGCGCATGCGATCGAGTGCGCCAGCGGCAAGACATGCCATTTCGCGCAACGTGGCCCACTGCGCCTGCCAGCCGCCGAGTGCGCGTTCGTGCTCCTGCGGCAGTGCGGACAGCAATGTACTGGCCAGCCCCGGCATGCGCGTGGCGGCGGCCAGCACCGTCGCACAACCGACTGGGTTGCGCTTGTGCGGCATGGTGGAAGAGCCGCCCTTGCCTGCACCCGAAGGCTCGGCGACTTCGCCCACCTCGGTCTGCATCATCAGCGAAAGGTCGCGCGCGAAGTGCCCGAGCGTACCGGCGAGCAATGCGAGCGTCGTCCCGATGTCGGCCACGCGGTCCTGCTCGCCATGCCAAGGCAGCGTCGGCAACGGCAAATCCAGTTCATGGGCCAGCGCTTGGGCGACCGCGCGCGCGTGTTCACCCAGGCTGGCCAACGTGCCGGCCGCGCCACCGAATTGCAGCGCCGGCACATGCGCACGCAAAGCACCGAATCGATCCTGCGCGCGATGCACCGCTTCCAGCCACCCCGCCACCTTCCGACCGAACGTCGTCGGCAAGGCTTGCTGCAACCACGTGCGCGCCACCATCGGCGTATTGCGATGGCGTTGCGCGAGCGCGGCCAGCGCGTCGGCAAGTTTCTGCAAGTCGGCTTCAAGCAACGCGGCCGATTGCCGCCACTGCAGCATCAAGCCGGTGTCGATGATGTCCTGGCTGGTCGCGCCCCAATGCACGTAGCGCGCGGCGTTCTCATCATGCTGCGCGACGGCCGCGGTCAACTGCTTGACCAGCGGAATGGCGAGGTTGCCCGCACTGGCCGCCGCCGTGCCGAGCGCATCCAGATCGAGCGTCACCTTGGCGCACACGGCACGAATCGGCGCAACGGCTTCGGCCGGAATCACGCCGACCGCGCCCTCGGCCTGCGCGAGCGCTGCCTCAACATCGAGCATCGCGCGCACGGTGGCTGCGTCGGACCACACCGCGAGCATGGCTGGCGTGGAGAACGCCCGATCGAGCAGTCCGCTTGTCATGGCCGGATCAAACGCGCTCGATGACCAGCGCGATACCCTGGCCGACGCCAATGCACATCGTGCACAGCGCGTAGCGGCCGCCCGTGCGATGCAACTGGTACATCGCCGTCGTCACCAGGCGCGCACCGCTCATGCCCAGCGGATGGCCCAGCGCGATGGCACCGCCATTGGGGTTGACGCGCGGGTCGTCATCGCGCAGGCCAAGCTGGCGCATCACCGCCAAGCCCTGCGCGGCAAATGCCTCGTTCAGCTCGATCACGTCCATCTGATCGATCGTCAGGCCGAGTTGCTTGAGCAGCTTCTGCGAAGCCGGCGCCGGGCCAATGCCCATGACGCGCGGCGGCACGCCGGCAGTCGCCATGCCGACGATGCGTGCACGCGGCGTCAGACCAAAACGCTTGGCGGACTCCTCGTTGGCGAGCAGCAGCGCGCAAGCACCGTCGTTTACACCCGATGCATTGCCGGCGGTAACGGTACCGTCAGGGCGCACAACACCCTTGAGCTTGGCGAGCGCCTCCATGGTCGTCGCGCGCGGATGCTCGTCGCGGCTCACGACGATGGCGTCACCCTTTTTCTGCGGGATCGTGACTGACGTGATTTCCTGCGCGAGCGTGCCGTCTTCCTGCGCACGGGCGGCGCTGGCCTGGCTACGCAGCGCGAAGCGGTCCTGGTCTTCGCGGTTGATGTTGTAATCGGTGGCGACGTTCTCCGCCGTTTCCGGCATCGAATCGACACCGTACTGCGCCTTCATCAATGGGTTGACGAAGCGCCAGCCAATGGTGGTGTCATAGATGGCCGCATCACGCGAGAACGCGCTGGCCGCCTTGCCCATCACGAACGGCGCGCGACTCATGCTTTCCACACCGCCGGCGATCATCAGCGACGTTTCACCGGCGCGAATGGCACGTGCAGCCGTGCCCGTGGCGTCCATGCCCGAGCCGCACAGGCGGTTGATGGTCGAACCCGGCACGCTGTCAGGCAGGCCTGCCAGCAGCAGCGACATGCGCGCCACGTTGCGGTTGTCCTCGCCGGCCTGGTTGGCACAGCCGTAGATGACATCGTCGATGGCGGACCAGTCAACCTGCGGGTTGCGCGCCATCAGCGCCTTGAGGGGCACGGCGCCCAGATCGTCCGCGCGTACCGACGACAGGCTGCCGCCGTATCGGCCGATGGGGGTACGGATGGCGTCGCAGATGAAGGCTTCGTTCATGGTGTGTCTGTCTCCAACAATCGTTATGCCCGACGAAGCGGTGCGGCCGTCAGCGTCTGCAGCGTATCGAAATCCAGCCCGTCGGCCATCTCGCGCACCACCAGACCTTCGGGGGTGATGTCGATCACGGCGAGATCGGTGTAGATGGTATCGACACAGCCGATGCCCGTCAGCGGATAGGTGCACGACTGCACGATCTTGCTGTCGCCCTGCTTGGTCTGGTGCTCCATCATCACGAAGACGCGCTTGGCGCCGATGGCGAGGTCCATCGCCCCGCCCACGGCCGGAATCGCGTCCGGTGCGCCAGTGTGCCAGTTGGCCAGATCGCCCGTAGCCGACACCTGGAAGGCGCCGAGCACGCAGTAATCAAGGTGGCCGCCCCGCATCATGGCAAACGAATCGGCATGATGGAAGAACGACGCACCCGGCTTGATGGTGACAGGCTGCTTGCCGGCATTGATGAGGTCTTCGTCCTCCTCCCCCGGTACGGGGGCGGGGCCCATGCCCAGCAGGCCGTTCTCGGTGTGGAGGATGATTTCGCGGTCGGCGGGCAACTGGTTGGCCACCAGCGTTGGCAAGCCAATGCCGAGGTTGACGATCGAACCGTCGGGAATGTCCTGTGCCACGCGCGTGGCGATCTGGTCGCGCGTCCAGCGCTGGATCTTGGTGGTGGCTTCGGCGTTCATGCGGCCTCCTTGGCATGTGCGGCGCTGGCAAGTTGCACGACGCGCTTGACGAAGATGCCCGGGGTAACGATGTGCTCGGGGTCCAGTTCGCCCAGTTCCACGGTTTCGCTCACTTGTGCAATGGTGCACTTGGCTGCCATGGCCATCACCGGGCCGAAGTTGCGGGCCGTCTTGCGGTAGACGAGGTTGCCCCAGCGGTCGGCACGCAGCGCCTTGATGAGCGCGTAGTCGGCCGTCAGCGGCAATTCGAACACATACGGTTTGCCGTCGATGATGCGCGTTTCCTTGCCTTCGGCCAATTGCGTGCCGTACGCCGTCGGGCAGAAAAAGCCACCGATGCCGGCCCCTGCCGCGCGGATGCGCTCAGCCAGGTTGCCTTGCGGCACAAGCTCCAACTCGATTTCGCCGGCGCGATATAGCGCGTCGAACACGTACGAATCGGCCTGGCGCGGGAACGAGCAGACGATCTTGCGCACGCGGCGCGCCTTGAGTAGCGCAGCCAGGCCTGTTTCGCCGTTACCGGCGTTGTTGTTGATGATGGTGAGTTCGCGCGCACCGTGCGCAATAAGCCCGTCGATGAGTTCAGACGGCATTCCAGCGGTACCGAATCCGCCGATCATGATGGTGGCACCGTCGGGGATATCGGCCAGCGCGGCCTCCACGGACGGACAGATCTTGTTGATCACGTACTTTCTCCGGCTGGGGGGCGCCGGGCGTTGGTGGCCTGGCGCCGCTCGGAGCATCGCGGGGCCATGAGCGAGCCCAGCCGCGAAAGACGGCCTGCGAGTCTCCTGTTTGACGACTGGATCGACACAGGTCTTTGCGGTCTGCCCATGCTGTTCTTTCTCGTGTTTTTGTTCGCGCTATGTTCTATATGCGAACACACGTTCGATCCAAGAACTAATGTACGCCCCACCCCTGATAGTGTCAAGGCGTACGCATGGCGATTTCCCGTTCGAGTAGCGAAACGCAGGGAATGCCAGTAGGCTTGAGTCCACTGCATCGCTTTTGCCTCTTTTGCATGTCTGCTGCCGAACTGCCCACCGAAAAACCCAGCGATTCCTACGTACAGTCTTTTGCGCGGGGGCTGTCCGTCATCCGTGCGTTCAACGCGGAGCGCCCTGAACAGACGCTGTCCGAAGTGGCGGAAGCCACCGGCCTCACACGGGCTGGCGCACGCCGTATCCTGCTCACGCTGGTCAGCCTGGGCTATGTCAGCTTTGAAGGTCGCCTGTTCCGCCTCACCCCCAAGATCCTCGATCTCGGTTTCGCCTATCTGACCTCGATGCCGTTCTGGAACCTGGCCGAGCCCGTCATGGAAGCGCTCGTGCAGACGGTGCATGAAAGTTGCTCTGCCTCGGTTCTGGATGGCACGGAAATCGTCTACGTGCTGCGCGTACCCACGCAGAAGATCATCGCGCTGAACCTGTCGGTCGGCAGCCGCCTGCCGGCGTTCTGCACGTCGATGGGCCGCGTACTGCTGTCGGGGCTGCCGGAAGATCAACTCGACGTGGTACTGCGCGAGTCGGATCGGCGCCCGCGCACGCAGCGCACCATCACCGAGGTCGAAGCACTGAAGGAGGTGATTGCTGGTGTACGCCAGCAGGGCTGGGCGCTGGTCGACCAGGAATTGGAGGAGGGCCTGATCTCGTTGTCCGCGCCGATCCGCAACCGTGCAGGTGACATCATTGCGGCCATGAACATCAGCGGGCAGGCCAACCGAACCTCCGCCAAGCAGATGACGAAGCAATTCCTCGGGCCGCTGCAGCAGGCAGCCGAGCGCATCTCGGCGATGGTGCGGGTGCGGACCTGAGCGGTTGATCTGGGTGAAAGCACGAACGTTCAGGTGTGCTGCGCGCCTCGCATCCCGGCCGTTTTTTCAATAAAATTGTGGCTCCGTGGGCAAAGAGGATGTCTGTGACTCAACACACCGCCATTCGCACCGGTTTGGATGTGAGAGGTCGCCAGCACCGGCAAACGGGCGCTGCGCGCATCCTGGCGTATGCCCTGCCCCTGTTGGCTTGCCCTGCTTGGGCACAATCGCCCCCGGCTGTTGCTGCGACGGCGGCGGCCGCGCTGCAGGGCATGACGCCGTTGGCACGCATGCTGGTGGGTGCCGCCACAGGCCGCAGCACCGCCGCGGCCGGCGTGCCCGCGCTGACCGGGCCTGCACGCAATACCGACCGCGCCCTCACCCAGGCCTGCGCCGAAATCAACCGCTACACCCCTGTTCCGCTCGACCGGGAAACCGCCCTGGTGCAATGCAGCCTGGCGCAGAAGAAAAACCTGATGTTCGTGATCACGCTGACGAACTACGCGGCGCATTCGGCGGCATCGCAAGGGTTCCGGCTGAACTTCGTGCCAATCCTGCAAAAGAACATCTGCAATAACGGCGACGTGCGCATCCTGACGCGCCTGGGTCTGAGCCTGGTCTATCGCTATCGCGGCAATGATCACGAGACGGTCGGCGACGTGCCGATCAACGAGACGATCTGCGGCACGCTGTAAAACGCCTTCAGCAAGCGGGAGTGCCCCGGGAATCTCCTGATGGAGCGGCTGCGACTGCCATGTCATTAATGGCAGACCACCCCAGTGCCCCACCACCCTGCCGCGCCATCTTGTCTACGCGCCACCTTGTGCAACTGCAGCCTTGTCCATGCCGCGCGCTCGTTGCGGCCGCCCGCCGGCATGCATGCGCTGCGAATATGCCTCGGGGGATCCGATCCGCTTCGTCTTCGCTGCCAGGCCGGCACCCGTCTGGCATGGGCTATAGTGGGGCGTTTTTGCGCGGCCCGGCCGGTGCCGCCTGTCGCGCGCACCACCTTCATATGGTTATCCGGTTAGCGAGCAGCCAAACGGGCGCTGCGCCTGTATGCTCGCGGTCGCTCTGACTTCACACGCTGTCATTCACCCAAGTCGTCAAGGAGGAAAATTCGATGAAAACAACGCGACGTCTGACGCAATGTGCCGGCGCTGCCATCCTGGCCGCCGCCACCCTGATTGCCACCACCGCCCATGCCGACCAGGTTGCCGACATCAAGAAGAAAGGCGAACTCGTCTGCGGCGTGCTGGGTACGGATGAGCCGTTCAGCTTCCTGAAGGACCCGATGAGCCGTGAGATCGTCGGCTATGACGTTGACATGTGCGACGCGATCGCCAAAAGCCTGGGCGTGAAGCCCGTGCTCAAGCAACTGGCCGTGGCCGCGCGCCTGCCGGAGCTGCAGCAAGGCCGCGTCGACCTGCTGGCCGCCTCGCTCACGCACAACAAGGAGCGCGAAGCGCAGATCGACTTCTCGGTGTCGACCTTCATCACCGGCCAGAAGGCCATGGTGAAGAAGAGCAGCGGCATCACGTCGCTTTCCCAGCTCGATGGCAAGAAGCTCCTGACGGTCAAGGGTTCGACCATGGAAGCCAACATCGCCAAGGCCATTAAGAACGCCGATGTGGTCTCGTTCGACAACAGCCCGCAGGCGCTGCTGGCGCTGCAGCAGGGCAAAGGCGTCGCCTACGTGAACGACGAAACCACGCTGATCGGCAACATGGCCAAGATGGGCCCGGCAGCGAAGGACTACGCGCTCCTGCCGCAGAACCTGTCGACCGAGCATCTGGCCCTGGGCATCCGCAAGGGTGAGCCGGCCTTCAAGAAGCAGGTTGATGACGTGCTGCTCGGCATGGAAAAGAGCGGCGAAGCGCAAAAGCTGTTCGACAAGTGGTTCGGCCCGAACACAAAGATGGCCTTCCCGCAGCGGACCTTCAAGATCTCTACCGACAAGATCGATTAATCGCTAAACGTCGGGCCGCCCAGATGCCCTTCTGGGCGGTGAATCTCCATGCCCCATTTTGATTTGTCGATGCTGCTCTCAGGGCAGTATCACCAGTGGCTCGTCAGCGGTTTCCTCCTGTCGATCAAGCTCTCGGTGCTGGCCTTCGTGCTGGCGCTGCCGCTTGCTATCGTCGTTGCGCTGCTGCGCCTGGCACCCGCTGCGCCGCTGCGCGCCATCGGCCAGACCTTCGTCGAGGCCATCCGCAACGTACCGCTGCTCGCGCATATGCTGTTCTGGTACTTCGGCGCGCCGCAGATCCTGCCGGAGTTCATCCGCGACTGGCTCTACAGCATGAACTACGAGGCGGCGAGCGCCGTCATCGCGCTCGTGCTCTACACGGCGGCCTATATGGCGGAAGACATCCGCAGCGGCATCCGGTCCATTCCGAAGGAGCAGCTTGAGGCCAGCCGGGCGCTCGGCCTCTCGTTTCTGCAGTCGATGCGGCTGGTGATCCTGCCGCAATCGCTGCGCGTGACCGTACCGCCGCTGGTCAGCCAGACGTTGAACCTGTGGAAGAACTCGAGCATCGCCATGGTCATCGGCGTGGCGGAGCTGATGTACCAGGCACAGCAGGTGGAGAGCGCCACCTTCCGCGGCTTTGAGGCGTTTGCGTTTGCCACCGCGGCGTATCTGACCATCTCGATTGCGATCACGGTGTTTTCGGCGTGGTATCAGCATCGCTATCCGGTGAGGACGCTGTAGCCATGCTCGACCTCATCCAAACCTACGGCATCTACTACCTGATCGGCCAGTACCCGAACGGGCCGCTGGGCGGCCTGGCGCTGACGTTCCTGCTGGCGTCGGCGGGTCTCGTACTGGCATTGCCGGTCGGCATCATCCTGGGCCTGTGTCGCGTGAGCCCGATTGCGGTGCTGCGCTGGCCGGCCACGGCCCTTGTCTACGTGGTGCGCGGCACGCCGCTGCTGATGGTGATCTTCTGGGCGTACTTCCTGCTGCCGACCATCACCGGGCATCGCACTGATCAATTCAGCACCATGCTGACTGCGCTGGTCATCTTTGACGGGGCCTACCTGGCAGAGATCGTGCGGGCCGGCATCCAGGGCTTGCCGCGCGGGCAGATGGAGTCCGCCCGCACGCTCGGCCTGTCGTATATGCAAGCCATGCGGCTGGTGATCCTGCCGCAGGCGCTGCGCAACATGCTGCCGTCGCTGGTCAACCAGCTTGTGTCGACCATCAAGGAGACCTCACTCGGCTACATCATCAGCCTGCCCGAGGTGTCGTTTGTGGCCGGGCAGATCAGCACGGCCGTGATGGTGAAATCGGCCGAGGTGTACGGTCTGCTCGGCATCAGCTACTTCGTCATGTGCTTCAGCCTGACGCGCGTGGCGTTCTATCTGGAGCGTCGCCTCGCAGCGAACGCTCCATCCAAACCATGAACATGATCACGATCGAACACGTCGACAAGTGGTATGGCGATTACCACGCGCTGGTCGACGTCAATGAAACCGTTGCCAAGGGCGAAGTGGTCGTCGTATGCGGGCCGTCGGGCTCGGGCAAGTCGACGCTCATCCGCACGCTCAACCGGCTGGAGGCGATTCAGAAAGGCCGCATCACCGTCAACGGGCACGACGTGCATGCGCACGGCGTGGACGTCAACGTACTGCGCAGCGGCATTGGCTTCGTGTTCCAGCAGTTCAACCTGTTTCCGCACCTCACGGTGATGCAGAACTGCACGCTGGCGCCGGTGCGGCTCAAGCGCATGTTGCCGCAAGAAGCGAAGGATTTTGCGAGGAGCCTGCTCGAACGCGTGGGCCTGCCGCACAAGGCCGACGCCTACCCGAGCGAGCTGTCTGGCGGCCAGCAGCAGCGCGTGGCGATTGCCCGTGCGCTGGCCATGAAACCGCCCGTGATGCTGTTTGACGAGCCTACCTCCGCGCTCGACCCAGAGATGGTGAACGAGGTGCTGCAGGTGATGAAGAACCTCGCGCGCGATGGCATGACCATGGTCTGCGTGACGCACGAAATGGGGTTCGCGCGTGAAGTGGCCGACCGCGTGCTCTTCATGGACCAAGGTCAGGTGCTGGAGCGTGCCACGCCGGAAGATTTCTTCCAGCGCCCACAGCACCCGCGCGCGCAGCGCTTCCTGGCCGATATCCGCTCACCGTGGAGCATGCCGGCCTGACATCGACATGCATTGCGCAAAGAAAAACGGGGGACGATCTGTCCCCCGTTTCCTTTTGATGCGCAGACGCGTTTACTGAATCGCCTTGTCGTTCGGGTGCGCGTACAGGTCCTTCATGCCGGCCGTCATCGGATAGTTCAGGTTCAGGCCCTTTGGCGGAATCGGCGAGAGGAACCACTTCTTGTACAGATCGTTGGCCTTGCCCGACTTCATCAGATCGGCAATCACGTCGTCAGCCACTTTCTTGAACGCCGGGTCGTCCTTGCGCATCATGCATGCGTAGGTTTCGGTCTGCAGCGGCGTGCCGGTCACGACCCAGTCGGCCTGGTTCTTGGCCTTGGTGCGCTCGCCGTAGAGCAGCGGCTCGTCCATCACGAAGGCGACGGCGCGGCCCGATTCCAGTGTCAGAAACGCCTGACCGTGATCCTTGGCGAGGATCAGGTTCATCTTGTCGCCGTCCTTGGCCTCGCCGTTCATCTTCTGCAGGATGCGGTCTTCGGTGGTGCCGGCGGTCGTCACCACCGTCTTGCCCTTCAGGTCGGGGAAGTCCTTGATGCCCGAATCCTTCTTCACCAGCATCAGCATGCCGTAGATGAAGATGTTGTT
>CBJMVH010000062.1:0-26054 GCA_966433195.1 uncultured Ralstonia sp.
GAAGCATCGTCCAGCTTGACCCCGAGGGTGGTTGTAGCCATGTGGGTTCCTATCCGTAGCTGCCATTGCCAAAGCTTGTGGCCGGCAAATCGAAGCGGATCATACGCCCGACGATTTAGAAGGTGCAACCTAGTACAACCCCTTGGTTCGAAAGGGGTAAATTTGGTGCAACCGCACGTGATGAAGGGTTGGTTTTGAGCGCCGGCGGCGGGTAAAACCGCTGGCTAGATCCGTAGCGGATCGATCTCCAACTGCCAGCGCACCCCTTTCACGGTCTTGCTGATGCTGGCAAACCCGTCAGTCCAGGCGGACAGCAGCTTCTGCAGGGCCGCGCGAGACCCGCTCTCCACCAGCAACTGCGCCCGCTCGCGGTTGGCCAACCGCACCATCGTCATCGGCACGGGGTCATGCAGGAACACCGGCGCACCGAGTTCAGTGGCGAGCGCTTCACCGGCAGCACGGGCTGCGCTCAAGAACTCCAGTGCCCGCGCCACTTCCTTATGCTCGGCAGTCAACAGCGCCTGATACGCAAACGGAGGCAGCCCGGCCTGCTTGCGCTCGCGCAGCAGTTGGCGGGCGAACCCGCCGTAGTCATGCCGCACCAGGGCCTGCAGCGCCGGGGCATCCGGGTAGCGCGTCTGGATCAGCACTTCCCCCGCCAGCCCAGCGCGGCCAGCACGCCCGGCCACCTGCATCAGCGAGGCAAAGAGGTGCTCGCCGGCCCGGAAATCATGCGAGAACAGCGAGGGGTCCGGCGCCACCACGCCCACCAGCGTCACGCGCTGGAAGTCGTGCCCCTTGGCGACCATCTGTGTGCCGATGAGGATGTCGACGCTGCCTTCGTGCACGGTATCGAACAGCGCTTCGGCACTGCCCTTGCGGCGGGTGGAATCGGCATCGATGCGCGCGATGCGGGCTTGTGGGAACAGCGCGCCGAGCGTTTCTTCGATGCGCTGTGTGCCGCGCCCGAGCGGGGCGATATCGACATTGCCGCAGTCCGGGCAGTGGTGCGGAATACGCGATTCGTACCCGCAGTGGTGGCAGCGCAGGCGGCGCTCCGGCTTGTGCAGCACCAGGTACGCGGAGCAGCGCGGGCAGCCCGACAGCCACCCGCATGCATCGCATGACAACACCGGCGCATAGCCCCGGCGGTTGAGGAACAGCAGGCTTTGCTCGCCCCGCGCGAGGCGATCGGCCATCGCGTCGATCAGCGGCTTGGACAGCCCATCGCGGATCTCGCGCCCTGCGCGACGCTCCAGATTCAGATCGATGAGCGATACACGCGGCAGCACCGCCTCGGCCTGCGCGCGTTGGGACAGTGTCAGGCGCACCGTCGCGTTCTGCTCGGCACGCCACCAGGTTTCCAGCGACGGCGTGGCCGAACCCAGTACGATGGGGATGTTGCGCTGCTTGGCGCGCCACAGGGCCAAATCGCGCGCGGAATAGCGCAGCCCCTCCTGCTGCTTGTACGACGTGTCGTGCTCTTCGTCGACGAGGATGAGCGCGAGGTTGGGCAGCGACGCCAGCATCGCCAGCCGCGTGCCGAGCACGATGCGCGCCTCGCCGCGATGGGCGGCCAGCCAGTTCAAGGCGCGCGGCTGTTCGGCCAGACCGCTATGCAGCGCAGCCATGGGTACGCCCGGGAAACGCGCCGCGATGCGTGCCTCCAGTTGCGGCGTGAGGTTGATCTCGGGCACGAGCATCAGCACCTGCGCGGATGGGTCCCGCGACAGCGCATCGGCGATGGCATGCAGGTAGACCTCGGTCTTGCCGCTGCCAGTGACGCCGTAGAGCAGGAACGGGCTGAAGGCGCCGCTCGCCCCACCTTGCGCGATGGCCGCCACGGCAGCGGCCTGCTCGGCGTTCAGTGCCGGCGCGACAGACGGTTCGGGCAATTCCAGCGGTTGCGGCAGGAGCGCCTTCGGCCGCAGTTCAGCGCGCAGCCAGCCGACAGCGGCCCAGTCGCGCAGCTTGGCCACCGCCTGCCCGTGCAGGGCAATGGCTGCGGTGGTGGAAAGCTCGCCATCGCCGGTCAGCGCTTCGGCCAGGCGCATGGCGCCAGTGGCGCGCTTGGGTACGCTCTCCAGCAACGCGGCGCCGATGGTCACGGTGGGCTCGACCATCACGTAGACCGTTTCCGTGGCGTGCCGGGCGAGGTTGTCCCAGCTGCCGGGCGTGCGCCACAGCGGCGGCAGCGCCGGCAACGTCACTTCGCCCAGTGCGCGGTGGTAGTAGCCGGCAGCGAATTCGGCCAGCGCGCGCCATTCGGCATTAAGCGGCGGCACCCAATCGAGCACGCGTTCAACATCACGCAGCTTGTCTTGCGGCACCTCCGTCGTGGCTGCGGTCTCCACCACCAGCGCCACCACGCGGCGGTTGCCGAACGGCACGACCACGAGTTGCCCCGGCAAGACGGGCGGCAAAGTCGGGCTGCACCGGTAGTCGAACACCGCGTCGAGCGGCGTATCAATCACCACGCGCGCAAAGGCGGCCGGCGCTTTGGCATCGGAGAAGGCGGCGTCGACGTGGGTGGTGGTCATGCAGAGCGCGAACGATTGAATTGCAAAGAGATTGTTGCGTTGCGGCGACCTATCGCGCACCTGGAAAAAGCGATGGGCCCGTCGCCCCTTGCCGGCACAGTGACTCCGCTGCGCCGCCAATCCTCAAGTATTACTTGAGGTTTGCGTCTTGGCGCCCTGATCAATGGCGCCTTTTTGATCTGTCCACACAGGCTGTGGATAACTTTGTTGAAAAGTCGCCGGTTTCGCGCACGAAAGGCCGTCAACACGGCGCTTTTCTGGCTTGCACGATTTCCGCGCATTCGCCTTTATCTCAAAAAAATCAAACACTTATGCGATGCGTGCGCGGTACATCCCCTGCTGCGCCGCGAAAAAAACCAGCCGAGACAGCTTTGTGCATAAGTCAAGTCTTGACAGCCCGAGTCTGCACAAAAACGTGCGAAATAAATCGCTTGACAGGGGTTCCGGGCCAACTTGGGCCACCCGCAGGCGAGTGGCCACTCACCCTAACTGCACCAAAGCGGCGACGATTGCACTCGTGCCCTCGGCTGCACGCACCGTAGCAGGTCGATTCAAACGCTATCGCACTGCAACATCACTCTACGACTTAGCCTGCGTGCGCAACGTGCGGCTGTAGCTGTGCACTTCGTCCACCAGCACCGTTACCGCTTCGGGCGGCGTGAACTGCGAAATGCCGTGGCCGAGGTTGAAGATGTGGCCGTCGCTGCCGCCGCCGGCTGCGTAGTCATCCAGCACGCGGCGCGCTTGCGCGCGAATCGCTTCCGGCTCGGCAAACAGCACAGTCGGGTCCAGGTTGCCTTGCAGGGCGACGCGGCCACCGGTGCGGTGGCGGGCACGCTGCAGGTTGACCGTCCAGTCCACGCCCAGGGCGTCGGCGCCGGTCTCGGCCATGGCTTCGAGCCACAGGCCCCCGCCCTTGGTGAACAGGATGACTGGCACGCGTTGGCCATCGGCCCCGGCGCGGATGCCTTGCACCACACGCTGCATGTAGGCCAACGAAAACTCTTGGTAAATGCCGTCGGCCAGCGCGCCGCCCCAGGTATCGAACACCTGCACGGCCTGGGCGCCGGCGTCGATCTGCGCGTTCAGGTAGTCGATCACGGCCTGCGCGTTGATCTCCAGGATGCGGTGCATCAGGTCCGGACGCGCATACAGCATCGACTTGACGGTGCGGAAGTCGTCCGACCCGGCGCCTTCGACCATGTAGCAGGCCAGCGTCCACGGGCTGCCCGAGAAGCCGATGAGCGGCACGCGCTGGCGGCCGTCCTGCACCAGCGCGCGGCGGATTTCCGCCACGGCATCAAACACGTATTGCAATTGCGACATGTCCGGCACCGACAGCGCCGCCACGTCAGCCTCCGTGCGCACCGGCTTGGCAAACCGCGGGCCCTCGCCCTGCGCGAACGACAGGCCCAGCCCCATGGCATCGGGCACGGTCAGGATGTCGGAGAACAGGATGGCCGCGTCCAGCGGATAGCGGTCCAGCGGCTGCAGCGTCACCTCCGTGGCATACGCCGGCGACTTGGCTAGCCCGAGGAAGCTGCCGGCGCGGGCGCGCGTGGCGTTGTACTCAGGCAGGTAGCGACCCGCCTGGCGCATCAGCCACAGCGGTGTGTACTCAGTCGGCTGGCGGCGCAGGGCGCGCAGGAAGGTGTCGTTGGCGAGCGGTGCGGACATGGCGGAGGACTCTGGATGAGGGCGCCATTGTAAGGGAAGGTGTTTTGGCGCCCGCCTGATCCACGCCAAGCCCTGGGCATTTCAGGGCACCTTGTGTGTATCCCCCGCGCGCTGCGGCGGCAGCTTGATCGCCATGGCTTTGAAGTCGGTGCTGGTGGTCAGGGTGCCGTGCACCACGCCGTGCGGAATGACCAGCAGATCGCCCGCCCTGACCTCGCGCGGGCCGTTGTCGAGCCAGACGGTGGCGGTGCCGGACATGACGTACTGGATCTCGTCGGAATAGGTGTGCGTGTGCTTGGCCACCGTACCCACCTGGATGCCCACCGTGCCGTTGGCGGTGCTCACCAGCGTCTTGGTGCGCAGCGTACCCATCTCGGCGATGACGGGGCCGATCTCGTCCGGGGTCATGCTGCCCATGTTGATGAGCTGCGCCGGAAGTGGGGGTGCGGCCGGTGTGGCCGGTGTGACCACAGGCGCCGACGCTTGCGCAAACGCACCGGCACATCCGCCGAGGCCAGCGGCCAAGCCGACCGCCCGCAAGACAGCAATAGAACGATGGTGGCGCATGGCATCTCCTCCCGGGTGGCGCATTGGCGGCGATTGTCGCATCGGCGCGCCGGCGCGGAGACTAGGGCGACTCCCAAGAGCGCCAAGCGCGCGTCGTCTGTCACCAGGCGATTTGCCTATAGTGGACGGCACCTACCCCACCGACCAGGAGACTTGGCATGACACACAAGGGAAGCTGCCACTGCGGCCACATCGCGTTCGAGGTCGAGGGGCATCCGGACAGCGCCATGGCGTGCAACTGCTCGATCTGCCAGCGCAAGGGGTCGCTGCTGTGGTTCGTGCCGCGCGACAAGGTGAAGCTGCTCACGCCCGAGGGCAACGCCCGCACCTACGTTTTCCACAAGCACGTGATCAAGCACCGCTTCTGCCCGACTTGCGGCATCCATCCGTATGCCGAGGGCGCCATGCCCGACGGCACGCCCATGATTGCGGTAAACGTGCGCTGCCTGGAGGACATCGATCTGGAGAGCGTGCCCGTGACGCACTTCGACGGGCGGTCACGCTAGACCGGCTGAGACGCAGCGATCAGTCCGCGCGACACCATCACCATTTGCGCGCGCGGCACGGCGCTTTCATTGAGTGTCAACAGCGTGCGTGAGAGCATCCCGCCCCATCGTTCAGGGCAGGCCCGTCGCGCACCATGCTGCATTTCGATTACTACAGTTGGCTGTTCACGCTTTCCACGCCGGCCCTGCTGGCGGTGTGTTTTAGTTCGCTGGGCGTGGTGTCGGCGGCGGCATCGGCGGGCTCGGCATGCGTGGCGCGTCTGTGGCCGGCGCGACCGGGTGCCACGATCATTGGCACGCTGCTGACCGGGCTTCTGGTGCCAACGGCCGTCATCATCGGCTTTATCTCGAGCGATATCTGGACACAGAATGCCCGCGCGGAAGCCGCCGTCGAACGCGAAGGCATTGCCGCTGCGGAAGCGCAGCGCATCCTCGATGCGCTGCCCGCCAGCCTTGCCGCGCCCATTCGGACGGCGCTCCTGGTGTATGTGCACAGCGCCATCCACGACGAATGGCCCGCCATGGCGCACCGCACCTCTAGCCCGAACACCGGCCGTGCCTTCACGCAGTTGCGCGAGGCGTTGTGGGCGTCCCGCCAGGAAAGCGCACAGGCCTCGCGTACCACATCGGCGGACGTACGCCGTATCGATGCACCTCAGCACATCGCGCATGAATTGGATGAGCTCGAAAAGCGGCTCGACACCATCGATAACGCGCGCGCCACGCGTCTGCAACTGGCCAAGCGCCAACTCAGCGGCGTCAAACTGGCGGCCATGGCATGGCTGCTGTTCACCAATGCCTTCGTGATTGCCGAATTGCATCGCAGCGCCGCCCGCGAGCGGCGCATCGCGCTGACGCTCTTCACCGTGGGCTTTGGGATGATTTTCTTTCTGCTGGTGCTGCACGATCGCCCGTTCGCGGGCAGCGTCACGATTGGCGCGGAAGCACTGTCCGCGCTGGTGGACTGCACGCCGCAGCCATAGCCGGTCAGTGGCTCACAGCCACATCTGCACGACCCGCTTCCCTGCCCTCACCGGCTCGCCATTCGGCATCCACACGGCATCGAGCATGGGCCGCACCAGGTCCAGCTCGGTGGAGATGCCATCCTGCCGCCCAAAGCGCACGCTGTTTGCAGCCTGCGCCTCCACCACGCGGCGATCCTGCTCTGCCACGCGATACAGAAACGGCCAGACGAACCAGCGCACGGCCCATGCTGGCGCCCAGCGGTTCTCGACGTGCAGCGTGGCGAACAGGCGGGTGCGCAGCTCGTCTTCGGGCGTGAAATGGAGCGTGAAGTACAACGCGCTGCCGTTGGCATAGCGGTATTCAAGCTGTGCCGTTGCGGGGGCGGCGATACCGAAGTGCGCGCGCTCCATCGTGCGGGGTGATTCGAACAAGCGGTACAGCCAACCGCTTTGCTGCGGCTGGCCGGTGTAGTCCACTTGCAGGCCGTCGGCGGATTGCGTGACCGTCACCGTCACGGGCTGACGCGCGCCGTGGCTGCGCACGAGGCCCGGATGCACCAGATGCGTGTGCAGCGGGTCGAGAAAGTTCTCCAGCGCATCCGCCGGGCGGGCCAGCCAGAGCGTGCTCCACAGAAAGCGCCGGCTGCCGGGTGGCAAGCGATTCAGGAACGCAGGCAGCGCGGCCGGGCTGGCTTCGCCCGGTGCACGCGCGCTTAACCAAATCAGACCGTCATGCTCAAAGACGCGCCATGCATTCACCTGCACGGTAGGGACAGCGGCGCTCGGGCACCGGCCCGGCATCGCCATGCAGCGGCCATCCGCCCCGAACGTCCACCCGTGGTATTTGCACTGCAGCGTCTCACCGACTAGCGCGCCATCCGACAACGGCACATGCCGATGCGGGCAGCGATCGTCGAGCGCAAGCAGCTTGCCGGACGGCAAACGGGCCAGCACCACCGCACGGCCGAACAGCATCACACGCATCGGCTTGTCGCGCAGGCGGTGCGCCTGGGCTACGGGATACCAACCGCGCAGCAGCGTGGAATTCCAGACCGTGGCCGTCATAGCTGAAAGCGTTGCATGATCGGCACGCCGATCCGGGTGGTGAGGCTGCGCAACACGCCGATCGCACGGCGCGTTGCAGGCGGCAGGTGTCGCGTATAGACAGCGCTCATCTCAATGGCCGGCACGCCGCCGCGCAGGCGCTTGAAGTGGGCGGCACCGGCGCTGAGGTTGAGCTCGGCGTCGCGCGTCATCGTTAGGCGCAGCACATGCGCCATCAGCAGGCGATACAGGCCGGCAGATCGCGGCCATGTCGTGTCGTAACCGACGATGGGCGCGGTGAGCAACGGCCCTTGGCCAAACACGCCAACCACCGCGCGCAGCACGCCATCCGCATCACGAAAGCCCGCGCACTCGAGCAACCCCGCCGCGTGCCATGCCCGCAGGAACGCCGCCGTGTACTGCGGGTTCAACGCGGAATACTTGTCGAGATAGAGCTGCGCATACAGGCGCTCAGCCTGCACGAAATCGGCGTCAGTGAATGCGTCGTGCGGCACGAAGGTCAGCGGCGTCTGATCGAGCCAACGCAGGTCGCGCCGCAGGTTCTGGTGCTGGCGCATGTTGCGCAGATCGCGGAACACGTAGACCTGCCGCGTGGGGATCAGGTCGAAACCCGCAGCCGTGGCCGTGTGTAGCCAGTCGGCATGCTGCAGCGTGTTCAGCGACCGCAGCCAGATGGCGTGGCCGGGCCAGCGCTCACGGCAGGTGCGCACCAGTGCTTCAAGGTCAAACGCCGCTGCCGCTGGATACAGGTTCGTGCTCACCAGCCAGTTGTTGACTGCCACGGCGCGATCCAGCCGCGCATGCCGCATCCACACACCGGCCAGGCCGATGGCGCCACGCAACAGCGGCCGCAGCATGCGCGGCATCAGGCGCTCGGATTCTTCCGCCGCATAGCGGCCGTAGGTGGTGATGGGCGAGCAGGCCCAGGCATTGTCCGCGCGGTCGTCACCGTCATTGACGGTGACGGGCAACGGCAAGCCGCCCGCCTCCAGCGCATCGACCTGCGTGACGAGATTGGCCACGAACGGCAGCGACGCCTGCTCACGATGCACGTGCAAGAACGCGGCGGCCTTGTCGGCAAAACATGCATGTGGCACGGCGCCCGGCGCGTTCATAGCTCGGGCAGCTCCTGGCCGTCCCATTCGATGTCTTGCGTGGCCGCTTCGCGCATGTTGCTGCCCTGAGCGATGGCCAAGCGCGCATACGCGGCGAGATTGCGCACGCCGCCCCACAGCGGACCACGGTCACCCGGTGCGCCGATGACGTCGGTGGCGGCACGCCAGTCGTGGCGCCATTGGTTCAACTTGCCACGGCGCAGTGCCTCAAACAGCCCGACCGATGCCATGACCGCCGCCGCCATGCGCGGCGCGCCGGGCGATGGCTCGATGCAGCCCTCCAGCGTGCCGGCCAGTGCGGCGGGCAAGGCATCATCGAGACCAAACAGATGGCTACCGCTGGTCGCGCGCGGGTTGCATTCGAGCGGGCTCACGCGGCCATCGGCCTGCTGGATCCAGTCGAACGAGAGCTGCCCCGTGAAGTCGAGCTTGCGCGCAAAGTTGGCGACGAAGTTGCGCACCGCGTCGATGCGCGCGGGCGCAAAGTAGAAGCTCGCGCTGGTCGACATGCGCCAGTCGGGGCGATACAGCGCATGCGCCACCAGCCTGCCGCGATCGGCCACGCTGTACGAGCAGAACTCCTGCCCGGCCACCAGCGTCTGCACCACCCACGCGCCCAGATTGGCCAGCGGCGGCGCATCGTCGGGGATGCCGTTGCGATACAGGCGCACATGCACGCCAAAGCGCGAGTACTCCGGCTTGAGCACTACCGGCCGACCGGCGGCCCAGGCACGCGCTTCATCCAACGACTGCACCCGCGCGGACACTGGCACATCCGCACCGCAATCCTGCGCAAGGTCCAGGAACTGCCATTTGCTATGCACCGCGCGCAGCTTGCTGAAGTCGTCGGCCAGCACGCGTACGCTGGTCGGCAGATGGTGCCGGTAACGCGAGAGGTAGAAGACCTCCTCGCACGTCGGCACCACCAGATCGATGCGGTGCTCGCGCACGATACGCGCAAGGTCGCCCACAAATTGCGCCGGCGCATAGCGCGGCGGAGCCACGCGCAACGTCGCGGTTACCGCCTTCGAGGCCCCGCTGATCTGGCACGGAATGCTGTCGGCAATGTAGACCGTCCACCGCTGGTGGGCAAAACGGCGGGCATGGTCGAGCGCCACAGGCGCGCGGCCACCGAGAATCAGCACATTGGGCATACGGGCGGAGCGTTGAGGTCAGGCAACGTCCGCCAAGAAGGAGGATGCGCGCGGAAGTTGCCGGGGCTCCATTCTAGGCAATGGCGCACCCGGCCCGGGCACGATGAAGAGGGGTACGGCGCTTGCGGTGTTAGTGGGCGCGCAGCTTGAACAAGCCCACCGTGCGCGCCAGACCCTGCGCCTGCTCATTGAGCATCGCCGATGCGGCCGTCGACTGTTCCACCAGCGCCGCGTTTTGCTGCGTGGCCTGGTCCATCTCGGCGACGCTGCGGTCGATCTGGCTAATGCCGGCGCTTTGCTCGTGCATCGCACCGTCAATCTCCCCGATGATGCGTGCGACGCGCTCGATGCCCTGAACAATCTCCTGCATCGTCGCGCCGGCCGCCTGCACACGTTGCGCACCGGTCTGCACGCTGGCTTCTGATGCCTGGATCAGGTCCTTGATCTCGCGGGCGGCCGTGGCACTGCGTTGGGCCAGCGTGCGCACCTCGCCGGCCACCACGGCAAAGCCGCGGCCGTTCTCGCCGGCGCGGGCGGCTTCCACTGCCGCATTCAGCGCCAGGATGTTGGTCTGGAACGCAATGCTGTCGATCACGCCGATGATCTCCGTAATGCGGGCGGACGATTTGCCGATCTCATCCATCGTGCTCACGGCGCTGGACACCACTTCACCGCCGCGCGTGGCGGCATCACTGGCCTCGCTGGCCAGGCGCGTAGCCTGCACGGCGGCATCGGCGGAGTTCTTCACACTGGTGGTCAACTGCGTCAGCGCGGCAGAGGTTTCCTGCAGGTTGCTGGCCGAGACCTCGGTGCGGTTGGACAGATCGCGGTTGCCCATCTCGATCTCGCCGGTGGCCGACTTCATGCTGTCGACGCTGGCGCGCACTTCCAACAGCACCTCGCCGATCTTGTCGATGAAGGTGTTGAACGAGGCGCTGATCTGCGCGACCTCGTCGTTGCCGACCACGGGCAGGCGATGCGTGAGATCACCGCCACCGGCGCCGATGGTGTCCATGGCGTCGCGCACCTCCGAGAGGCGACGGAACGATTGCGACGTAAAGAACGCGGCAATGCCCACGGCGGCCAGCGTCAGCAGCACCATGGCCACGCCCAGCGCCTTGACGACGTTGCGCAAACCGGCCGTGGCCTCGGCCTTGTCGAGCGCAATCACCAGATACCAGTCGGTGCCCTGCACGGCCTGGGCCTTGAGCAGCTTGGGCGCACCGGCCAGTTCAAGCTCCAGCGGTGTCGTAGCGGTAGCCAGCTTGGCGAGCGCGTCGGCGTTGAGTGCGGCCGCCACGTCGGTGGCCGGCTTGAGCATCAGTTTGGCGTCGGGGTGGGCGATCACCTGGCCATCCTTGGCGACCACGAATGCCAGACTCGACGGCGTGGGGTGCACTGCAGACACCACTTCGCGCACGCCATCGAGCGGCACGGCGCCCGACAGCGCGCCCGTGGTCTCACCGTTCTTCACCATCGGCGCGGCAAACGACACGTACGGCACACCGGTCGACACGTCGCCATAGGGCTTGGTCACGAGCAACTGGCCGGCGGCAATCGCCTGCTTGTACCAGGGGCGACCGGTGGGGTCGTAGTCCTTGGGCGTGGTGGCGCTGGTGGAGATGAACGACTTGTCCGTCCACCCGACCGTGATGATGGGGAAGCCGTTGGCGTCGCCCATGTGTTTGCCGAAGCCTTGCGGGTCACCATGTTCGATCACGGCCGCGGTGGCCTTGACGGCCTGCGCCTTGGCCGCGACCCATTTATCGATGGCGAGCGTGTTGCCGCTGGCGATGGCGGCAAGGTTCTGGTCAATCGATTCCATCGTGTTGCTGCGCACAATGGAATAGGTGGCAGCGCCGGACAGGGCCAGGGCGCCGATTACAGTGGCCGATGAAATCAGGAGGATGCGGGTGCGGAGCGAGGAAATCATGATTCTTCTTAGATGAACGTCCTGCGTGAATCAGTCTGCGTACGGGTATGACCGCAGCGCCCTCCAGATTGATTGCCGGCTGTCGGGGCCACTCAAGCTGCTACGGCATCGGCTGGGGGAACTTGAGCGGGTCAAACCCGCCCTTCCGAGGGGGTGGCTGCTATAACAAGACCCTTCCCGCCCATGGCCGGGCCATCCGCCTTCATCAAAACCTGCCGCATGCACGACACCATCCACATTGACCCAGCCAACGGCGAAATCGAACTCGCTGATTTCCGCATCACCCCAGAAACACGCGTCGAGGCGCTCCCGGGGCGCTTTGCCGTCGGGCCTGTCCGGCAGACGAGCGTCTGCGGCGAGGAAGTGCCTTGCCAGTTCGCCACCATGGCTACGCTGGACGCCGCCACCCCTGTGACCGTCAGTCTGCGGTTTGAACGCGGCGTGCTCGTCGGTGTGTTCTTTCAACTGGAACAAGCGGTCTCGTACGACGACATCGACATGGTGGAACGGCGACACCGCCGCTGGATGACACGCAAGCTGGGCCAGGACCCCGGCGGGCTGACGGACTACCCGTGGGGCAGCGCGGGCGTGGCGCAGGACAAGAGTGGCGGCGTGCACGTCTTTCTGCACAACCGGAACAACATCTGGGCGCGGTAAATCGTGGGGTTGTTGAAGGCGTGCGCCCCGGCTCACAATGTTCGTTTGACGTATCGATCCGGAAAAACGATGTCGCCGCGCATCCACCCTGTACGTGTTGCAACCGCTCTGGTACTGGCTATTCATTTGGTGGCGCTGGTCGGATGTGCGGCCGGTCCGTCAAGCGAGCCAAACGCAATCACGGGGCTTTCTGAATCTGACGCCGCCGAGATCCGCCAGCGATTGGACGCCATGGCGGAAGAAGACATGGCAGTCGATGCCACCACGAAACGGCAGAGGTTGGAGGACACGCGACGGTACGTTGCCAACATTGCGGCATCCACTTACGCAGAGCGCGTCCGCAGCAAAGTCAAACCCAACATTGCATTCGATGTCACCGGCATCGTTGGCAATCCCGCCGCTGTTGTTGCGGTTACGTTGGCCCCAGATGGCGCAGTCTTGGCGCGGTGGCTCGTCCAATCGAGCGGCAATCAGAAATTCGATGCCGCCGTCTTGCACGCGGTTGAGGTCAGCGACCCATTTCCTCGCACCAGCAACGGCACGGCGCCGCCTCGCCTGATGCTCACATTCCGCCCCAAAGAGTAGGCCGACACCCTAATTGCGGCCGTGGCACCGTTTGCAGTACCGTCGCCGGCATCCCTCACCGGAGCCCAGCGCCATGGCCGTGCTGCTGACCATCCTCAAGATCGCCGTCGTGATCGTGCTGGTGTCTTCACTGGCCGAGGCGATCGTACTGTCGCTAAAAAACGGCTGGGCCAGCTACGACTGGAAGGCTGCGGGTGTATCGGTGGTCGATTTCCTCGTACGCGAGTACCCACTGCGCTGGCTGCTGCCGCTGGCGTTCTGGACCCAGGGCCTGGAATGGATCTACCAACACCGCCTGTGGACCCTGCCGATGGACCACTGGACCGGCTGGGCTGCCTGCTTTCTCGGCCAGGAGTTCTGCTACTACTGGTACCACCGCGCCGCGCATCGCGTGCGCTGGTTCTGGTGCACGCACGCCATCCATCACTCGCCGAATGACCTGAACCTGTCCGCCGCCTACCGCTTCGGCTGGACGGGCCGGCTGACAGGCACGCTGGCGTTCTTCGCGCTGGCGCCCCTGCTGGGCATGCCGCCGCGCATTGTGCAGATACTGTTGTCGCTGAATCTGCTGTACCAGTTCTGGATTCACGCCACGTGGATTCCCCGCCTCGGGCCGTTGGAATGGGTGCTGAACACGCCCTCGGCACACCGCGTGCACCACGCCGCCAACCTCGAATATCTCGACGGCAACTACGGCGGTGTGCTGATCCTCTTCGACCGGCTGTTCGGCACCTACATCCCCGAACGCAAAGACGTGCCGTGCCGCTACGGCCTCGTGCATCCGATGCGCACGTACAACCTGCTGACCATCGAATTCAGCCACTGGCGCGCACTGTGGCAAGACCTGAAGACGGCGCGCTCTGCGGGTGACGTGTTCGGCTATCTGCTGCGCCCACCCGGCTGGCGGCCCGACGGCAATGGCGAGACCACGGAAGACTTGCGCCGCCGCGCTGCGCTGCGGGATGCCGGCTCGCGGTTTGACGAACCCACGCCCGGCGAACAGCCCGTCGCTTCGTCATAACCCCGAGGATTCGCCAATGGAGCGCCGCGTAGGACGGCGTCGTCAAGCGCTCACGGCAGGCGCAACGCCTGCGCCAGATGCCCATACACCACCGCCACCCGCCGCAGGTGGCGGGACTCCGGATGGGTCAGCACCCACAGTTCCGACTGGTTGGCATCGTGGAGATCCCGCAGCAGCGTCAGGTCGGTACGCGCCTGGGCCATCAGCACGGGAAGGATGCCGACCCCCATGCCCATCGCCACCATCTCGGCCAGGATCTGCAGGCTGTTCACAAAATACGTGGGCATGACCTTCGGGAAATGCCGCTTGCGCCAGGCCACGGAGGGGTGATCGGGAATCGCGTCGTCAATGGCCAGCCACGGCGTGCGGCCCGCATCCACGTCGGCGTAGGTCATGCCGCTGCCCCGCGCCGCATACAGCGCCACGCGGATAGAACCGAGGTGCTTGCCTACCAGATGCTGCGGCGGACGCCGCGTGGCGCGCACGGCGATATCGGCATCGCGGCGCGTAAGGCTGGCCAGCTCGTTGCTGGCGCGCAAGTCATAGGTGAGGTTCGGGTGCTCAGCGCGCAGGGCCTGCAGCGCTGGCGCGACCAGGCCCACGAGGATGGTGTCGGTGGTAGTGATGCGCACCGTGCCGGAGACCTGGTCAGGCGCGGCATTGACGACCGTCCGCGCCGATTCCAGCGCAGCCTCCACCTGCTCGGCGCGCTCCGCCAGCGACAGGGCCAGCTCGTTGGCGATATAGCCGGTGCGTGAGCGCGCGAAGAGCCGTTGCCCAAGCCCGCGCTCGATGCGCTGCACCGTGCGGAACACGGTGGAGGCATCCACACCCAGCCGGTCCCCCGCTGCCGCCAGCGTGCCTGTGCGCGCCATTGCCAGCACTACTTCCAGGTCGGCCGCGCTCAGGCGGTATTGCGTTTGTGCAAGCATGACTTTCCTTGCTGCTTATTCCATTGGCGTGGACGCAATCCTACAGTGTCGCCAGTGCCGCTGCTGCCTGCATGCGCAGTGGCTGTTCCAACCTGGAGATCCAACGTCTATGAAGCTCTACTACTCTGCCGGCGCGTGCTCGCTGGCCGTGCATATCGCCCTGCGTGAAGTGGGCGCGCAGTTTGACCTGACCGCCGTCAACCTGGCGGAGCACCTCACCGCTGACGGCACGGATTACTACACGATCTCGCCGCGTGGCTATGTGCCGCTGCTGGAATTGGCCGACGGCTCCCGCCACACCGAAGGCGCGGCGCTGCTGCAATACGTGGCCGACCTCGACCCCGCACAGGCACTGATCGGCAAGGCCGGGAGCACGCGCCGCTTGTCGGTGATCGAATGGCTGACCTTTGTCAGCACCGAGCTGCACAAGGGTTTTGGGCCGCTCTGGTACAAAGACACGCCAGAGGCCACGCGCCAGGGCGCCAAGGACAAGCTCGCCAAGCGCTTTGCAGAGCTCGACGCGCGCCTCGCCAAGCAGCCCTATCTGGCCGGCGAGTACAGCGTGGCCGATGCGTATGCTTTCACCGTGCTGAACTGGGCGAACTTCCTGTCGCTGCCGATGACGGCCTACCCGAACGTGCAGGCTTATATGGAGCGCGTGGCCGCGCGCCCCGCCGTGCAAGCTGCGCTGCGTGCGGAAGGCCTGGTGAAGGAAGAGGCCGCCAGCTCAGTCGCCTGAACGTTCGATGACGTTGGGCTGGGGCGTGCCGCCCTTGCGCGGCTGCAGCGCGAGGTGCACGCCCAGCCCGATCGCCGCGCCAACACACTCGGCGACGATGAAGCCCGGCACGCTGGCCGGGGCGATGCCGGCAAAGCTATCGCTGAACATGCGCCCAAACGCTGCCGCCGGGTTGGCGAACGACGTGGACGCCGTGAACCAATACGCGGCGCCGATATACGCCGCCACCAGCGAAGCGGCACGCCCGCCCGGCGCGCGCAGGATCACCAGCAGCAAGCCGGCCGTTGCAACGGCTTCGGCAACCCACTGCCCAGGGCCGCTGCGCACCTTGGTGGAAAACTGCAGCAAGGCCATGTCAAACATGGCGTGCGCCAGCCACGCCCCCAACACCGCCCCCACGAGCTGTGCCGTGATGTACAGCACCAGCGCCCCGCGCGGTAGCTCGCCCCGCACCGCCATCACCGCCGACACCACCGGGTTGAAATGCGCCCCGCTGACCGGTCCGAACACTTCAATCAACACATAAAGCCCGCCCACCGTGGCCGCCGTATTGGCCAGCAGCGCCAGCGCGGCGTTTCCGCCCGCCAGCCGCTCGGCCATGATCCCCGAGCCGATGACCACCGCCAGCAGCAAAGCCGTACCCAGTGCTTCAGCCAGCCATCGGTTGCGCCAATCCGTCATGGTGTTCAGCTGCGCGCGATGCGTTCGAGATGGGCCTGCAGATCGGCGTGGCTCAGCGTGTCGAGCGGCAGCATCAGCAGTTGCAGCATCCGATAGCCGATCGCTTGGCGCGTCAGCTCAAACGCCTGGCGTTTGCCCGCATCGGCGCCCGGTGCGTTGGACGGATCGGGGTAGCCCCAATGCACCTTCACCGGACTGCCGGGCCAGTATGGGCAGGCCTCGGCAGCGGCGCTGTCGCACACGGTGATGACGATGCGCATGGGCGGCGCGCCCTCGGCCGCAAACGCATCCCAGCTTTTGCTGTGATAGCCCGTGGTGTCAACGCCAGCATAGGCAAGCGCCTCCAGCGCGAACGGGTTCAGGCGGCCGCTCGGTGCACTGCCGGCGCTGTGGGCGCGTACGTCCTTGCCCAGGCGCTGCGCCCAATGGTTGAGCATGCCTTCGGCGAGCACGCTGCGCGCGGAGTTGTGGGTGCAGAGGATCAGAACGTTGGTCGTCATGGGTACGTGGTGAGCGTTAGCACTGGCAGGCAGGGCCTTCCACGCCGCAAGGCTCGCCCTGGCAGCAGTTTTCGGTCAGGAAAGTCAGCACGCCCTGCATGTGGTCGAACGCGGCACGGTAGATAAGGTTGCGGCCATCGCGCTCCTGCGTCACGAGCTGGGCGTGCATCAGCTCCTTGAGGTGGAACGAGAGCGTCGCGCCAGGCACGTCGAGCTGCTCGGCCATCGCCCCAGGCGTGAGCCCCGCCGGCCCCGCAACGACGAGCATGCGGAACACACGCAGGCGCAGGTTGTGCGCGAGAGCGGCAAGGGCCCGGATGATGTCATGTTCTTCCATATTTCCACTATATTGGAAATATAGGCACATGGCCACCTCGGGGCGGTGTCATCTTCCTCGCGCTTCGCAGTTGAGGGCTAAACAAAACCGCTGATTCAACTCCCTACTTCGCCTAACGTTTGCGGAACGTCTTACAACACATGCCCATGTTGTAGATGGGCTCTATCACTGCGGCTCGCCGCTTTGTCACAGACCCATCATTACAATTCCGGGCTTTGCTCCCACCGCTGTTCGCTGGTCTCCCCATGTTCAAGCACGTTGTTTTTGCCCTGGCAGTGGCTGCTATGGGTCTGCCCGTTCTCGCCCACGCGCAGGTGCGCGGGGCGGGGTCGACGGCCGCTGCGCCGGTCTATCGCGTCTGGTCGGCGGGGTATGCTGCTTCGTCGGGGGTCACGCTCAGCTATGACGCGGTGGGATCGGGCGAGGGGCTCAAGCGCATCCGCGCGGGGTCGGTGGATTTCGGTGCGTCCGACGTGCCTCTGTCGAGTGCCGACGCGGCCAAGGCCGGCCTGGTGTGCGTGCCGTCGGTGGTGACGGGCGCGGTGCCGTTCATCAACGTGCCGGGCGTGGCGCGCGGGCAGCTCAAGCTGACGGGTGAGGTGCTCGCGCACATCTTCCTCGGCAAGGTGGAAAGCTGGGACGCGCCCGAAGTGCGCGCCCTCAACCCGGGCCTGACGCTGCCCAAGCTGAAGATCCGCCCCGTGGTACGCGCGGACGGCTCGGGCACCACGTACCACTTCACCGATTATCTGAGCGCGGTCAGCCCCGAGTGGAAGACCGCCTACGGCACCAAGTCGACCATCGCGTGGCCGGCAGATACGCTTGCCGCCAAGGGCAGCAGCGAGGTCGTCAAGACCGTGCAGGCCACACCTGGCGCGATTGGCTATGTCGACTACAACTACGTGCTCGACAACGACCTCAACGCCGTGCAGTTACGCAACGCTGCAGGCCGTTTCGTCAGCGCGCAGGTAAGCGGCTTCCGTGAGGCCGTGGTGCAGAGCGCGTGGAACCGCAAGGGCGACTTCACTGCACCGCTGGTCAATCTGCCGGGTGCGGACACATGGCCCATCACCATGGGCACGTTCATCGTCGTGCCGGCAGTAAGCCCTTCAGGCCCCCGCACCTTGGCCGCATTGAAGTTTCTGACGTGGGGCTATTTCCACGGCGACGAGCTCGCCGCGCGCGCAAAGTTTGTGCCGCTACCCGAGCGCGTGCAGGCGATTGCGTATCGCGAACTGGCCCGCGTGACGGATGCATCGGGCGCCGCCATCGGGCTGCAGAGCATGCCCGCAAACTGGGGCAAATGAAGCTTGCCGGTGCAGTCTCTGCACGGGCAATCGCACCGTTTTGACGCCCGGCAAGCGTCTGCTGAAAGGTTTGCAACAAGGCTGGATTGTTCCGACCCGTTGCCTATAGTGGTCACGCGCAGCGCGAGTCGGGCTTGCGCACGCCACTGCCAACGCCAAGACGGGAAGCAATCATGGGTACCGCCATCGCAGACCAGGACGAGCAGATCGACAAAATCGCACACGACACCGGCGCACCCGCCGATCTCGTCCGCGTTCAATATCTGGAAACGCTACGCACGCTGGCCGCCGATGCCCGCGTGCAGGACTACCTCTCGCTGTTCGTCACGCGGCGCGTGATGGCGGCATTCCGCCCGCGCCGGACACCGCCGCGTTGAGGCGTTGAGGCGCTGAGCCTCCGCGCGCCTCGCCGCTTATTCCTCGCTGATCATCCCCACGAAGGCGTGCGCCGCGCGGCGCATCCATTCGCGTGCGCGTTCGGCCTCGAACTGCATGCGCGCAAAGCCGTGCGTCATGCCGGAAGCCTCGATGGTGATGACCTGCGCGCCGTGCTCGACGAGGTAATCGGCGTAGCGCAAACCATCATCGCGCAGCACATCGTGCGCGGCCACGACGACCACCGTATCGGGCGGCGTGTGCGCCGGCGGCTGTGCCATGAGGTCGACGCGCGCATCGTGCTCGGACGGCAGCTTGGCCAGCGCTTGGGCACCGACGAATTGCGTCCAATACCAGCGCATCTCGTCGCGCGTGAGGCCCGGCCCCTGCGCGAAGGCGTTGTAGCTTTCGCTGCCGAAGGCCGGCGTGGTGACGGGATAGACGAGCAACTGCGCACTGACGAGCCCGGGGCGTACCCCCTGCGTGGCCTGCGCAGCAAGGTGCCCGCCCGCGCTGTCACCGCCCACGGCGAGGAATGCCGGATCGAAGTCGAGCTGCGCGCGCTGTTCTGCGAGGTAGGCCAACGCATCGCGTGCATCGTCGGCCGGAATGGGAAACGGGTGCTCCGGCGCCAGACGGTAATCCACACTGACGACGGCGCAGCCCGTGTCCTGCGCAAGCAATGCGGCCAGCAGCCGATGCGTGGTACGCGGTGCGCCAACCACCCACCCGCCCCCGTGAAACCACACCAGCAGGCGCGGCTTCGCCACATGCCTGGGCCGGAAGACGATGGCGTCGAGCGTGCGGCCCGGCAGTGGCAAGCTCAGGTCAGACGCTTCCACGCCCTCAGGATCAGGATGGTTCGACAGCGCGGCGATCGCCTCGAAACGCGCACGTTGGGCGGGCGCATCTTCCGGCGGTGGCAAGGCGCCAAAGCGCTCGGCAATGCGTTGATAGAACTGGAGGATCTGCGGATCGACGGCCATGGTGCGGAGAGGCGTGCAAGATTCTGTGACCGTCGAAGTGTAGCGCGCGTCAGCTACCGCGATACGTCGAGAACCCGAACGGGCTCAGCAGCAGCGGAATGTGATAGTGCTGCGCGCCGTCCCCCACATGAAAGACCACCGGTACTTCAGGAAAAAACGTGGCTGTATGGCGCGAGCCGTAGTAGTCGCCGGTGTGGAAGGTCACACGGTAGTCCCCCACGGAAAGGGGTCGGCCGGCGGGCTCTAACGCCTTGATACGGCCATCAGTATCGGTCGTGCCGCTACCGATGATGTGCCAGGCGCCGCCGGTAAGCGCTTCCAGCGTGACGCGCACCGCTGCAGCGGGCGTGCCAGTCTGCTGATCCAGCACGTGCACGCTCAAACGGCCTTGCGCAGCGGCCAATGATGACGCGGCCGCCAATGTTGTCACCAAGATCCAGTGTCGGAAAAACATGGCTGCTCCTCTATAAGTCGGGGAGCCCAAAGCCTAGGTGCAACGCCTCTGGTTGACCGTAAAAAGTCGTGACGCAGCGGTACTAGTTATGTGACCCGATGCCGAGTCGCCAATGCTCGATCTTGGTACAGCGGTCTTGCACGGCCGGGATGCCGGCGGCACGCGCCATCGCCATGGCCTCATCGTTGACGATGCCAAGCTGCACCCAGATGCCGCCAACGCCCACGGCAATCGCTTCCTGCACGACGGGCAATACGTGTTCGGCACGGCGGAAGATATCGACAAGGTCGATGCGCTGGCCGGCCGCCGCCAGCGTGGTCGCCGCCTCAGCCAGCGTGGCGTAGCACGGCTCGCCGAGCACGTCTTCGCCGGCATGCTGCGGGTTGACGGGCACGATGCGATAGCCGGCCTGCTGGAGATAGCGCGCCACGTCATAGCTGGGCCGCGTGGGGCGCGGCGACAGCCCAACCACGGCGATGGTCTTGCCCGACAGCAGCCGGCGCATGGTGGCTTGTTCGTCGACGTAGGAAGGATTGGCGGACATGGTAAGCAGTCGATTCAGGTAGTGGGCCGCTTGCACACGGCCCCGAGATCATCCACACGAACCGCTGCACGAAACGCGCCCAATGCATACGGGCCCACCTCATACGGCCCGTAGTGCACGACGATGCGGTTGCCTTGCAGCGTAAACGGAAACGCGACGTTGCGCAGGTCCTTCTCCTTGAGCGCGCCCCGTGCGGCATCGGGTGCGCCTTCGCGTTTGAGCGCATCGACAATCTGCGCGTTGAAGCTCTGCAGACACGCCGGCGTCGGGTTCAGCACGTCCGCCAGCGTGATGGGCTGGTAGCCCTGCGCACCACGCCGCCAGTTGCCTGCCGTGAAGCCGTAGTTGCCGTGGGCCCCACCGCTGTAGGCCCACACGGTGCGCAACAGGCTCACGGTGTCCGCCACGCTGATGGCGCTGATGCGGATCACGCATTCGGTGTCGTATTGATCGCAGCGGTTGACGCGCAGCGATTGCACCAGGGCGTCGATGGCCGTATCGCCCATCACCGGATAGCGCTCGGTGAGGGTGGCCTGCCCGGCCGTGCCGGTGACTTCGCGATAGCGCGCCACGCGTTTGAGCGTGAAGGGCTGGCTGCGGCCGCCATCGCTCCACGTGCCGGTGGCGCTGGCGCCGTCTGCCGAGAAGGCGCCGGTGAGCGTGCCACCCTCGCGGGCGACCGGCCGCCCGCTGCCATCAATGGCATCGGCGCGCTCGCGCCAGATGAAGCGGCGCTCTGGCGCGTTGCGGCCTTCGATAGTCCACAGGGTGCGACCTTGCGGGCGGTCATCGTAGGCCTCGCCGGTGAGCGTGTCGGCGATGGGATCTTTATCCTTGTCTTGGTCCGCCGGCGGCGGGTCGTACACGCTCACCCAGACGTTCCAACCCGCGCTTTCGGCGCCATTGCCGATCGCGCCTTGCCAGAAGCTGCCGGCGTGGCGTTCGCGTGGCATCTTGGATTTGGCAAGCGCCGCTGTTGGCGCAGACGCAACAGGTGCGGAGGCGGTGGGCGCACTTGCCGGCACCTGGGGCGCTGCAGAAGGCGCTTCCGTGCCCGCATGTGCAGCGCCCGCCCCGCAGACTGCCGCCATCAAGGTAACAAAAACGCGAGCGCGCACCGTCGCGCGCCCTGCTTGACCCGCCGCATGCTGCTGCATGCCTCCCTCCTCGAAACCAATACCGTCGACCGGCCCACGCCCCCAAGGCCCGCTTTCCATGCGGTTTGCCGGCCCTCCGGGGAAAGTGCTGGGACTGGGTAAGTGCTCCAGGCGTTCCCGCCCACAGCTCTTGAAGCGTCTTTTACGTCACTACATGAGGCCGTTTGCAACACTTGCATTCGATTGCAATCCGACACACTTTGTTACGTCTGAGGCCTACCTCGTCGCCCACAATGCCTTCGCACCTTGCAGTTGTGTCCAATTGTTGTGCGCCAGACGGGCATCCCACCCGACATCCGCGCACAGGGCACGACGGCGATGCCAGGTTACCCCTCCTTTCGAATTGACCCCTCGAAGGGATTTCCCGTCCGCGCGGCGCTCCCCGGCCCGCGCGCTTTTTTTTGCCTGCGCAATTTGCGCGCCCGGCGGTCTGTCGGTCGCGCATTCTGATGCGCCCTCGCCCGAAACACGCTCTTACAAAGCCAAGTCGGCATCGTGCCCGCTGCTGCGTTTAATGGAGACATCCACGCGGCACATGCCGCTAGAAAAACGAGGGCCCATCATGTCCGCTTCTTCCCGTCGTGCTGTGCGCTTGGCTGGCATGCGACTGCCGCATGTTCTGCGTGCCGTTGGCATTGCTGCCGTGTTATTGGTGTGCGGCTCGCAGGCCGCGCTGGCCGCCGATCCCGCCTCGCGTGTGGCGCGGCTGTCCGATTTCTCCGGCGCAGTCAGCTTCGCTCCCGCCGGCTCCGACGATTGGGCCGGCGCCACGCTCAACCGCCCCTTCACCACCGGAGACCGCCTGTGGTCCGATCAGGGCAGCCGCAGCGAGTTGCACGTCGGGTCCACCGCGCTCCGCCTGGGGCAAAACACCGGCGCCACGCTGGTCGACTTGGACGATCGCAACACGCAAGTCAAGCTGACGCAGGGTGCGTTGTCGGTACGCGTGCGGGCGCTGCCGCCCGACCAGACCATCGAAATCGATACGCCCAACCTCGCATTCAGACCGCAGGCACCGGGCGAATACCGCCTGGATGTGGCACCCGATGGTTCCAGCACCACCGTCACCGTCTGGCACGGTCAAGGCACGGCCTATGGCGACGACCGCTCCATGCCGTTGGGCGCCGGGCAGCAGATCCGCTTTGGCGGCACGGATCTGGCCGAAGCTGGCGGCATGGATAACCCCGGCCGCGACGGTTTCGACCGCTGGGCCGAATCGCGCGACGCTCGCGAAGATGCCTCCATCTCCGCCCGCTACGTCGGCCGTGAAATGACCGGCTACGAAGCGCTGGACGGTTACGGCTCGTGGCGCGAGGAAGACGGCTACGGCGCGGTATGGGTGCCGAGCGCGGTGCCTGCCGGCTGGGCGCCGTATCGCACGGGGCACTGGGCGTGGGTCGCACCGTGGGGCTGGACTTGGGTTGACGATCAGCCATGGGGCTTCGCGCCGTTCCACTATGGCCGCTGGGCCTATGTCGGCGCGACGTGGTGCTGGGTACCGGGGCCGGTGGTCCCACGCCCGGTGTATGCGCCCGCGCTGGTGGGTTTTGTGGGCGGTGGCGGTGGTGGCGGCGTGAGCTGGGGTATCCACATCTCGATCGGGTCGCCAGGCGTCGCGTGGTTCCCGCTGGCCCCGGGCGAGGCGTATCGCCCCGTGTATGCCGCCAGCCCGACCTACGTCACCAACATCAACAAGACGGTGGTGGTGAACAACGTCACGGTCAACAAGACGATCATCAACAACAACGTGACCAACGTCACCAACGTGAACCGGGTCACGTACGTCAACGCCAACAATCCGGCCGCGCTAACAGCGGTACCCGCCAAGACATTCGTGAGTGGCCAGCCGGTCGGCCCCGCGATGACGACGCTGCGCCCTGAGCAGATGCGCGCGCAGCTCGCGCACGCACAGATTGTGTCAACGCCTGCGCTTGCGCCGGTGAAGGCGAGCCTGGTGGGCGCGGCCGCAGCCAACGGTCCGCATCCGTTGCCGCCGGCACAGGTGTTTTCCCGTCAAGCCATTGCCGTACGCGCGCCGCAAGCGCTTGCAGGCGGGCATGACGCGTTGGCCGAGCGCTTCCATTCGCAAGGCGGTACGTTGCCCGGCGCAGGCCCCGCTTGGACGGGTAGCAATGCGCCCGCCCGTGTCGCGCCGCCGCATGGACCCGCCAATGCTGGCGCGCAGCCCATGCCCGCAGCGGCGCAATCGGCTGGCCTGCGCCTGACGGGCGCCGCGCAGACCGACATGCCGCACCCGGAACAACCGCATCCTGGTAACGAGCCCAATGGCCTGCGTGGTGCAAACAGTTTTGCCGCGCCCGCTGGTCCGCAAGTGCCGCGGGGGGCATCGCCGTCGCCCGCACCGCAGGCGCTGATGGCACCGGGCACCACCACACGCCCAGGCCAACAAGCCGGCACGATGCCACAACAGGAACGTCGCAACGAGGAGCGTGGCGCAATGCCAAAGCCCGCGCTACCACGGCAAGGGCCCGCCGGCATGACGACACGCCCGCAACCGGTGGAAGGCATGCCGCCGCGGGAGGAGCGTCACCCCGTACAGGCACAGCAACCGCAGCCGCGCCCTGCCGAAACCATTCGGCCAAGCGCACCGGCGCCGCAGGACCGTCCCCACCCTGAGCCACACATGCAACCGCGTCCTGAGCCGCGTCAGCCCGAGCAACACTTCGAGGCGCCGCGCCCGGCAACGCAGCCGCCACGGTCGGTGGAAATCCATCCATCGCAACCGCTGCCACGGCCCGAGCCTCGCCCGGAGCCCCGTCCGCCGCAACCGCAGCCGCAACAGCAACACGTCGAGCACCACGAGGCCGCCCCGCATCCGCAACAAGGCGGCCACCACGAGCCACGGCATGAAGAAGAACATCGCTGAGCGTGGTGGATGACAGGCAACAAAAAAGCAGCCCGAATTGGGCTGCTTTTTGTTTGGGTCACGCCAATCCGCCAAGCGGACCAGCACAAACCAATTTCAACGCTTGCGACGCAGGCGCGCGATCGCTGCCAACTGCGCAGCGGCAACAGCCAACTCACCTTGCGCACGGGCCAGATCGATGTCGCTGCTTTGGTTCTGCAGCGCCTCTTCGGCGGCGCGCTTGGCTTCGTTTGCCTTGGCTTCGTCCAGGTCGTGACCGCGGATTGCGGTATCGGCCAGCACGGTCACCTTCTTCGGCTGCACTTCGAGAATGCCACCGGCAACGAACACGAACTCTTCGCCGCCGTCTTCCTTCTCGATGCGCACGGCGCCCGGCTTGATGCGCGTGATCAGCGGCGTGTGGCCGGGCAGAATGCCCAGCTCGCCGGCTTCGCCAGGCAGTGCCACAAACTTGGCATTGCCGGAGAAGATCTCGTGCTCAGCGCTGACGACGTCTACATGAATGGTTGCCATCTCGATTCCTTTGCTCAGAAAAGCCGCTTCCTAAACAAACGTCAGGAAGCCAGTACTGGCCCCGGCTTACGCACGAGGCCAGACATCGCTCTTACTGGAGCTTCTTGGCCTTCTCGAAGGCTTCGTCGATCGAGCCGACCATGTAGAACGCCTGTTCCGGCAGGTGATCGCACTCGCCGTCCACCAGCATCTTGAAGCCGCGGATGGTTTCCTTCAGCGGCACGTACTTGCCCGGCGAACCCGTGAACACTTCTGCAACGTGGAACGGCTGCGACAGGAAACGCTGGATCTTACGAGCACGGCCCACGGCCAGCTTGTCTTCCGGCGACAGTTCGTCCATGCCCAGAATCGCGATGATGTCGCGCAGTTCCTTGTAGCGCTGCAGCGTCTTCTTCACACGGTCGGCCACGTCGTAGTGCTCTTGGCCCACGATTTGCGGGTCGAGCTGACGCGAGGTCGAGTCCAGCGGGTCCACTGCGGGGTAGATACCCAGTGCAGCGATGTCACGCGACAGCACGACGGTCGAGTCCAAGTGCAGGAAGGTCGTTGCCGGCGACGGGTCGGTCAAGTCATCGGCAGGCACGTACACGGCCTGGATCGACGTAATCGAGCCGGTCTTGGTCGACGTAATACGCTCCTGCAGCTTGCCCATTTCTTCAGCCAGCGTCGGCTGATAGCCCACGGCGGAAGGCATACGGCCCAGCAGTGCCGACACTTCGGTACCGGCCAGCGTGTAGCGGTAGATGTTGTCGACGAAGAACAGGATGTCACGGCCTTCGTCGCGGAAGCGCTCGGCCATCGTCAGGCCGGTCAGCGCCACGCGCAGACGGTTGCCCGGCGGCTCGTTCATCTGGCCG
>CBJMVH010000063.1:0-25862 GCA_966433195.1 uncultured Ralstonia sp.
CTTCGATGGCTTGCTGCCGCGCCTGCGGTATCGCGCGATCCCGCAGCGGATGATGCAGCCAGTGACGCAGCAGGCGACTGCCCATACTGGTGGCGCACGTATCGAGCAGCGAGAACAGCGTCGGTGATTCCTGCCCGCGCAGCGTCTCGGTCAGCTCAAGATTGCGGCGCGTGGCGGTGTCCAAGCCGATGAACTCGCTTTCGTGTTCGACCGTCAAGCCGATCACGTGGCGCAACGACTGGCCTTGCGTGGCCGCCGCGTAGTTCAGCAGGGCGCCGGCGGCAGCGAGTGCGGCCGTCAATGTTTCCGCGCCAAAGGCGACGAGACTTGCCACGCCCAATTGCTCGCGCAGGCGGCGCGCACCGGCTTCCACATCAAAGTGCCAATCGGGCAGGCGCGTGCGGGCAACGTCGGCCTGAATGGCGCCCAGCGTGGCGTCGTCGGCCAGCACTTCGGCGGGGCGGATGCGCTCCAGTTCGCGGTCGAGCTGGTCGGGGCTGCATTCCATCACGCGCAGTTCGCCGCCAACGAGGTTCAGCCATGCCAGGCCGATCAGCGGTGCGGCGCCACGCTTGCCCGGCAGATGCGCAATAGCTAGCAGATGGTTGTCGACCTTGTCGGACAGCAGCGCCGCATCCGTGAGCGTGCCGGGCGTAACCACGCGCACGACCTTGCGCTCAACGGGCCCCTTGGTGGTGGCCGGGTCGCCGATCTGTTCGCAGATGGCAACCGATTCGCCCAGCTTGACGAGCTTGGCGAGGTATTGCTCCACCGCATGGAACGGAATGCCGGCCATGCGGATCGGCTGCCCGTTCGAGCTGCCGCGTGCGGTGAGCGTGATGTCGAGCAGGCGGGCAGCCTTCTCGGCGTCTTCAAAGAAGAGCTCGTAGAAGTCGCCCATGCGATAGAAGACAAGCGTGTGCGGATGCCCAGCCTTCAAGCGAAGGTACTGCTGCATCATCGGCGTGTGCTTGTCCAAGGGGCCGTATTTCGGGTCGATCTCCAGAGCCGGAGCGGCGGACTGTTCAGCCATGCGGTGCAAATGGGTACTCAGGCGCGGCGCGATTGATCGGTCGCGCGCGGAAGGTGTGGAATCGCGCAATTGTTGCATACCCGCGATGCGCTTTCACCGCACATTCACCGCGCCTCGTCCGCCGCGGCGTTCGCGAGTCGCGCTTCCAGATAGTCAAGAAAGCACGCAATGCGCGAGGCCAGTTGCGTATTGCGGTAGTAGACCGCGTGGATGGGTTGCCGCACCTCCACCGTGGCGTCGGGCAACACCTGTACGAGATCGCCGTTGCGCCGGTCTTCCACCGTCATGAAATCCGCCAGGCAGACGATGCCGGCGCCTTGCAAGGCCAGTTGCCGCAGGGTTTCGCCGCTCGAGGCTTTGAGCGTGGGCTCAATGTGCAGGCGGTCGCCGTGTGAGCCGCGAAGGGGCCAGTGGTTCAGCGATTCGGGTTGCACGAAGCCCAGCAGAGCGTGCTTTTGCAGATCGCTCACGCTGCGCGGCCGGCCATGTTCCTTCAGATAGCTGGGGCTCGCCAGCACGCGCAGCCGCCGCGTGCCGAGCAGCCGCGCACGCAGGGTGGAATCGCGCAGCGTGCCGATGCGGATGGCGACATCGGTGTCTTCTTCCAGCAGGTCGATGATGAGGTCGTTGGTATTCAGCTCCAGGTCGATCTGCGGAAACTGCGCGCGGAAATCCGGCACCAGCGGTGCGATCACGTGCAGCATGAATGGCATGGCGGCGTTCACGCGCAGGCGTCCGGCGGGCTGCTGGCGGCGCAGGGCAATCTGCTCTTCGGCTTCATCCACGGCCGCAAGAATGTCCCGCGCGCGCGCCAGGAAAGCCGTGCCCTCGTCGGTGAGCGACAAACGGCGTGTGGTGCGCGAGAGCAGGGTGGTGTCCAGTTTCTCTTCCAACCGGCGCAGTGCGCGGCTGACGCCTGATACCGTCTGACCGAGCTGTTCGGCGGCGGCCGTGACGGAGCCGGTGTCCACCACGGTGCGAAAGGCCAGCAGTTCTTCAAGCGTCGTCTTCATGGTCGATTATCAATTCACAGTCAAAAGTATTCTGCACAACACGGGGTTTTTTGCAAAGACGCGCGCGCCCACACTCCGGTCATCGATTGAACGGAGGGCACCATGCCTATTGCTTTGTTTGCGCTCACGCTGAGCGCGTTTGCCATCGGGACGACAGAGTTCGTCATCGTCGGCCTGATCCCCACGGTGGCGGCGGACTTGAGCATCACGCTGCCGTCCGCCGGGTTGCTGGTGAGCTTGTATGCGCTAGGCGTGGCGGTGGGCGCGCCGGTGTTGACGGCGCTGACGGGCCGGTTGCCGCGCAAAACGCTGCTGCTCTCGTTGATGGCGTTGTTCACGCTGGGCAACCTGCTGGCGTGGCGTGCGCCGACGTATGAATCGCTGGTGCTGGCGCGCGTGCTGACCGGGCTGGCGCACGGTGTGTTCTTCTCGATCGGCTCGACCATTGCCACGAGCCTGGTGCCGAAGGAAAAGGCCGCGAGCGCCATCGCCATCATGTTCACGGGGTTGACCGTCGCACTGGTGACCGGTGTGCCGCTGGGCACCTTCATCGGCCAGCATTTCGGCTGGCGTGAGACATTCCTTGCCGTGTCGGCGCTGGGTGCGATCGCCTTTGTGGGCAGTCTGCTGTTCGTGCCGCGCAAGCTCACGCAATCGCCGCCGGCATCGCTCGCGCAGCAGGCCAAGGTGCTGGCTCAGCCGCGCTTGCTGATGGTGTATGCCAAGACGGCGATCGGCTATGGCGGCTCGTTCATCCCGTTCACCTTCCTGGCGCCGATCTTGCAAGACGTGGCCGGTTTTAGTGCTGGGGCTGTGGGGTGGGTGATGCTGGTCTACGGTGTATCGGTGGCGGTGGGCAACCTGTGGGGCGGCCGCCTGGCGGATCGCAAGGGGCCGATTGCCGCCTTGCAGATCATCTTTGCGCTGCTGGCGGCGGTGCTGTTTCTGTTCACGTTCACGGCGCACCATCCGTGGACAGCCGTGGCAACCGTGCTGCTGTGGGGCGCGGTGGCGTTCGGCAATGTACCCGGGCTGCAGGTGTATGTGGTCAAGCAGGCCGAACGCTATACCCCGCACGCCGTGGATGTGGCGTCGGGCCTGAACATTGCGGCCTTCAATCTCGGGATTGCGGGCGCGGCATGGGTGGGCGGGCTGATCGTCACGCATCTGGGCCTGATGCACACGCCGTGGATTGGCGCCCTAGTGGTGCTGGTGTCGCTGGGCCTGACGACATGGAGTGGCGTGCTGGACCGCCGCAGCGGCATCGGCCCGCGTTTTGACGGCCCAATGCCGGCGGCGCATTGATGGCGACTGATTCCACGCTTCAACACAAGGACAACGTAATGACCAAGGCTTTCAATGTTCCCCCTTTTGGCTTGGGCACCTTCCGCCTGAAGGGCCAGACCGTGATCGACTCCGTGCGCGCTGCGCTGGAACTCGGCTATCGCGCCATCGATACCGCGCAAATCTATGAGAACGAGGCCGAGGTCGGCCAAGCCATCGCGCAATCGGGCGTGGCGCGCGACGACCTCTTCCTGACCACCAAGATCTGGGTCAGCAATTTTGCGGCGGACAAGCTGATCCCGAGCTTGAAAGACAGCCTTGCCAAGCTGCGGACCGAGCAGGTGGACCTCACGCTGATCCACTGGCCTTCGCCGCAGGGTGAGGTGCCGATGGCCGAATACCTCGGCGCACTGGCAGAAGCGAAGCGGCAAGGGCTGACGCGGGCGCTGGGCGTGTCGAATTTCACCGTGTCGCTGCTCAAGGAGGCCATCGGCATCGTGGGTGCGGACAACCTCGCGACCAACCAGATCGAGCTGCATCCGTATCTGCAGAACCGCAAGGTGGCTGGCTTTGCGCGGGAACAGGGTGTTCACGTCACCTCGTATATGACGCTGGGTGTGGGCAAGGTGCTGGCCGATCCCGTCATCGCCGACATTGCGCAAGCGCACGGCGCGACGCCCGCCCAGGTGGCGCTGGCCTGGGCGTTGCAGCAGGGCTATTCGGTCATTCCGTCGTCTACCCGGCGCGCCAACCTGGAGAGCAACCTGGCCGCCCGCACCCTGCGCCTGACCGATGCCGACATGGCCCGCATTGCCGAGCTGGACCGCGGCGAGCGCATTGCCAACCCCGCAGGCATTGCACCGGCCTGGGATTGACTCAGATCAACCTAAGGGACTAACCCTCGGAAAGCTGACTGCCAGCGGTCGCCGGCGGCTCAAGATTGTTGAGCATGTTGCCGATACACCATCCGGAACTCTAAAACCAAGGGGAGACGCTTTGCGCACTTTGCGCGGGTCGCTCCCACTCCGGAGACTCTGGAATGAGCAAGCTCAGCTTCCGTCAAAAGCTCTGGCTGCCGCTGGTCGTCAGCCTGATCGCCTTGACGTTGATCTCGGTGGTCAACGCGTACCAGGCGCGCGCGATTCGCGTCGAAGAGCGCAAGAACAACCTGGTGAGCGTCAGCTCCATGGCTGTGAATCTCGCCAAGCAGTACGACGACTTGGCCAAGAGCGGCGCCATCACCAAGGAAGAGGCGCAGAAGCAGGCGATCGACCGCTTCAAGGCGCTGCGCTACGGTAAGGATGGCTACTTCACCATCACCAGCTCGAACAACGTGGTGGTGATGCACCCCATCAAGCCGGAGTTCATCGGCAAGGATCAGTCCGGCTTCAAGGATGCGCAGGGCAATGCGGTGTACGTTGGCCTGACCAACGCCGCCAAAGATCCGAATGGCGGCTTTACCAGCTATGTCTGGCCCAAAGTCGGCGGCACGGAGCCGGTGGACAAAACCGCCTTCGCCATCCGTTACGAGCCATGGGACTGGGTCTTCTCGACCGGCGTCTACATGGACGACATCAACGCGGCGTTCATGACGTCGCTGTACCAGACCGGTGGCCTGCTGGCGGTGGTCGGCATTGTGCTGATTGCGCTTGGCACCCTCGCCAACCGCGGTCTGCAGAACACCCTGGGCGGTGACCCGGCCTACGCGGCCGAAGTGGCCAACCGCATTGCTGGCGGCGACTTGACGGTCGACATTGCCACCCGCCCGGGCGACGACCACAGCCTGCTCTACGCCATGGGCCGCATGCGCGGCGCGCTGGTGCAGACCATCGGCAGCATCAAGGGCGCGTCGGACACCATCGGCACCGCCACGCGTGAAATCGCCAGCGGCAACCTCGATCTCTCGTCGCGCACCGAGCAGCAGGCCAGTTCGCTGGAAGAAACGGCCTCCGCCATGGAACAGCTCATGTCGACCGTGCAGCAGAACGCCGACAACGCGCAGCAAGCCAACCAGCTTGCCGCGTCGGCATCGGATGTGGCGGTGCGTGGCGGCGACGTGGTGACGCGCGTGGTGGAAACCATGGGTTCGATCAACGCCTCGTCGCGCAAGATCGTCGACATCATCGGCGTGATCGATGGCATTGCGTTCCAGACCAACATCCTCGCGCTGAATGCTGCCGTGGAAGCGGCGCGCGCTGGCGAGCAGGGCCGCGGCTTTGCAGTCGTGGCCGGCGAGGTGCGCAGCCTCGCGCAGCGCAGCGCGGCAGCAGCCAAGGAGATCAAGGCGCTGATTGACGATTCCGTGGCCAACGTCGATGCCGGCAGCGTGCTGGTGGAAGAAGCTGGCGAGACCATGCGCGAGGTGGTGGCCAGCGTGAAGCGCGTGACCGACATCGTGGGCGAGATTTCGTCGGCCAGCCAGGAGCAGCGCTCGGGCATTGAGGAAGTCAGCCATGCCGTGACGCAGCTGGACGACGCCACGCAGCAGAACGCCGCGCTGGTGGAGCAGGCCGCTGCGGCTGCGCAGTCGCTGGAAGAGCAGGCCGTGAGCCTCACGCAGATCGTGGCGCAATTCCGGTTGCATGCCGATGCGCTGCGTGCGGCGCCGGCACCGGTAGCCAGGGTCGCGCCGACTGTTGCGCCGGTGGCCACGCCGGCGCCGGTGGCAGCCAAAGCTAAAGATGACGCCCAAGCGCCGCGTCGCGAGCCCGCCAAGCCGAGCCCCGCTGCAGCCAAGCCCAAGCTGACATCGCGCAAGGCGCCGGTGTTGAGCAAGCGCGAAGACAAGCCGGCCAGCAAACCGGCCGAGGCAGCGCCCGCCGCCGTGCCGGCAAGCCTCGCCAAGGCCAAGCCACTCGTGGCCGCGGGCGACGATTCCGACTGGGAAACCTTCTGACTCAGATTTCACCCACGCCTCTATGGACCGCATCCTGAAAAACACCAGCGTACGCACCGGCCTGCTGGCAATCCTCGCCGCGTTTGCTTTGATGATCGTGGTTGGAGCCTTGGTGGGCGTGCTGGCGTTGCGTACTACCAATGACGCCACAGCCCGCGTGCATGCGATTTCGGAGCGCAGCATGCTCCTGAACGATGCCTACAAGGACATGCAGCGGGCCCGTACCGGCATGGCGCGCGTGTACGGCGCACTGCGCGAGAACATGGACGATGCCGCGAAGGCCGCCGCCATCGAAAGCTCGGAAAAGGGTTTGAAGAAGTCCATCGAACAGGTAGAGGCCTTCAAGAACGCGCCGGCCATCGACGGCATGGACGACGCACTGCGCCAATCGATCACGCAAGCGGCGCTGACGCACATCGAAGCGGTGCAACGCGCCATGACGGCCCTGCGCGCCGGCGATGCGGCGGCATACGCTGCCATCAACTACAAGGACGTCACAGCAACGGGTGCAGCCTGGTCCGTGGAGATCGAGCGTTTCCAGCAACTGGTCAAAAAGCTCACGCGGGAAGAAACCGATGGCGGCCAAACGCGCTACAGCTTGATCCTGAAGTTTGTCGCGCTGGGCATCGCCATGGCGCTCGCGTTGATCGTGGCGGTGTTCTATGGGCTGCGCGCGTTCGTCATCACGCCGCTCAACGAAGCGGTGGCCGTGCTCACGCGCGTGGCCGAGGGCGACCTCGCGGTGCGGGTGCAGGCCGGCGGCCGCAATGAATTGGGCCGGCTGCTGTCTGCCGTGGCCCGCATGCGCGAGAGCCTGGTCAACACCGTGCGCCAGGTGCGCAGCAGTTCGGATTCGGTCAACACCGGCGCGCATGAAATCGCCAGCGGCAACCTGGATCTGTCTTCGCGCACCGAGCAGCAATCGGCGTCGCTGGAGAAGACCGCCGCCAGCATGGAACAAATGACGTCCACCGTCAGCAACAACTCCGACAGCGCCCGTCAGGCCAGTGCGCTGGCGTCCAACGCGGCCGAACTGGCCTCGCGTGGCGGCGAGGTGGTGCGCGGCGTGGTGGCCACCATGGACGACATCAGCGCGGGCTCGCGCAAGATGGCTGACATCATCGGCGTGATCGATGGCATTGCGTTTCAGACCAACATCCTGGCGCTGAATGCCGCCGTGGAAGCCGCACGTGCCGGTGAGCAGGGCCGTGGCTTTGCCGTGGTGGCGGGCGAGGTGCGCGCGCTGGCCCAACGCAGCGCGGCCGCCGCCAAGGAGATCAAGACGCTGATCGACGATTCGGTCTCGCGCGTGCAAGCTGGCCACACCCAAGTGGCACAGGCCGGAGAAACCATCAGCGAAACCGTTGAGGCTGTGCGTCGCGTTGCCAACATCGTGGAAGACATTGCCGCCGCCTCGGCCGAACAGACACAGGGCATTCTGCAGATCGGTCAGGCAGTGTCGGAAATGGAGCAGGTGACGCAGCAGAACGCCGCGCTGGTCGAACAAGCCGCCGCCGCCGCGCAATCGCTGGAAGAGCAGGCGCAGAACCTGACGCAGGTGGTGTCGCAGTTCCGGCTGGACGCATCGGACATTGCGGTGAATCCGGTTTCGGCTGTAGCGAAGCCCGCGAAACCGGCGGCCAAGCTCGCAGCGAAGGCGATCGGCTCGACCAAGCCGCAACGCACATCGCCCAAGCGTGAACCGAAGCTCGCCGCGGCAGCACCTGCGGTAACGGCTCCCGCTGCGGCGGCTGCGCCTGCAGTCGCCCTCAAGGCCAAGCCTTTGGCGGCTGCCGGCGCCGGTGCGGACGGTGATTGGGAAACCTTCTGATCAGCCGTCCAACGCTGGGCCATCGATGCGCTTGGCCCAGCTTTCTACTTCTCCACGCGCAAGCCGGCCTTCCACGAGTTTGCGCCACGACGGTGTGAGCGGCAGCGCCAGCATCGCCTCCAGCGCGGTGCGGTCGAGCATGTTGCGATAGAGCACGTCCAGCACACGCGTCAGCGGCCATTGCGGCCAGGGGCGCTCGATCCATTCAAGCATGTCTCCCGGGCGCAGCGTGCCGCCTTCCAGGACACGGTAGTACCAGCCCGTGCGGCCCGTGTGTTGCACGCGGCGTGCCATGTCGCGCGTGTCGAAGCGGTCGTTCAGCTTCCAGCACGGCTGACGCAGTTGCGAGACCTCCAGTACCACGCTGCCCACACGCAGGCGGTCTCCGACGCAGATGTCGTCTTCCGTCACGCCCATCGTGCTGAGGTTTTCACCAAACGCGCCTGGCTGCGCGAGCACCGCTTGTGCGCCGATGTCTGCCTGCCATGCCGAATAGTGGTCGAACGGATAGTGGTGGATCGCCTTGTCAGGGCCGCCGTGCACGCGCAGGTCGCCCTGTTCATCGCCCACGATGCCGTTGCTGTCGACCTGCACGGCGTCCGCCACCGGGCGCTTGTTGATGGCACTGCGTGATCCGGGGCGCGTGTAGCCCACTGCTCGGCCGGTGAGGATGGTGTCGATGCGGATGGGCGTGGGGAGCGTCATGCGGCCTCCGCGCGATCCAGCCAGGCGGTGAACACTTCGCCGGCGCGCTGCGATAGGCGCTGCGCCACCGCAGGCGCCTGGGCGCGCAGCACGCGCGGGTCGATACCAGCCGCGCCCAGCTCTGCGGCATGGCCGATCAACCAAGCCTCCAGTTCATCCAGATCCGCCTCCAGATGGAATTGCAGCCCCAGCGCATGGTGGCCGATGGCGAAGGCCTGCTCCGCGCACGTGGCCGTAGAGGCAAGCCGCTGCGCGCCGGGCGGCAGCTCATACCGATCGCCATGCCAATGCAGCACGGGTGTGCCATCGGCCAACGGCGCGAGCGGCGAATCCTGACCCGCAGCCGTGAGCGTGACGGCTGCAAAACCGATTTCCTTCACGCCCATTGGCTTGACGGCCGCGCCTAGGGCCCGTGCCATCAGCTGCGCGCCCAGGCAGATGCCGAGTAGTGGCTTGCGCGTGGCCAAGCGCTGCGCGATCGCTTCCGCCTCTGCGTGCACGAAAGGGTAGGCCTCGTCGTCATACGCGCCGATGGGGCCACCGAGCACGATCAGCAGATCGGCGGTGGCCATGTCGTCCGCGGGCACAGGCTGTACGCCTACGTCGACGTAGCGGACCGTGTAACCACGCGCCTCCAGCAAGGGCTGAAGGATGCCGAGGTGCTCGAACGGAACGTGGCGCAGGGCGAGGGCGGTTTTCATGGTCGGCGGTCAACGGAGCGTGAAAGGTCAGGCGCATTGTGACGGACGGGCGCGAGCTGCAAAACCCGTGTGATCAGCGAGGGTTTGTTTCAGCTGATTCGACCTCTGGACTTCATTTGTCGACCTTCAGGAGCCGAGCGCCAAGCTAAAAGGGCCCCATGCACGGAGAGGAGAACGTCAGGGGAGGGGCGGTGGGAGGGAGTGTCAGGATTTCCGTGTTCAAAGCTGTGGCGTGGCAACGAAAAAGCCCGCCAAGGCGGGCTCTTTCGTGGAAGCGCGGGCTGGGCGATCAGGCCTCAGCCTTCGACCGCGAAAACGGCGACGTGATCTTGATCATCTGCACAAACGCCTTCGGGTTGCCGGCCAGGATCTCGCCTTGGTCCAGATAGCCTGATTCGCCGGTGTAGTTGCCCACCAGGCCACCGGCTTCGGTGATCAGGAGCGAACCAGCGGCCATGTCCCACTTGCTCAGGCCTTGCTCGAAGAAACCGTCGAGGCGGCCGCACGCCACGTAGGCGAGGTCCAGCGCGGCGGCGCCGGGGCGACGCAGGCCGGCGCAGTTTTCGGTCATGGTGGCGAACAGGCGGGTGTAGTCGTACAGGCCTTCCATATCGCGGTACGGGAAGCCCGTGCCGATCAGGCAGTCGGCCAGCTTGTCGCGGCGCGTGACGCGGATGCGGCGGTTGTTCAGAAACGCGCCGCCGCCCTTGGTGGCGGTGAAGAGCTCGTCGCGCGTCGGGTCATACACCACGGCCTGCGTGACGACGCCTCGCTGCATCAGCGCGATCGACACGCCGTACTGCGGAAAGCCGTGGATGAAGTTGGTGGTGCCGTCCAGCGGGTCGATCACCCAGACGTTTTCGCTGACAGTTTCGCCGTCGGCCCAGGATTGGCCGGACTCTTCCGCTAGAATCGCGTGATCGGGGTAGGCAGTCTTGATGACTTCGATGATCGCGGCTTCAGCTGCGCGATCGACTTCGGTGACGAAATCGTTGTGTTGTTTGCGCTCGGTGCGCAGGCTATCGACGTCGAAGGACGCGCGATTGATGACGGTGCCGGCCTTGCGGGCAGCCCGGACGGCGATATTGAGCATCGGATGCATGACGGATCTCCGCGCCTGACGCACCGATTTTTCGGCAGTGGCGGCAGGCGAAACAACACAGCGAATTGTGGAAGAACGAACGGCGGACAAGATTCCGCCGTCAAAAGAGTGGCCGTATTGTATATGAACCCCGCCCCCGGCGCCCCTGAAACCGTACCGAACCCCACCCCAGCCGACCCAGAAACGTTGCGCCTGCGCGCCGCACGCTGCCGTTTCGTACTGGTCGAGACCAGCCACCCGGGCAATGTCGGCTCCACGGCACGCGCGCTCAAGACGATGGGGTTTGGAAATCCGGGCAGCTTCGTACTCGTGCGCCCGCGCGAGGCAGACGCCAAGTCGCATGCCGACGCTGTTGCCATGGCAAGCGGCGCGGATGACGTCTTGGCCGGCGCCCGCGTGGTCGACGACATCGGCGAGGCGCTCGCCGGGGCTTCGCTCACGATCGCCCTGACCGCCCGCCCGCGCGAGTTCGGGCCGCGCCGCATCGGCCCGCGCGCGGCGGCGGAAGAGGTGGCTGCCTTGCTGGCCGCGCCGGACACCACCGTCGCCTTCGTCTTCGGCAACGAACGCTTCGGTCTGCCGAATGACGTGGTGGAGCGCTGCCATGTCGTCACGCACATTCCCGCCAACCCGGCGTATGCGTCGTTGAACCTGTCGCAGGCCGTCCAGTTGATTGCGTACGAGGTGCGCATGGCGCTGCTGGCTGATACCGGCACGAGTGACACGCGCATGGAAGGCATCGGCTTTGTCGGCGAGCCCGCCACCGCGGAGCAGATCGACGGGATGTTCGAGCACCTAGAGCGCGGCCTGGTCGAGATCGGTTTCCTTGACCCGGCTGCCCCGAAGAAGCTGATGCCGCGCCTGCGGCGTCTGTTTGCCCGCACGCAGTTGGAGACCGAGGAGGTCAACATCCTGCGCGGGATCGCCAAGCGCATGCTCGGCCGCCGCGGCGAAGCCGGGTCTGAGATGCACACCATGCCACCTACCGGCGCAGCCGACGACTGTCGCTGACCTCTGAGAAGCCGCCCGTTCTGAACCGAACGGTGCGGTATCCCCTTGCATGTCGGGCGAAAACCCTTGCCACTGTGCCGTCAATGGCAAAGTCGGCAATGCCTTACACTGCCCTCGGCGCCTTGCGCATATCGATATAACGATCCACCCACACGAACCAAGATGTTCACACGCATTCGCGAAGATATCCGCGCCATCATGGAGCGAGACCCAGCCGCGCGCAGCCGCTGGGAAGTGCTGACCTGCTATCCGGGTCTGCACGCCGTCATCGTCCATCGGGTCGCGCACGCGTGTTGGAACGGTGGTTTCAAGCTGCTGGGGCGGTGGTTCTCGCACCTCGGGCGCTTCTTGACCGGCATCGAGATCCACCCCGGTGCGACCGTTGGCCGGCGCGTGTTCATCGATCACGGCATGGGTGTCGTGATCGGCGAGACGGCGGAGATTGGCGACGATTGCACGATCTACCAGGGCGTAACGCTGGGCGGCACGTCGCTCTACAAGGGCGCCAAGCGGCATCCGACGCTCGGCAAGGGCGTGGTAGTGAGTGCGGGCGCCAAGGTGCTCGGCGGCTTCGTCATCGGGGATGGTGCGCGCGTAGGGTCGAACGCGGTGGTGCTCAAACCGGTGCCGCCGGGCGCGACGGCCGTCGGCATTCCGGCGCGCATCATCGAGCGCGACGTCGCCACCGAGGCAAAGTCGGCGCTCAAACAGGAGTTCTCGGCCTACGGCATCACGCCGGATGCAGATGATCCAGTGTCGCTGGCGCTCAAGCGGCTGATCGACCACAGCGAACTCCAGCAAGAGCGCATCGAGTCGATTCTCTCCGCGCTCGATCGCCTGGGCGCGCATCTGGAGAACTCGCCCAACGATCCGTTCGACGCGAGCGAGCTGAAGCGGATGCTGAAGTAGGGGCGGCAGCGGTGGCAGCTTAGGCTGCCACTTGCTCGACCGTTAGTGCGCCATCTTCCAGCTTGAGGAAGCTGCCGCGCGGTCTGGGACAGTCGAAATCCCAGTCGGAGAGGACCCAGCGCTCGCCGCTCGGCTCGTGATGTAGTTGCGGGCGGTGCGTGTGGCCGTGGATCAGCGTGGATGTGCCAGACGCCTTGAACAGCGCATCAACGGCTTCGGGCGCAACGTCGCCCATCATGGCGGCGGCGCGCGGTTCACCTGCTACGTTGGCTGACATGGCGCGGCCGGCTTCGCTTTCGGCGCGCATCTTCTGCGCGATGTTCAGGCGCCAGCGCAGCGGCATCATCAGGAAGAGGCGTTGCACCCAGCGCTTGCGCGTCCAGTGGCGAAAACGCATATAGGCGACATCGCGTGTGCAAAGGGCGTCGCCGTGGGCGAGCGCGATGCGTTGTCCATTCACTTCCAGCACGCTTGGATCGGGTAACAGGGTGGCTTTCGCAGCCGCCAGGAAACGCTTGCCGAGCAGGAAGTCACGATTGCCGTGCATGAAGAGCACGCACGTGCCCGCATCCGACGCTTCAGCAAGCAGGCTGGCGACATGCCGGTGGAATGGGTCAGCCAGTTCTTCATCGCCGACCCAGTATTCGAAGAAGTCACCCAGGATGACCAGCGTGCGCGCCTCGCGTGCGCGCGTGCGCAGAAAGCGCTCGAATGCCGCAGCGGTGGCCGGCATGCTGGCCGTCAGATGCAGGTCCGAAATAAAAAACACCGGCCCGGAAACCCGGACCGGTGTCTTCAGCGCGGTGGCCTGTGAGGCGTGCGCTGTGTCGATCATTCGATCACTTCAGCGCTTTCGATGATGACGTCTTCCATCGGCACGTCCTGGTGGAAGCCGCGGTTGCCGGTGCGCACGGCACGGATCTTGTCGACCACATCCATGCCTTCGGTCACTTTGCCGAACACAGCGTAGCCCCAGCCTTGCGGCGTGGGCGAGGTGTGGTTCAGGAAGTCGTTGTCGACCGTGTTGATGAAGAACTGCGCGGTGGCCGAGTGCGGATCGTTGGTGCGTGCCATGGCAATGGCGCCGCGTTCGTTCTTCAGGCCGTTGTTGGCTTCGTTGTCGATCGGAGCCTTGGTGGGCTTTTGCTTCATGTCGTTGCCCGGCTCGAAACCGCCGCCCTGAATCATGAAGCCCTTGATGACGCGGTGGAACACCGTGCCGTTGTAGTGGCCGTCCTTCACATAGGCGACGAAGTTGGCAACCGACTTAGGTGCCTTTTCGGCGTCCAGGGCCAGGGTGATGTCGCCGTGGTTGGTGTGCAGCTTGACTTGGGTCATGGTGAATTCCTCAGGGTGATGCGAAAGCGTTACTTGGAGACGACGGTCGCCGATTCAATCACGATCGGCTTCACGGGCACATTCTGGTGCGGGAGCTTGGTGGTGGTTTCCACGCCCTTGATCTTGTCGATGGTGTCGGTGCCCTCGACCACCTTGCCGAAGACGGTATAGCCATAACCGTCCTGACCAGGGTAGTTCAGCATGTTGTTATCGACCACGTTCACGTAGAACTGCGCGGTGGCCGAGTTCGGGTCCATGGTGCGGGCCATGGCGATCATGTACTTGTCGTTCTTCAGGCCGTTCTTCGATTCGATCTCGACGGGCGGGCGGGTGTCTTTCTGCTTCATGTCGGGCGTGAAGCCGCCGCCCTGGATCATGAAGCCGCCCATCACGCGGTGGAAAATCGTGCCCTTGTAGAAGCCGTCCTTCACGTATTGCAGGAAGTTGGCGACGGTCTTGGGCGCCTTGTCCGGGTAGACCTCGACAGTGAAGTTGCCCATCGATGTCTTGAACTGCACGCGCGGTGCAGGGGTGGCGGCGGCGGTGGCGGTTACGGCCAATGCGCACACAAGTCCGGCAAAGAGGGAGCGAATACGGAGCATGGTCTGGAGGGGAGAGCGTTGGGGGTGGGAAAACGTCTCGGCCGCGTCTTGTTAATGACGCTTGGCCGGCTTGGCTTTCACGCCGCTGGCAGCGGGCAGCGTGGCGGCTGCAGGGTCAGCCGCCGCCGCGGGGTGTACGCCCGGCAGATCCGGCAGGGCATCGAGGCGCGCGCGTGCCGTGGCGTTTTTCGGATTCAGCTTCAGTGCACTCTGGTACGACTGTGCGGCCAGGCGAACATAGACATCGCCAAGGTTGGACTGCGCCAGTGCGTTTTCCGGCGCCACGCGGTTCGCCAAGATCAGGCTGTCGCGCGCGCGGAGCAGTTCGCCGCGTTCAGCGTACAGCGCCGCCAGGTTGATGTAAGGCTCGGGCAGTTCAGGGAAGTCCTGCGTCATCTGGCTGAAGGCGACGATGGCATCGTCGCTACGGCCCAGACCGGCCAGTGCCACACCGCGCTGGAAGCGGGCTTGCGCATTGCGCGGCTGCGAGGCGACGTCCTTGTCGAGCTCGGCCAGCGCCTGGCTGTATTGCTTCTTGGCCAACTCATCATCGATGCGCTTCTGACGTGCCACCTGTGGCGGCGTCTGCGTGTTGGGGGTGAGGTCTGCTGGCAGGGCGATGCCGGCAGTCTGCGCTACGGCGGGTGCCGCCGATACAGCGAGCAGGCAAGTCAGGGTGGCAGCGCACAGGGTGGCAGCGTGCTCGCGCAGCGGTCTGGTCATGAGAATCGGTTCCGTTATACTCCGCCGCATTCTAACAAACCGTCTTTGCGCGCAGCAGTGGCAGCGCGCGCCGGATAAGGTTCTTGATTGGGAGCAGACCGATCGCACGGCTGGCCAACCCATCGGGGCAGTTCCGGTAAAATGTGCCGCTAATTTGCGCTCGCGCACCAGCCGCACATGGCAATTGCGCCCGCCGGCATCCAGCCCAGTACCTCAGTACGTGGCGGCGCGCTGAATCTCCCGACACCGATTCATGGAATCACTCAAGATCTACAACACGCTCGCGCGTGAAAAACAGACGTTCGTCCCCATCGAGCCCGGCCGCGTGCGCATGTACGTGTGCGGGATGACGGTGTACGACTACTGCCACGTCGGGCATGCGCGGGTGGTGGTGGTGTTCGACATGGTGCAGCGCTGGCTGCGTGCGTCAGGTTACGACGTGACCTACGTGCGCAACATCACCGACATCGACGACAAGATCATCAAGCGGGCGGTCGAGAATGGCGAGACCATGAGCGCGCTCACCGGCCGCTTTATCGACGCGATGCACGAAGATTTCGCCGCGCTCGGTACGCAAGCGCCCGATCATGAGCCACGTGCCACCGAGTACGTGCCGCAGATGCTGAGCATGATCGGCAAGCTGCAACAGAACGGCCTGGCCTATCAGGCAACCGATGGCGACGTGAACTACGCCGTGCGCAAGTTCCCGGGCTACGGCAGGCTGTCGGGCAAGTCGCTCGAAGACCTGCGCGCGGGCGAGCGCGTGGCGGCCAACGATGCCAAGCAGGATCCACTGGACTTCGTGTTGTGGAAATCCGCCAAGGCAGAAGAGCCGGCCGAATCGCGCTGGTCCTCGCCGTGGGGTGAGGGGCGCCCAGGCTGGCATATCGAGTGCTCGGCGATGAGTTGCGAACTGCTGGGCGAGCATTTCGATCTGCACGGCGGCGGCGCGGACCTGCAGTTCCCGCATCACGAAAACGAGATCGCGCAGTCCGAAGGTGCAACCGGCAAGACCTTCGTCAACACGTGGATGCACAACGGCTTCGTGCGCGTGAATGACGAGAAGATGTCGAAATCGCTCGGCAACTTCTTCACCATCCGCGATGTGCTGAAGGTGTACGACGCAGAGGTCGTGCGCTTCTTCATCCTGCGCTCGCACTATCGCAGCGATTTGAACTACAGCGATGCGCATCTGGACGATGCGCGCCACGCGCTCACGCGTCTGTACACCGCGCTCAAGGACGTGCCAGCCACCGCTGGCGCGCAGCCCGATTGGAATGAGTCGCACGGCAAGCGTTTCCGCGAGGCGATGAATGACGACTTCAACACGCCGGTCGCTGTATCGGTGCTGTTCGAGCTCGCCAGCGAAGTGAACAAGACGCGCTCGCCCGAGCTGGCCAATCAGTTGGCCGCGCTGGCGGGTGTGATGGGCTTGCTGGGCCGTGATCCGCATGCCTTCCTGCAAGGCGGGGTGTCGGCCGATGGCCTGGATGCCGCTGAAGTGGAAGCGCGCATCGAAGAGCGCCGTGCCGCCAAGGCCGCTCGCGACTTTGCCCGCGCCGACGCGATCCGCGCCGATCTACTGGCCGCCGGCATCGTGCTGGAAGACAAGCCGGGCGGCGTGACCGAATGGAGACGCGCATGAACGCGGCGGCCAAGAAGGCCAGTCAGGTCAGCGTTGGGCGCAGTACGGCCGCGAAAAAGGCGCCAGCGGTGAAGGCGCCTGCGGCCAAAAAGACGGCAGCGAAGAAGGTCGACGGCGTCGGGAGCAAGACGGTCGCCGCCAAGGCCCCGGCCAAACGGGCGCCAACATCAAAGGTGCCTCTGCCCGAAACGATCGCCACAAACGAGGCGATGCCCGTGCCGGCAGAAGTGGTGTTGTCCGGTCCGCCTGACTACTGGCAGGAGGCTTGCGCCGACCTGATGAAGCGGGATCGCATCCTGCGCAAGATCATCCCCGCGTATGGCCCGGCGCATCTGGCCTCACGGGGCGATCCGTTCGTGACGCTCGCTCGGTCCATTGTCGGCCAGCAGATTTCGGTCAAGGCGGCCCAATCGGTGTGGGAGCGCGTGGTGGACGTGTGCCCCAAGCTGGTGCCAGCACAGTTCATCCGTGCCGGTCAGGAAAAGCTGGCGGGTTGCGGGCTATCCAAGCGCAAGGCCGAGTACATCCTGGATCTGGCGGATCACTTCCGCAACAGCACGCTCCATGTCGCAAAGTGGTCTGAGATGGAAGACGAGGATGTCATTGCTGAGCTTACGCAGATCCGCGGTATCGGTCGGTGGACGGCAGAGATGTTCCTGATGTTCAACCTGATGCGCCCGAACGTGCTGCCGCTGGATGACATCGGGCTCATCAACGCAATTTCGCAAAATTATTTCAGTGGCGAACCCGTCACTCGCAGCGAGGCACGGGAAGTCGCCGCTAACTGGGAACCGTGGCGCACCGTGGCCACTTGGTATATGTGGCGCAGCCTAGACACGGCTACCACCTATTGATCTGTTAATTTCGATGAAACGCGCAGCGTCGACCGGCGGTCAAAATCCGGTAGAATGCGCGCCTTCAAGAGCCTTTCAGAAGATCCATGAAAACAACCTTCCTGGAGTTCGAGCAGCCGATCGCAGAACTTGAGGCGAAGATCGAAGAACTTCGCTTTGTACAAGACGATTCCGCTGTCGACATTTCTGAAGAAATCTCCCGCCTGGCTTCCAAGAGCCAGCAGCTCACCAAAGATCTGTACGCCAACCTGACGCCCTGGCAGGTCGCACAGATTGCACGTCACCCGCAGCGTCCTTACACGCTTGATTACGTCCGCGAAATCTTTACCGACTTCCACGAACTGCACGGCGACCGCACCTTCGCGGACGACCTGTCGATCGTCGGTGGTCTGGCACGCTTCAACGGTCAGCCGTGCATGGTGATCGGTCACCAGAAGGGCCGCGACACGAAGGAGCGCGCGCTGCGCAACTTCGGTATGTCCAAGCCCGAGGGCTACCGCAAGGCCAAGCGCCTGATGGAGCTGGCCGACAAGTTCGGCCTGCCGATCTTCACGTTCGTCGATACGCCGGGCGCCTTCCCAGGCATTGATGCGGAAGAGCGTGGCCAGTCGGAAGCCATCGGTCACAACCTGTTCGTGATGGCTGGCCTGAAGGTGCCCCTGATCGCCACCATCATCGGTGAAGGCGGTTCGGGCGGCGCACTGGCAATCGCCATGGGCGATTCGGTGATCATGCTGCAGTTCGCCACGTACGCCGTGATCTCGCCGGAGGGCTGCGCGTCGATCCTGTGGAAGACTGCCGAGAAGGCACCGGAAGCCGCTGAAGCACTGGGCTTGACCGCACACCGCCTCAAGGCGCTGGGCCTGATCGACAAGATCGTCAACGAGCCGCTGGGTGGCGCGCATCGCGATCCGAAGGGCATGGCGACGATGCTCAAGCGCGCACTGGCCGAATCGCTGCGCCAGTTCCAGGGCATGAAGACGTCTGAACTGCAGGCGCGCCGTCACGAGCGCCTGATGGCCTATGGCAAGTTCAAGGAAACCGAAGCGCGCTGATCCGTCCGCCCGATCGGCTAGTCTGGTCAACAAGGTCGCACAACGCGTTGCCGCGTGTGCGGCCTTTGTTGTTTCTGGCGATGCTGAAGCGCTGACGGTAGCGATTGCCTTGTCCGGCGGGCGGGATTCCGCCGCGCTGCTGCACGCCTGCGCCGCGTGGCGCGATGCGGGCACCCGGGTGCATCTCGTTGCGCTGCATATCCACCATGGCTTGCAGGCCGATGCCGATGTTTGGGAATGCGCCTCCTTCCGCATGGCAGAGGCGGCGGGTGTTGCGTTCCATGCGCGCCGTGTCCATGTGGCCGTCGATGCGGGGCAGGGCGTCGAAGAGGCGGCGCGCGATGCGCGGTACGCTGCTCTGGAGGCGCTTTGCGCGCAGACAGGCGCATCGATTTTGCTGACGGCGCACCATCAGGACGACCAAGCCGAAACCGTGCTGTTGCAATTGATGCGCGGCGCCGGCGTCGACGGCCTTGCCGCCATGCCGGTCGTTCGTGCAGGCGCTGTGACCTTGCTGCGTCCGTGGATCGACGTGCCGCGCAGCGAAATCGAACTGTATGCGCACACCCATGCGCTCACTTGGATCGAAGATCCATCCAACAGCGATGCACGCTACGCACGCAACGCGCTGCGGCCGCTGCTCGCCGGCATGGCCGAGCATTTCCCCGCATATCGTGAGGCGCTTGCGCGCAGTGCGACGCATCTGGCGGATGCCGCCGCGTTGATCAACGAGATTGCCCGGGCCGATTTGGCGCGGATTGTCTCGACGGAGGGGCTCGATGTTGCGGCGCTGATGGCGCTATCCGTGCCGCGTCAGCGTGCAGTGTTGCGGGCGTGGCTCGCGCAGGCGGGCATGCGGGCCGTGTCCGCGCGCCGCCTTGATGATCTGCGAACCCAATTGATCGATGCGCGTGACGATAGCGCGCTGTGCGTTGCACTGCCGGCCGGGCAGGTCCGACGCTACCGTGGCGTTGCGTGGATCGAGCCCGACGCCGGCGACGTAGTTGCCCCGCTCGCGGTCACCCTCGATGCGGGGCAGTTCGATGCTGCAACTCGCACCGAGCGGTGGGTGAGTGTGAGCGAATGGGGCGGGGCACTGCTCTTTTCACCCGTCGTGGCCGGCGGTATCGACGCGGGAATCTTGCGCGCGCCCTTGTCATTGGTGCCGCGACGTGGCGGCGAGCGCATCGTGCTGCGCCCGGGCGGCCCATCGCGTGCGCTCAAGCAGGCGTATCAGGAAGCGGGTATCCCAGCCTGGGAGCGTGAGCGCTTGCCTTTGCTTTATGCGGGGGAAACGCTGGTCTTTGCCGCTGGGGTCGGGATGGACCACGCGGCAGTGGGGAGCGGGCCGGGGTGGCGGATCACGTGGTCTGCCGGGCAATGAGTGCACTCTGACACACATCTTAACGCGTCTTAGTCGGCCGTTTTCTTGCCGATCGCTGCAAATTGCTGTATTTTCAAAGGCTTTTGCACCGCTTCGCCTCCTCTCGATCTTTCCAAGATGGCTCTCATCGTTCACAAATACGGTGGCACCTCGATGGGTTCAGTTGAACGCATCAAGAACGTCGCCAAGCGCGTTGCCAAGTGGCATCGCGCGGGTCACCAAGTCGTGGTCGTTCCGTCGGCCATGTCTGGCGAAACCAACCGCCTGCTGGGTCTGGCCAAAGAGATTTCGGCCCAGCCCGACCCGCGTGAACTCGACATGATTGCCTCGACGGGCGAGCAGGTGAGCGTGGGCCTGCTGGCCATCGCGCTGCATGCCGAAGGCATTGACGCCCGCAGCTACACCGGCTGGCAAGTGCCGGTGAAGACCGATTCGGCCTACACCAAGGCGCGTATCCAATCGATTGACGACGAGCGCGTGCGCGCCGATCTCGACGCCGGCCGCGTGGTCGTCATCACCGGCTTCCAAGGCATCGACAGCGAGGGCCATATCACCACGCTCGGCCGCGGTGGCTCGGATACCTCGGCAGTGGCGGTTGCTGCTGCGCTCGAAGCCGACGAGTGCCTGATCTACACCGACGTGGATGGCGTCTATACGACCGACCCGCGCGTGGTGGATGACGCCCGCCGCCTGGACAAGATCACCTTCGAAGAGATGCTGGAAATGGCCAGCCTCGGCTCGAAGGTGCTGCAGATTCGCTCGGTGGAGTTTGCCGGCAAGTACCGCGTGAAGACCCGCGTGCTGTCGTCGCTGACCGACCCGCTGATGCCGCTCGACGTCGAGATGAACTCGGGCACGCTGATTACTTTTGAGGAAGATTCGAACATGGAAGCCGCCGCCATTTCCGGCATCGCCTTTGCCCGCGACGAAGCCAAGATCACCGTGATCGGTGTGCCGGACAAGCCCGGTATCGCTTACCAAATTCTGGGCCCGGTCGCCGACGCCAATATCGACGTCGACATGATCATCCAGAACCAGTCGGTGGAAGGTAAGACGGACTTCACCTTCACCGTGCCGCGCGGCGAATACCAGCGCGCCCTCGCGATCCTGAACGACAGCGTGAAGGGCCACATCGGTGCCGCCAGCGTGTCGGGCGACCCAAAGGTGTCGAAGGTGTCGGTGGTGGGTGTGGGCATGCGCTCGCACGTGGGCATTGCCAGCAAGATGTTCCGCACGCTGTCGGAAGAAGGCATCAACATCCAGATGATCTCCACCTCGGAAATCAAGATCTCGGTGCTGATCGACGAGAAGTACATGGAGCTGGCCGTGCGCGCGCTCCACAAGGCGTTTGAGCTGGATCAGGCCTAATCGCTTGAGGCGGTGCCGGGTGGCGACCCCCGGGCCACAGATTCTCACCACGCTGTCATGCGGTTGTCGTTGACCGGGTGAGGTGAAGTGGCTAGAATACGCGCTTCGTTGCACGGGCTCCTTCGTGTAACGCAAGTTTGGGAGACGTGGCCGAGAGGTCGAAGGCACTCCCCTGCTAAGGGAGCATCCGGGCCAAAACCTGGATCGAGGGTTCGAATCCCTCCGTCTCCGCCAGTTTGGTGCTTCTCGCGGGAAGCGCATTAAACAGGCGGATGCGAGTCGAGATGACGTGACGGCTCGCATTGCACTGCACGTCAAAAAGCCCGCATGGCGCAAACCATGCGGGCTTTTTCTTTGCCGATTCTCTTTGTCGATTGCGAGATCGACTTTGCGCACGCGCCATCCGAAGATGGCGCATACAGCGTGTCAGCGAATCAGTCCTGGCCTACGCTCTCCGGCACGCCTGCGGTCACGTTGAAGCCGCAATCCACATACGTGATCTCGCCGGTCACGCCGCTTGCCAGATCAGACAACAGGAAGGCGGCTACGTTGCCGACTTCTTCGATGGTGACGTTACGGCGCAGCGGGGCCACGTCTTCCATGTACTTCAGCAGCTTGCCGAAATCCTTGATGCCCGATGCAGCCAGCGTCTTGATCGGGCCGGCGGAGATGCCGTTGGCGCGGATGCCCTTCGGCCCCAGGGCGCCAGCCAGGTAACGCACGCCAGCTTCCAGCGACGCCTTGGCCAAGCCCATCGTGTTGTAGTTCGGAACGATGCGCTCAGCACCCAGGTAGGTCAGGGCGAGCAGCGAGGCATTGGGCGACAGCATCGGCAGCGCGGCCTTCGCCAGCGCCGGGAAGCTGTACGCCGAGATGTCGTGCGCAATACGGAACGACTCACGCGACAGACCGTCGATGAAGTTGCCGGCAATCGCTTCGCGCGGCGCAAAGCCGATCGAATGCACCAGGCCGTCAAAGTGGCCCCAGTGTTGGCCGAGGTCTTCGAACACCTTGGCGATCTGCTCATCGCTGCCGACGTCGCAGTCGAACACCAGCTTGCTGTCGAACTCGTTGGCGAATTCGGTAATGCGGTCCTTGAAGCGTTCGCCGACGTAGGTGAACGCCAGTTCAGCGCCTTCGCGCTTGCAGGCGTTGGCGATGCCGTAGGCGATTGAGCGGTTGGACAGAAGGCCGGTAATCAGAATGCGCTTGCCAGCGAGGAATCCCATGTTTTCTCCGTACAAATGTGGGCAGCGTCGCACCGATATGCCACTGCGGTCACTCCGTGGCGGCATATGGGCGGTTTTGACGGCGCGATCATACCGGAAAGCTACCGACATCTCGTGCTTTTGCGCACTGCCGCAGATGCTCGCAGCCCTTGTCAATGCGGGACGATCCTCGGAGGCGATTTGGCGGGATTGTCGTGACGGGGCGTTAGAATCGTCCGAAACACGCTTTCAGACTGCGGTGGAGTGGAGTCAAGACATGCAAGAACTACGGGGGCACGAGGCGGCATGAGCGTGCTTGCAGCGGCACACAAGCCGTACGGGCGTTTTCTCGCGGCACTGGCTTGCCTGCTGGTGGCCGTGGCGTCAGCGCCGAGTTGGGCGGCACACGGCTATGCCGAATACGGCGATCTCAAATATCCGGCCGGCTTCTCTCACTTCGGTTACTTGAACCCGAAGGCGCCGGTCGGCGGCATGCTGCTGTTGGGCAATCCTGACCGTCGTACGAGCTTCGATAAGTTCAATCCGTTCACCATCAAGGGGACATCCGCGCCGGGGCTCAACCAATTGGTGTTCGAGAGCCTGCTGATCGGTAGCTGGGACGAGACGGCCAGCGGCTACGGGCTGTTGGCGGACGACGTGGTAGTCGCGCCGGACGATCTCTCGGTGACCTTTCACATCAACCCGCGTGCGCGTTTTTCCAATGGCGACCGGGTGCGCGCGTCGGACGTGAAGTATTCATACGACATGCTGATGGGCAAGGGCGCGAGCCCAGCGTATCGCAGCATGACCGCCGATGTGGCCAAGGTGACGGTGGTGGATGCGGCCACCATCCGCTATGACTTCAAGCGCAAGAACAAGGAACTGCCGCTCATCGTCGGTGGGCTGCCCGTGTTCTCGCCAAAATGGGGGAAGGGCAGCGGCAAGCCGGAAGACCCGAACGAAGGCAAGGATGTCGCGTTCGATAAGCTGACGTTCCAGGAGCCGGTTGCCAGTGGCCCGTACCTGATCGAACGGTTTGATCCGTCGCGCGGCATCACCTTCCGCCGCAATCCGGACTACTGGGGGCGCGATCTGAATGTGCGTCGCGGCTCGTTCAACTTCGAGCGCATCCAGTACAAGCTCTACAAGGACGAAACCGCGCGGCTGGAGGCCTTCAAGGCGGGCGAGTACGACGCCATGGTGGAGTACCGCGCCAAGAACTGGGCCAAGAGCTACGTCGGTGTGAAATTCCGCAGCGGCGAACTCATTAAGAGCGAATTCCCACACCGCAATGGCGCGGGCATGCAGGGCTTCGTGATGAACCTGCGCCGGCCCATCTTTCAGGATTTGCGGGTGCGCAAGGCGTTGTCGCTGGCGCTCGATTTCGAATGGCTGAACCGGCAGCTGTTTTATGGCGCCTATCGCCGGCTGGACAGCTATTTCGCCAACAGTGAGCTGGCTGCGGCCGATTCGCTCACCGGTATGCCTGGCAAGGGGGAACTGGCGCTGCTGGAGCCGTTGCGCAGCAAGCTGGACCCGGACGTTTTTGGCGTGTTGGCCGCGCCGCCCTCCACCGATCCGCCCAGTTCGCTGCGCGACAACCTGCGCCAGGCGCGTCGGCTGTTGGCACAGGCGGGGTGGACATACGATGACGGCGCGCTGCGCAATGCCAAGGGCGAGCCTTTCGTCTTCGAGATGCTCGACGATGGTGGCGCGATGAGCCGCGTCATGGCCGCCTACGCGCGCAATCTGGAAAAGCTCGGCATCCAGGTCAACCAGCGCGTGACGGATTTCGCGCTCTACCAGAAGCGGCTGGAAGAGTTCGACTTCGACATGGTTTCGCTGCGCTTTCCTGATTCACAGAGCCCTGGCAATGAACTGAAAGATCGGTTTGGCTCCGCCGCAGCCGACGAAGCTGGCTCGGACAATGTGATCGGGCTCAAATCCCCCGCCGTGGATGCGCTGATCGATGACGTGCTGCGTGCTGACGACCGCGATGAGCTGATCACGGCGTCCCGCGCCCTCGATCGGGTGCTGATGCACGGCTGCTATGTGATTCCGCACTGGTATTCGTCTACGCACCGTGTGGCCTACAACAAGAACCTGATGTATCCGGATCGTCTGCCGTACTACTACTCGGCGGAAGCCTGGGTGCTGACGGCGTGGTGGCGTATTCCGTCCTCTCACGAGCCTCGCAACTGACCGCTTTGCGTTGATGCCATGTTTGCTTATTTGATCAAACGGCTGCTGCTCCTGATCCCGACACTCGTTGGTGTGATCACGCTCACCTTTGCGGTGATCCAGTTTGTGCCGGGCGGCCCTGTCGAGCAGATGATGATCGAGATGAAAGGGCGTGGCGCCGGCGGCGAGGCCAGCGGCGGTGGCGCCTTCGACTACCGCGGCCGACGCGGCGTGGATGCCGAGAAGATCAAGGAAATCCGGGCGCTATATGGTTTCGACAAGAGCCCCATGGAGCGCTATTTTCTGATGCTCGGGCGCTTCGCGCGCTTTGACCTGGGCGAGAGCTACTTCCAGCATCGCAGCGTGTGGGAGCTCATCAAGTCCAAACTCCCGGTGTCGATTTCGATCGGGCTGTGGACATTCTTTCTCACGTACCTCATCGCGGTGCCGCTTGGCATTGCAAAGGCGGTGCGCGCGGGCAGCCGGTTTGATTTGGTGACCAGCATCATTGTGCTAGTGGGGTATGCAATTCCGGGCTTTGTGCTGGGTGTGCTGTTGCTGGTGCTGTTCGGCGGCGGGACGTTCTTCCAGTGGTTCCCGATTCGTGGCATTACGTCGGACAACTGGGATCAATTGAGCCTGCTGGGCAAGGTGACGGATTACCTCTGGCACATCACGCTGCCGGTTACCGCGTCGGTGGTGGGCAGCTTTGCGGTCATCACCATGCTGACGAAGAATGCGTTTCTGGAGGAAATCCGCAAGCAGTACGTGCTGACCGCGCGCAGCAAGGGCTTGTCGGAACGGCGCGTGCTGTGGAAGCACATCTTCCGCAATGCGCTGCTGCCCCTGGTGACGGGCTTTCCGACTGCATTCATTGGTGCGTTCTTTACGGGGTCGCTGCTGATCGAGCAATTGTTCTCGCTCGACGGCATGGGCTTGCTCTCGTATGAGGCCGTGATGCGGCGCGATTATCCGGTCGTGCTCGGCACGCTGTACCTGTTCACGCTGATCGGGCTGGC
>CBJMVH010000064.1:0-25603 GCA_966433195.1 uncultured Ralstonia sp.
GGGGCCTTGGTGATGTACACCGCCACCACCACGGCGATCGCCAAACCGACGATCAGCCCCAGCACCAGACCCAGAAACGTGCCGCCCCATTGCGAGCGGACACGGGAAGATTGCGTATTGCGTGCCATGTCGATCCTTCTAGAAGCGCCCGATTATAAGAGCGCCGTGTGATGCCAAATCGTGCGCATTTACATCTTTTGCGGCGCCGACACGCCGATCACCGCGAGCCCGTTGCGCAGCACTTGGCGCGTGGCGGCCAGCAGTGCCAGCCGGGCACGCTTAACGGCTTCGTCGTCGACCAGCACGCGATCGGCGTTGTAGAACGCGTGGAAGTCGCCGGCCAGATCGCGCAGGTAGAAGGCCACGGCGTGCGGGGCCAACTCGCGCGCGGCGTCGGCCAGCATGTCGGGGAAGGCTGCGAGGCGCTGCACCAGGGCGGTCGCCTGCGGGCTGACGTCCGGGCCGGTCACCGCCGCCAGATCGGCGCTGGTGAGCGAGGCCGCATCCACACCTGCGCGCTCGAACACCGAGCAGATACGCGCATGCGCGTATTGCACGTAGTACACCGGGTTCTCGTCGCTTTGCTTGAGCGCCAAGTCCACGTCGAAGACGAACTCGGTATCGGCCTTGCGCGACAGCAGGAAGAAGCGCACGGCATCGCGGCCGCGTGTGAAGCGCTCGGGCCAGTTCGGCTCGCCGGCTTCCACGCAGGCGCGGATGGTGTCGACGCCGGCTTCGGACGCCGCATCGCCGTTGGACCACTCGATCAGGTCGCGCACCGTCACGTAGGAGCCGGCGCGCTTGGAGATCTTCACCTCGGCGCCGTCCTTCATCACCGTGACCATCTTGTGGAGGACGTAGTCGGGGTAGCCCTTGGGGATGCCGATGTTCAGGCCTTGCAGGCCAGCGCGCACGCGGGCGATGGTGCCGTGGTGGTCGCTGCCCTGCACGTTGATGACCTGCGTGAAGCCACGGCCCCACTTGGTGGTGTGGTACGCCACGTCGGGCACGAAGTAGGTGTAGGCGCCGTCGGACTTGCGCATGACGCGGTCCTTGTCGTCGCCGTCATCGGTCGTGCGCAGCCACAGCGCGCCTTCCTGCTCGTACGTCTTGCCGGCGGCGATGAGCGCGTCCACCGTCTGCTGCACCTTGCCCTCGGTGTAGAGCGACGACTCCAGGTAGTAGCGGTCGAACTTCACGCCAAAGGCCTGCAGGTCGATGTCCTGCTCGTTGCGCAGATACGTAACGGCAAAGCGGCGGATGGCTTCGAGGTCTTCCACGTCGCCGGCGCCTGTCACGGGTTCGCCATCGGAGGCGCGTACGGTCTTGCCGGCGAGGTAATCGGCGGCGATGTCGGCGATGTAGTCGCCGTTGTAGGCGGCTTCGGGCCAGTTGGCGTCGCCGGGCTTGAAGCCGCGCGCGCGGGCCTGCACGGAGACGGCCAGGTTGTGGATCTGCACGCCCGCGTCGTTGTAGTAGAACTCGCGGTGGACCTTGTGGCCCTGCCAGTCGAGCAGGCTCGCCAGCGCATCGCCCAGCGCGGCCTGGCGACCGTGGCCGACGTGCAGCGGGCCGGTCGGGTTGGCGGAGACGAATTCCACCAGCACCGGCGCGCCGTCGTGGGTGTTGGCGGCGCCAAACCGGTCGCCTTCGGCAAACACGGCGGCAATGACGTCTGCACGCGCGGCGGCCGACAGACGCAGGTTGATGAAGCCCGGGCCGGCGATCTCCACGGCGGCGACCAGGCGCTGGCCGCGGGCGTCGGCGCGGATGGCGTCTGCAATGCTGCCGGCCAGTTCGCGCGGGTTCTTGCCCAGCGGCTTGGCAAGCTGCAGCGCGACGTTACAGGCGATGTCGCCGTGCGCGGCCTGCTTGGGGCGCTCCAGGACGATCTCCGGTCGGGCTTGGCCTTCGGGCAGCAGGGTGCCGACGGCGTCGGACAACAATTGGGCGATCGTCTGTTTATGGGAGGGCAGCATAAGAAACCATGACGCCGGCAGTGCTGAAACCGGTTGAAACCCAGTTCCGGCGCGGCCAGTTGCGTTGTTCGGGGAAAAGTACGAAATTTTATCAGGTGAGCCACCGTCTTAGACGGATGAGGCGCCCGCCGTGGCAATCTGCGGCCCCCGAAACAGGCTTTAAACCCGAACCAAGGGAACCAAGAATCATGATTACCTTTACTTCGCACGAGTCGCAAAGTTTCTCCATGCAGAAGGATCTCGCCATGGTGTTGCTGGGCGTGATCGGCAAGACGCTGGGCGAGCGCGGCGTTATTACGCCTGAAGAGATGCCGCACGCCATCGACCGCCTCAAGCGGGCCATCAAGGACGATACCCACCAAGCCCACATCAAGGTGGCGGAGCTGACCGCCCGGGACGACGATGAAGGCGAGGAAGAACCGCCGCACCTCGGTCAGCGTGCCTACCCGCTGCTGCACATGCTGGAAGAATCGCTGCCGAAGAACGCCACCGTGATGTGGGGCGTTTGAGTATTGAGTATTGAGCATTCAGAAAAAAATGCCCGGCCACCGCAATGGGTGGTCCGGGCATCCGGCCACTAGGGCCGGGAGCGGGGGAGGGGGCTGGCGCTGACGTGGGTACGCCCTGCCGGTATCTGCTCCTACTGCGTTCGGGTTACTGGTCGTGCAGCATGTCGGACAACTCGTCCGCGTGTTCTTCTTCCACGGCCAGAATCTCTTCCAGCACGCGCCGCGTGGTGGGGTCTCGATCCCCGATGTAGCGGATCATTTCCAGGTAACTGTCGATGGCGATCCGTTCGGCCACCAGGTTCTCCTTGATCATGTCGACCAGGCCGTCGGCTTCCACATACTCCGAATGACTGCGCGTCGATAAGCCTTCCGGGTTGAAGTTGGGTGAGCCGCCCAATTGCACGATGCGCGCGGCGATCTTGTCGGCGTGCTGCTGCTCTTCGGTGGCGTGCACCATGAACTCCTCGGCGATCGGGTCGGCGTTGATGCCCTTGGCCATGAAATGGTGGCGCCGGTAGCGCAGCACGCAGATCAACTCCGTTGCCAGGGCCTCGTTCAGCAGCCGGAGCACGGTGTCTCGATCGGCCTGGTAGTCGTCGGTCACCGCGCCTTCCTCGATGTGCTTGCGGGCGCGTTCACGCAGCGTCTTGATGTCGGTGAGGAAGCGGCTTTCCGGCGCCGCGTTGGTCTGGGTCATGCAGAGCTCCTTCCAGGTGGGATTGACGTGGCGCCGGGCTATTCGCGTTCGCCGCGCCGGCCGCTGCCTGCAAGTGCGACCGCTAGGCCGATGGCTGCTCCGATCGCCACCGCCACGCCGACCGATTTGAAGGGCGCGCCCGTAATGGTTTCTTCGGTGCGATCGAGCGCCCAGTCCATGCGTTCCTTCGCTTGGTGGGCGCGGTCGTTGGCGGCGCGGCGCAGTTGGTCTGCGCGGGCATGCAGTGCGCGACTGGCCCGGCTGGCTTCGGTGCTGCCTTCGTCGGTCAGGGTATGGATGGCGTTTTCGAGCGAGCGCAACAGACTTTGCACGTCTTCCACGGCGGGGCGTGCAGCATAGCGCGCGTGGTCTACGGCGTCGCTGGCGCTGTTCATGGCGCGGTGTGCGCGGTCGTTGATGTCATCGACGCGGCTGCGTACGCGTTGGCTGGCAAAGAGAGACATGGCGGGGTTCCTCATCGTGGCGCCGCGGGAAGCACTCACCGGCAGCGCGGGTGGCGGGTTGCGGGTCCGGCCCACACAAAAGTGAGCCGTCTGTCCCAGTGGTTTAGCAAGACGCGGACCCGACGCGGCTCAGGACATGGCGCTAATCCACCGCCTTGAAAACGGTGACGCCAAGGATGAGAAACAGCACGAACAGCACCACGAAGATAAAGAACAGGATCTTGGCGATGCTCGCTGCGCCTGTGGCAATGCCGGTAAAGCCCAGCACGCCCGCCACCACGGAAATGATGGCGAAGATCAGTGCCCATTTCAGCATGTTGTTGTCTCCGGATCGGGATGGTTGGGAGGCTGGGGTGTTGCGCCGCACGTGTCGGCGCCGTCGCCCTGCCGGCGTACTGCGACGCACGTAGCGTGCCCGCCCGGGTGCGCCCGAGGTGTCGTCTGGGGCGGCCACGGAGTATCATGCCGACTACCAAAAACACACACGCAACGCGCGCCGCGTCGGGCGGTTTGACGCGTTCCACACGGGTCTGCATGCCATGCGGTCATCCTTGCGCTCCACCCTGCTGCTCGCCGTCGGCATTTTGCTGACGCTCGGGGTGCTGATTGCTTCGGAGACGGGCAACGTCCGTCTGAGCCAAGGCTATCGGCAGGTGATTCAATCGCAGCAGGCTGAAACGGCCATCAACGAGCTGCTTGCCGAACTCGTCAACGCCGAGGCCGGCCAGCGCGGTTTCCTGCTCACCGGCAAGGACGAATACCTCGATCCGTACAACAAGGCCATCCCGCACATCCACGCGCTGATGGCGGAGATCCGCGACCACTACGCCAACGATCCAGACGCGCTCAAGCTGTTTTCAGAGACCGCGCTGCAGGTCAGTCGCAAGCTCACCGAGATGGAGCTCACGCTGATCTACGGCAAGCGCGATCTGGAAGTGGCGCTTGACCTCGTGCGTACCGATTTCGGCAAGGCATCGATGGAGGCGGTGCGGCAAGGGCTGGACCGCCTGCGCCAGCGCGAGATTGCCACCGTGGCACGCAGCCTCGAACACGCCGAGCGGGATCTGGCGCTCTCGCGCTATGGCATTGCGCTCATCACGGCGGTCAACATCATCTTGCTGGTCGTCCTCGGCATGCAGCACGCCAAACGCCTGGCGGTGACGGAACTGGCGCGCGACAAGGCCGAAGAGGAAAGCCAGAAGCTCGATCGCATGGTGCGCGAACGTACACGGCAGCTATCCGATCTGGCGGCCCACTTGCAGCGTGTGACCGAAGACGAAAAAACGCGCCTCGCACGCGAACTGCACGACGAGTTGGGCGCCATCCTCACCGCCACCAAGATGGATCTGCACTGGCTGCGCTCGCGCATGCAAGCCAACGAGCCGGCCGTGAGCGAAAAGATTACCCGGGTGATGGCCCACGTCGATCAGGGTATCCAGATCAAACGCCGCCTGATTGAAGACCTGCGCCCCACCATCCTGCTCAACCTGGGGCTGGTTGAGGCACTCTCGCAGTTGACCGAAGACGTGGGTGTGCGTAACGGCTGGCACACCGAGGTCAGCCTGCCCGACGACATGCCCAAGCTGACCGATGATGCGGCCATTGCGCTGTACCGGATCGTGCAGGAATCGCTGACGAACGCATCGAAGTACGCGCATGCAACGTCGGTATCGGTGGCGCTTGACGTGAACGAAGACGAGGGCGTGCGGCTGCGCGTGCGCGACAACGGCCGCGGCTTTCCCGCTGACATTGAGCGCCGTCGCATGGTCGGCCATCACGGGCTGTTGGGGATGGAGCAGCGCGCCATTGCGCTGGGCGGCACGCTCACGATTGACTCGATGCCCGGGGGCGGCGTGACCATCATCGTCGAGCTGCCGCCCACGGATGCGGTGTTCGAACAGGTAGATCACACCGAGCACGCTCGTCCGCAGACAGCTTTGCCAGGCGGCGCGGCGGTCTGAGTGCCACGGGCGAATGCGCGCCCGACACCAAAAGCAAAAGCCCCATGTCGGGGCTTTTTTATTGTGCGCTTGCCGGCTTACATTTTCTGCTTGGTGTTGTCGGCAGCGTTTTCGAGCTTCTGGCCTCCGGTCTGGATGTCCTTGCCGGCACCAGCCATGGTGTTGCAGCCAGCCAGGAAAACACACGTCAACGCGAGGGCGGCACACAGGGTCTTCATCGAATGCTCCTTGGGTCAGAAACAGGATGGGCTACTGCGCGTCCGCGTCATGGCGCAGGAGACACGCAGCCACTTCAAGCGTGCGGATGATGGGCGGTCTGCGGGCGCGGGCGCGACATGCCGGCGCGTTCTTCGATCACCTCGAACACCTTGTCGAGCTCAAGCGATTTGTCGAAGAAGTAGTTGGCGCCGGCCTCGAAGCAGCGTTGCCGGTAGGTCGGTACCTGAGCGTGATTGGTATAGACGATGCGCACGCTGGGCGATGCCTGATCGCGCAAGGTTTGCAGCACCTTGAAGCCGTTCCCTTGGCGCAGTTGCAGATCCACGATCACAACATCGTAGTGACCCTGCGCCAACCGGCTCAGGGCCAAGTCTTCTGTGTCGGCCCACTCGACCGTCGCCACGAAGGCGGAGGCCTTGAGGTATTCCAGCACCATGCCGCGAAGCACGGGGGAGTCCTCGATCAGGAGAACGCGCAGGCCACGGGTGGAGAGGGTGACGGCTTGATCCAGCATGCGTTGATGGTAGCCACCGGGTTGCTGAGGTGCTATCAGGCGTTGTCCTACATGCCAACAGGGTTTGCGGTGCGCCGCGGGGGCTCGGCCCCCCCACCTCGGAGGGGCGTTATTCCACCAGCCCGTTCTTGATGGCGTAATAGGTGAGATCGGCATTGGATTTCATGCCCATCTTTTCCAGGATCCGTGTGCGGTAGGTGCTGACCGTCTTGACGCTCAGGAACAGCTCTTCGGCAATGATCGATACCGATTGCCCGCGCGCAAGCTTGCAGAAGATCTGGAATTCACGCTTGGACAGCGTCTGGTGCAGCGGCTGGTCGGTTGGCTTTTCCAGGCCGCCGATCAATAGTTCAGCCACTGTCGGGCTGACATAGCGCCGGCCTTGCGACACGGTGCGGATGGCTTTCACCAGCTCGTCGGGCGCGCTTTCCTTGGTGAGGTAACCCGAGGCGCCGGCTCGGATCAGGTTGATCGCGTATTGATCTTCCGGAAAGGTGGACAGGATCAGCACCGGCAGATCCGGATGGCGCTGGCGGGCGAGCTTGAGCGTGTCGATGCCGTTGCGGTCGGGCATGGAGATGTCGAGCACGACCACATCGAAGGCGTTGGTGCGCAGTTGCTCCATCACCTCTTCCCCGCTTGCCGCTTCCCCCGCGACTTCGATGTCCCGCTCTTCGGACAGGAACTGCCGAAGGCCGGCGCGGACGATCTCGTGGTCGTCCGCAATCAGGACGCGAATCATGCTGCTCCTTATGGGCGCGCCTGGCGGGTTGACTCCACCTGCGCGCTGCGCTTGTTGGTTCGATACGACAGCAATTGTATCGGACTGTAGCGTGAAACCGGGGCCGCTTGAAACGACGGGTTCCTCAGTGGTGGGGTGGGTTTCCATGTGCGCCCTCGGAAGTGCCTGCATCGCAACATGCTTGCGCGTCTATGGCCAGCAATCCGTGTGCCTGGGTCCCAAAAAAAGAAACGGGGCGGTGGGTATCCGCCCCGTCATGGCCACAGGTGCCGGGCAGTGCCCGGTCAGGCTGGCTTACTTCTGCGTCGTGGCGCTGGCGTTCACGCTGGCGTCTGCGCCGGTGGTGCCGGTCGTGCCAGTGGCGCCGACAACATCCGCCTTGGCAGCCTTGGTGGCTTTGCCTGCGGACTTCTCGGTCTTGCTGACCGACTTGCCGACCTTGTCTGCGGTCTTGTCCATACCGGCTTCAGCCTTGGCCTTGTGCTCATGGGCGGCCTTGGCGCCGTGCTCGGCCTTGGCGTTCAGTTGGCTCTTGGCGGACTCGGTGTCCAGCTTGGCGCCACCATCCGACTTCACGTCGGCCTTGAGGCCGGTGCCGACATTGGTCTGGGCCGGTGCGACAGCTGCCGTGCCGTTGGCTTGCACGCCGGCGTTGGCCGACGGGGTTTGCGCGTTGGCGTAAGCCGAAGCAGCAGCGATGGCGATGGCGGACAGGGAGATCAGCAGCTTGTTCATGGAAGAGACTCCTTTGATTCTGAACGGCCACGCGAGGGATTCGTCGCGGCATCGCTCTGTGTGTTGAGCGAATGAGTTCAGTGTATGGAGCCCTTCCGGTTACGACTGTTAGGGGGTGTAAGCCTTTGTAATGTCAGCGTCACCCCTCTTGAAATACCTTCAAAGCCAATGCTGACAAGGGTTTGTGGGCGTAAGACACAATGTGGCACACACTATGTCTTAAACGTCTTGTCACAGATTCAAAGATTCGGGGCGAGGGCGCGCTCCACAAACGCGCGATCTTCACCGCTGCGGGCAACCATATCGTCCACCTGATCCTGGCCGATCTTGCCCAGCGTGAAGTACGTGCTCTCCGGGTGCGACAGGTAGAAACCCGACACGGAAGCCGCAGGCGTCATGGCCAGCGCTTCGGTCAGGTCCATGCCGATCTCCTTGGCGTCGAGCACGCGGAACATGTCGCGCTTGACGGTGTGCTCCGGGCAGGCTGGGTAGCCGGGCGCGGGGCGGATGCCCTTGTATTCCTCACGGATGAGCGCGTCGTTGTCGAGCGTTTCATCTGGCGCGTAGCCCCACAGGTCGCGACGCACGCGGGCGTGCAGGCACTCGGCAAACGCTTCGGCAAAGCGATCGGCCAGGGCCTTGAGCATGATCGCGCTGTAGTCGTCGTTGTCAGCTTCGAATTGTTTCTCGCGCTTTTCCACCCCAATGCCGCCGGTGACGGCAAACAGGCCGATGTAGTCCGCAATGCCGGTGTCCTTGGGTGCGATGAAATCCGCCAGGCAGCGGTTCGGGCGCATCACGCCGTCGATGATCGGGCGCTCGCTCTGCTGGCGGATGTTGCGCCAGGTGAGCGCGACTTCCGAGCGCGATTCGTCGGTGTAGATCTCGATGTCGTCGTCATTGACGGTGTTGGCCGGCAGCAGCGCGATCACGCCGTTGGCCGTGAGCCAGCGCCCGGCGATCAGGCGCGCGAGCATGCTCTTGCCGTCGGAGAACACCTTGCGGGCCGATTCGCCGACGATCTCGTCGTTGAGGATGTCGGGGAATTTGCCGGCCAGATCCCATGTCTGGAAGAACGGGCCCCAGTCGATGTACTGCGCGAGTTCGTTCAGGTCGTAGTTGCGGAACACGCGGCGGCCGATGAACTTCGGCTTGGGCGGCGTGTAGTTGCTCCAGTCGATCTTGGTCTTGTTGGCGCGCGCGGCGGCCAGCGACACCATCGGCTGCGCTTTCTTGTTGGCGTGCTGGGTGCGGATGCGGTCGTAGTCCGTCTGCAGCTCTTCGATATAGCGTGCGGCGCCTTCATCCGAGAGCAGGCTCGATGCCACGCTCACCGAGCGCGAGGCATCCGGCACGTACACCACCGGGCCTTCGTAGTTCGGCGCGATCTTCACGGCGGTGTGCACGCGGCTGGTGGTTGCGCCGCCGATCAGCAGCGGGATCTTCTTCACGCGGAAGTAGTCATCGCGCTGCATTTCCGAGGCCACGTAGGCCATCTCTTCGAGCGACGGCGTAATCAGGCCTGACAGGCCGATGATGTCCGCGCCCTCGACCTTGGCCTTCGCCAGGATCTCGTTGCACGGGACCATCACGCCCATGTTCACGACTTCAAAGTTGTTGCACTGGAGCACGACGGTGACGATGTTCTTGCCGATGTCATGCACGTCGCCCTTGACCGTGGCGATGACGATCTTGCCGCGCGAGCGCACATCGCCGCCGGCCGCGGCAATCTGGCGCTTCTCCTCTTCGATGAACGGAATCAGGTGGGCCACGGCCTGCTTCATCACGCGGGCGCTCTTCACCACCTGCGGCAGGAACATCTTCCCCGCGCCAAACAGGTCGCCGACGATGTTCATGCCGTCCATCAGCGGGCCTTCGATTACCTGGATCGGGCGGCCACCGGCAGCGGCGATCTTCTGGCGGACTTCTTCGGTATCTTCGACGACGTAATCGGTGATACCGTGCACGAGCGCGTGGGCCAGGCGCTTTTCCACCGGCTCCTGGCGCCAGGCGAGGTTTTCTTCGCGCTTGGTGCCGCCGCCCTTGTAGCGGTCGGCAATCTCCAGCAGCCGGTCGGTCGCATCGGGGCGGCGGTTGAGCACCACGTCTTCCACGCGCTCGCGCAGTTCGGGGTCGAGGTTCTCGTACACACCAAGTTGGCCCGCGTTGACGATGCCCATGTCCATGCCCGCTTGAATCGCGTAGTACAGGAACACGGTGTGGATCGCCTCGCGCACCACGTCGTTGCCGCGGAACGAGAACGACACGTTCGACACGCCGCCGCTCACCTTCGCGTACGGCAGGTTCTGTTTGATCCAGCGCGTGGCTTCAATGAAGTCCACCGCGTAGTTGTTGTGCTCTTCGATGCCGGTGGCGACCGCAAAGATGTTCGGGTCGAAGATGATGTCTTCCGGTGCAAAGCCGACCTTGTTGACGAGGAAGTCGTAGCTGCGCTTGCAGATCTCCGTTTTGCGCTGGAACGTATCGGCCTGGCCTTGCTCATCGAAGGCCATCACCACCGCTGCCGCGCCATAGCGCTTGATGAGCTTGGCGTGGTGCGCGAAGGCTTCTTCGCCTTCCTTGAGCGAGATCGAATTGACGATCGCCTTGCCCTGCACGCATTTCAGGCCGGCTTCAATGACCTCCCACTTGGACGAGTCGATCATGATCGGCACGCGCGCGATGTCGGGCTCGGAGGCAATCAGGTTCAGGAAGCGAACCATGGCTGCCTTGGAATCGAGCATTGCCTCGTCCATGTTGATGTCGATGACCTGCGCGCCGTTCTCGACCTGCTGGCGCGCCACGGCCAGCGCCTCGTCAAACTGGCTGTTCAGGATCATGCGCGCGAACGCCTTGGACCCGGTGACGTTGGTGCGCTCGCCGACGTTGACGAACAGCGTGCTCTCGCCGATGTTGAACGGTTCGAGGCCGGAAAGGCGCATGGGGTGGTCGGTCATGATCTTCTGAAGCGAATGGGAACGGCAGTGTGCAGGCGTTGTGTCGGGGCTCAGGCGGCGTCTTTGTACTGGCCCGGCCAGCCACGCGGTTTGCGGTTGGCGACACGGTCGGCAATCGCCTTGATGTGCTCGGGCGTGGTGCCGCAGCAGCCGCCCACCAGGTTCACCAAGCCGGCGGCCGCGAATTCGTCGACTAGGCTGGAGGTGACCTCTGGTGTTTCATCAAAGCCCGTGTCGCTCATCGGATTGGGCAGGCCGGCGTTCGGATAGCACGAGACGGCGGTGTCGCAAATCTTCGCCAGCTCGGCGATGTACGGGCGCATCAGCGCGGCGCCCAGCGCGCAGTTCAGGCCGAAGGTGATCGGCTTGGCGTGGCGCAGGCTGTTCCAGAACGCTTCGACGGTCTGGCCCGAAAGGATGCGGCCCGAAGCGTCAGTCACGGTGCCGGAGATCATCACGGGCACGCGCTCGCCGGTGTCTTCAAACAGTTGATCGATGGCAAACAGCGCCGCCTTGGCGTTGAGCGTGTCGAAGATGGTCTCGACCAGGAACACATCCGCGCCACCTTCGAGCAGCGCCTTGCCCTGTTCGTAGTACGCGTCGCGCAGTTGGTCGAAGTTGACGTTGCGCGCGCCCGGGTCGTTCACGTCGGGCGAGATGCTGGCGGTCTTGGGCGTTGGGCCGAAGGCGCCGGCCACGAAGCGCGGCTTCTCGGGCGTGCTGTACTTGTCGCAGGCTTCGCGCGCGAGGCGGGCGGCCACGACGTTCATCTCATACGCCAGGTCCGCCATCTTGTAGTCGTCCTGCGCGATGGTCGTCGCGCCGAAGGTGTTGGTTTCGATCAGGTCCGCACCCGCCGCGAGGTATTGCTCGTGGATTTCGCGGATGACTTCCGGGCGTGTGAGCAGCAGCAGTTCGTTGTTGCCCTTCACGTCGATGGGGTGGTTGGCAAAGCGCTCGCCGCGGTATTGCGCCTCGGTCAGCTTGTAGCGCTGGATCATGGTGCCCATCGCGCCGTCCAGAATCAGGATGCGCTCGCGCAGCAGCGCGGGCAGGTTGGCGGCACGGGTGTAGGGCAGGGGCGCGGTCATGATGACTCCGAAGTGCAGCGGCCGGTCAGATTGTGAAAATTGCGGCCAAAGGCGAATTTTACCAGTCGCATCAATGACTTGCCGCTGTTGTGGGCAATCGCGCTCCTATAATCCACATCGCGCCATTGCCCGCCACTGTCCGGATGCCCCCATGCAACTGCTCGACCCCGCCGACGCCCACACTTTTCTGCAGCGCACTCCCGCCGCGCTCTTCATCGATTGCCGCAGCGAAATGGAACACCTGTTTGTCGGCCACCCGTCCGGCGCGCACCACGTTTCATGGAACGACGGCCCGCACTGGGAGGTGAACCCGGAGTTCGTGCCCACCGTACGCAAGCTCTCGGGCCACGGCTTCGACCGGCCCGTCGTGCTGATCTGCCGCAGCGGCAACCGCTCGGCAGCCGCAGCACAGGCGTTGGAAGAGGCCGGTTTCCGCGACGTCTACGTCGTCCGCCACGGTTTTGAAGGCGATCTGGATGGCACGCGCCATCGCAACACCCTCAATGGCTGGCGCCACGCCGGCCTGCCGTGGGAGCAGTGTTAAGCAGAACCTATCAGGGCGATAGTCTGCGCGCGCATGAAAAAACGCCCGGCAGCGCCATGCTCCGGGCGTTTTTTCGTTGATCGGGGCGGGCTGAAGGCCCGCAGCGCGCAGATCAGTGCATCGTTACTGGCTGCGTCATCACCGTGTCGAACTTGCCGAGGAAGTCGTCGACTTCTTCGACCGTGGGTTCGCTGGCGATCAGCTTTTTGACGTCCTCGCGGAAGTGCTCGGCCAGTTCGCCGCCGAGGAAGATCTCGCGCTTGAGGTTTTTATCGACGATCTCGTAGCCGCCTGCGGCAAGCATCGCGTGCTGGCCGTCGACACCGAACTCGACAACACAGTAGTTGTCGCTGTTGTAGATCATTTGCATGGTGCACCTCCGAGGCGTCAATCGTCTTGCTGTTGTGGGGACTGCTCTACTGCTGCACCGGGTAGATGGGGCCCACCGTCATGACTTCAAGGGCCGATCAATTCCCGCCGCCTGACCGTTCTGCCCCATCTGTTCCTTGGGCTTAATCATTGACCACAAAGTTCGCAAATGCGAGGCCAAATGTGTGACGGGCGTTGTGGCCGCGTAACAAGACCTTTCCGTGTCTGCATCAAAAGGTGCAAACGGCTGTCCCCCGTTCGACGGGTAGACGACGGGCCGTGTGCACGGCGCCTGCAACTATCGGCCAGGCAGCGACGCTTCAAGGCGTGTCGCACTGACTCCCGCATCCTGCGTGCCCGAGAAATTCATCCAGATCGCGGAGGAAGGTGTCGTCCTGTTCGATGGGGGCGAGGTGGGCTGCGCGCGGCATCACTTTCAAGCGCGCGTTGGGAATGCGCGAGGCGATCTCGCGCGCCACTTCCACGGGCGCGCCGGTGTCTTCCTCACCGGCCATGACAAGTGTGGGGCAGGTGATGCGTGCAAGCGCGCTGCGCGTGTCGAGTGCCTTGATGGCAAGGCACGCGCCGACATAGCCATGCGGCGGCGTGGCGCGCAACAGATTGCGAATGCGCTCGGCCTCTTCGGGGTGCGCTTCGCGGAATGCGGTGGTCAGCCAGCGCTGCAGCGTGGGTTCGATGATGCCGCTCATGCCATGCGCTTCCACTTGGCCGATCCGTTCGTCCCACATGGCGTGCGCTGTCACGGGCGTGTAGCAGACGGTGTCACACAGTGTGAGCGAGAGCAGCCGCTCGGCGTGACGCACCCCCAGGATCTGCCCCACCATCCCGCCCATCGACAGGCCGACGAAATGCACCTGTTCGATCGACAGCGCATCCAGCAGGCTGGCCACATCGTCAGCCATCTGGAACAGCGTGTAGGGCCCGTGTGGGGCGCTGGTCTTGCCGTGGCCACGGGCGTCGTAACGCAACACGCGGTGGCGACTGGCGAGGCGGGGGGTGATGCCGTCCCACAGTTGATGGTCTACGCCCAGCGCATGGGCGAGCACCACCCAGGAGCCATCCGCACCGTCGATGCGGTAATGGATGTCGATGCCATTGACGTGCGCGGTGCCGGACTGGGAATGGGCGTTTGTGCTGGCGTTGGCGTTCACGGTCAGCCTCCTTCCTGGGACTGGTAGACCAGATCGAACTGCATGCCGTTGGGCTCGGTCTGGCGCAGGCGAACCGGCAGCCAGCCGCGCTCGGCGGACAGCCAGATCTCGACGCGCCGTTTGTCGTCCGCGCGGCGCGGCAGCCGTATGAAGTGCTGCGCACGAATCGTGCCGCCTGGTATGTCGATGGTCTCTTCGCCGATGTGCTGCACGCGGGCGATTTCCACGCTATCGGTGTCGGCGATGGGCATTTCCAGCGTGAGCCCCGGGCTGGCGATGCGCTCGGGTTTGCCACGTGCCAATCCCGTCAATTGGAGGAACACGCTGAAGCGGTCTTGCGTGCCCTCCGGTAGGGGTAGTACGGCGGGCGTGCGCGTGAAAGTGACGGTGGACGCGCTCTGCGTGCCGGATGCTGGCGTGGCGTCGGCTGCGTAGTGGAAGGTGGTGACATCGGGCTGTCGGCGCCCGCGCACTTCTTCGTAGCGAGCGGGCGCCAGACCATATGGGCCTACGCTGCCCGCGCTGCGGAACGCGAGCGAGCCAAAAAACAGCGGCAGCGGAATTTCGACGGCCAGCGTGTAAGTTTTGCCATCGGTGGCCCAGCGGATCACCCCGTCTTCATTGCGCACGCCGTTGACATAGGTGGCGTAGTGCAGCGTGGCGGATGGCGGCAGCGAAAAGTTGGGGTCGGCTGCGGCCGCACTCGGGCCTGGCACGTCCGGATCGGACAGCACGCCAGCGTTGCCGGAGGCTTGGGCGCTTGCGCTGCTGAAGTCCTCCGGGTCCATGTTGGCGATGTCGGGTGTCGCCGGCGCTGGTGCCGGCGCGGGCTGCGGACGCGGGTGTGGCGCGGCGGGACGCGGTTTGGGCGTGGCCGGCGGCGGCGGGGCGGCTGGCGCTGGAGGCTGTACGGGTTCTGGGCGCAGCAGCAGCGCCGGGACGATCTGCTCCGGCTCGGGCGGCCACATGACTTGATGGTTGCGCGCGATCCAGACGACGGCGACGAGGTGCAACAGGAGTACCGCCAACACGATCAGCCCGACGCGACGCAGGCGGCCAAAGCGGCGGCCGCGGCCGGGACTCACATCGTCAGGGTTGCGGGGCGGTGGGAGCAACGTATCCAAGATCGGCGGAAAGCTGTTGTGCGGCCTGCCGCAAGCGCCGCTCCAGCGGGCCGCTCCAGGTGGTGTCGAAGGTGCTTTGTGCGCCCAGGGCGATCAGTACGAGGCAGAGCTGCCCGTTGGCGTCGAACACCGGTAGCGACATCGCATTGATGCCGGGCAGCACACCACCGTGGATGCGCGAGGCGCCGTGCGTGCGCACGTTGGCGCAAATGGCGTCATAGGCTTCGAGCGTGCGGGGCAGTTCGGGGTTATCTTCGTTGCGCGCGGCGGATCGGTCGAGCTCGCGCTGGATGAATGAAAGCGTCTGGGCGCGCGGCAAGTAGGCCCCGAAGACGCGGCCAGTGGCCGAGTTCAGCATCGGCATCACATCGCCCAGGCGCAGGCTGACGGTCACGGGGTGGCTGGCTTCTTCCCAGTGGACGATGGCCGGCCCCTGATTGCCCCAGACGGCCAAACCGATGGTGTGGTCGATCTCATCACGCAGGGCGGCGGCGGCAGGGCGGGCCCGGCGCATTGGGTCTTGCCGGTTCAGGCTCACCAGGCCCATTTCCAGCGCAAACGGGCCGAGGTCGTAGCGGCCTTCGGGCGTTTGCGTGACGAGGCCGAGACGCGCAAAGCTCACCAGATAGCGGTGCGCCTTGGCCGGGTTCATCGGTGCGGCGCGCGCCAGATCGCGCAGCATCATCGGGCCGTTGGTGTGCGTGAGCACCTCCAGCAGCCGAAAGCCGACTTCGATGGACTGGATGCCCGAGCGTGCGGGCGCATCCAGTTCGCCATCGCTATCGCCGTCAATTGGCGACTCCAGGTCGAGATCGGTGTCAGCGGGCAGCGTGGACATGGTGGCGGGGTGGGAACAGGCGGAAACAGGGTTCGGGCCAGTTTAGCCGATGCACGGTGTACCATCCGCGCAGCTTTTTTCCGGACGACACCCATGAAACTCGCCACCCTCAAGGACGGCTCGCGCGACGGCCAACTGGCCGTGGTGTCGCGCGACCTGAAGACCGCCCACTTCGCCACGCACATCGCCGGGACGCTGCAGCGCGCGCTGGACGATTGGGCTTTCCACGCGCCGCAACTGCAGGAGTTGTACGAGCAGCTCAACGCGGGCCGCGCACGTCATCCGTTCGCATTTGATGCGGCCAACTGCATGGCACCGCTGCCGCGCGCTTACCAGTGGGCCGACGGCTCGGCCTACGTGAACCACGTTGAGTTGGTGCGCAAGGCCCGTGGCGCAGAGATGCCGCCCGAATTCTGGACCGACCCGCTGATGTACCAGGGCGGCTCCGACGACCTAGCCGGCGCGCACGACCCCATCGTCTGCCGCAGCGAAGCCTTCGGCATCGACTTCGAAGCCGAGGTGGCTGTCATCACGGGCGATGTGCCGATGGGCACCGAGGCCGCCGCTGCCGCGGAAGGTATTCGCCTGATCCTGCTCGCCAACGATGTCTCGCTGCGCAACCTGATTCCCGCCGAGCTGGCCAAGGGCTTCGGCTTCTTCCAGAGCAAGCCGGCGACAGCGTTTTCGCCCGTGGCCGTCACGCCCGACGAACTGGGCGACGCCTGGCGCGAACGCAAGGTGCATCTGCCCATGACGGTGCGCTGGAACAACAAGAAGGTCGGCCAGCCGGAATGCGGCGTCGATATGGTGTTCGACTTCGGTCAGTTGATCGCGCACATTTGCAAGACGCGCAATGTGCGGGCGGGCAGCATCGTCGGCTCGGGCACGATTTCCAACGTGGACCGCAGCAAGGGGTACGCGTGCATCGCCGAGAAACGCATGCTGGAAACCATCGAATCCGGTGCGCCCACGACGGAATTCATGCGCTATGGCGATACGGTGAAGATCGAGATGTTCGACGCCAACGGCGTGTCGATCTTCGGGGCGATCGATCAGGAAGTGGTCGCGCCGGGCACGCAGGCGTAAGGCTTACGTCGATTCGGGCGCAGCCTTCGGGCGGCGCCCGCGCTTGATCGGCGCCGCTCCCGCAGTCAGTGCCTGGCCGTGATACCCAAGGCGCAGCGACAGCGACCGCCCCGCCTCGCGCAGCGTCTGCGAGACCGGCCCTTCCAGGCTGGAGTCGAACGCGCTGGACAGCCCCAGCGCCGTAATCGCCCCGGCCAGCTTGCCCTGCGCATCCAGCACCGGCACGGCCACCGAATCAATGCCGTGCACCAGCGAACCGGTGATGCGTGCCACGCCTTCCTGTCGCACGATCTGCCAGCGCGCGCGGCAGTTCAGCCAATCGGTCAGGCCAGCCTTGCCGGCGCCGGGGCCGCGCAGTTCGCGGTCGATCAGCGGCACGATCTGGATTTCGGGCATCCAGGCCGCGCACGCATGGCCCGTGGCCGAATTCAGCAGCGGCATGACCGAACCGACCCGCACGTTGACGGCCACCGGGCGGCCACCGTCTTCCCATCGCACGATGACGGGGCCACGATTGCTCCACACCGACAGGAACACGCTCTCGTTCAGCCGCTCCGCCAGCTTGGGCAGCATGTTGGTGCCTTCGCGCACGAAATCCACATCCGACAGCGCCGACAGCCCGACCTGCAGCGCCTGAGTGCCAAGCCGGTATCGCGCCGAAGCTGGGTCCTGCTCCACAAAGCCCATGCGCTCCAGCGAGACGAGGTAGCGATGCACCTTGGCGCGCGGCATGCCCAGTTGCCGGCCAAGCTCGGAGACGGCGTGCGCGCCGCCCGTGCGCGCCATCGCCGAGAGCACCGTCAGCGCAATTTCGGCGGACTGGATGCCGGCGCTGGCGCGCTCGATGGGAGCATCTTCCGCAGGCGGTTCGTCGGGCGGCAGGAGGTCGTCGATGGGCATCTTGAAGTCTCGGGTGTCGCTTTATAAGATACGCGTTACGCAAAAAGATACAACCGGCGCGGCGGCCTTGCGTGCTGGAAAAGACACCGAACGACATCGAAACGCGGGAGACGCCATGAAGCTGTCGATCTTTTCCGTGCAGGACCACTATCCCGACCGGGCCCGCAGTCTGCCGCAACTCTACGCAGACGTCATCGCCCAGGCCCGTCATGCCGAGGCGCTCGGCTACGACACCTTCTGGGTTGCCGAACACCATTTTCACGAGTACGGCGCCGTACCCAACCCTGCGGTGTTTCTCTCGCACCTGGCCGCACAGACACACCGGTTGCGGCTGGGAACGGCCATCTCGATCCTCACGTTCCACCACCCGGCCACGGTGGCCGAGAACTACGCGATGGTGGATGTGCTCTCGGGTGGGCGGCTATCGCTGGGCGTGGGCTCGGGGTATCTCAAGCACGAATTCGAAGGGTACGACGTCGACCCCGCCATCAAGCGCGAGCGCTTTGACGAGGCCCTGATGCTGGTCGAACGCTTGCTCGCCGGTGAGCGTGTGCACCACGCAGGCCAGTTCCATACGTTGCGTGACGTGCGGCTGAACGTGCTGCCGGTGCAGGTCCGGGTGCCGATCCATGTGGCGATCCTGCGGCGCGAGGCGGCGTACCACATTGGCCGGCAAGGGCGGCGCATGCTGTTCGTGCCGTATGCATCGGTGGACAGTTTCGATGACATTCGCATGCTGATGGACGATTACCATCGCGGCCTGGCAGAGGCGGGCATCACCGACACGCGTGGCATGGCGGCCGTTGCGCTGCATACGCATGTGGGCCCGACAGAAGCTGCCGTGCGCACCACGGCTGCCGCGCCGTTTGACTTGTACGTCGCCACGCGGCTCTACGCGCGCCGCCAAACGTACGACGACGTGCTGGCCAGCGGCCTGTCGCTGTTCGGTACGCCTGACGCGGTGGCCGAGAAGCTCGCCCGCTTGTCCGATATGGGCGTCGACCATGTGATGGCGTTGCACAACTTCGGACTGATGCCGCAGGCAGCGGTGCTCGAATCGATGCGGGCGCTGGTGGAGGATGCCCTGCCGCGCGCCGGCACCGCAGTGCTAGCAGCCTGAACGGTGAAGGAGGGGGCTCGCCCGCATCGCCAAACCGCCGCAAAACCGCTACGCTCTTCGCCAAACCACGGGAGGAGACACCCATGCAGCGATCGAACTGGCGATGTGCTGGCGTACTGATTGGTTTGGCTGTGTTTTCCTCCGCCGCGCTGGCGGACATCCGCATCGGTGTCACAGTGTCTGCCACGGGGCCGCAGGCGTCATTGGGCTTTCCCGAGAAGAACGCCACCACGCTGTGGCCGCGTGAGATTGCCGGTGAAAAAGTCGACGTCATCGTCCTGGACGATGCTTCCGATACCACGCGCGCTGTCACCAACGTGCGCAAGCTGATGAGCGAGTCCAACGTCGACCTGATCGTCGGCTCGTCCACCACGCCCAATACGCTGGCGATGATCGACGTGGCGGCCGAGGGCAAGACGCCGGTGATCTCGCTGGCCTCGTCGGCCCGTCTGATCGAACCGATGGACGCGCGCCGCCGCTGGATCTTCAAAACGCCGCACTCGGATTCGCACATGGCGTCGCTCATTGCAGAGCACGCCGCCGCGCACGGCGTGAAGACGATCGCCTACATCGGCTTTGCCAACGCGCTGGGCGAGGCCTTCCTGACCGAGGTGCAGCGCTTTGCCGGTCTCAAGCACATCCGCATCACCGATACCGAGCGCTTCTCGCCGACCGACAACAGCGTGACCGCACAGGTGTTGCACCTGCTGGCCAACAAGCCCGATGCAGTGGTGGTGGGTGGTTCGGGCACGCCTGCTGCGCTGCCGGCGCGCGCCCTGGCCGAGCGTGGCTACACGGGCAAGATCTACTTCAACCACGGCGTCTCGAACAACGAATTCCTGAAGCTGTGCGGCAAGGATTGCGAAGGCGCCTATGTGCCGACCGGCCCGGTAATGGTGGCTGCCGAATTGCCCGATACCCACCCGGCCAAGGCGCAGGCCCTCGAATTGACGCGCCGCTACGAAGCCGCGTTCGGTAAGCGCAGTGTGTCGATTTTTGCCGCCTACACCGGCGACATCGGCTTGCTGCTGCAGCGCGCCGTACCCCTCGCGCTCAAGCGTGCCAAGCCCGGCACGCCGGCTTTTCGGGAGGCGCTGCGCGATGCGCTGGAGCAAGTGCGTGATCTGCCCACCAGCACCGGCGTGGTCAACATGAGCCCGCAAGACCACGTGGGGCTGGACCAGCGCGCCCGCGTGATGGCGCAGATCCGCCGAGGCCAATGGCACTTGGCCGATACCGCCAAGTGACGCGCGACGCGTGACGATGCACACATCCCGCATTGCACGCGCGGCCCCATCCGCTATGCTTGATTCACATTCCGACCGATTATGACTTCGCTCGCTCCCCGCTTTGCCCGTTATCAGGCGCTGACGCTCGTCCAGCACGGCCCCATCCTCGAGATCGTGATGGGCGCGGCGCAGTCGGCGAACCGCAAGCTGTCCACGGCGGATGCCGGCTTGCATCGAGAGTTGGCCGAAATCTGGCGCGATGTGTCTGCCGAGCCCTCGGTGCGCGTGGCGCTCATCCGTGGCGAGGGGTTGGGCTTCTCGGCCGGCGGCGATCTGCACCTCGTCGAGCAGATGGCCGAAGACTTTGACGTGCGTACGCGCGTCTGGCACGAGGCGCGTGACCTCGTCTACAACCTCATCAACTGCGACAAGCCCATCGTCAGCGCCATGCATGGGCCGGCTGTGGGCGCGGGCCTGGTCGCCGGTTTGCTGGCCGATATCTCCATCGCCGCCAAGGACGCACGCATTGTCGATGGGCATACGCGCCTGGGCGTGGCGGCGGGCGACCATGCCGCCATCGTCTGGCCGCTGCTGTGCGGCATGGCCAAGGCCAAGTACTACCTGTTGCTGTGCGAATCCATGACCGGTGACGAGGCCGAACGCATCGGGCTGGTGTCGCTGGCCGTGCCGGAATCGGAGCTCGTCAATCGTGCTTTCGAAGTTGCCGAACGCTTGGCGGCCGGTTCGCAGACGGCCATCCGCTGGACCAAGTACGCGTTGAACAACTGGCTGCGCCTGGCGGGCCCGAATTTTGATACCTCGCTGGCGCTTGAATTCATGGGGTTTGCCGGCCCCGACGTGCGCGAGGGCATTGCCAGCTTGCGCCAGAAGCGCCCGCGCACCTTCGACGGCACCTGAACCGCCGTCGACCCAAGACCGATTTCCAGGAGACACCATGTTCACCCAGATGCCCAATTTCGCTGAAGGCGGCTTCGAGTTCCTGCGCAAGCTGTGGGGCGGCGGCTTTGCCGGCATGGCCGGTGGCGCCATGCCCAACATGGCCAGCTTTGCCGCACCGCCGATGGACCTCGAAGAACTCGACAAGCGCATCCACGACCTGCGCGCGGTGGAAAGCTGGCTGCAACTGAACGCGAGCCTGTTGCGCACAGCCATCCAGGGGCTGGAAGTCCAGCGCGCCACGCTGGTGGCACTGCAGACGTTTGGCTCGGCGCTGTCACCCGAGGCGATGAAGTCTGCGTTCGATGGCTTTGCCGGCAAGGGCGAAGCCGCCGACGAAGCCTCCGACACCAAGCCGGCCTGGCCGCACACGTCGACAACCCAGTCCGCCAAGCCCGAAGCGCCGCCGTCAGAAGAGGCGGAGGAAGTCGCATCGGAAGACACGGACGACGACGAGGCCGAAGCCCGCGCCGAAGCGGCCCAGGCGGCACGGAACGCCGCCGCGCATGCCGCTGCCGCCGCACTGGACCCGGCGCCGTGGTGGAACATGCTGCAGCAGCAGTTCAACCAGATCGCCAGTTCGGCGGCCGCTGCCATGCCGATGCCGCAGAACCTGATGCCGGGCTTCCCCGGCTTTGGTGGCGGTGCGGGGGGCATGGGCGCACCGGGGGCGGAGGGGCTCGATACCGCGCCGGAAGATATCGAAGAGAAAACCGCCCCTGCCAAGCCGAAGCGTGCTGCCGCCAAGTCCGCGCCCAAGCCGGCTGCCAAGGCGCCTGCAGGCAAGGCGGCGAAGCCGGGCACCAAAACCGCAGCCAAGAAGGCTCCCATCAAGGCGGCATCGCCTAAACCGGCCAACGACGACAAGCCCTGACCAATGTCGACCGATTGCACCGCGCTTTTGATGATGGGCGGTGGCGCGCGCGCCGCCTATCAGGTTGGCGTGCTGCGTGGCATCGCGCGGCTGGCGCGCGACACGGCGCCCAGCGTGGCGCGCACGCCGTTCGATGTCATTTGCGGCACGTCGGCTGGTGCAATCAACAGCCTGGGCCTCGCGCGCGGCGCGCAGGATTTCACGCAAGCCACCGAGGCCCTCACGCAACTCTGGGGCAGCCTGCATGCAGACCGCGTCTATCGCACGGATGTGGGCCGCGTGGGTGCCAGCGGCGCGCGCTGGCTGACCGCGCTGGCGTTTGGCTGGATGACGGGCCGCACGCCGCGCGCCTTGTTCGACAACACGCCGCTGCGCGAGATGCTGCAGGCCCAACACGATGGTCGTCAAGTCCACGCCGCCTTCGAGGCGGGCGCATTGCGCGCGTTGGCCATCACGGCGCTGTCCTACACCACGGGGCGCCACGTCACGTTCTATCAATCGCCGCATGTGGTGCTGCCTTGGCGGCGGTCGCAGCGGATTGCCGTGGCGGACGAGATTGGCGTGTCGCATTTGCTGGCGTCTTCCAGTATCCCGTTCGTGTTTCCTGCCGAGCCGGTGCCGCTTGAGGGCAATGACGAATGGTTTGGCGATGGCACGATGCGCCAGATGTCGCCGCTGAGCCCGGCCATTCATCTGGGGGCGAATCGCATCCTCGTGGTGGGCGCGGCCTCACGCTCGCAGCCGGGGTGGTATGACACGGTGCCGGCGTCGGGCTATCCGTCCTTGGCGCAGGTGGCTGGCCAGGCGCTGGCCAGCATCTTCCTGGATGGTTTGTCGGCTGATATCGAACGGCTGCAGCACATCAACGCGATGGTCGCCCGCACTCCGGAGATTGCCGACGCACGCGACGGCTGGCGCAAGATTGAAGTGATGGTGGTGGCCCCGTCCCAGCGCATTGAACTGATCGCCTCGCGCCACGTCCAGCGGCTGCCGAGCACCGTGCGCGCCCTGCTCAAACCGCTGGGCGGTACCGAGGCACGCGGCGCCGCGTTCGCCAGCTATCTGCTGTTCGAGCCGGAGTTCACGCAGGAACTGATCGACCTGGGCGAGCGCGATGTGCAGGCCCGGCGCGATGAACTGGCGGCATTCCTGTACGGCGTGGTGCCGGACACCATGCGCGCGGCCTGAGCGACGGCTGGCTTAAGCGGCTGATTTCGGCGGCTGACTTCGGAGGCCAACTCAGCGCGGCACGGGCTCGGCCAGCAGCGCATCAATACGTTTGGTCAGCGCCGGATCGCCCGGCTCGACTTTGCTTGGGTACACCGCCACCACGCGGCCGTTGCGGTCCAGCAGGTACTTGTGGAAATTCCACTTCGGCGGTTGCCCGGTCTGCGCGGCGAGCCATGTGTACAGCGGCGATGCGCCCGGGCCTATCACCGCCGTCTTCGAGAACATCGGGAATTTCACGCCATACGTGTTGTAGCAAAACGTGGCGATCTGCTTGCTATTACCGGGTTCCTGCTCGAAATCGTTGGAGGGAAAGCCGAGCACCGTCAGGCCCTTGTCGCGGTACTTCGCGTAGAGCGCTTCCAGACCCTCGTACTGATACGTGTAGCCGCAATAGCTGGCGGTATTGACCACCAACACCACGTGGCCGGCGTATTGGCAGAGGTCTTGCGGCGCATCGTCCTGCAGACGCTTGACGCGGAAATTCAGGCTGGCTGGGCACTCGCCACTAGCGGCCGGCGCTGCGGGTGGCGCCGCGGCAGCGGCGGCGTGGCCCGTGCGTGGCAGCAGCAGGGCGATGACGGCAATGGCAATCGCAATGGCGATGACCAACAGATGGTGTCGGCGCAATACGCCCGACGTATGCCGCGGCAAGGACCGGCGGCGTACACGGACGGTGGCGGAAAACAACATGTCAGGCCTCCGAAAGCTGGCAGTCTGTCGATTCTTTTCAGTCTAGGGTATAACGCCGCGGGGCCTTGGCCTGCGATACCAGAAGTGCTTTGCGCGCAGCACGTCAGACGCCGCTTGCACGTGCCACGCTGCCTATACTGGAAGGCTCGCAGGGGACCCAAGCGGGTCCGCTCCACAAAGGCGACGGACCACCGTCGATCACATCGCGGACCACCGCGGGACGAGGCGCCAGCGCCCGGCGCGCCAAAGGGGGTCGCCCGCGCCGCGTTGCATGCGCGGCGCCGGCAGGCCTGTTGTGACGAGGAAACGGGCAGACACTATTCTTTGCTCCGGCAAGCACGAAAAACCGGGGCCGGTCAAGCATGTCTGCTAGAATCCGCCTGCAAATTCAAAGGCTTACCATGCTCTATCCCGAATTGTTCAAGTCGTTGGAAGCGGTCCGCTGGAATATGGAAAAAGATATTCCGTGGGACACGTTCGATGCGTCGCTGCTGACCGACGCGCAAGCGCAGACCATCAAGATGAACGCCATCACCGAGTGGTCCGCACTGCCCGCCACCGAGATGTTCCTGCGCGACAACCGCCACGATTCCGATTTCTCGGCGTTCATGAGCGTGTGGTTCTTTGAAGAGCAGAAGCACTCGCTGGTGCTGATGGAATACCTGCGCCGCTTCCGCCCGGACCTCGTGCCGACCGAAGAAGAGCTGCACAACGTGCGCTTCGAGTTCGACCCGGCCCCGCCGCTGGAAACGCTGATGCTGCACTTCTGCGGCGAAATCCGCCTGAACCACTGGTACCGCCGTGCCTCCGAATGGCACACCGAGCCGGTCATCAAGTCGATCTACAAGCATCTGTCGCAGGACGAAGCTCGCCACGGCGGCGCCTACCTGCGCTACATGAAGAAGTACCTCGGCCAGTTTGGCGACAACGCCCGTAGCGCGTTCGCCAAGATTGGCGTGCTGATGGCGTCGGCGCGCCGCACGGAAAAGCCGCTGCACCCGACCAACCTGCACGTCAACAAGGCGCTGTTCCCGCAAGACACGGTGCAGTCGCGCCTGCCGAACCCGGATTGGCTGGAGCACTGGCTGGACGAGCAGATCAAGTTCGACGCCGGCTGGGAAAAGAAGGTCATCGAGCGCATCCTGCACAACATGGGTCTGCTGTTCGAGCGCACCTTTGAAACCGTGCAAGACCTGAACCGCTACCGCAAGGAACTGAACGCACGTCTGCTCGGCTCGGCCGAACAAGCGGCCTGATCTTTGCCACTGGCAGCCAGCGGCCCATCGATTCGATGGGCCGTTTTGTTTTCCACACCGATTTCACATTCGTCATGACCGCCCGCCAGCCCGCACCCGCCTTTGAACAGAAGATCTGCGACGCCGCCGATGTGGAAGCCCGCGTGCGTGCGTTGCCGCGCCCGCTCGTCTTCACCAATGGCGTGTTCGACATCCTGCATCGCGGCCACGCCACGTATCTGGCGCAGGCGCGCGCGCTGGGGGCGTCGCTGGTAGTCGGCGTGAATACCGATGCGTCCGTGCGCATGCTGGGCAAGGGCGATGACCGCCCGCTCAACACGCAGGACGATCGCCTGGCCGTGCTGGC
>CBJMVH010000065.1:0-25352 GCA_966433195.1 uncultured Ralstonia sp.
GGGATGGGAAGAATACCACCGCGAGGGATCGCTGTTTTTTGCTGCGCACCATTGTCCGAAGTGAGATGTCGATGAAGATTGCCGTACTGGACGACTACCAAGACGCCGTTCGCAAGCTGGATTGCTTCAGCCTGCTGCAAGACCACGAAGTCAAAGTGTTCAACAACACCGTCAAAGGCGTGGGGCAATTGGCCGCACGTGTGGCGGATGTCGAAGCCATTGTGCTGATTCGGGAGCGCACGCGCGTGACGCGTCAGTTGCTCGACCGGCTACCCAAACTCAAGATCATTAGCCAGACCGGCCGCGTGTCGCGCGATTCGGGCTGCCATATCGACCTCGACGCCTGTACCGACAAGGGCGTGGTCGTGCTGGAAGGTAAGGGCTCGCCGGTGGCGCCGGCCGAACTGACCTGGGCGCTCGTGATGGCCGCACAGCGTCGCATTCCACAGTACGTGGCAAGCCTCAAGCACGGCGCGTGGCAGCAGTCGGGGCTGAAATCGACCACGATGCCCCCCAACTTTGGCATTGGCCGCGTTCTCAAGGGTCAGACGCTGGGCATCTTCGGCTACGGCAAGATCGGCCAACTCGTGGCCGGCTACGGCCGCGCGTTCGGGATGAACGTGCTGGTGTGGGGCCGCGAGGGCTCGCAGGAGCGAGCACGTGCTGACGGCCATGCCGTGGCGGAGTCGAAAGAGGCGCTGTTCGAGCAATCCGATGTGCTATCCGTCCACCTGCGCCTGAACGACGAGACGCGCGGCATCGTCACGGTGGCCGACCTCACGCGCATGAAGCCGACTGCCCTCTTCGTCAACACCAGCCGCGCCGAACTGGTGGAAGAAAATGGCCTGGTGACGTCGCTCAACCGGGGCCGCCCTGGCATGGCTGCCATCGATGTCTTCGAGACCGAGCCCATCCTGCAGGGCCATACCCTGCTGCGCATGGAGAACTGCATCTGCACGCCGCACATCGGCTATGTGGAGCGCGAAAGCTACGAGCTGTACTTCAGCGTCGCGTTCCAGAACATCCTCGATGTGCTGCAGGGCAATGTCGACAGCGTGGTCAACCCGACGGCGCTGGCGCCTGCGCTGATTCGCGCTTAGCGCCAGCGCTGTCGGTCGTTTGCGTCAATCAAGCCGCGGCGCTGCTGCGGTTTGAGGTTGCCCATATTGGCGCCTGCGCCGTCAAAGCGGAAGCTGTCCATCGCCAGCGAACCGTACGTTACGGTGTCAACCACATGCTGCGCCTGCACGCCACCCGGCGTGGCTTGGCCCGGTTGGCCCATGGCTGCACCCAATGCCACGTAGAGCGGCATCAGGTGCTCGTCGGTCGGATGGGCGTGGGCGGCGTTCGGCGCTTGGGCGCGGTAGTCGCAGAAGGTGGCGAAGTCGCCGGTGCGGATGCCCTCGGTCATCGCTTCGATCATCCATTCGCGGAATGCCGTGACCCACGGGTCCACCGGCACGTCGTGCTGCGCCATGCCGGGGCCGCGCATCAGCGCGCGCAGGTTATGCGTGAAGCTGCCCGAACCGATGATGAGCACGCCCTCATCGCGCAACGGTGCCAGCGCGCGCCCCATTCCCATCTGGCAGGCGGGTGACAGGCCGGGCATGAGCGATACCTGCACCACGGGGATCTTCGCCTCGGGGAACATCATCATCAGCGGAATCCATGCGCCGTGGTCCAGCGGCTGGCGCGGGTCGAGCACGGTGGAGGCTTGCTCCTCCAGACCGGGGACGACGCGGCCATCGATCAGCGCTCGAATGCGCTCGGCCAACGCCGGCGCGCCGGGCGGGGCGTATTCCAGAGCGTAGAGCTGCGGTGGGAAGCCGCCAAAGTCATGCCATGCCTCTTGCTGGGCGCGGGCGGTGACGGCCGGGCGGCGCGTCATCCAGTGCGGCGACACCACGACAATGGCGCGCGGCGTGAGGGCTGCCATCTCTTGTCCAAGCGCGGCGAATGCCTGTCCAACGGGGCCCGGATCGACCGCCAGCATGGGCGACCCATGAGAAAGATAGAGCACGGGGAGCATGTCAAATTTCCTGAAGAATATGCCTGCCATTCTGCGCCCATGGCGCTCAGGTAGCGTGCATGGATTTGCCGATGGGCATCAGGAAAGTTGAACGAGTGCGCGCAGGTGCTCAAATGCTCAGCAGCTCTTCGGCCACGGTCGGGTGCAGGCCGGCGGTCGTGCGCAGATGCTTGAGCCGCACGCCCATGCGTACCGCCACCGCGAGCGTCTGAATGATTTCGGGCGCGGCGTTATCGACGATATGCGCGCCCAGCACCCGCCCGCTGCGTGCGTTGCACACCAGTTTGATCAGCGATTCCATGCCGGTGCGCGCAAAGCGCTGCTCCAGCGAGACGAAGCGACGGATCACCACCTCGATGCGCTCGGCTGCGGCGCGCTTGTCCATGTCAGCGGTGCGTTTTCCCAATTCCGGCCAGCGGGCGCGGGCTTCGGCCTCGGTCAGGCCCACGGTCGCAATGGCGGGGTCGCAGAACACTGCCATTGGTACGGCGTCCATGTCGGGCAGCTTGGCACCCTTGCCGAACAGGCGTTCGGCGACATAGCGGCCTTGCGCAGCCGCCACGGGCGTGAGCTGGATGGCGCTGCTGACATCGCCCACCGCGTGGACGCCGCGCATCCGTGTGCGGAAATGGCGGTCCACAGCGATGCGTCCGCGCACATCACGCGACACACCGGCCGCATCCAGCCCGAGTCCGGCGGTGTTGGGCGTGCGTCCGATGACGCTGACCACACGCTGTGCGCGCAACACACGCGGTGTGCCATGCCCCAGCTCACTCACGTAGACGGCCACACCGTCACCGTTGATGGCATCGCGCTCCACGCGCACCACGTCGGCATGGGCGATGCGCTCGACACGGCTGTTAGCCAGTGCCAGCGTGGCCGCTTCGGACACCGCCGCATCAAAGTCCGGCAACGGCCCCGCTTCGCGCATCACCATGGTGACGCGCACGCCGAACCGTGCCAGCGTGGAAGCCAACTCCACCGCCATCGCCTCGCCCCCGATGATGAGGACCGAGGTGGGCAGCACGTCCCAGCCCAACACGTCGTCTGGCGTGCCAGCAAGCTCGCCGCCGGGCACGGAGAGCGGCGTGGCATGCGCGCCGGTGGCCAGTACGATCTGCCGGCCGCGCAGCGTGGTTTTGCCGAGTTCGTTGTGCACGCGAATGATGCCGCGCCCGCGCAATGACGCCATGCCGGTCAACCATTGCACGCCCGCTGTGGCCAGTTGGCCGAGATGGGTTTCCCGCAGCCGCGCGACCTCGGCACGCGTGCGGGCGATGGCCTCGGCCCACGCATCGGACGGCTGCACAGCGCGCAGGCAGCGCGCGACCGCTTGTGACCAGGTCGCGCCGTAGCCGAGCAGTCGCTTGGGCACGCAGCCGTGGTTGATGCGCGTGCCGCCGACCTGTGCGCCATCGACCAGTAACGTGCGTGCGCCCAATTGCGCGGCGCGATGCGCGGCAGCCAGACCGGCCGAGCCGGCGCCGATCACGATCAGGTCAAAGGGAGGTGTCGTGCGTGCGGGCATGGCGGTGTCCGTCAAACAAGCGTTGGCCGGACGGCCATGGTGGCGCGCCGGCGGGCTCGCCGCCCGCGCGGGGCGGGTTATGCAGCTGCCGGCGTGGCGAACCCGCGTGGAAGTTCGCGCAGGAAGGTTTCGCCATCATGACGGCCGAGCGCATAGGCGTCGCGCATGGCGCCGGGGCGGGTGTAGTCCCAGCTTGAGATCGGTACCTTGCGCGAAGGCTGTACATAGAAACGGCGCTGCAGGCCTTCCGGCACGGGCGTATCCAGCCGGAAATACGTTGGGCGAGGATACAGGCGCGTGACAAGCACGAGGACATCGCCCGGCGTAGGGTCGAGCGCATGCACCGGCACGTTATCGACCATGCCGCCATCCAGCACTGGCCGCCCCGCGCGCCGCAGCACCGGCGTGAACGGCGGCGTAGACGCCGATTGCAACAGCAGATCGGCCAGCGCCTCTGGCGAGGCGCAATCCTGCGCGCGCACGAATTCAGGCGTAAAGCCGAGGCGCCGGCCCAACGTGGGGTGCAGCGTCTTGCGAACGTGCTTTTCGATGTTGTACGCGATGAGCCCTGCTGCCACGGCGGTCCGCGCGCCCATCCAGCGTGGAATGTGCGCCACGCCGATGCGGATCTCCGGCGCCTGTGCCAACTGTGCAAAGCGACCTTCCCCGAACACGGTCAGCAAGGCCGTGCGATACATGCCGTAGTGCGGAAACACGCGCTCGCCGCGCAGGAGGTTGCCCCAATGGGCGTTGCGGGTGTTGTGGCGCAGGGCTTCGCCGTAGTAGTCCATCAAGTCGGCGGAGTTCCAGGTGTGCAGCATGCACGCCGTCGATGCACCCGCCGAGATGCCGGCGATCACGCGCGGCGCCAGCCCCAGTTCCGGTTGCACGACATCCCACCAGCCGGCTTGCCACCAGCACCGGTTGCCGCCGCCGGCAAACACCATCTGATCGAACACAGGCGTGGTCATGCGTTGACCGCCGCGCGCTCGGGTTGCGCGTGCCGCAGCGCGGGCGAGTACTTGAGCGTATCGATGCACGCATCGACAAAGCGCTCGCGCTTGGTGGCAAGGCTGGAGGCATCCGGATAGAACAGGTAGTCGCCCATGATGCCGCCAAACGAGGCGTGGAAATGCGCCACCGCCAGCGGGACGTCTAGGTCAGCCGGCAGTTGGCCGCGCCGTGCGGCCTGGCCGATCATGTTGTTCAGCCGCCCCAGGCCTTCTTCAAAGGATTCCTGCTGGCGCTTGAGAATCGGGCTGGTGTCTTCTACGAACTCGCACTTGTTGAACATGATGTCGAAGACCTTGCGCCAGTGCGCGTCTTCCACCAACTGTTGGAGCACGAAGTTGGCCACCATGCGCAGTTCGCCCAGCGGGTCGTCGGATTCCACATCCGGCGGCGAGCACAGTGTCTCCATGGGCAATTTCACGCGCTCGCACATGGCCGCGAATACGTCGGCCTTGTTGCGGAAATGCCAGTAGATGGCGCCACGCGTGACGCCAGCAGCTTGTGCAATATCAGATAGTGATGTGCGCGCCACCCCACGCGCATAGAACACGTCTTCGGCCGCATCGAGAATGCGGTTGCGTGTTTCCAGTGCTTCTTCCTTGGTTCGTCTGACCATGATCTTCCAGAGGAACGCCCGCACACCCCGCAGACGTTCTTTCGATTCGCTTTTGTGCGCCGCACAAAATTGCGCAACGCAGTGTTTCATACTGCACAACGCTGCACCGGCCCCCTGCGGTGACATGGCCTGGAATTGTTGTGCATTGCCGCCATCCCGCGCCATCCCGCCATTGCAACGAAGTCCGCAAAAGTTGCAATAAAGGCCCTTCGCTCGCGAAGGACCCTTTTTACATACATGCGTGAACGTATCTATAATAGCGCGCACTCCGCCGCTTGCCCATGGTCGTACGCACCACATCCGAGCCGGGCTTGCGTTTTGGGGCTGACACCGTGTCGTCGGCGCCAGGGCGTCGGAGACTGATCGCCGATCACGCCTGTTTCTCAGCATTCTGGTCTGCGTTGTTGCGACTTCGTCGCACAGGCCATATCGCATGCAGCCAGATGCGGCTAGCATCGGACGTTTTCGTTTTTGTGTTTTTTCGGTTTCGCTGACGGCTTGCCGGCGCCGCATTCGTTTGCGTGGTGCCTGGTTTCTGGTATCCGCCGGCATCTTGCTTATCGCCACATGGGGTCATCTATGACGAACACCCGCCGTTATCACCAACTCGCTGCCGCCGCATTCATGGTGGCGGCACTTGCAGCCTGCGGCAACAAGCAGGCACAAGGGCCGGGCGGCGCCGGCATGCCTCCGACCGAAGTCGGCGTCGTCACCGTGCAGCCACACGCCGTTGGTTTGACCAGCGAGTTGCCCGGCCGCCTGGAAGCCACACGCGTGGCGCAGGTGCGCGCGCGCGTCGCGGGCATCGTGCTCAAGCGTACATATGCAGAAGGCAGTGACGTCAAGGCCGGCCAGCAGCTGTTCCAGATCGACCCGGCGCAGTATCAGGCGTCGCTCGACAGCGCGAAGGCGCAGTTGGCACGTTCGCAAGCCACGCAGAGCCAAGCGCAGATCAAGGCCGAGCGCTACAAGCCGCTGGTGGCCACCAACGCCATCAGCAAGCAGGACTACGACGACGCCGTGGCCGCCGCCAAGCAGGCCACCGCTGACGTGGCGGCCGCGCGTGCTGCCGTGGAAACCGCCAAGCTGAATGTCGGTTATGCCAGCGTGACGTCGCCGATTTCCGGCCGCGCCGGTCTGGCGCAAGTTACCGAAGGCGCACTGGTCGGCCAGGGTGATGCGACGCTGCTGACCACGGTGCAGCAGATCGATCCGATTTACCTGACCTTCACGCAGTCGAGCACGGAGGTTATGCGCCTGCAGGAAGCGCTCAAGGCCGGCAAGCTGGCCAAAGCCGGCGGTGATGCCGCCAAGGTCACGCTCGTCACGGAAGATGGTCGCGCCTACGCGCAGCCCGGCAAGCTGTACTTCTCTGACCTGACGGTGGACCCGGCCACGGGCACGATCACGCTGCGCGCGATCGTTCCGAACGCTGACCGCACGCTGCTGCCCGGCATGTACGTGCGTGCACGTCTGGAGCAAGCCGTGGACGAGCAGGCCATCACGGTGCCGCAGCAGGCGGTGTCGCGCAGTCCGGATGGCGCCTCGGTCATGATCGTGGACGCAGACGGCAAGGTGGCTGTGCGCCCGGTTCAGGCGGATCGTTCCACCGGTACGGAATGGATCGTCTCCAGTGGCCTGAAGGCGGGCGACAAGGTCATCGTTGACGGCCTGCAGAAGGTTCGCCCGGGCGCGCCGGTGAAGGCCGTGCCGTGGCAGCCGGGTGCAGCGCCGGGTCGCCAAGGCCAGGGTCAGGGCCAAGCTCAGCAGGGTCAGGGTGGCGGTGCGGCCTCGGCCAGCGCCCCCGCAGCAAGCGCCCCCGCTGCCAGCGCACCGGCAGCCAAGCAGTAAACAAGGAGCCATCGCATGGCAAAGTTTTTTATCGATCGCCCAGTCTTTGCCTGGGTGCTCGCGTTGTTCATCATCGTCGCGGGGGCGATTTCGATCACCCAGCTGCCGATCTCGCAGTACCCGACCATTGCGCCGCCGTCGGTGATCATCACGGCGACGTACCCGGGCGCGAACGCGAAGACGCTGGATGAATCCGTCACCAGCATCATCGAGCAGGAAATGAACGGCGCGGACGGCCTGCTCTATATGGAGTCGGTCAGCCAGGGCGGTAACGGCCAGGCAACCATCACCGTGACGTTCAAGGCCGGCACCGACCCGGCGCTGGCGCAGGTGGACGTGCAGAACCGCTTGAAGCGCGTGGAAGCGCGTCTGCCTTCGCAGGTGACGCAGCAGGGCGTGCAGGTCGACAAGGCCCGTTCGAACTTCCTGCTGTTCGCCACGCTGGCCTCCACCGACGGCAAGATGGATCCGGTGGCGCTGGGCGACTACATCTCGCGCAACGTGCTGAACGAAATCAAGCGCGTGCCGGGCGTGGGTCAGGCCGTGCTGTTCGGTACGGAGCGCGCCATGCGCGTCTGGATCGACCCGGCCAAGCTGGTGGGCTACAAGCTGACGCCGACCGACGTCTACAACGCCATCCGCGCGCAGAACGCGCTGGTGTCGGCCGGTACGATCGGCGATCTGCCGTCCACCTCTGACCAGCCCATCGCGGCCACGGTCGTGGTGGAAGGTCAGCTCACGACCACCGAGCAGTTCGGCAATATCGTACTGGTAGCCAAGCCGGACGGCTCGCTGGTGCGTGTGAAGGATGTGGCGCGCCTGGAACTGGGTGGCCAGACGTATTCGACGTCGGCCCGCATCAACGGCCAGCCGATCTCGGCCATTGGCGTGCAGCTCTCGCCCACGGGTAACGCGCTGGGTACCGCCAAGGCCGTGAAGGCCAAGCTGGAGGAACTGTCGAAGTACTTCCCGGCGGGCGTGGAATACAAGGTGCCGTACGACACCTCGAAGTTCGTCCAGATCTCGATCGAGGAAGTGGTCAAGACGCTGTTCGAGGCCATGGTGCTGGTGTTCCTGGTGATGCTGCTGTTCCTGCAGAACATCCGCTACACGCTGGTGCCGTCGATCGTGGTGCCGATCTCGCTGCTGGGCGCGTTTGCCGTCATGAACGCGATGGGCTTCTCCATCAACGTGCTCACCATGTTCGGCCTTGTGCTGGCGATCGGTATTCTCGTGGACGATGCCATCGTGGTGGTGGAAAACGTCGAGCGGATCATGGCTGAAGAGGGCTTGCCGCCGCGCGAAGCCACCCGCAAGGCCATGGGCCAGATCACGGGCGCCATCATCGGGATTACGCTGGTGCTGATGGCCGTGTTCATCCCGATGGCGTTCTTCTCGGGCTCGGTCGGTGCGATCTATCGCCAGTTCTCGCTGTCGATGGTGTCGTCGATCTTCTTCTCGGCACTTATGGCGCTGACGCTCACGCCGGCACTGTGCGCGACGCTGCTCAAGCCGATCGAGAAGGGTTCGCACCACGAGAAGAAGGGCTTCTTCGGCTGGTTCAACCGCATGTTCAGTACCACCACGAACCGCTACCAAAGCTTCGTGGAACGCATGCTGAAGAAGACCTTCCGCTACATGGTGATCTACGGTGTGCTGATCGCCGCGGTGGTGTTCCTGTTCCTGCGTCTGCCGTCTTCGTTCCTGCCGACCGAAGACCAAGGCTACATCGTGACGAACATCCAGTTGCCGCCGGCTGCATCGGCCAACCGCACGCTGGACGTGATCAAGCAGGTCGAGAACTACTACAAGCAGGACAGGGCCGTCGAAAACATCGTGGCCGTGCAGGGCTTCAGCTTCTCGGGTAACGGCCCGAACGCCGGTATCGTGTTCACCCCGTTCAAGGACTGGAGTGAGCGCAAGGGCAAGGACCAAACCGCTGATGCGGTGGCCGGCCGTGCCTTCGGTGCGCTGTTTGGCGGTATTCGCGATGCCATCGTGTTTCCGCTGAACCCGCCGCCGATTCCGGAACTGGGTAACGCAACGGGCTTCACGTTCCGTCTGCAAGACCGTGCCGGCCTGGGTCACGATGCGCTGATCGCCGCGCGGAACCAACTGATGGGGATGGCGGCGCAGAGCAAGATCATTACCGGCATGCGCCCGGAAGGTCTGGAAGATTCGCCGCAGTACCAGGTCGATATCGACCGCGAGAAGGCCAATGCGCTGGGCGTGTCGTTCACCGACATCAACGCAGTGCTGTCGACGGCATTGGGTTCGGCCTATGCGAACGACTTCCCGAACTACGGCCGCCAGCAACGCGTGATCGTGCAGGCAGACAAGATCAGCCGCATGCAGCCCGAAGACATCATGAACCTGTACGTGCGCAACGGGCAGGGCAACATGGTGCCGATGTCGACGTTCGCCAAGGGCCATTGGATCGTCGGCCCGGTGCAGCTGGTGCGCTACAACGGCTATCCGGCGGTTCGCCTCTCGGGCAACGCTCAGCCTGGCAAGAGCACGGGTGAGGCGATGGACGAGATGGAACGCCTGGCCAAGCAACTGCCGGCCGGTATCGGCTACGAGTGGACGGGCCAGTCGCTGCAGGAAAAGACCTCCGGCTCGCAGGCGCCCGCGCTGTATGCGCTGTCGCTGCTGGCAGTGTTCTTGGTGCTGGCGGCGCTGTACGAAAGCTGGTCGATCCCGGCGGCGGTGATTCTGGTGGTGCCGCTCGGCGTGCTCGGCGCGCTCTTGGGCGTGACGCTGCGCGCCATGCCCGATGACGTGTACTTCAAGGTCGGTCTGATTGCCGTGGTGGGCTTGTCCGCCAAGAACGCGATTCTGATCATCGAGTTTGCGAAGGACCTGCAGGCGCAAGGCAAGGGCCTCATCGAGGCCACGCTGGAAGCCGTGCACCTGCGGTTCCGCCCGATCATCATGACGTCGTTCGCGTTCATCCTGGGTGTGCTGCCGCTGGCGATTGCCACGGGTGCGAGCTCCGCCAGCCAGCGCGCCATCGGTACCGGCGTGATGGGCGGGATGATCACCGCGACGGTGCTGGCCGTGGTGCTGGTGCCTGTGTTCTTCGTGGTGGTCCGCCGCATCTTCAAGGGCAGCGAGCGTCAACGCCGCCTGGATGCCGCGCATCGCCCGCTGGACGAGGAAATCTGAACATGCAGAAAACGATGACTTTCAGAACCCCTGCGCTGCTGCCGGCGCTCCTGCTGGCGGCTGGCGTGCTGTCCGGCTGCTCGCTGGCGCCGACGTATGAGCGCCCGGATGCTCCGGTTACGAGCACCTATCCGCAGGCACCGGCCGGTTATGCCGTGCCGGCGGACAGCGCCAAGCCGGGCGAGAACGCGCCGCGTGCCGTCGACCTCGGCTGGCGCGAGTTCTTCCCCGATCCGCGCCTGCAGAAGCTGATCGGCATGGCGTTGGAGAACAACCGCGACCTGCGCGTGGCCATGCTCAACGTCGAGGCCGCCCGTGCGCAGTACCGCCTGCAAATCGCTGACCTGCTGCCGCCGGTCAACGCGTCGGCCACGTACACGCGCAGCCACACGCCGCCGTCGATTTCGCAAACCGGCGGCGACATCTACACCAAGCAGTACCAACTCGGCGTGGGCGTCAGCAACTACCAGGTCAACCTGTTCAGCGTGGGCGACGTGACGGCGTCGGCGCGCGCCAGCTACCTCGCCACCGACGAGGGCCGGCGCGCTGCGCAGATCAGCCTGATCTCGCAAGTCGCCAAGGCGTATCTGAACGAGCGCGCTTACGCCGAGCAACTCGATCTGGCCCAGCAGACCCTGAAGGGCCGCGAGGACTACTACAAGCTCGCCAAGCAGCGCTTTGACGTGGGCGCCTCGTCGGCACTGGACTTGCGCCAGACGGAAACGCTGGTGGAATCTGCCCGCGTGTCGGTGGCGCAGCTCACGCGCCAGTACGCCCAGGCGACCAACGCCCTGGTGCTGCTGGTCGGCGCGCCGCTGCCGGCCGACCTGCCCGCCCCGACCACGGTGTCGTCGGAAAAGATCGTGGCCGACATCCCGCCCGGTTTGCCGTCGGAGCTGCTTGAGCAACGCCCCGACATCCGCCAGGCCGAGCAGCAACTGATCGCCCGCAACGCCAACATTGGCGTGGCACGTGCGGCGTTCTTCCCGAGCATCGGGCTGACGTCGAACGTGGGCACGGCCAGCACGGCGCTGCACGATCTGTTCAAGAGCGGGACGGGGCTGTGGTCGTTCGTGCCGAACCTGACGCTGCCGATCTTCAATTGGGGCACCAACATCTTCAATCTGGACCTGACCAAGGCCAACCAGAAGATCGCGGTCGCCAACTACGAGAAGACCATCCAGACGGCCTTCCGTGAGGTGTCGGACGCCCTCGTGGCGCGTGGCACGCTCGAAGAGCAAGTGGCCGCGCAGAAGCGCTTCCGCGATGCCACGGCCGAGCGTCTGACGCTGTCGGACCAGCGCTACCGCAACGGTGTGTCGAGCTTCCTCGACGTGCTTGATGCACAGCGTGACTTGTTCAGCGCTGACCAGACCCTGGTGCAGACGCGCCTGGCCCGCCTGACCAACGCCATCGATCTCTACACGGCGCTGGGCGGTGGCATGCAGGAGCACAGCACCACCGTGGCCGCGCAGCAGGCACAGCCGACGGCGGCACCGGGCGTTGCGCCCGCCACGCCGGACATGACGCCGCAGAGCAAGTAAGCGCGCGTTTGCTGCGCCCCAGCTGTACCCCGAGCCCGCCACTCAGGCGGGCTTTTTTTCGCTCGCGTTTTGCGCAGCGTGCTCGAGAAAGCGCAGCAAGGCGGCTTCCTCGCGCCGCAAGCCCTTGCGGGCACGGGTGGGCGGCAGCGCAGTCAATTCGCCTGCCAGAAAAGCGTCGATCACTGCAGGGTGCACGTAGCACTTGCGGCAGACCGCCGGTGTGTTGCCAAGGCGCTGGGCGACAGCGGCAATCGCTTCCACCACCTGCCGGCGTGCTTCCGTTGCGCTGCCTGATGTGCGCCCGCGCAACACCTCCAGCGCCAGCACGCTACCGGCCCATGTGCGGTAATCCTTGGCGGTGAAATCGGCGCCCGTCAGGGTTTGCAAGTACGCGTTCACATCGGCGGAATCCACCACGCGTCGCTCGCCAGCTTCGTCGATGTACTGGAATAGCTCCTGCCCAGGCAGATCGACGCAGCGCCGGATGATGCGCGCCAGACGAGGGTCCGACACCGACACGTCGTGTTCGACCCCGCTTTTGCCGCGAAAGTGAAAGCGCACAGTGTTGCCGCGCACCTCCACGTGGCGATTGCGCAGCGTCGTCAGCCCGTACGAGCGGTTCTCGCGTGCATACGCAGCGTTGCCTACGCGCACGAGCGTCACGTCGAGCAGATAGACCACGGTCGCCAGCATCTTCTCGCGCGAGAGGCCCGGCGCCGCCAGCTGCGCGGTGATGGCCTCCCGCACACGCGGCAGCACCGCGCCAAAGGCGAGCAGCCGGCCGTACTTGTCCGCATCGCGAAAGGCGCGCCAGTCGGGGTGATACCGATACTGCTTGCGTCCCCGTGCATCGCGCCCCGTGGCCTGCAGGTGGCCGCTCGCGTGTGGGCAGATCCACACATCGGTGTACGCCGGCGGAATCGCCAGCTTGTTGATGCGCGCGATCACGGCCGGATCACGGATGCGCTCGCCATGCGTATCGAAGTAGACGAAGTGCCCACGCAACCGTCGGCGGGTATAGCCGGGGCGCGTGTCGTCCACATAGCGCAGCGCCTCGGGCAACGCGTCGGCGATAGGAGGTGTGCAGGCGGCGGATGCTGGGGCGGAGTCGGGGGCGCGTTCCACGGCGGGGTCCAGGGGGATAGCCGGGGCACAGCAAGCGACGTTCCTCCGTGCAGATCGCTCCCACCGACGTCGCATCAAGGCCACGCTGCAGTGTGGAAAAGTGGCATGAAATGCGCTTTTCGACGTACCCACCAGTGGTCTTGCATCGGTAAACCAATTCAACTACACTGCACGCCCTCTGGGCGGTATATAATCCGCTGTTTCGCCGTCCACCCGAATACTAGCAAGGGACCCGATGACCACCATCCGCCTGAAAGAAAACGAGCCGGTCGAAGTCGCGCTGCGCCGCTTCCGCCGTGAAATCGAGCGCACCGGCCTGATCAAGGAACTGCGCGCCCGCACCGCCTACGAAAAGCCGACCACCGAGCGCAAGCGCAAGAAGGCTGCCGCCGTGTCGCGTACGCGTAAGCGCCTGCGTTCGCAAATGCTGCCGAAGAAGCTCTACTAAGATCGCGCGATTGTTCCGGTAGCACCAACTGGGTGCTGCCGTTGGCGGTAGAAGTGAGTCGATTCCTGTCAATCAAACTCCGTTCCGCCGAGCTTGGCTTGTCGCGCCGTTCAGGCGCACCCGGAAGCCCTTTCCGGATTCGGCCAGTGCTCCACTCTCCGATACAGAAGCTAGCAGGACGTGGTTGACGGCCTGAGCGCCATTCTCCGCCGCTTCGGCGCGCCTGCGTGCGCCCTCTCTGTAGCAAACGACTTCCGCCAGCGGTGATCGACCGGCTGGCTGTTGGCGTTTGCCGTCCAGCTTGGATGCTTTTCCTGCCTGCGCGCTGTCATGGACACCAGCCATGCGCGTCGCCGCGTCTATTTTTACGCCGTTTTGACGGGCGTTGCCCTACGCTGCAGGTATCACTACTGCTGCCGTACTGCGCCTTCCCGTCATGCCAATCGATTCCAATGACTACTGGTTCCCTGCCAAGCGGTACGGCTGGGGGTGGGGCTTGCCTTCGCGCTGGCAGGGCTGGGTGGTCCTGGCCACCTACGCCGTACTGGTGGCGGCGGGTATCGTGGGGCTGCATCCCGGGCGCTCGTCGACGGGGTTTGCGTTGTATGTCGCGGGCTTGAGCGTGCTGCTGGTACTGGTGTGCTGGTGGAAAGGCGAGCCGCCGCGCTGGCGGTGGGGAAAGGGTTGACGGATTCAGCCGCCAATCACCGCGCTAAGACTCGGGGTGCACGGTGTACAGATGCACCTCGGAGGGTGAGAACAATCGAATCGGCACATCGCTCATGCCGATCCCTCGGCTGGTGAGCAGCTGACCACCGTCCGGCAACGCAAAGAAGCCGCTGGCGAACTGCGGATCGCCAGAGCCTGACGGCAGCACGATCGGGCGTCCGTCTGGGCGGGCGATTTGTCCGCCATGCGTATGGCCGCAGAACGCCAGATCGAACGGATGGGCCATCACGTGCCGCAACCCCAGCGGCGAATGCATGAGTAGCAGCCGGCGAGGGCCAGCGTCGGCAAAGGTCCGGTCGGCGTCTGGCTGCCCCACGCCGGGTTCGTCGAGGCCGCAGACGTGGAGCGCTTCGTAGGGCGCGGGAAGGCGAACCGCCTCATTGACCAGCATCCGCACGCCAGCCGTTTCCAACTGCCTCCGGATGAACCCCTCATCCACCCACAAATCGTGGTTGCCGAAGACGCCGAACTTTCCTGCGGGCGCCTCCACTTCGCGCAGGCGTGCCGCGAGCCCCGTGATGTGGCGGTGATGCAGCGAGATGAAGTCACCGCCGAGCAGCAGGATGTGCGGCGCAAAGGCCGCGATCGCGTCTCGTACGGCGTCCAGCAAGCGTGGGTCGGTGAGCGGGCCCGCGTGAAAATCGGAGGCGAACGCGATTCTGAGCGGCTGTGCCAACGATGTGCCGAGCGGCAGCGTGACGTCACGGCGGTCGACGTGCAATCGACCTTGCAGCCCCATTGCATGTGCGATGCGGGCGGCCCAGCCATCGGCATAGAAGAGCGCTTCGGCAGTTTCGCCTGCTTTGCGCCACCAGGTGTAGTACCGGCCTCGGCCCATGGTTGGAGATTCAGCGAGAAGGATTCGAGCGGACTGCCGATGAGGCGCATGCGCTTACCAAGCGCGCCGCGCCTATCCACCGACGGAATTGAGCGCTGACTTCAAACACGTCGATTCTGCTCCGTGTTCGCCCGGTCGAGCGTAGATTCACGGCCATCTTTTGCCCACCGGGCTGTCGGTGCATGTGGCAGCCAACACGCAATGGCATTCTTGCCCCTCCAGTCCCTTCCGCCGGCCCCCGGACAACTTGTGCTCGAGCATGGCGCCCCCGCTTTTGGCATGTATCAAGGCATCGTGGGGCGGTTGGACTGGCGGCCGTTGAGGGCGACGCGGTATCAACGGCTGACCCGCAAGCTGCACCACAAGCGCTGGCAATACGCCGCCATTGCGCACGCCGACTACTTTATCGGCGCTGCTGTCGTTGATGTCGGCTGGACGAGCACCGCGTTCGCCTACCTGTTCGACCGGCAACGCCGGCAGGTGGTCGCAGCGGTCAGCGCCAATGGCCTGCCGGGCTTGTCCGCCCACGTGCAAGATCGTGCCTTCGGGGACGCGACTTTCCGGGCCGGCCGTTATCGCTTGGCGTTTCAGCGCGCTGGCAGCCGCCTGGAATTGACGATCCAATCGCCGCAATTGCAACTTGCCGCGCAGATCGATCTGGCCGACATGCCGCCTGTGCTGGCTTCGATTGCGCCGGCGAACTGGCTGGCCCATTCCACCCACAAGACTGGCGGGTTGAACGTCAGCGGTACGGTCGACTGTCTGGGGAGGTGCTATTCGCTGGATGGCGCTGTAGCTTCGCTGGACTATTCCAACGGGCTACTGGCACGAGAAACCCGCTGGCGCTGGGCCAGCGCGCATAGTCTGGAGCTGGGCTTCAACCTGCAGCAGGGCTATATGGCCGACGCAGAAAACGCCGTATGGCTGCACGGCAGGCTCATTCGAGTGGGGCCGGTGGAATTCGATTTCGACCCACAGCAGCCGCTGCAGCCCTGGCACATTCGAGACGCCAGCGGCCAACTCGACTTCACATTCACCCCCGAAGGCGCACGCAGCGAAAACAAGAATCTGATCATCGCCGCCAGCCGCTACATCCAACCGATTGGCCGTTTCAACGGCCAGATCATCGACCCCGCCACCGGAGTACGCCATGTTGTGCAAGATCTGACGGGCGTTACCGAAGACCACGTCTCGCGCTGGTAGCGCGCTCAGCAACGCCGACGCGGCAACCGCGGCGTTCTCTGGTCCGATCATGGACCGGCACCTCGTTCACTTCACCGGCTGACGCCTTCGGTGGCGTTGCAACAGGCTCCGCCCATCCCCTGTGACCTATCGGCGCCGCTCGCCTTGCCGCGCCATTTTCAAGTGCGGGCCGGCGCGCCGCTCCAGCAGCGTGACGAGCTCCGGCTGCATGAACGCATAGTCATCGGGAATATCGAGGCACACGACGCGCTTGCCGCGCACTTGCCGGCCGAACCGTTGCGTCAGGCGGCGCTGGTGGCTGCGCTCCATCACGAAAATGATGTCGGCCCAGTCGAGCTGCTCGGCATCGAGTGGTACGTCGGCATCGGGGGCGAGGCCCGATGAATCCGTCTGCACGCCCGGCCACTGCGCAAACACGGTTTCCGCTGTGGGGCTGCGTAGCCGGTTGCGGCTGCAGATAAACAGAGCGTTCATTGCGTCAGGTGCCGCGAGATGCTGCCGCAATCGATGCACGGTAACCCGCCGGCAGGTTGTCCGGTAACGCTTCCGGCCGGAACAGCCCCAGCCGCTTGTGCTCATGACTGACCACCGGCTCGAACGCGCCCACCAGCGTGCAGCCATACGTGGCAATGAACACGTGCTTGCCCGGCACGACCTCGAACAGGTACGTATTCAGTAGTGCGCCCACTTCCACGCGCAGGTTCAACTCTTCCGCAATCTCGCGGGCAAGACATTCGGTGGACGATTCACCCAGCTCGATACGGCCGCCCGGCAGTTCCCACTCTTCGCGTTCGTTGAGCAGCAGGACGACTTCGCCGCCAGGCGCGTGCAGTACGCCTTTGACGGAGACGGGGTAGGTGGGCATGGAAGGCATGGTGATCAGCGGCTGCGTACGTTAGGGGCCATCCGCCACGTTGGCGGTGCCGCTGGACGTGCCCAGATGCAGCTCCTGATCGAACGCACGGTTCACGTCGCAGTACTGCGCGCGTGCCGGCTGCGACTTCTGCCAGCGGAACGACAGCTTGGGATAACCCGGTGTGCCATCGGTGTTCTCCGTCAGCACGTAGTAGTCGAAACGCACGTGGGCATCGTCGGCATCGCTGGCGCCGGCTTCACGGTTGGCGAGGATGAGGGTGGCGGGCTTGCCGCCTTGCGCGAGCAAGAGCCGGAAGTCGTGAAGCACGCAGTCGGCGCCGCCGCTGGTGGTGACGTGCAGTTGCTCCTGCTCGCTATTGGCGCCACGCTCACTGCGCCGGAATACCGGTACGAGGCTCCAGGGCTGCGCACGGCCCGCCGCGCCATCGCGAACAAAGAAGGTCACCACATCGAAGCTGTGCGCGTTGAAGTTCTCGCGCCACGCGCGCATGGCGATCGCGTCGTAGCCGCGAAGCTTCAGCGTGTTGACCCCGTTGTGCACTGGCATCAGTGTGTAGCCGGCTTGCGCGGCAGCAGCGCCCGAGAGGCCGAGCAAGGCCATGCCCAGAACGATGCTGTGGTTCAGGTAGTTGCGGCACTTGCGCACCGGTGTCTCCGTTGGTGAATGGGTTGGGATTTGCAGCTCAGGTTTGTGCCAGCAAGCAAGGCACCTCGTCGACAAGGGTATCGATGGCGAGGCGCACTTTGAGCGGCATGTGGCGGCTCTTCAGCCACAGTACGTTGATCTCCGCATCGCGCACGCCTTCATGGTCCATGCGGTCCATGACGACCATGAGCTGGCCAGCACGCAAGTATGACGGAATGAGCCAGCAGGGCAGCCATGCCAGGCCGGTACCCGCCGCTGCGGCGTCAGCGATGGAGAGGAGGTCGTCGAGCCGCGGAAGCTAGACAACTTGGTAGCCCTGCTTCTTTAAGGCTCGAAGATGCCACAGGTTAGCGTTGTAGCCGCAGAACGCGGCGAACAGGAGGGACGACGCGAGGCTTATCGTCGTTGCGAGACCCCTCGGCACGTGGACCCAAGCCAGTCCAACCTCCACAAGGACCAGTGCAATATTCCCGGCGAGAAGCCCCGCAAAAATCAGCCACTGCTTTTTCGCAATCGCCCATAACGGCCCGAGCAGGCACGCCCACCAGTTGAATCCAGTCGTGACAGACACCACGTGATCAGTGTCTGGGCGCCATAGGTAGATTCGTCGGCTCATTGCTTTCCTATCTGCAGACTACTTGCGAGCCGCTGGCCAATCGGACAGCGCGAACACCCAGATGGTGATGACGTTGACGAGCGGAACGAGCATCAACAGAGCCCACCCCGACGAATAGCCGGCCTTTCTGGCGATCAATCCGGCCGGCAGCAAATAGACAAACAAAAGCACCAGTAGCACGATGAGCCAGTGCCAAATGCTGAACGAACCCATATATCCCTCCCTTTTGTTGCTGATGAGTTGGTATCTGTGTTTGTGCCTGCGATAGCCTGCGAAGACTGGCTCAACGAGGCCACCCCACGATAGCGGGGAGCAGCACACCCGACGCAAGCACGAGATGTTGATATGGCACCGTTTCGTGGGTTTGACTCAGATCAGATGTAAAAAACTCTTCGCACGCAAAGCTACCGCTCTCCGGCACGATTAACCGTAGGCCGCTTCGGTCAAATAAAAAGAATCCAAGGGGAGTCCCACATGCGCGCGATTAACACCCTCGCGTTGGTGTGCATAGCTATTACGGGCCTGGCGGCATGCGATCGCTCTGCGGCACCGTTCGGCACCAATGCAGCGCAACCATCAGCACCAGCCTCGGCACCTGTTTCTGCTAATGCCGCAAGTGCTCCGGTTTGGCAGGATGTAGCCCCTGCTGCTCCCCTGCCGCCATCTCCTCCGCCCCCACCTCCGCACAACTATGTGATGGAGCAAGACGGCACATATGGGTACGAGCCAGCCCTGAGCGAAGACGACGTTAGAAGCGGCAGAGCCGTCAAGCCACTCGTCATGATGCGATATGTAGGCGTGCGCGACCGGAGCTACGTCATTCTTATCCTTGACCAAGACAACAAGAATGTTGCGACGAGAATGACGTGCCAAGCGCCGTGCAACTTCGCGACAACCCAATTCATTGCGGGCACTACTGTATTGAAGACCGAGACAATTCGCGTCACGCACAGTTCGTTGGCGGGAGGGATGTTCGAAGACGCTATGTCCGGAGTGCTAAAACCTTATGGTCAAGTCGTAGCCGCGTCCAAGCCCATCGTCGTACCAGCACCAGCTGATCCGCAGGCAGATCCACAAGTTACACAGCAGCCCCAATCAAACTCCCCCGATATGCCGCAGACCGCTGCTTCTGTTCAGCAGCCAAGCTTTGACTGCGCGAAGGCGAAGTCCATCCCCGAGTATTTGATCTGTCATGACCCCGAATTGGCGGCCTCTGATCGTGAACTTGCGGCTCTTTACGGTCAGGCAAAAGAAGCCGTCATGGACAAGGCGGCGTTCACAGACCGGACACGAAAGCAGTGGAACTATCGTGAGAAGAACTGTCGCGACAAGGAGTGCCTTAAGTCTTGGTATGCGTATCAAAAGAATGTGCTGACCAAGATCGCGCAAACCGGGAATGCTCAGGCCAACTGAGTTCGCCTGCACCATCAAAAACATCACAACGGGAAGAGTTCAACATGCGAGCAATCACAGCATTCATTGCCTGCGCGCTCATCGCTTTCGCGCTGCCAGCTGACGCCAGGGGCAAGGGCGGTAGCCGACCATCCTATTCAGGCAGTAAGCACACCAGCAGCCATGGCGGCTCTTACGCCGGTGGCAGTGGGTCATCGCACAAGGCGGTTCATATCGGAATAGCCGGTCCGGCGACCGGTATGGGAAGCACGGTGGGTGACCTCTCCGATACCACAACATTTAGCGACGGCGGTTAGCCCCTCTGCGGGCGAGCCGCATGAAAACAAACGCTCACCGTAACATGCCATACGAAGAATCCAACCAGTCTCCGTGGAAAAGCGCTGCGATCCTGATCCTATTGGCCGCGGCATTCATCCTTGCAACAGAAGGTTGGGAGAGGGTGCGTCAAAGGCAGGAAATCGCTCGCGGTGTAGAGCAGGCAAAGGCGAAAATTGATGCGCTGAGGGACAAAGCGGCGCGAGAGCACCCGAACGAAGATCCTGTTACTGCGATGCAGACTGTCGCTGCCGAAGAGGCAACAAAACGCATCAAGGATTTAAGCGGCGCAAACAAGGTGGCATCTGCCGCCTCCAGTTTTCTCGGTTTCTATCTGATGAACGTAAAGGGGCGTGAGGAATACTGTTCTCAGTTTGCGGTGAACTTGTCCCGGTGGTTGGCCGCATTTCAAAGCGCAAATGCGGCCCCTTATCTGAAGGCCCGTGCCGTATATGAATCGCACAGATACCCCATATCTAAGGCTGAAGAGACGCTCTATACGTCACTGCACCTGGAGATCCTGAGGTTCGTGGAGGAAGACATGAACACCGTTGCTCGTACCAACGGCCTCTCCACGAAGGGCGCGTGTGAACTGCTCAATAGTCACGCAGACGAGCTCGCGAACAATGTTCAGTTCTCCAAGATTTTGCCCGTAGCAAACCGTGCTCTCATGGAGAGCAAGTGACGAACTGCGACAGCGGAGGAGTCTCTATGCAAGCTCGACGCCACGTCAAAGCCTTTCTCTGGCTCTTTCTGGTGGGAGCGTTCTGCACGTTGGTCGTGGCTCAGCAGGATCGGACCGTCAGAGATCCAATTGAGTTGAGCAAGCTACTCCATTCGATTCCAGCCTACCGTAGCGATTTGGGCAGCAGGTTCACGGCTGGTGGAATGACGGTCACGAGCGTACGGATAAATAAGCTGACGCAGGATGATGTTGCGGAAGACCCGCAACGCCATGCATTCGGGGATATTGAGTTGCACTTTTCACGGACAAGCCTGATGTACCAGACTGCCGGATTTTGGGCTCACCCGTGATACTTAAGCGGGGCCGCCACTATATTGCTCAGGACCGAACTGGCGGTTGGCTGCTCACTAGTAGGTGCGATTTTTAGCGAGGTGCACGATGTGAACAGACCAGAAGTTCCCTTCAGCGAAGACACACACAAGAGTAGAGGGAGATTCATGCTGTATCGCTGGCAATCACTTGGGTGCTTTTTCATTGTTGGCGTTGCGGGTTGCACAACGCCGGCACGCCATCTCGAAGTCCGAGACGTTCTCGAATCATGCAACTTCGTTGATCCTGTATATCCTCGGATTGCTCACATCCAGGGAATTGAGGGGCGCGTCGTCGTCGGCGGCATCATTGAGCCCGACGGAAAAATCAGTGAGGTTAAGCTTGTCGAAGCGTCTAGAAGCAAGATGCTCGATGACGCGGCTCTTAAGGCCGCACGGTTGACGACATGCACACCGATTCGAGACCCGCAGACTGGCAGAGCAACGCGTGTTGCGTTTGACAGGCCTTACGCTTTCAAACTGGCGGACGGCTCACCAAAGCCTGACGATCTATCGCCTGCAGGGGTGATAAATATGTCTCGGCCTTAGCTGCGTGCCGCAATGCCGCGTGCAAAGGAGTTTGCGCTTAGACCTTCGAACTCCGTAAAGAACGGCCGATACAAGGCTCATTTCAGTGGGGGGGCAGCTTGCGTGTTTTTGGCAGCCTTGGCACCCGGTTATTTTCCAATGCAAAACCGGCTAAAGATCACCCCCAACAGATCATCACTGGAAAACGCCCCAGTAATGCTGTTCAACGCCTCCTGCGCCAGCCGCAGTTCCTCGGCAAACAGATCCAGCGATTGCGCCTGCTGATCCGCATGCTCGGCCGCAAGCGCCAAGTGTTCCTTAGCCGAGCGCAACGCAGCAAGATGGCGTTCACGCGCGAGGTACAGGCCCTCGCCGCCACCTTGCCAGCCCGCAATCTCCAGCAAGGCCGCGCGCAGCAACTCAACGCCCACGCCATCGCGCGCCGACAGCCACACTTCGGGCGGTTCGGCATCGACGCGCCCGGCCACGCCCACACTCGTCAGGTCGATCTTGTTGATGACGCGCAGCGTCGGTACGCCAGCGGGCACGTGTTCGGCGATGCGGGTGTCGATGGCGGCATCTTCCGCAGACAGGCCGTTGGCGCGGTAGTCCGCTGCGTCCAACAGATGGAGCACCACATCCGCGCGCGCGATGGCGGCCCAGGTGCGCTCGATGCCGATGCGTTCCACCTCGTCTTCCGTATCGCGCAGGCCGGCCGTGTCGACGATGTTCAGCGGGATGCCTTCGATCTGGATGGTTTGCTGCACCTTGTCGCGCGTGGTGCCGGCGATGGGGGTGACGATGGCCAGCTCCGCACCCGCCAGCGCGTTGAGCAGCGACGATTTGCCAACGTTCGGCTGCCCGGCCAGCACCACGTGCAGGCCCTCGCGCAGCAACGCCCCCTGGCGCGCCTGCGCCAGCACGCCATCCACGGCGGAGCGAATGCCGGCAAGCTGGCCGCGCGCATCGGAGGCTTCCAGGAAGTCGATTTCTTCCTCGGGAAAATCCAGCGTCGCTTCCACCAGCATGCGCAGATGAATCACACGTTCCACCAGCGCATGCACGGCTTGCGAGAACGCGCCATCAAGCGAGCGCGCGGCCGAACGTGCGGCGGCTTCGGTGCTGGCTTCGATCAGGTCGGCGACGGCTTCGGCTTGCGCCAAGTCCATCTTGTCGTTGAGAAAGGCGCGGCGTGTGAACTCGCCGGGTTCTGCGACGCGCAGGCCGATGTCGCGACCGGCCGCCAGGCAGCGCTGCAGCAGCAACTGCATCACGACGGGGCCACCGTGGCCCTGCAATTCGAGCACGTCTTCCCCCGTGTACGAATGTGGCGCCGGAAACCACAGGGCGATGCCCCGGTCGATGGCGTTCCCGTCGGCATCGAGAAAGGGCAGATAGGTCGCTTGACGCGGCACCAGCACGCGGCCGCAGACGGCCTGCATGACGGCGCGCACATCGGGCCCGGACACGCGCACCACGCCGATGCCGCCCCGCCCCGGCGCGGTCGCAATCGCCGCAATGGGGATGGTGCGGATGGGCGTGCGCGGTGTGTTGGGCGTGTTGGACAAGGTGATGGGGTGGTCAGCAGCGGTCATGGGCGGTATTGTGCGGCACCCGCGCCGTTGCGCGCCAGTTTCCAACCAAGGGGATTCGGATGATTGATCACACCGGCGTCGTCGTCAGCGACTTCGAGGCCAGCAAGCGGTTCTACGAGCAGGCGCTGGGCGCCATCGGCCTCGTCAAGGTACTGGAGTTTCCGGCGACCGTGACCGGCCATACCGACGTGGCCGGCTTTGGGGCGCCGGGCAAGGCAGAGTTCTGGATTTCGGCCGCGACGGCGGGCCAGACGCCCAACAAGCCGCCGCTACACGTGGCGTTTCGCGTAGACACGCGTGCGGCAGTGGAGGCGTTCTACTCCGCAGCGATGGCCGCCGGCGGGGCCGACAACGGTGCGCCTGGCGTGCGTGCCCACTACCACCCGAACTATTACGGCGCGTTTGTGCGCGACCCGGACGGCCACAACATCGAGGCGGTCTGCCACGCACCCGCTTGAAGCGCTGGAAGTCGGCATGAAAAAAGGGCACCCGGAGGTGCCCTTTTTGCTGAAGCGCGTTTGCCTTACTTGGCGGGTGCAGCGTTCTTGTTGGTGCCTAGCATGCGGTTGATCGACCATTGCTGCGCGATCGACAGGCAGTTGTTCACCACCCAGTACAGCACCAGGCCAGCCGGGAAGAAGAAGAACATCACCGAGAAGGCGATCGGCATGAACATCATCACCTTGGCTTGCACGGGGTCCGGCGGGGTCGGGTTCAGCTTGGTCTGCACGAACATCGACACGGCCATCAGCACCGGCAGGATGTAGAACGGGTCCGGTGCCGACAGATCATGCACCCAGCCGATCCACGGCGCACCGCGCATTTCCACCGACGACAGCAGCGCCCAGTACAGCGCCATGAACACCGGGATCTGGATCACGATCGGCAGACAGCCGCCGAGCGGGTTGACCTTCTCGGTGCGGTACAGCGTCATCATCTCCTGGTTCATCTTCTGCGGATCGCCCTTGTGGCGTTCGCGGATGGCCGTCATACGCGGCTGCAGGTCCTTCATCTTGGCCATCGAACGGTAGCTCGTGGCCGACAGCGGGAAGAACACCAGCTTGATCAGCACCGTGAGTGCCACGATCGACCAGCCCCAGTTGCCCAGCAGCGCGTGGATCTTCTCGAGCAGCCAGAACAGCGGCTTGGCGACGATGGTCAGCCAGCCATAGTCCTTCACCAGATCCAGGCCCGGGGTGATGGCTTCGAGCATGCGCGCTTGCTGCGGACCGGCGAACAGGCGTGCCGTGGCCGACACGCTGGCGCCCGGCGCCACCGTGCCCAGCGGCTCCTGGATGCCGATGCGGTAGAAGTTGGTGTCCACGCGGTTGACGTAGTACTCGCGCTTGACGTTGTCGGCCGGAATCCACGCCGAGGCGAAGTAGTGTTGCACCATCGCCACCCAGCCGCTGTCGGTCGGGGCCGGCACTTGCGCCTTGCCCTTGTCGATGTCGGCGAAGGTGATCTTGTGGAACTTGTCGCCGTCGGTGTACACGGCGGGGCCGGTGAACGTGCTGTAGAAGCGCGATTGCTCAATCGCGCCACCGTCGCGGGCCAGTTCCAGGTACAGCGTCGGGTTGATCGGCGCCGTGCCGTCGTTGGTCACGTCAAAGCGCGTGTCGATCACGTAGCTGCCGCGCTTGAAGACGTAGGTCTTGGCCAGCTTGGCGCCGCCCTTGTCGGCGGTCAGGGTGATGGAGACGTCGTTGCCGGTGCCCAGATCCCGCGCGCCGGCCGATGCCGTGAACGGCGTCGTGTGGTTTGGGAAATCGCCGCCGATGATGCCCGAGCGCGCCAGATAGGTACGCTCGACGCTGCGATCGAACAGCACCATCGGGTTGCCGTCATGATCCTTCTGATCGAGCAGTTCCAGCTTGGTGACGATGGCGCCGTCGGTATCGATGGTGGCGCGCAACACGTCGGTCGAGATGACGATCTTTTCCGAAGCCGGTGCTTGCGCATTGGTCGAGGGGGCACCCGTGGCCGGCACGGTCTGCGACCCCGGCGCTGCGGCTGCGGCGCTCTTCGGGACGTCGCCGGCGGGCGTGCTGCCCGGTGCGCTGCTGGCGGTGGTGGCCGTCTGCGGCGTCGGGAAGAACATCGACTGGTGGCCATTCGCGCGTTGCCAGTTGTCGAACAGCAGGACAACAGACAGCGAGAAGATCACCCAGAGAATGGTGCGTTTGATATCCATGTCGGATTACGGTCTGGGAAGGTGAA
>CBJMVH010000066.1:0-24772 GCA_966433195.1 uncultured Ralstonia sp.
CAATGAAGTCCGCCAGCACGGCCTGTGTGAGGATCTGCCCACCACGGAACATCTCCGACAGCCCCGTCGCAAAGGCATCGGCCAGTGCGGGCGGCACCACCAGGTAGCCGATGCGCAGGCTGGGGAACAGCACCTTCGAGAACGTACCCATGTAGAGCACGCGCCCGCCTTCGTCCAGGCCCTGCAGCGACGGCAGCGGGCGGCTGCCGTAGCGGAATTCGCTGTCGTAGTCGTCTTCGACGATCCACGCGTCAGTGGCGTGTGCGGTGGCCAGCAGCGCGCGCCGGCGAGCCAGGCTCATCACGGAGCCGAGCGGGTATTGGTGCGAGGGCGAGACCACCATCAGCTTGGGAGGCTTGCTGCGTTGGCGGCCGCGCGTGGGCACGTCGAAACGCATGCCTTCGTCGTCCACCGGCAGCGGCACGGTGCGCACGCCCGCAGCGGTGAGCACGCTGCGCACGCCCCAGTAGCCCGGGTCTTCGATCCACGCGCTGTCGCCCGCGTCGCACAGCAGTTGCGCGATGAGCTGCAAGGATGGGTGGATGCCCGCGGTGATGATGATCTGCTCCGGCTCGCAGCGTACGCCGCGCGCGGTGCGCAGGTAATCGGCCAGCGCCGTGCGCAGCGGCAGATAGCCTGCGCCTACCGGATACGTCAGCAGCGCCGGTGAGGGTTTGCGCAGCAGCCGGTTGTGCAGCCGCGACCAGATGCGCGCCGGAAACATGCGCACCTCCGGCACCCCCGGCATGAAGGCGCCCCACTGGCGTGAGCTGGCCCCAGCATCGCGCACTAGCGCCCGCCCTCGCGTGGAGAGCATCGGCGCGGAGGGCGTGGCGGCTTCGGTGATCGGCGCAGCAACGGGGGCGCTTGGCGGTGGCGCAGTGTCGAGCCGATCGGGTGCGGTATCGGCGACAAACGTGCCGCTGCCCACGCCAGCAGACACGTAGCCCTCCACGCCCAACTGCTCGTAGACGTGGATGACCGTATTGCGGGCGATCCCGAGTTCCGACGCCAGTTGGCGCGACGACGGCAGGCGCGTGCCGGGCTGCAGTTCGTCACGCAGGATGCCTTCCTGCAGCACCCGATACAGGCGGCGGTGATCGGGCTCGCCGCCCGGGCCGGCGTTGTCGCTGCGGTCAAACCGGCGCTGCAGGTAGTCCACCAGCATGCTGGCGCGGTGGGCGGGGGAATGCTCGGCCATGGCAGGGGATGGAGCCAAAGTGGCTCCATGAGAAAAACACGATTGGGTCTCATTGTACGGGGCCAATGGCTGCCACACTGCTTCGCATCGCACATTTCTTTGACCCAACACACCCCATCGCCATGAACGCTCGAGACCAGCAACACGCGACGCAACAGAACGCCGAATGGAATGCCCGCCGCCTGGCTGCGATGCCGCGCGGCGTTGGCGTGATGACCGACCGCTACGCCGAGCGCGCCGAGAACGCCCTGTTCTGGGACGTGGAAGGCCGTCGCTATATCGACTTTGCGGCGGGCATTGCCGTGGTCAACACCGGTCACCGCCATCCGCGCCTGGTGCAGGCCGTGCGCGAGCAACTCGATCACTTCACGCATACCGCCTTCCAGATCGTGCCGTACGGTTCGGCGGTGGATCTGGCCGAACGCCTGAACGCGATCACCCCGGGCTCGCATGCCAAGAAGACCGCGTTCTTCACCACCGGCGCCGAGGCGGTCGAGAACGCCATCAAGATTGCGCGTGCGCACACGGGCCGGCCGGGCGTGATTGCGCTCACCGGCGCCTTCCACGGCCGTACGTTCATGGGTATGTCGCTCACCGGCAAGGTGGTGCCGTATAAGACGGGCTTCGGGCCGTTCCCGGGCAGCATCTACCACGTGCCGGCCCCGGTCGCGCTGCATGGCGTGAGCACGCAGGATTCGCTGGATGCGATTCAGCGTCTGTTCAAGGCAGACATCGACCCGCGCCAGGTGGCGGCCATCATCTTTGAGCCGGTGCAGGGCGAAGGCGGCTTCTACCAAATGCCTGCTGACTTCGTACGCGCCGTGCGTGCCCTGTGTGACGAGCACGGCATCGTGATGATCGCCGACGAAGTGCAGACCGGCTTTGCCCGCACCGGCAAGCTGTTCGCCATGGAGCACACCGGCGTGCTGCCCGACCTGATGACGATGGCCAAGGGCCTGGCCGGTGGCCTGCCGCTGTCGGCTGTCACCGGCCGCGCGGAGATCATGGACGCACCAGCACCGGGGGGCCTGGGCGGCACCTACGCAGGTAACCCGCTGGCCGTGGCGTCCGCACATGCGGTGCTCGACATCATTGCCGACGAGAAGCTGTGCGAGCGCTCTGCTGCGCTGGGCAAGCGCCTCGTCGATGCCCTGAACGTGGCCAAGGCCAAGCAACCGCGCATCGCTGAAGTGCGCGGCGTGGGCGCGATGGTTGCTGTCGAATTCAACACGCCGGATGGCAAGCCCGACGCCGACTTCACCAAGCTCGTGCAGCAACGTGCGCTTGAAGCTGGGCTGCTGCTGCTGTCGTGCGGCGTATACGGCAACGTGATCCGCTTCCTGTTTCCGCTGACGATTGAAGATGCGGTGTTTGAAGAGGGCCTTGCCATCCTGCAACGCGCACTGGAGGGCTGACACCATGACGCGCACCGATTTGCCCGGCGCACCGGTCGCACTGAAAGACCCCGGCCTGTGGCGCACCCAGGCGTTTTTGGCCGGCACGTGGGCGGACGCCGATGACGGCGCCACGCGCGACGTGACCGACCCCGCCACCGGCCGCACCATCGGCACCGTGCCCGCCATGGGCGCGGCGGAAACGCGCCGTGCCATTGAAGCGGCGCAAGTCGCGCAGCGCGCCTGGCGCAAGGTGCCGGCACGCGAGCGCTCGAAGATCCTGCGCAAGCTGGCCGACCTGATGATGGACCACCAGCAGGACCTCGCCGCCATTCTCACGGCTGAGCAAGGCAAGCCGCTGCCGGAAGCCGCAGGCGAGATCGCCTACGCTGCATCGTTCATCGAATGGTTTGCCGAAGAGGCACGCCGCGTGTACGGCGACACGATCCCCGCGCCGCAGGCGGATCGCCGTATCGTCGTCACCAAGGAGCCGATTGGCGTGACGGCGGCCATCACGCCGTGGAACTTCCCCATCGCGATGATGACGCGCAAGGTCGGCCCCGCGCTTGCGGCGGGCTGCTCGATGGTGGTCAAGCCTGCGCTGGAGACGCCCTATTCCGCGCTCGCGTTTGCGGAACTGGCGGCGCGCGCGGGCGTGCCGGCGGGGCTGCTCTCCGTCGTCACCGGTGATTCGCAGCCGATCGGCGGTGAGCTGACCTCGAACCCGAGCGTGCGCAAGCTGAGCTTCACCGGCTCGACTGCGGTCGGTCGCTTGCTGATGCAACAGTGCGCGAAAGACATCAAGAAGCTCTCGCTCGAACTCGGCGGCAACGCGCCCTTCATCGTGTTCGACGATGCGGATGTCGACGCGGCCGTGGAAGGCGCGATGGTCGCCAAGTACCGCAACGCTGGCCAGACCTGCGTGTGCGCCAACCGCTTCTACGTGCAGCGCGGCATCTACGACACCTTTGCCGCCAAGCTTGCTGACGCCGTGCGCGCGCTGCGTGTGGGCAACGGCACCGAAGCGGGCGTGCAGCAGGGCCCGCTGATCCACCTGCGTGCGATGGAGAAAGTCCAGCAGCATCTGGACGATGCCGTCTCCCAAGGTGCCCGCGTGTTGGTGGGCGGCAAGCCGCACGCGCTGTCGGCGCAGGGTGGCGCGTTCTTCGAGCCGACTGTCGTGGTTGATGCCAAGCCGGGCATGCTGCTCACGCACGAAGAGACGTTCGGCCCGCTGGCGGCGCTGATCCCCTTCGATACGGAAGACGAAGCCGTGGCCGCAGCCAACGACACCGAGTTCGGCTTGGCCGCGTACTTCTACACACGCGATCTGGGCCGCGCATGGGGTGTGTCGGAAGCACTGGAATCCTGCATGGTCGGCGTCAACACCGTGTTGATCTCAACAGCGGAAGCCCCGTTTGGCGGCGTGAAGCAATCGGGCCTGGGCCGCGAAGGTTCCAAGTACGGCATCGACGAGTATCTGGAGATCAAGTACATCAACATGGCCGGACTCGGCTAAAGCTAGTAGGCTGCACCCCTCACGATAGGCCGGACCCTAGAATCCGGCCGTCGTTTTTTCCAGTAACCGGGGGGCGGGAAACACCAAGACAGGAACAAGGAAGAGACATGACAGGAGCAAAGACAGGCCTGAGCTCGGGCCTGAAGCCGCGCCACGTAACCATGCTGTCGATCGCAGGCGTGATCGGTGCGGGCTTGTTCGTTGGCTCCGGCCACGCGATTGCCAAGGCCGGGCCGGCGGCCATCATCGCCTATGGCATCGCCGGTTTGCTGGTGGTGCTGGTGATGCGCATGCTGGGCGAGATGGCCGTGGCGCATCCCGACACCGGTTCGTTTTCCACCTATGCCGACCGCGCTATCGGCCATTGGGCGGGCTTCACCATCGGCTGGCTGTACTGGTGGTTCTGGGTGCTGGTGATTCCCATTGAGGCGACCGCTGCGGCGTTGATCCTCAATACGTGGTTTCCAGACATCGCCACGTGGGTATGGGCCTTGGGCGTGACGTTCGTACTCACGCTGACCAACCTGTTCTCCGTGAAGAATTACGGCGAGTTCGAGTTCTGGTTTGCGCTGATCAAGGTGGTGGCCATCGTCATCTTTCTGGCAGTGGGCGGCGCGGCGGTGTTGGGCTGGTTGCCCGGCTCGGGCGTGTCGGGCGCGGCCCGGTTGTTTGATGCAGGCGGTTTCATGCCGAATGGTTTCGGCGCCGTGCTGGCCGCGTTGCTGACGACCATGTTCACCTTCCTCGGCACCGAGATCGTCACCATTGCAGCGGCGGAATCGGCGGACCCGGCCAAACAGATCGTGCGCGCCACGCGCTCCGTCATCTGGCGCATTTGCCTGTTTTATCTGGGCTCCATCTTCGTGGTGACGTCGCTCGTGCCGTGGAACGATCCGCTGCTGGCGGCACACGGGTCGTATCAGCGCGCGCTGGAGCTGATTGGCGTGCCGCATGCCAAGGCCATCGTCGATGTGATCGTGCTGGTGTCGGTGGCGAGCTGTTTGAACTCGGCGCTGTACACGGCATCGCGCATGTTGTTTTCGCTGTCGGTGCGTGGCGATGCACCGGCCGCGCTGCGCCGCACCGATGCCAATGGCACGCCGCGCGCCGCGGTGCTGGCGTCCACCGCATTCGGCTTTCTGACCGTCATTGCCAATTACGTGATGCCCGAGCAGGTGTTTGCCTTCCTGCTCGCGACGTCGGGTGCGATTGCGCTGCTGGTTTATCTCGTCATTGCGATTTCGCAGTTGCGCATGCGCGCCAAGGCGGGGGCGTCTTCCAGTGCGATGCCGTTGCGCATGTGGTTGTTTCCGTGGCTCACGTGGGCGGTCATCCTGTTCATCTGCGGCGTGTTGCTCACCATGCTGATGCTGCCGGGCCACCGATCGGAGGTGGGTGCCACGGCGTTGCTGGCGCTGCTGATCATGGTGGCGGCGTGGCTGAACAGGCGGGCACGGATGGCGGTGCCCCAACCCGCCGGTGCGCGCGCCTAGCCCGGCATCACATCGGCGGCCGTCTGATCTATAATCCCCAGTCTCTGGCGCGCCGATTTGACGACTGGCTTGCGGGCGCGCGGGAGTCCTTGTCACGCGAATGTGGCGCTGGGCTCTCATTACAAATGCGGCTAAAGAGGTTCGGTCAGAGCGCGGGGTTGGGATAAGTCACCGCCCCACGTGCGCCACACAGAGCCCGATTGGTTGCGTTGTCAGCGTTGCCGGTCGGGCTTTTTCTTTGGCGCCATGACAGACATCCAGGCTGACCCCACCGTGCCCGCAGATACCGCGGCTGCGGCCAGTACCGATACCCGGCCTCCTTCCTCGGCACAGAAAGGCAAACCAGCCAACGCCCTCGGCCTGGTCGTGCCCGAACGCATGCACTTTGCCGAGCCGCTGCCGCTGCGCAACGGCTCGCAAATCAGCGGCTACGACCTGATGGTCGAAACGTACGGCACGCTCAACGCCGATCGCTCCAACGCCGTGCTCATCTGCCACGCGCTCAATGCCTCGCACCATGTGGCGGGCGTGCATGCGGAGGGCGAGGTCGGCTGGTGGGACAACATGGTCGGCCCGGGCAAGCCGGTGGATACCAACCGTTTCTTCGTCATCGGGGTGAACAACCTCGGCTCGTGTTTCGGCTCAACCGGCCCCATGAGTCCGCACCCCGAAACCGGCCAGCCCTACGGCGCGCGCTTTCCCGTGGTGACGGTGGAAGACTGGGTCAACGCCCAGGCGCGCGTGGCCGATCGCTTCGGTATCACGCAATTCGCCGCCGTGATGGGCGGCAGCCTCGGCGGTATGCAGGCGCTGGCCTGGAGCCTGATGTATCCGGACCGGCTGCGGCACTGCGTAGTGGTGGCGTCTACGCCCAAGCTGTCCGCGCAGAACATCGCCTTCAACGAGGTGGCGCGCAGCGCGATCCTGTCCGACCCCGACTTCCACGGCGGCAACTACTACGCGCACAACGTCAAGCCCAAGCGCGGCCTGCGCGTGGCCCGCATGATCGGCCACATCACGTATCTGTCGGACGAGGACATGGCCGAGAAATTCGGCCGCGAGCTGAAGGCGGAAGACATCCGCTTCTCGTTCGACGTCGAGTTCCAGGTCGAGAGCTACCTGCGCTATCAAGGCGACAAGTTTGCCGAGTACTTTGATGCGAACACGTACCTGTTGATCACACGCGCGCTCGATTACTTCGACCCGGCGCTGACCTACGGTGGCGACCTCACGAAGGCGGTGGCGCACACCAAGGCCAGCTATCTCGTCGTCAGCTTCATGACCGACTGGCGCTTCGCTCCGGCGCGCAGCCGTGAACTGGTCAAGGCCCTGCTCGACAACAAGCGGCCCGTCACCTACGGGGAGATCGACGCCCCGCACGGCCACGACGCCTTCCTGCTGGAAGACTCGCGCTACCACGCCCTGGTCCGCGCCTATTACGAACGCATCGCCCAGGAGATCGGCGTATGAGCACGCAAATGAGTACGCAAACGCTGAACGCTATCGCCACCCCTGCCGCTTCCGCTGCGGCATCGGCGGTGCCGAACATCCTGGCGGATCGTGCAGACTTCCGCGCCATTGCCCGCTGGATCGAACCGCGCTCCACGGTGCTCGACCTCGGCTGCGGCGACGGCAGCCTGCTGCGCGTGCTGCAGGATGAGCTTGACGTGCTGGCCTATGGCATCGAGATCGACGATGCGGGGGTGCTGGCCTCCACGCAGAAGGGCGTGCACGTGATCCAGCAGAACATGGAAGGCGGCCTCGCGCTGTTCGAGGACAAGAGCTTCGATACGGTCATCCTCTCGCAGACGCTGCAGACGATTCACAACACGGCGCAGGTGCTGCGCGAGATGCTGCGTGTGGGCCGCGAATGCATCGTGTCGTTCCCGAACTTTGGGTATTGGCCGCATCGGCTGTCGATTTTCCGGGGGCGCATGCCGGTGTCGAAATCGTTGCCGTACGAGTGGTACAACACGCCCAACGTGCGCGTGCTGACCATCCGCGATTTTGAGGCGCTGGCGCCCAAGGTGGGGCTGGTGATTCTCGACCGCGTGGTGCTGCACGACGGCAGCGTGGTGCGGTGGGGCGCCAACTGGCGCGGCAGCGTGGCGGTGTACCGGGTGCGCGCGGGCTGATTGCCTTGGCATCCATGCGCGGCTGCGGTGTGGCGATTTGAGCGCACCCACGCGTAGCAGGTTGGCGCGCTACACTGGGCCATCTTCCGATGAGGAGCGCGCGATGAGCACACAGACCCGGCGCAGAGGTCCGCACATGCGGTGGGCAATGTGGGGGGCTGCAATGAGTGCGGCGACCTCACTTGCGCTCGCCGCGCCGTCACCCAAGGATGCACAGGGCGATGCCGCCTCCCTCACCCAGATCGCCATCGCGCACTACGAGCACAACGACTTCGGCCACGCCTTTGACGAATTTGCCGAAGCCGCACAACGTGGCAACCGCCTCGCGCAATTCAACTACGCCATGATGCTGATGCGCGGCGAAGGCACCGTCGCCCGGCCTGAAGAAGCCGTCAAATGGCTGCGCCGCGCGGCCGACAACCAGATGACCCACGCGCAGTTCGCCTACGGTGAATTGTTTGAGCGCGGCGAGCTGGTGCCGCGCTCCCTGGAAGAGGCCAACAAGTGGTACGAACGCGCTGCCGCCGGCGGCCATGTTGAGGCGCAGCGCGCGCTGGCCACCAACTACTTCACCGGCCGTGGCGTGGCGCGTGACTACGGGCGGGCCTTCACCTGGTACAAGAAGGCTGCGGAGAGCGGTGACGGGCCATCGCAGTACATCGTCGGCAGCTATTACGAGCGCGGTGAACCCGGCGTGGTGCCGCGGGATATCGAGCAGGCCAAGAACTGGTACGGCAAGGCAGCGGCGCAGGGCGATGTGGGTGCGCTGGCCAAACTGCGTGAGCTGGTGGAGAAGACCTACCGCGCCAAGCATGGCGACCCGCCCACGGCGGCACGTCAGTCCATGTAGCGTATGCAAGCAAAAACCGCCGGGCATGATGCATGCACCGGCGGTTTTGTTTTTGGGGGCGAGGTCAGCCGTTCATCAACAGCAGCGACCGACACGCCCGGCGTAGCGCGCGTCCTGACGTTCGCGGAAGAATTCCTCGTACGTCATGACGGGCTGCTCCGGATGTGTCTCCTGCATGTGGCGCACGTAGGTGTCGTAGTCCGGCACACCCACCATCAGGCGCAACGTCTGGCCCAGATAGCGGCCGAAGTTTTCGAGTTCTTCGCGCATGCCGGTGTTCAGGCGCCCAAGGCTTCGTACGGTGTTTCGTTGGCTGTCGGTCGGCTCGCGGCGCGCGCCTTGAGCACCGTGCGCACGCCGTACCAGGCGATGCTGACCACCACCAGGATGAACAGGCCGCACAGGAAGGCATCGATGCGATCGTTCAGCACGACTTGCTGCATCTGCGCCATCGACTTGGCCGGGGCCAGCAGCTTGCCTTCAGCAATCGCGCCAGCGTACTTGTTGGCGTGGGCCAGGAAGCCGATCTTCGGGTCCGGATCGAACAGCTTCTGCCAGCCGGCGGTGAGCGTGCAGATCAGCAGCCAAGCGGTCGGCAGCAGCGTCACCCACACGTAGCGGTCACGCTTCATCTTGACCAGCACGCAGGTGCCCAGCGTGAGCGCAATCGCAGCCAGCATCTGGTTGGAGATGCCGAACAGCGGCCACAGCGTGTTGATGCCGCCCAGCGGGTCAACCACGCCCTGATACAGGAAGTAGCCCCACAGCGCGACGGTGGCCGCCGTGGCGATCAGGTTGGCCACCAGCGAATCCGTGCGCTTGAGCGCCGGCACAAAGGTGCCCAACAGATCCTGCAGCATGAAGCGGCCGGCACGCGTGCCCGCATCCACGGCGGTGAGGATGAACAGCGCCTCGAACAGAATCGCGAAGTGGTACCAGAAGGCCATCATGGCTTGGCCGCCCACCACCTGGTGCAGGATGTGCGCCATGCCGACGGCCAGCGTTGGTGCGCCGCCTGCGCGGGCGAGGATGGTGTTCTCACCGACGTCCTTGGCGGTCTGGATCAGCACATCAGGTGTGATGACGAAGCCCCAGGTGGACAGCGTCTGCGCCACCGCATCGGGCGTGGCACCTACGAGCGCCGCCGGGCTGTTCATCGCAAAGTACACGCCCGGGTTGATGACCGAAGCGGCCACCAGCGCCATGATGGCGACGAACGATTCCATCAGCATCGCGCCGTAGCCGATGAAGCGCGCTTGCGTTTCGTTCTCCAGCAGCTTGGGCGTGGTGCCCGACGAGATGAGCGAGTGGAAGCCCGACACCGCGCCGCACGCAATCGTGATGAACAGGAACGGGAACAGGTTGCCCGACCACACCGGGCCGCCGCCCGCCGCAAACTGCGTCAGCTGCGGCATCTGCATCTGCGGCGCCACAATCAGGATGCCGATGGCCAGCGCCATGATCGTGCCGATCTTCAGGAAGGTCGACAGGTAATCACGCGGGGCCAGCAGCAGCCACACCGGCAGCACCGAGGCCACGAAGCCGTAGCCGATCAGCATCCACGTGAGGGCCTTGCCGTCGAACGTGAACAGCGGCGCAAGGGCTGCGCTTTCATGCACGGCCTGGCCGCCCACGATCGCCAGCATCAGCAGCACAAAGCCGATGATGGAGATCTCGCCAATGCGGCCCGGGCGGATGTAACGCACGTACACGCCCATGAACAGCGCGATGGGAATGGTCGCCGCCACCGTGAAGGTGCCCCACGGCGAGCCGACCAGCGCCTTCACCACGATCAGCGCCAGCACGGCCAGGATGATGATCATGATGAGGAACGCGCCAAACAGCGCGATCACGCCGGGCACCGTGCCCATCTCGCTCTTCACGAGGTCGCCCAGTGAGCGGCCGTCGCGGCGGCTGGAGATGAACAGCACGATGAAGTCCTGCACCGCGCCGGCAAACACCACGCCCGCCAGGATCCACAGCATGCCGGGCAGGTAGCCCATCTGCGCGGCCAGCACGGGGCCCACCAGCGGGCCGGCGCCGGCAATGGCGGCAAAGTGGTGGCCGAACAGCACGTGCTTGTTGGTGGGGACGTAGTCGAGCCCGTCGTTGTGCACCCAGGCGGGTGTCTTGCGGGTGCCGTCCAGGCCGAGCACCTTGTCGGCAATGAAGCGGCTGTAGTAACGGTATGCGATCAGGTAGATGCATACGGCGGCCACCACCACCCATAGCGCGCTGACTGCCTCGCCGCGCGCAAGCGCAACGGTGGCAAAGGCAGCTGCGCCAAGAATGGCGATGACCAGCCAGATCAGGTGTTGCCTGACGAAGCTCATGGTCGGTCTCCTCGAACCTTGGTCGAAGTTGTTGCTGATGCGGGATGTGGATTCATCCCTGTAAGCGGCTCTATGTCCTGCCCCGTAACGGGGCGTGTAGTATTTGCCAGCCCTGCCCCGCGCCACAAGCGGAGGACTACGCAGCACATGTCAGTAGTACTACGCAGGTCCGCACATTCTTCGATCGAAATCGCGCCCGAACCTTGCGATGTTGCAACGCAAGGTGCAGCGCTCCGCCATGAAGCTCCGTCAGAAGATCCTGCTGCTCGCCGTTGCGCCGCTGACCATCGCCATGCTGGCGATCATGCTGACCGTGCGGCACCAGTCCATTGCGCTGGCCAGGCACGAGCGCCAGTTGGTGGAGTCTGCCTACCTGCAGGCCAAGGAGACCGAGCTGCGTGCCTACGTCAAGCTCGCACAGAGCGCCATTGCCCCGCTGCTGGCCTCTGGCCGCAATGATGACGCCACCCGCGACGAAGCCATGCGCACCCTCGCCCGGCTCGATTTCGGCACCGACGGCTACTTCTTCCTCTACGACCTGCGCGGCCGCAACCTCATGCACCCGCGCCAGCCCGAGCTTGTCGGCCGCGACTTGTGGGACCTCACTGATGCCCGTGGCCAGCCCACCATCCAGAAGCTGGTGGCCGCGGCCCAGAACGGTGGCGGCTTTGTGCGCTACATGTGGGACAAACCATCGACCCACCAGAGTGTGCCCAAGCTCGGTTACGTCGAGCCGATTCCCCAGTGGGGCTGGATGGTCGGCACCGGCCTGTACCTGGACGACATCGAGCAGACCCTGCGCGAGATCGACCAGCGCGCGCAGGCCAACATCGATCAGACGCTGGCATGGGTCGTGGGCATTGCGGCGATCAGCATTCTGCTGGTGGCTGGCAGCGGCCTGGCACTGAACGTGAGCGATCACCGCGAGGCCGATGCCAAGCTGCGTCAGCTTGCGCAGCAAGTGGTGCGGTCTCAGGAAGACGAGCGGGCGCGTGTCTCGCGCGAGCTGCACGACGGCATCAGCCAGGTGCTGGTGTCGACCAAGCTATTGCTGGAAACCGCGTACGGCCATCTGGAAACCACGCCCAACCCGGAGAAGGCGGCTGGCATGCTGCGCCGCGCGCTCGATCGCCTGAACAGCGCGCTCGGTGAAGTGCGGCGCGTGTCGCACAACCTGCGCCCGGCGCTCCTCGACGATTTGGGTTTGGCAGCCGCGCTGGAGCTGCTTGTGCGTGAAACGCGCGAAGCGCACGAAGACCGCGAGCCCGGTTTTGCCATCGCGCTGGAATTGGTCGGGCCGCCGGTGCAGTTGCCGGATGCCTGCAACACGGCACTGTTCCGCATCGCGCAGGAGGCCATCTCCAACATCGAGCGCCACGCTACGCAAGCCACGCGCATCGGCGTGCTGCTGGAGAACGACATCGACGCCGTGCGGCTGTCCATTCGCGACAACGGCCCCGGCTTCGATGTGGAATCCGTGCAGGTGGACCCGGAGCACGGCATCGGCCTGCGCAACATGCGCGAACGCATGGCCGCACTCGGCGGCACCTGTACCATCGTCTCAGACGCGCACGGCACGGAGGTCTGCGCCGTGCTGCCGCACGTTGTCATCGCTCAACTGGCTTCGGCCGCCACGTCTTCACTCGTATGAACGCGCCCGTCAAACTGCTGCTTGTTGATGATCACCCCCTGGTGCGCGATGGTGTGCGCGTGCGGCTGGAGGCCGTGCCGCATTTCGAAGTCGTTGGCGAGGCAGGTGACGCCGCTGGTGCGCTCGAAGCCGCACGCACGCTGGCGCCAGATTTGGTGCTCATGGATATCGGCATGCGCGGCATGAACGGCATCGCGCTCACGGAAAAGTTTGCCGAGGCGTTTCCCGAGATCGCCGTGCTGGTGCTGTCGATGCACGACAACCTGGAGTACGTGCGACAGGTGATCCGCGCCGGTGCACGCGGCTACGTGCTCAAGGACGCGCCCGCCAGTGAGCTGGTCGAAGCGATTGACGCCGTGCTGGCCGGCCGCCCGTTCTACAGCGCCCAACTGGCGATGCGCATGGCCGAGCAGGCCGTCATGCCCACACCGGTCGAAGCCCTCACGCCGCGCGAGCGCGACATCCTCGATGGCATTGCCAAGGGTTATGCCAACAAGCGCATTGCCGATGAGCTGGGCCTGTCCGTGCGGACGGTGGAATCGCATCGCCTGAACCTCAAGCGCAAGCTCGGCATCGAGGGACAGGCGGAACTGGTGAAGTTTGCGGTGGAGCTCGGAAAGGCGCGCTAGGCGTCAGTTCGCTTTCACGCTTTCCACGTACTCGCGCACCATCGTCTCGAACGAGGTATCGCGCCCGAACCCCATCGCATCGGCGCGTGCGGTATCAAAGCGCGCGGGCCAGCTTTGCACGATGGCCTTGATGCGCGCGTCGGGCTCCCAGCGGATGCGCTGGACCGGCGCATCGCCCGCCACCTTGCGCAACGCTTCCACCATCTCACCCACGCGTACCGTGATGCCCGGCAGGTTCAGCGAACGACGGTTACCCCATGCCGATGCCGGCAGCGTGTACGCGTGCAGCAGCGAAGCCACCACCTGGCGCGGCGACGCGAGCCACAGTTCGGTCTCGGCCTCCACCGGACAGATGGCGTCAACACCCGCCAAGGGTTCGCGGATGATGCCGCTGGCAAAGCTCGACGCCGCGCCGTTGGGCTTGCCCGGGCGTACGGATACCGTCGGGATGCGCACCGCGCGGCCATCGATGTAGCCCTTGCGCGAGTACTCGCCCACCAAGAATTCACCCATCAGCTTCTGCACGCCGTACGAAGCCTGCGGCGTGGCCGCCGTGTCGTCCGTCACGACCGCTGGCAAGGGGCCGCCAAATACCGCTACCGAACTGGCGAACAGCACACGCGGCGCGCGCCCCGTCTTGGCCTGCTGCGCGCGCAGCCCATCGAGCAACGCCCGCGTGCCGTCCAGGTTCACGCGCATGCCCAGGTCGAAATCGGCTTCGGCCGTGCCGCTCACCACGGCGGCCAGGTGGAAGACGCCGCCCACGTTCTCGTCGATCACCTGAGCGATCAGCGCGGGGTCGGAGGCGTCCCCGGCCACGTAGCGCACGCGCGGGTCGTCAATCTGCCCCGCTACCTGGTCCAGCACGATGAAGGTGTCGACCGGTTCCACCTTGCCGTCAGGGCCGGGCAAACCGGGCTGCTGGAGGAGTGCCGCCAGCACGCGCTGGCCCAGAAAACCGGCGCCGCCGGTGATGACGATGTTCATGGTGTCTCCTCAATTGTTGGATTCGGCCGGACGTGAGCCGCCCGACGTTTTGATCCCTGACTAGGGTAAACAGGGATGAAGCTCTACGACTCAACTTGTATGATGACACGACGAATTTAAGCTTGCCAAGCGACAGACCATGTTTGAAAAACTTGACGCCGCGCCTTCCCTCTCCGACCGCGTGGCCCAGACCCTGATGGAGAAGATCGACGCGGGCGAGCTGCGCCGCGGCGAACGCATGCCGTCGGAAACCGTGCTCGGGCAGGAGTTCGGCGTGAGCCGTACGGTGATCCGCGAGGCCATTTCGCGCCTACGCCATGAGGGCGTGGTCGAAGCGCGCCAGGGTAGCGGCGTGTACGTCACCCAACAGGCCGGGCTCAAGCCACTGCGCATCGACGCGGCGCAGGCTGGGTCGATGGACGCCGTGCTGCACATCATCGAACTCCGCCGGGCGCTGGAAGCCGAAGGCGCCGCGATGGCCGCCCAGCGCCGCACCGAGGCGCAGATGGTCGAGATCGACGCCGCGCTCGACGGCATTGACGCGGCTGTGGCGGCCGGGGGCGACGGCGTGGCCGAAGACCTGCGCTTTCACCACGCCATTGCGGCGGCCAGCGGCAACCCGTTCCTCGTGCAGGCGCTGGGCTTCTTCAGCCAATACCTGGAAGAGGCGATTGGCGTGACCCGCAGCAACGAAGCGCGCCGCGAAGACTTCGCCCGCCAGGTACGCGACGAGCACCGCGCGATGGCCGAGGCCATCCGTGCCCGCGATGCACTGGCCGCGCGCAACGCCGCGCAGACCCACATGTTCAATGCCGCACGTCGCCTGGCCGAGGGCCGCGGCGAGGTGGCGAAATAAGCTGCACAAGACTGATTTCAGGAGCATTTCATGACGCAATCGGCGGCTGACCGGAAGGTCGGCGTGATCGGACTCGGCGCCATGGGCCTGGGCATTGCCAAGACCCTGCGCCACAACGGCTACACCGTCTACGCATGCGACGCGCGCCCGGGTGCCGCGGCGGATTTCGCCAAGGAAGGCGGCGTGGCCTGCACCACGCCAGCCGAAGTGGCAGCTGGCGCGGACGTGGTCGTCTCGGTAGTGGTCAATGCTGCGCAGACCGAAGCGGTGCTGTTTGGCGAGAACGGCGCGGCCGCTGCCATGAAGCCGGGTAGCACGTTCGTGATGTGCTCGACGGTGGCCCCGAATTGGTCGATCGCACTCGAAGCGCGCCTGGCGCAAAGCGGCATCCTGTACGTGGACGGTCCCATTTCGGGCGGCGCCGCCAAGGCTGCCTCGGGTCAGATGACCATGATGACGTCCGCCACGCCTGCCGCCTACGCTGCCGCAGGCCACGTGCTCGACGCGATGGCTGGCAAGGTCTACCGCCTGGGTGACAAGGCCGGTGCGGGCAGCAAGGTCAAGATCATCAACCAGCTGCTGGCTGGCGTGCACATCGCCGCTGCGGCCGAAGCGATGGCCCTGGGCCTGCGTGAAGGCGTGGCCGCCGATGCGCTGTACGAGGTCATCACGCACAGCGCCGGCAATAGCTGGATGTTCGAAAACCGCATGGCCCACGTGCTGGCGGGCGATTACACGCCGCTGTCCGCCGTCGACATCTTCGTCAAGGATCTGGGCCTCGTGCTCGATACCGCGCGTGCGACCAAGTTTCCCCTGCCGCTGGCGGCCACGGCGCATCAGATGTTCATGCAGGCGTCCACCGCCGGGTATGCGAAGGAAGACGACTCGGCCGTCATCAAGATCTTCCCGGGCATCACGCTGCCGGAGGGCAAGTCGAAATGAGCGCCGCGCAAGCTTCCCGCCCTGTGCTCGGTTGTATCGCCGACGACTTCACCGGCGCGACCGACCTGGCCAACATGCTGGTGCGTGCCGGCATGCGTACCGTGCAGACCATCGGTGTGCCGGGCGCTGACGATGAAGCCATCGCTGCCGATGCCGACGCGATTGTCGTTGCGCTCAAGTCGCGCACGATTGCGGCAGCCGATGCCGTGCAGCAGTCGCTGGCTGCGCTGCAGTGGCTGCGCGCGCAAGGCTGCTCGCGCTTCTTCTTCAAGTATTGCTCGACGTTCGATTCCACAGACTACGGCAACATCGGCCCCGTGGCCGAGGCGCTGATGGCGGCACTGGACACCGACTTCACGCTGGCCTGCCCGGCGTTTCCGGAGAACGGCCGCACCATCTTCCGCGGCCATCTGTTTGTGGGCGACGTGCTCCTCAACGCCTCGGGTATGGAGCACCACCCGCTCACGCCAATGCGCGATCCGAACCTGGTGCCCGTGCTGCAGCGGCAGAGCCAGGGCAAGGTCGGCCTGCTGCGTTACGACACGGTGATGCGCGGTGCGCAGGCCGCGCGCGATCAGGCGCAGCGGTTGCGCGCCGACGGCGTCAAGCTGGCGATTGCCGATGCCGTGTCCAACGACGATCTGATCGTGCTGGGCGAAGCGTTTGGTGACCTGCCGTTGCTCACGGGGGGCTCCGGTTTGGCGCTTGGCCTGCCGGCGCAGTACCGTCGCGCAGGGCTCATCACCGAGCACGGCAATGCGGCGCAACTGCCGGCTGTGGCGGATTCGGCGATTGTGCTGTCGGGCAGCTGCTCGCGCGCAACGAACGCGCAAGTCGCGCACTGGCGTGCATCGCGGCCGGCGTTCCAGATTGATCCGCTCGCATTGGCCGAAGGCCAGCCGGTGGTGGTCGAGGCGCTCGACTTCGTGCAGCGCCACGCAGGTCAACCCGTGTTGGTGTACGCGACGAGCGCGCCGGAACGGGTTGCGCAGGTACAGAAGACGTTGGGCGTAGAGCGTGCCGGCAAGCTGGTCGAAGACGCGCTTGGCCGCATCGCTCGTGCGCTGCATGCCGATGGCGTGCGCCGCTTCGTGGTGGCCGGCGGGGAGACCTCGGGGGCGGTCGTGCAGGCGCTCGATGTGCGCGCGTTGCGCATCGGCCCGCAGATTGATCCGGGCGTGCCGTGGACGGCCACTATCGGCGATGACCCGGTTGCGCTGGCGTTGAAGTCGGGCAACTTCGGCACCGTCGACTTCTTCGAAAAAGCCCTGGCGCAATTGGCGCAGGCGACACCGGAGCCAGTCGCATGACGGCGACCCATGAGAACGCACTGCGCGAAGAGATCGCGCGCGTTGGCCAGAGCCTCTATGCACGCGGCTATACGGTCGGCACGGCAGGCAACATCAGCGCGCGCTTGGACGACGGCTGGCTCATCACGCCCACCGACGCATGTCTCGGCGCGCTCGACCCCGCACGCATCGCCAAGGTCAGCACGGCCGGCGAGTGGGTCAGCGGCGACAAGCCGTCGAAGACGCTTGCCCTGCATCGCGGTATCTACGACCGCAATGCCGACGCGCACGCCGTCGTGCACACGCATTCGACACACCTGGTCGCGCTCACGCTGGCCGGTGTCTGGCGCGAGGCTGACGTGCTGCCGCCCATCACGCCGTACTACGTGATGAAGGTGGGCCATGTGCCGCTCGTCACCTATCAACGCCCCGGCCATCCGGATGTGGCCGCGCAGATCGCCGCATTGGCGACTGACGTGCGCGCCGTGCTGCTCGATCGGCTGGGCCCCGTGGTTTGGCACAGCTCGGTGTCGAACGCGGCCTATGCGCTGGAAGAACTGGAAGAAACTGCAAAGCTTTGGCTGATGACGGAGCCAAGGCCTGCGCCGCTGTCCGATACGCAGATCGACGAACTGCGTCAGACGTTCGGGGCCCGCTGGTAGCGATTGCTGCACGCATAGCCCACATAAAACAAAACCGAGATTGGAGACCACATGAACACCGCCACCACGGCGGCGCTGCCTACGCACGCCGTCTCAAAGGAGGACAGCGTCTACGCACGCGTGTCCCGCCGCATCGTTCCGCTCATCATGCTGTGCTACGTGGTCGCGTATCTCGACCGCGTGAACGTGGGTTTTGCGAAGCTGCAGATGTCGCAGGCGCTGAACTTTTCCGAGACGGTGTATGGGCTCGGTGCGGGCATCTTCTTCATCGGCTACTTCCTCTTCGAGGTGCCGAGCAACCTGCTGATGAACAAAGTCGGTGCGCGCATCTGGATCGCGCGGATCATGATCACGTGGGGCTTGATCTCCGGCGCGTTCGCGTTTGTGCAGACGCCCACGCAGTTCTACGTCATGCGCTTTCTGCTCGGGCTGGCGGAAGCCGGCTTCTACCCCGGCATCATCCTGTACCTGACGTACTGGTATCCGTCGCACCGCCGCGCGCGCATCGTGGCGATGTTCATGGCGGCGATTCCCATCTCGGGCATCTTCGGCAATCCGTTGTCGGGTTGGATCATGAGCGCGTTCCACGGAGCCGGTGCGGGCGACGGCTGGCAGGGCTGGCAGTGGATGTTCGTGATCGAAGCCATCCCGGCCGTACTGGTGGGCCTGCTGGTGCTGTGGAAGTTCGATGACAGCATCCGCAAGGCCAAGTGGCTGAACGAGGAAGAGAAGCAGATTCTCGAAGCCAACATCGCCGCCGACAACAAGGGCAAGACCGAGCACCCCGGCATCGGCAAGGTGTTCTCGGACCTGCGCGTGTGGGGCATGAGCCTGATCTATTTCGCCTTCGTGATGGGCCAGTACGGGCTGACGTTCTGGATGCCGACGCTGGTGAAGAACGCCGGCGTGAAAGACACCTTCATGGTGGGCGTGCTTTCCGCGATTCCGTACGTCTGTGCGGCGATCACCATGGTGCTGATCGGCCGCAGCGCCGATGCACGCCGCGAGCGTCGCTGGCATCTGGTCGTGCCCGCCATGATGGGTGCGGTGGGGTTTGCGGTGGTGGCTACGGCGGGCAACAACGTGGCGCTGTCGATCGTGTTCTTGTCGCTGGCCGCGGCGGGTGTGCTGACCTGCGCGCCGTTGTTCTGGTCGCTGCCGACGGCATTTCTGCAAGGCACTGCCGCCGCTGCCGGCATTGCCGCCATCAACTCGGTGGGCAACCTGGCCGGTTTCGTGAGCCCCTATATGATCGGTGCGCTCAAGGACATGACCGGCAGCACCGCAACGGGCATGTACGCGCTGGCCGGCGTGCTGGTGCTCGGCTGCATCGCCGTGTTGCGCACGCCAGCCAAGTTGGTCAATAAATAAGCAATCAAGCAACTGTTTCCAGAGGTTTTGACATGCCGCGCTTTGCCGCCAACCTGTCCATGATGTACCAGGAGCACGCATTCCTCGATCGCTTTGCCGCTGCGGCAAAGGACGGCTTTGAGGGCGTGGAGTTTCTCTTCCCCTACGACTTCGATAAGGCGGACATCCGTGCCCGTCTTGACGATGCCGGCCTCAAGCAAGCGCTTTTCAACGCGCCGCCAGGCGACTGGGCCGCCGGCGAGCGAGGCATTGCGTCATTGCCGGGTCGCGAAGAGGAATTCAGGCGCGGTATTGCGACGGCGCTGGAGTATGCGCAGGTGCTCGGCAACACGCGCCTGCACGTGATGGCGGGCTTACTGCCCCCCGGTGCCGATCGCGCACGTCATCACGCCACGTACATCGGCAACGTTGCCTACGCCGCGCGCGAGGCGGCCCGTGCGGGTATCACCATCGTGCTCGAGCCCATCAACACGCGCGACATGCCGGGCTTCTTCCTCACGCATCAGGCGCAAGCGCACGCAGTGTGCAAAGAGGTGGGCGCGCCGAATGTGAAGGTGCAGTTCGACCTGTACCACGCTCAGATCATGGAGGGCGATCTGTCGGTCAAGCTCAAGCAGTATGTGGGTGAGGGCGGTGTCGGCCACGTGCAGATTGCAGGCGTGCCGGATCGCCACGAGCCGGACGAAGGTGAGCTGAACTATTCGCACCTGTTCGCCCTGATGGATACGCTGGGCTACGACGGCTGGGTCGGCTGCGAATACCGGCCGCGTGCTGGCACCAGTGAAGGACTGGGCTGGCTCAAGCGCTGGCGCGAAAGCCAACGCTGATCAGCGACACCCCAAACAAAAACGGCCGGCACCGCATCTGTGGTCCGGCCGTTGTCGTTGCTGCACCGCTTACGACTTGCAGGCGCCGAGGTAACGGCCCTGGTAGTGGAAACCGCTCTTCATCGGCCCGAACTGCGGGTGTTGGTACTGGCCATTGCCCGTGATGTTGAAGGCGGTGGGCGTGAGCGGGCCGCTGGCTTCCAGTACACCCTTGCCACCCTGCGGGTCTTCGCATGACAGCGCGACCTTGAGCGTGCCCATTGCGTAATTCCAGCGCGTCAGCGTGCAGCCGTGGCTGTCGCGACGGATCGAGCGTTCAAATGTGCTGCGAAGGTTGCCGGCGTCGTTGGCACTCAGGCAGCCGCGCTCGGGGCGGCTCGGCACTTGACGACCCTGCTCGTCCAAATGCGGCAACGGCTTGCCGTTCAGCGTCACGCTGGTCGTGCTTTCCCACAGACCCGGCGTCACTTCCTGTGCGTGTACGCTCAGGGCGAGACCCGACAGAGCGGCCAACAGTACACCGCTGCACCACAGCTTCATGTTCGATTCCTTGATGGCTTGAGATGACGCGACCACCCCGTCGCCGCACACCGTGCGGGCGACAGAATGGTCGTCAAGTGATGAATGAGATAGAGGTCGGAGCGACCCCGGCTCAGGCGCCCAGGCGCACCGGCTCCTTGCCCAGCGAGCGGCCCGCGGGGATGGGTCCGTACGACGGCAGTTCGGCTTTGCGGGTAGCGGCTTCGAGCTGCATGCTGATGGCGTCCGCAGTATGCGCGGCCGTCGCACCACTGTTACCCACGACAAGGCGATAGCCGCCGCCGCGTACCGTCTGGATCAGGCCATCGCACGGTGTGCCAGCCAGCGCCACGCGCAGCTTGCGCACATGCACGTCAACGGTACGTTCCCCAACGAACACGTGGTTGCCCCACACGCGATCGAGCAGTTGCGTGCGCGAATGTACCCGTTGCGGATGTGCCACCAGGAAGTGCAGCAGACGGAATTCCAACGGGCTGAGCGGAATGGCGCGCGGACCGGTTTCGGTTTGCGCCATCACGCCCAGCGTGAGCGGGTCCAGGCGCAGGCCGTTGACCTGCAGCACGTCATCACCATGCTGCTGCGGTGTCCGGCGGCGCAGCACCGCGCGGATGCGCGCGTGCAACTCGCCCGTGTCGCACGGCTTGACGACGTAGTCGTCAGCGCCGGCATCCAGTGCAGCAATCTTGGCGCGCGCATCGCCGTGGCGAGACAGCACGATGACCGGCAGGCCGCGCGTCTGCATGTTGGCGCGCAAGGCCAACAGCATGTCGATCGACTCGCGCTCGGGCCACGTCCACTCCATGAGCAGCAGCTCGGGCATGGCGACCTGAATGGCCGCCTGTGCCTGCCCTGGATTGCCGACACGTTGAACCTCGTGCCCACCGTCACGCAGGGAAAACGACAGACGCTCCCCCTCTGCCTGGTCCTGTTCGACCAGCATGATCTGAATACCCACTTTGTGATACCTCCCGTCTAACCAGCCGACACACTCCGGCGAGCAGCCTTGCGGCTGCGCTCTTCTGTCTGCGGTGCGCGTTGTTATGAGTCCATGCAGGCGTTGCGCGCTTGCTCGCATGTCTTTCTTGCGGGCGCTGTTGCCGGGCCGGGTAGGCCTGGCGCCGATCGTCGTGTACTGCTGTTCCCGGTCGGACAATCGTCAGCGGAGCCCCCCGGATGACCCCAGGGTGTGTGGTGTTGAGACCGGTTCACAAGCCTCGGCGCTGCTGCTGCGGACCTCATTTATGCAATCGTTTGCATAAAGTGCGGCACTGTCTGCACGCAGAACCGAGCCGACGCCCCCCCGAGCGTCGCGGAGAAGAGGGGTACCCTCCCATCCCTGATACATTGGCTTGTTGCCTTTCTCGTTTCCTCTAGTGAATCCCCCCTCCGGCTCAAGGAAAAGGAATTCTGTTTTGCCGGATTATAAGAATCCCTTCGGAATTCGTCACGCGGGATTTTTAAAATTTGGAAATTTGGGTGACACCAAAATTCGCATGTGCGATCGATTGACATGCATGCTTCACAAAGCTATGCCAGACAAGGGTTTCGGCGTGGTAGCATGCCGCCGATGATTCGCTGTTGGCATAATTCTTGGTTCATTATGTTACTGCGGGCATAATGACGTCTGGGCCTCTGATATTTGTACTTTTTACAGCTGAACCTTACGGCATTTAAATCAAGCGACCTTTTTGTGTATAGGGGTAATTCGCCTGATTTAAAACTTTAGGATTACTGCTCACTGTTTAGGCAGTGATCGGGCGTGCGAGCAAAAAAAAAGCCCGCACAAGGCGGGCTTTCTGCAGCCAGTGGTGGGTATCACCCTGCCAAGCGCCCCTCCAGTCGCGCCTTCGCCTCCGGCAGTGCTTGCGGCAGGCCATGCGCCAGCTGCGTAAACAGCTGGTCATGCAGCGCCAGTTCCTCCTGCCATGCCGCAGCGTCGACCGAGATCACCTTGGCGAATTGCTCGGCCGTGAAGTTCAACCCATCCCAGCGCAGTTCTTCATAGCGCGGCGACACGCCAAAGGCATGCGTATCGCCCTGTACCTGCCCTTCGATGCGATCGATCATCCACTTCAGCACGCGCATGTTCTCGCCGAAGCCGGGCCACACGAACTTGCCGTTCTCGTCCTTGCGGAACCAGTTCACGCAGAAGATCTTCGGCAGCGTGGCGCCGCTCTTGGCAAGCTGCTCGCCCAGCTTGAGCCAGTGCGCGAAGTAGTCGGCCATGTTGTAGCCGCAGAACGGCAGCATCGCGAACGGGTCGCGGCGCACCACGCCCTGCTGGCCAGCGGCCGCAGCGGTGGTTTCCGAACCCATTGTGGCAGCCATGTACACGCCTTCGGTCCAGTCGCGCGCCTCGGTGACGAGCGGTACGGTGGTCGAGCGGCGGCCGCCAAAGATGAACGCATCAATGGGTACGCCAGCGGGGTTGTCCCATTGCGGATCGATTGACGGGCACTGCGAGGCCGGTGCCGTGAAACGCGCGTTCGGGTGCGCGGCCTTGCGGCCGGTTTCCTTGCCAATCTCCGGCGTCCAGCTTTGGCCCTGCCAGTCGGTCAGGTGCGCGGGCACGGCGTCGGTCATGCCTTCCCACCACACGTCGCCGTCGTCCGTCAGCGCGACGTTGGTGAAGATGACGTTCTCCTTGAGCGTCGCCATTGCGTTGGGGTTGGTCTTTTCGCCCGTGCCCGGTGCCACGCCAAAGAAGCCCGATTCGGGGTTGATGGCGTACAGGCGCGTCTGGCCGTCGGCATCTTGGCGAGGTTTGATCCAGGCGATGTCGTCGCCGATGGTCGTCACCTTCCAGCCATTGAAGCCGGTTGGCGGAATCAGCATCGCAAAGTTGGTCTTGCCGCAGGCCGACGGGAAGGCCGCCGCCACGTGGTACGTCTTGCCCTCGGGCGAGGTCACGCCCAGGATCAGCATGTGCTCGGCCAGCCAGCCCTGATCGCGGCCCATGGTGGAGGCGATCCGCAGCGCGAAGCACTTCTTGCCCAGCAGCGCGTTGCCGCCGTAGCCGGAGCCGAACGACCAGATTTCGCGCGTTTCCGGGAAGTGCACGATGTATTTGGTCGGGTTGCACGGCCACGGCACGTCTTTCTCGCCGGCGGCCAGCGGCTTGCCCACGGTATGCACGCACGGCACGAACTCGCCGTCGGTGCCCAGCACGTCGTACACGGCGCGGCCCATGCGGGTCATGATGCGCATGTTGACGGCCACGTACGGGCTGTCCGACAACTCCACGCCAATATGGGCGATCGGCGAGCCCAGCGGGCCCATCGAGAACGGCACCACATACAGCGTGCGGCCGCGCATGCAGCCGTCAAACAGGCCGTTCAGCGTCTGGCGCATTTCGGCCGGGGGCGTCCAATTGTTGGTGGGGCCGGCGTCTTCCTTCTTTTGTGAGCAGATGAAGGTGCGGTCTTCCACGCGCGCTACGTCCGACGGATCCGACAGCGCCAGGAACGAGTTCTTGCGCTTGGCCGGGTTGAGCTGCTTCATCGTGCCGGCGGCGACCATCTCGGCGCACAGGCGGTCGTATTCCTCCTGCGAGCCATCGCACCAGACCACGCGCTCCGGCTTGGTCAGCGCGGCGATCTCGCCCACCCACGCGATCAGGCGCGGGTGTTTGACGTACTCGGGCACGTTCAATGCAGGTACGCCCTGCATCACGGGTTGATTCATGACCAAAACTCCAATGGAAGTGAAAAAGAAATCGACGGCAGATCAGCACGGGGGCCGCGCCAAGCGGCGGGTTGGAAAGCGATCGACGGCGCGTGGACAGTGCGCCGGATCCGCGATTTCCAGAGAGAAGAGCAACGCAGGCGGAAGGACAGTAGCCGTGCTGATTTCACATTCAGTTACAAAGCGGTGCGCCACCGGAATGCGGGTTTTTCCGGGCGGCGGGGGCCGCGTGCGCTAAAGTGGCGGGACCGAAGTTAACAAACCAACAATAAGGACTCGTCACCAGCGTGGCTGCGCAATTTGCGTGCCCGCGGCGGGCAATTCCGAACGCCGTCACAGATTGTCCGGCGGCGAGGGATGGGAAGAATACCACCGCGAGGGATCGCTGTTTTTTGCTGCGCACCATTGT
>CBJMVH010000067.1:0-24445 GCA_966433195.1 uncultured Ralstonia sp.
GTCGACCTTCTGCGCGATGTACGAGCGGATCGCCTTGATCTGGTTTTCCTGCTTCTGCTGTGCATCGGAGAACTTCAGGTTCACCCCGCTCGCCTTGGCGGCGGATTTGATCGACTCCGAATTGGCGGTGCGCCATTCGCTCTCCGCGCCCACCTGGGCAAAGCCCATGGTGAAGGCCTTGTCAGCCGCGTGGGCAGCGGGCCCCGCCCCGGTTGCCAGCAGCACGCCGGCCGTGGCGAGAAAGGTCAATACGGTACGTCTGGCGCGGTCAGCGCGCGTTGTTGTCATTGCGTATCTCCTCTTATGGTGGAAGCAGCCCGTCACTGCCCGTGAGGCTGCGCACGTTTGTTTTGCGGCCGGCAACCATGCCCTCGTTTGCCGGCCGTTCGTGCTGAGCCATGGTATGGACAGCGAGACATAACCGTCTAATGCTTTTTTCTGGCGCAATGGATATCGATTTCGATATCTCACACCGGTCTGCAGCATCGTGCAGCGCACAAAACACGGCACGTTGCCGCCTGCAAAAAGCGCAGAACCATATCGAAAAAGCTTCGTTCCCCTGCCATCGCCGGCTTTTTAGACTGGGCGCACTCACTTGTTATGACGAGTTCGCGCCCAGATGACGACGTCCCCACCTTCACCTCGCCTGCCGGCCCCGCCGCTCTATGAGCGGATCAAGGGCGCGCTGCGCGAGGGCATTGTCAGCGGCTTGTATGCGCCGGCGTCCCTGTTGCCCTCAGAGGCGGCGCTGGGCGCGCAGTTTGGCGCCAGCCGCATCACCGTACGTCAGGCCTTGGCCGACTTGCAGAATGAGGGGCTCATCTACCGTCGTCATGGCAAAGGCTCGTTTGTGAGCCAGCCCAAGGCCTTCCAGAACGTGACGGCGCTGCAGGGTTTTGCGGAGGCCATGTCGGCGCAGGGCCATGCGATCCGCAACCGCGTGCAGAAGCTACAGACGGTGCCCGCGCCCACAGATGTGGCACTGGCACTGCAACTGGCGCCCGGCACGCCGGTCACGGAATTGCACCGCGTGCGGTTGGTGGATCAGTTGCTCGTGTCGCTTGAAGTGACGTGGCTGCCCGAAGCGCTCGGCAGCATCGTCGCCCGCGCAGACTTGGCCACGCGCGATGTGTTTCTGGTGCTGGAGCAGGACGCCGGTGTGGCGCTCGGGCATGCCACGCTGGCTATCGACGCCGCACTGGCAGATCACGCCGCTGCCGCCGCACTAGAAACCGGCGCAGGCGCGCCCCTGCTGCGCGTGGAGCGCCTGACGCACGACGCGCACGGCACGCCCATCGACTTTGAACGCCTTCACTTCCGTGGCGACGCCTTTCAGTACCGGCTTCGGCTGGACCGGCAGGTGGCCGCATCGGCGCAATCCATTCTCCCTTTGCAGGACACCGTATGAACACGCTGGAACTGGAGTACGACCTCGTCATCGTCGGCGGCGGCACCGCCGGGCCCATGGCGGCCATCAAGGCGAAGGAGCGCAACCCCGCGCTGCGTGTGCTGCTGATCGACAAGGCGCACGTGAAGCGCAGCGGCGCAATCTCGATGGGCATGGACGGGCTGAACAACGCGGTCATTCCCGGCCACGCCACGCCGGAGCAATACACGCGCGAGATCACGCTCGCCAATGACGGCATCGTCGATCAATCGGCCGTGTATGCGTACGCGCAGCACAGCTTTGCCACCATCGAGCAGCTCGACCGCTGGGGCGTGAAGTTCGAGAAGGACGAAACGGGCGACTATGCCGTCAAGAAGGTGCACCACATGGGCAGCTACGTGCTGCCGATGCCGGAAGGGCATGACATCAAGAAGGTGCTGTACCGGCAGCTCAAGCGAGCGCGGGTGGAGATCACCAACCGCATCGTCGTTACGCGTGTGCTGACGGATGCCGATGGCGCAGCGTGCGGCGTGCTCGGCTTCGATTGCCGTACGGCGGATTTTCTGGTGGTGCGCGCGAAGGCCGTGGTGCTGAGCTGCGGTGCGGCCGGGCGGCTCGGCTTGCCTGCGTCGGGCTACCTGATGGGCACGTACGAGAACCCCACCAACGCGGGCGACGGCTATGCCATGGCGTATCACGCGGGCGCTGAACTGGCCAACCTGGAATGCTTCCAGATCAACCCGCTCATCAAGGACTACAACGGCCCCGCCTGCGCCTACGTGACCGGCCCGCTGGGCGGCTACACCGCCAACGCGCGTGGCGAGCGCTTCATCCAGTGCGACTACTGGAGCGGCCAGATGATGTGGGAGTTCTACCAAGAGCTGCAGGGCGGCAAGGGGCCGGTGTTCCTCAAGCTCGACCACCTGGCCGAAGAAACCATCCAGACCATCGAGACCATCCTGCACACCAACGAGCGGCCGAGCCGCGGCCGCTTCCACGCCGGGCGCGGCACCGATTACCGCACCCAGATGGTGGAGATGCATATCTCGGAAATCGGCTTCTGCAGCGGGCACAGCGCATCAGGTGTGTACGTGAATGCGCGGGCAGAAACGACCGTGCCGGGCCTCTACGCTGCCGGCGACATGGCTGCCGTGCCCCACAACTACATGCTGGGCGCGTTCACGTATGGCTGGTTTGCGGGGCAGAACGCGGCGGACTACATCGCCGGCAAACAGGGGGAAGTGCGGATTGATAGCGATCAAATCGACCGCGAGCGCACGCGCATCTTCGCGCCGCTGCAACGTGATCACGGACTCGCCCCCGCGCAGGTGGAATACAAGCTGCGCCGCATGGTGAACGACTACCTCCAGCCGCCCAAGGTCACGCGCAAGATGGAAATCGGCCTGCGCCGCTTCGACGAGATTGCCGAAGACATCACGTACCTGCAGGCGCGCAACCCGCACGAGCTGATGCGCGCGATGGAAGTCAGCTTCATCCGCGACTGCGCAGAGATGGCGGCACGTGCCTCGCTCTTCCGCACGGAAAGCCGCTGGGGCCTGTACCACCACCGCGTCGACTACCCCGAGCGCGATGACGCCAACTGGTTCTGCCACACGCGCCTGTACAAAGACGCGCACGGCGCCATGGCCAGCCGCAAGCAGGCCATTGAGCCGTACGTCATCCCTGTCGATGTGCACGGCACCGATTCCTACGCGCAGATGCGCATTCCGAAGGCTGCATGACCATGCAACAGACAACCATTCATTTCACCCACACGCCGCACGACATCACCTCGCGCAGCAGCGCGCCCGTCACCATTGACGAAGCCAAGTGCATTGCCGACAAGGGCTGCACGGTGTGCGTGGATGTCTGCCCGCTCGACCTGCTCGCCATCGACCTGACCAAGGGCAAGGCCTTCATGCAGTTCGACGAATGCTGGTACTGCATGCCGTGCGAGCAGGACTGCCCCACCGGCGCGGTGAAGGTCGACATCCCGTACCTGCTGCGTTGAGGTGGCGATGACGACAACCATCCTGGCACGTCTGCACGATGCAGATGCCGCCACGCGCCGCATCGCCCTCCTCCAGCTTGCCGATAAAGAAGACGCCGATGCGTTGCCCGACGTGATAGCGCTGCTGGCCAACGACCCGGCGCCCGAGGTTCGGCTGGAAGCCGCGCGCATCCTCGCGACGTGGGAACAGCCGGACACCGTGGCAGCCCTGGCCCGCGCACTGGAAGACGGGGATGCTGCCGTGCGTGATGCGGCCGCATTGGGCCTGGGTGAATTGAAATCGCCCAGCTCTGCGCCCACGCTGCTGCCTTACGTTGCGCATGCAAGCGCCTTTGTGCGCGCTGCCGTCTTGCGGGGCTTGCGTGAACTGCGTGTGCCCGAAAGCGAAGCGCCCGCGCTGCAAGCCCTGCAAGACGCCGATGCCGCAGTCCGCCGTGAAGCCGTGGCGGTGCTCGGCTGGCGCAAGCATGTGGCCGCACTGCCGGCCTTGGCCGAACGCGCCCGTCATGACGATGATGCGGAAGTGCGACGCGCGGCGGTGGGCGCGCTCGGCCTTGCCGCCGACGCATCCGTATTGCCCGCGCTGCTCGGTGCGCTGCGCGACACCGCCTGGCGCGTGCGGGAAGAAAGCGCCAGCACGCTCGGCAAGCTGCGCATGCTGGCGCCGCAGCCACACGTCACGCACGCGCTGGTCGACGCGCTGGCGGATGACTACTGGCAGGTCCGTTTGCAAGCGACACGCGCGCTCGGCCGTTGGCGCGCTGCGCATGCCGTGGATGCGCTTGCCGCGTTGTTCGCGCACCCCATCAGCAACTTGCGCAAAGAGGCGGCGCTCGCGCTGGGCGAAACCGGCGAAGCCGCTGCCCTGCCCCCGCTGCTCAACGCGCAAAGCGATGGCGACCCGGAGGTCGTCAAGGCCGTGCGGATTGCACTTGCACAGATCGAGGCCGCCCGTGCAGCCACCTGAGCGCATCGACAACGACATCGCACAAGGCCAACTGCGGCTGCGCTGGGCCAACACCGCCATCGCACTTGGCCACGCGGCACTGCGCGAAGCGTGCCGATGCGCTGCATGTCAGTTCCAGCGCAACCACGGCACGCCGATCGGCACACCGGCTGATGTACGCATCACCGCCGTCGAACCCGTGGGCTACGGCGTGCAACTGGTCTTCAGTGATGGGCATGCGCGCGGCATCTATCCATGGGCCTATCTGGCGGACCTGGCTGCCACCGCAACAGGCTGACGCCCGCTGCGTCTATGCACATGCAATCTTGTTCGTTCCTTCGCGCGCGGGCGGTCCGTAGCATCGACCGCACACAACCCAACTCGCTGGAGGAATCATGCCAACCCAATCGCCCCATACCGCTCCATTGCCTGGCCGACGACGCTGGCTTGCCGCGCTGCTGGGCGCCGGCCTCGCCTTGGGTGCGGGCCTTACGCACGCCGCAGACGTTGGCGGCACGGTGCGCATCGGCTTTCAGAAGGCAGGGCTGCTGGCGGTGCTGAAAGCGCAGGGTTCGCTCGACAAACCGCTGGGCGACCTCGGCTACAAGGTCGAATGGAAGGAGTTCCCTGCCGGGCCGCAACTGCTGGAGGCACTCAACACGGGCAGCATTGATTTCGGCTACACCGGTGCGCCGCCGGCTGTGTTTGCCCAGGCGGCCGGCGCACGCCTCGTCTATGTCGGGGCGGAGCCGGGCGGCAAGACCAACGAGGCGCTGTTCGTGCTCGACAGCTCGCCCGCACACAGCGTGGCGGACCTGAAAGGCAAGCGCATTGCGCTGCAGAAAGGCTCCAGTTCCAACTACCTGCTGGTGCAGTTGCTCAAGCGTGCCAACCTGACGGTGCAGGATGTGCAGCCGATCTACCTGCCGCCGGCCGAGGCACGTGCGGCCTTCGAGAGCGGCGCCGTGGACGCCTGGGTGGTGTGGGACCCGTACTACGCGCTGGCGCAGAAGGCACTGAAGACCCGCACCTTGGGGGATTTCAGCGAGTTGCCGGTGTTCAACTTCTACGAGGCCACGCCGGAGCTCGCGCGCGCGCATCCGCGTGCCGTGAATGCCATCCTGGCGCAGTTGCGGACGTCGGGCCTGTGGGTCAATCAGCACCCGCAGGAAACGGCGGCGCTGCTCGCACCCAAGCTGGGCATCGAGCAAGCCGTGGTGGAAACATGGCTGCGGCGCGTGCCGTATGGCGTCACGCCGGTCACGCCGCAGATCGTGGCGTCGCAGCAGCAGATTGCCGACCTGTTCCTGCAGCAGAAGCTGATTCCCAAGGCGGTGAACGTGCAAGGCGCGGTCTGGCAGGCAAGCTTTCCCGTTGCAGGCCTATAAGCCCTATAGGCCCATCACCGCAAGCTGAAGCGGTGCTAAGGTGCGGCACGACCGTCCGCAACGGAGCCGCATCGTGACCCTAAGAAACCCGCTTCTGACAACGCTCTTTGCTGTGTGCATGGCCGGCCATGGCGCGCCGGCCGGCGCTGCCGATGTCATCGTTCTCACGGCCGGCGCGTTCCGGCCCGTGCTCGATGCCCTGGCACCCGCGCTGGAACGCGAACAGCATGTCCGTCTGATCATCACCAACGACACAGCAGGCGAACTGGCCAAGCGTATCCGCGCGGGGGAGGCGTTTGACGTGGCCGTCTTACCCGAGCCCCTCGCAAGAACGCTTGCCGATGCGGGCATGCTGGCGCCCACCCTCAGCAACGTGGCGCGCGTCGGCATTGGCGTGGCGGTGCCGGAGGGCACGCCCAAGCCCGATATCTCCACGGTGGAGCAGTTCAAACAAGCGCTGCTGGCTGCGCCGTCGGTGGCGTATCTGGACCCGGCCGCAGGTGGGTCGTCGGGCATCTATCTGTCGAAGCTGTTTCAGACGCTGGGCATTGCGCAGGCCATCGCGCCCAAGGCGGTGCCCGTGCATGGCGGGCTGGTCGGCACCCGGCTCGTCGAGGGCCAAGCTGCGCTGGCAGTCCATCAGGTGAGCGAGTTGCTCGCGGTGCCGCATATCCAATACGTGGGGCCGTTGCCTACGGCCATTCAGAACTACACGGTGTATACCGCCGGCATCAGCCCGCATGCGAAAAACCCGGACGGTGCGCAAGCACTGCTGGAGGCGCTGCACGGCAAGGAGGCCACCTCCCTGCTTGAGCGCAAGGGCATGGAGCCGGCAATCCCACAGTCAGCACAGTGATGCCGGCCGGCCCTCATCAGGGCTTACGCAAGGGGTGACGAAAGGGGTGACGAAAGCGCGCCCGTGGCGGCCACATCACTGCACAGATTGCGCTCAGAGTCCCATGCGACAATAGCCCGCCCCGAGGCTCCTTGCCTCACGCTTGTTGTCTGACCTGACCATAGGAGAACCGGACGCATGTTCGGCGATATCACGCGTTTCCTGCTCGACACGATCTTCACGCTGTTTGGCGCGGCGCTGCTGCTGCGCGCCTGGACACAGGCGGTACGGCTGTCACCGCGCAACCCGCTGTCGCAGGCGATCTTTCAGTTGACGGGCTGGCTGGTGCATCCGCTGCGCCGGGTGATTCCGGCGACGGGCTATATCGACTGGTCGTGCCTGATCGCTGCCTATGCCACGGCGCTGGTGTATCTGCTTCTGCTGCTGGCCACGGTCGGTATCAGCCCGGTGGCGTTCCTGCCGATGGGCTTTGTCGCGGCGCTGTTCACGGTGCTCAAGTGGGCCTTCAACACGCTGGTGTGGGTGACCATTGCATCGGCCGTGCTGTCGTGGGTGGGGCCGCATTCGCCCATGGGCGCGGTGCTCAATACGCTGGTGGATCCGCTCTTGCGCCCCATCCGCCGGGTGGTTCCGCCGCTCGGTGGGTTCGACCTGTCGCCCCTCATCCTCCTAGTGATTGCGCAAGTCATCGTGATTGCGCTGTCGCATCTGGCGCTTTCACCGTTGGTCATGTGAGTGCGGCATGCACTTTGCTCGACTGAGGTATGCCGGCGCGGTTCTGGCCGGCCACTCAGGAGGGCATCATGAACAGATGGAAAACGGCACTGGTGTGGGCGATTGCCCCCCTGGTACCCACCCTGGCGGCGTGTACAGCGGGCGGCGCAGTGGCGGGCGGTGTGGCGGGCCATGAACTGACCCACAGCACGGCCGGCACGATCGGCGGTGCGGCGGCCGGCGCAGTCATCGGCCACGAGTTGAGTAAGTAACCTGAACCGCAGGGCTACATCTGCGCAAACGAGGCACCGAACTGCGCACGATACGCGCTGGGCGATGTGTGGTACATCCGGCTGAAATGTTGGCGCAGCGACACCGCGCTGCCAAAACCCGCCAGTTGCGCAATCGCTTCGACCGGCTGGCGCGTAGTCTCCAGCATGCGCTGCGCATAGGCGAGCCGCTGCCCGAGCAACCACTGGCCGACCGTCGTACCGGTCAGCTCACGAAACCGCCGCGTGAAGTTGCGTCGGCTCATCGCTGCGCGCTCGGCGAGCGAGTCCAGGGTGTGCGGCTCCGCCAGGTTGGCGACCGTCCAGTTCAGCAAATCCGATAGACGATCGCCGCCCGGCGCGTCATGCAACGGCTGCTCGATGTATTGCGCTTGCCCGCCCTGCCGGTGCGGCGCCACCACCAGCCGGCGCGCAATGCGGTTGGCCACCTCCGCGCCGTGCCAGCGGCGCACCAGATGCAGGCAGCAGTCCAGCCCGGCCGCCGTGCCGGCGGAGGTCACCACCCTTCCTTCAGCCGCATCCACGTACAGCACATCGGGCACCAGCTTTACACGCGGGTAGCGCTGCGAAAACGATTCGACCGCGCTCCAGTGCGTGGTTGCCTCCAAGCCGTCCAGTACGCCGGCTTCGGCCAGAACGAACGCCCCCAGGCATAGACCGACCACCGTAGCGCCGCGCGCATACGCGTCGCGAACGGCATTGACCATCGATGCAGGCGGTGGCTCTTCGGTGTCGCGCCACGAGGGCACGATCAGCACGTCAGCACGCGCGGCGTCTTCCAACGTCAGGTCCGTCTGCACGGCAAACCCGGCGGTGGTACGCAAGCCGCCGCGCTTCACGGGCTCGCCAGCGCAGATGCTTAAGCGATACGCCGGCAGCCCAGCCCAGACGCGGTCTTCAAACACCAGGCACGGCACGGACAGGTGAAACGGGCTGATGTTGTTGAACGCTAGAACCGCGATTTCCTTTGGTGCGGCGATTTCCTTCGGTGGCATGGCGTCTCCGATGGTTTGACTCGATTCACTTGGCCCGATTATTTCGATGAATGTCTTTCGGGCCACTGTCGGGAAGAATAGCCATGACCGAAGATGCTGTCCACGGGCACAACGCAACGCCCCCAATCGAACCACCCCCAAGGAGCAGCCATGACCGCAAACGCCACCCCCAAGCGCGCCCTGATCGTCATCGATGTGCAGAACGAATACTTCACCGGCGGGCTGCCGATCGAGTATCCGGACCCGCAGCAAACCGTCGCCAATATCGGTGTCGCCATGGACACGGCGCGCGCGGCCGGCATTCCGGTAATCGTCGTGCAGCAGACCTCGCCTGCCAGTTCGCCGCTGTTTGCCATCGACACGGATGGCTGGCAACTGCACCCGGTGGTGGCCTCGCGCCCGCATGACCATTACCTGCGCAAGCTGCTGCCGAGCGCCTATCCGGAGACGGACCTCGCCCAATGGCTGCAAGCGCGCGGCATCGATACGCTCACCGTGGTGGGCTACATGACGCACAACTGCGATGCGTCGACCATCAACCACGCGCTGCACAACGGCACGGCCGTCGAGTTTCTGCACGACGCGTCGGGCACGGTGCCCTATCAGAACCAGGCGGGTTTTGCGACAGCCGAAGAGATCCACCGGGTCTTCAGCGTGGTGCTGCAGTCGCGCTTTGCGGCCGTCATGTCGACCCAGGATTGGGTGCACAGCGTGAAGACGGGCGCAGCGCCCGTGCGCGACACCATCTACAAGTCGAACCAGCGGGCGCGTGGCCTGCTCAAGGACGAGGTGACCCAGCAAGCAGCGTGATGGTTCAGCCGGCCATGCCTTCGTCGGCCGGCAGGAACCCGCGGAACGCCACCTCCACCTGCTGGACCATCGACGCAGATGTGGCTTCACGCAGCGCCGCCATCAACGCATCGAACGCGCCTTCCACAGAGGCGCGGTCGGTAGCCTCCACCAAGCGCTGGCGGATCGGGTGTTCCGCTGATGTGAACGTGCGTGCGGCAATGTCCATCAGGTACATGCGTGCCGCTGCCAGCGAACGCTTGCGATTGGGCGTGGCGGCCTTGGCGGTGGCGGCTTCGGACTCGGCCACGGACGCATTGTCGGCGCCGTCCTGACGGCGGATAAAGCCCGCGCGCAGCAGGTCCAACACGGCCTGTTCGCCCAAACCGATTTGATGCGCCCTAGCCGCCAGATCCTCACCGGTGGCTTGCCCATCGACCATGATCAACAGCGCGCGGCTGGCCCGGTTCAACGTGCCGCTGCGCGCAGCGATTTCCAACCGCCCCGCCTCTGTCTTTTCGAATCGCCCAGACAACCTCTGCATGGCAGCCCCTCCCCTCTTCCCCCGAAGATCGGCACAACGTAGGGCGGCTTGTTTGCAGAATCGTGAAAGCGGCGTGCCTAGCCCGCAGTTGCGCCCGGCAAACGCTTGCGCTCAGGTGGATGTCGCCAAATCAAAACACCCTCCCCCCAACGTGGGGCTGACAACCACACATCGTTGATGCGGGACGCCCTCTTGGCGGACATCCGTTCGGCAGCTATTGCCTGCGCCGTCGTCCGGCTCTACTATTGATTGTTACCGGTACCAAAACATCGCATTCGCCGGAAACCGCACGCCAATTCCCCGCAGAGGGAACCCCGCTCCACATCACACAGAGACACCATGCCTAATCAAACGCCACGCAGACTGCGCAGCCAGCTTTGGTTTGACGACCCGAGCCACGCAGACATGACCGCCCTCTACGTCGAACGCTTCATGAACTACGGCCTGACGCGCGAAGAATTGCAGTCTGGCCGCCCGGTCATCGGCATTGCGCAAACGGGGAGCGATCTGGCGCCGTGCAACCGGCACCATCTGGAGTTGGCGCAGCGCGTAAAAGCCGGCATCCGCGACGCGGGCGGCATCCCGATGGAGTTTCCGGTTCACCCGCTGGCCGAGCAAAGCCGCCGCCCGACTGCGGCGCTTGATCGCAATCTCGCGTATCTCGGCTTGGTGGAGATCCTGCATGGCTTTCCGCTCGACGGTGTGGTGCTGACCACCGGCTGCGACAAGACCACGCCCGCCTGCCTGATGGCTGCGGCCACGGTCGATCTACCGGCCATCGTGTTGTCGGGCGGCCCCATGCTGGATGGTTGGCACGAGGGCAAGCGCGTCGGCTCCGGCACCGTCATCTGGCATGCGCGCAACCGGCTGGCCGCTGGCGACATCGACTACGAAGGCTTCATGGAGTTGACCACCGCGTCGTCACCGTCGATCGGCCACTGCAACACGATGGGCACCGCGCTGTCGATGAACAGCCTGGCGGAGGCGCTCGGCATGTCGCTGCCAGGTTGCGCGAGCATCCCGGCGGCGTATCGCGAGCGCGGGCAAATGGCGTATGCAACCGGCAAGCGCATCGTCGACCTCGTGCGGGAAGACGTTCGCCCCTCCAAGATCATGACGCGCGCCGCATTCGAGAACGCCATCATCACGGCCTCGGCGCTCGGTGCGTCGACCAACTGCCCGCCACACCTGATCGCCATTGCGCGCCACATGGGCGTTGAACTGAGCCTGGAGGACTGGCAACAACTGGGCGAATCCGTTCCGCTGCTCGTGAATTGCATGCCGGCGGGCGAATACCTGGGTGAGAGCTTTCACCGCTCGGGTGGCGTGCCGGCGGTCTTGCGCCAGCTCGACGCTGCGGCGCTGCTGCGGCGTGATTGCATGACCGTATCGGGCCGCACGATCGGCGCGATTGCCGACGCAGCCCCGGATGCCGACCGCGAAGTCATCTTCCCGCCGGACGCCCCGCTGAAGCATCGCGCGGGGTTCATCGTGCTGTCGGGCAACTTCTTCGACAGCGCCATCATCAAAATGTCAGTCGTTGGCGAGGCGTTCCGGCAGACCTATCTGAGTGAACCCGGCGCGGAAAACATCTTCGAGACGCGCGCCATCGTCTTCGATGGGCCGGAGGACTATCACGCCCGCATCAACGACCCCGCACTGGAGATCGACGAGCGCTGCATCCTCGTCATTCGCGGCTGCGGAACGGTCGGGTATCCGGGCAGTGCGGAGGTCGTCAACATGGCGCCGCCGGCAGCGCTGGTGAAACAAGGCATCGAATCGCTGCCGTGCATGGGCGATGGCCGACAGAGCGGCACTTCGGCGAGCCCCTCCATCTTGAACATGTCGCCAGAGGCCGCCGCCGGTGGCGGACTTGCGCTTTTGCGCACGGATGACCGCATTCGGGTCGATCTCAACGCGCGCAAGGTGGATGTGCTGGTGGATGCGGACGAGCTTGAGCGCCGACGCGCAAGCACAACGTTTAGCGTGCCGCAGTCGCAAACGCCCTGGCAGGAACTCTATCGGCAGTTCGTCGGGCAGCTCTCAACGGGCGGATGTTTGGAGCCGGCAACGCTGTATCTGAACGTTATCGAGACGCGCGGCAACCCACGGCATTCGCATTGAGGCATGCAGCGGCCGGCCGCGTGCGAGCCGGCTATGCGCTCTCGCGCGCCACCACGCTGAACTCGATGCGCGAAACCTTGCGCAACGCCGGGGTTTCCGCAAGGCCGAGCGCATCAAGCAATACCTCGCCGGACTGCAAGCCGATGCCGTAGGCATCGACAGAAATCGTGGTGATGGTCGGGTGGCAGCACCACGCGATTTCAAAATTGCCGAAGCCCGCGACCGCGATGTCGCCAGGCACAGACAGGCCGCGCCGGTGGCACTCCATGATGGCGCCGAATGCCGACATATCGCTCACGCACATCACGGCGTCGGTGTCGGGCCAGGCTTCCAGCAAGGCAGCCATGGCAGGCCCGCCGTGGCTCATGGTGATGGGGGATTCGCCCATGCGGATCACGCGCGGCTCCCCCAGGCCCAACGCCTTGACGCCGCTGACGTATCCGCGCATGCGGTCGGTGCCGCGCCGGTCCAGCGCGCTGGCGCCACACAAGAACGCGATGCGCCGGTAGCCTCGGTGGTGCAGGTGATGCACCATCGCGCGGGCAGCCTCGGCGTTGGAAAATCCGACCGCCCTGTCGATAGGGCGCTCCGGCATGTCCCACATCTCGACAATCGGAATGCCGGCGCGCTCCAGCAGCGCGCGTGTTCCGGCGCTGTGGTGGCGGCCCGTCAAGGCAATGCCACGCGGTTGGTGGCGCAGGAGCGACTTCACCAGCGCCTCTTCCTGGTCGAGGTGATAGTCGGTGTCGCCCAGCAGCAGTTGCAGGCCATGCGGCGCAAGCGCATCCGTCAGGCCGCGCACGGTATCGGCAAAGTTGGAACTGGCCAGCGAGGGCACCAGAGCGGCCACGAATTCCGATCGCCCACTGGACAGCATCCCAGCAGCAGCCGTTGCAACGTAGCCGAGTTCGTCGATGGCCTGCTGCACGCGCGCCCGGGTGGTAGGTGACACGCTGCCGCCCGTCAGCACCCGCGAAACCGTCATCTTCGACACGCCGGCAAGGCGGGCCACATCGGCCATGCGAGGGGGTGTTGCGTTGGCGAAATCTTGGCTCATGGCGGCAAGGCAGAAGAGGAGCTTGGATCATAGCGGAAGCGGCAACGACGCCCCGGCGGTGCTACTCCTGCGCCAGTGCCCGGCCGATGCGGTCTGCCATGCCCGCAACACCCACAACCAGCCGCTTCTCCCGCCGGGTGTCCAACCGGCTGATCGGCACGCTGGAACTTACGGCAACGCGCTTGCCCAGCGGCGTCACGCCCACGAACGCGGCAAAGCAGGCCAACCCAGCAACCACCTCCTCGCGCTCCGTGGCAAGCCCTCGCGTGCGAATGCTCGCTAGCTCCTGCAACAAGTCGGCACGGCGCGTGGTGGTGCGCTCCGTCATCGCGGCAAGGCGCGCCGGCAGAAGCTCGCATATCGCTTCATCATCCAGGCTCGCGAGCAGCGCCTTACCCAGCGCGCAGCAATGTGCCGGCAGACGCAGGCCCACATCGGAGACCAGCCGGACTGGCCTCGGCGCATCTTCCCGCGCGATGTACACAACCTCCGCGCCGTCGAGCACGGCCAGCTGCACGACTTCGTTGTGCGTCGCCACAAATGCGGCGGATTCGCGCCGGAACGCGGCCAGCAATCGATCGTGGCGGAAATAGGCGTTGCCCAACTCAAATAGAGTCAGGCCGATCAGATAGCCGTCTGCCCGCTTCTCAATCCAGCGGCGTTTTTCGAGCGACTCCAGCAGCAGGTACAGCGTGCTTCTGGACATACCCGTGGCCTGTGCCAATGCGGCCGGACGGACGGGCGACGTCGCCGCGCACAATATCTCCAGCACTTCATGAATGCGCTTGAGCGCCGGGACTTCGTAATCGGTCTTCACTGGAAACAACCCCTCTGCATGATGGCTCCGATTGTCCAATAGGTTGGAAATTACGTCATGGTGTTGGACACCCTGCACCACCCTCTCTACGATCACGCGGGTTCCCTGACAACACGGGTCTGACTGACGGAGCGCACATGACCGCCATTGCCAACTACTTGCCGCACGATCTGGAGCGCGCCACGCTTGTTGGCCGCGTCTGGCGCACCACTGCCCATGGCGACGGTCCCGCTGTTGTGGTGGTCCGCAACGGTGTGGTGTTCGACATCACGCAAACCACGCCCACGGTGGCGGACCTCTTTGAGCATCCAGATGCACTGGCCATTGCGCGGCAAGCGCCAGGGGAAGCGCTGGGCCGCGTTGAAGTGCTGATCGAACAGTCCATCACGGTGGACCGCGCTCCCAACGCGCCGACCTTGCTCGCCCCGAACGATCTGCAGGCCATCAAAGCGTGTGGTGTGACGTTCGCCGTCAGCCTGATCGAACGTGTGATCGAAGAACAAGCGGGCGGTGACCCGGCAAAGGCCCGCAACGTGCGCGAATCGATTGTTGGAGCAGTGGGCTCGGATCTCTCCAAGATCAAGCCCGGTTCCGATGCCGCCATGCGGCTCAAAGAGGAACTGCAGCGCCGGGGCGCGTGGTCGCAATACATGGAAGTCGGCATTGGGCCCGATGCGGAAGTGTTTTCCAAATCGCAGCCGATGTCCGCCGTCGGGTTCGGTGCCGACGTGGGGCTGCACCCTGCCTCGCGCTGGAACAACCCCGAGCCGGAGATCGTGCTGGCGGTCAGCAGTGCCGGGCATGTCGTCGGGGCGGCGCTGGGCAACGACGTCAATCTGCGCGACATCGAGGGGCGTTCCGCGTTGCTGCTGGGTAAATGCAAGGACAACAACGGCTCGTGCGCCATCGGCCCGTTTGTACGCTTGTTCGACGAGCACTTCACGATGGACACGATCCGCACGACACAGGTGTCGCTGCGCGTTGAGGGCGCGGACGATGGCTTCGTGCTGGACGGCGTGAGCCACATGCGCGAGATCAGCCGCGATCCGCTCGACCTCGTCGCACAGACCTGTGGGCCACACCATCAGTACCCCGACGGCTTCATGCTGTTCCTCGGCACGATGTTCTCGCCGATCAAGGATCGCGACGCGCCGGGCGCCGGGTTTACGCACCACCTGGGCGACCGCGTGACGATCAGCGCGCCACCGCTTGGCGCGCTGGTCAACACGGTGCGTCTGTCGACAGAGATCGCGCCGTGGACGTTCGGTGTCCGTGCCCTGTATCGCAACCTGGCAGCACGCGGGCTCGTCCGTCAGGGCTGACCCGCCCCCTGCACTGTGGCAGCGGAAAAGTCCACCGCACATTCCGTGGAAGGCAGCCCCTTGACCGGCGCGCGAAACGCGAACAACCCGCCGGCAAGCGGCTGCTCGTTCAACGCCGCTTCCGTCAGGCCTTTTCGGGCGGTGGTTGCATAGACCGTCTGCAGGTCATCGCCGCCAAATGCCAGTTTGGTGATGTTGGAACACGGAAAGTCCACGCGGCCGATGCATCGGCCATCGGGCGAGAATCGCTCGATCCGCCCTCCGCCGAACAGCGCGATCCACACGCACCCTTCCTCATCGACGGCCATGCCATCCGGATAACCCGTGCCCTCGATCGACGTGAAGACGCGCTTGCGCTGCAGCGTGCCGTCTTCGCGCAAATCGAAGGCATAGACGACGCGCTGCAACGTATCGGTGTGATAGAGCGTGCGGCCATCCGGGCTCGCGGCCGGGCCGTTGGTGATCACGTAACCCGAATCGCGCGCGCTCAGGCGGCCATCCAAACCCACGCGATAGAGTTGCCCGCTCGGCTCGCGCTCTGCATCGTCCATCGAGCCGAACCACAGTGCGCCGGTGCGATCGACATAGCCGTCGTTCAGGCGGTTTCCGGGCCGATCGGTCTCGACCGCCAACACGCGGCTGAATGTGCCCGTTGCAAAGCCGAACTGGTAGAGGCCACCTTGCACGCCGCAGATCCAGTTGCCGCCAACGCAGGGCAGCGCAAAGCCGATCTGGCCGGGTGCGACCCAACTGCGGCGCATGGCGGTGTCCGGGTCAAAGCGATAGAGCCGCTGGCCCTTGATATCGACAAACACCACGCAGCGCGATGCCGCGTGCCACACCGCGCCCTCACCCAACGTTGCGGCAACGGGCCAGACGCATTCCGGAATGATCGGGGCCATCATCCGCCGTACCACCCGGCATCGACAAAGTACTCGCGCGCGCTACAACGGGCGGCGTCGTCCGATGCAAGGAACAGCGCCATGCGGGCCACGTGCTCAGGCTCCACACGCTCATGCAGGCATTGCTCGCCCAGCAGCTTGGCTTCGCTCTCGGGCGATTGCCAGAGCGCCATCTGCCGCGGCGTGCGAACCGCCCCCGGCACGATGCAATTGACGCGAATGCCAAACCCGCCAAGATCGCGCGCCAGCCCACGGGTCAGCCCTTCAATGCCGGCTTTGGCCGTCATGTAGATGGCGAGGTCCGCCTGGGCGAGGTGCCACGAAATGGACCCGAGGTTCAGGATCACGCCGCGCCCCTGCTTTTTCATGCCGGGCAGCACAGCTTGCGCGCAGAAGAACTGATGGCGCAGGTTCACCTCGATGCGGTTGTCCCAATAGGCCTGCGAGACGGCTCCGATCTGATGGCGGTCATCGTTCGCGGCGTTGTTGATCAGGACGTCGATGGGGCCGGTTTCGGCTTCAATGTCCGAGAACGTGGCGTTCAGCGCTTCGATGTCGCGCAGATCGCAGTGGCGAAAGACCGGCGGATGCACGCACTCGCCCAGCGATGCCGACAGCGCCTCGGAATCTGCGCGGGCAATATCCAGAAACGTGACGCGTGCCCCCTGTTTGGCAAAGCCTTCAACAATGGCCGCGCCAATGCCGCTGCCGCCGCCGGTAATCACAACGTTCTTGTTGACGAGGCTCGGATAGATTGCATAAGACATAGGAGATTCCAGTTACAGCAAAGAGATAAAGCAGTAGCCCGATTCAACGGCGGCCGGAGCGCGAGATGACGTCCACCCAAACGGCCAGCACGAGGATGCCGCCCTTGACGATCATCTGCCAGTACGCGTCGACGTCGAGCATGGACATGCCGTTGTCGAGGCTGGCCATGACGAGTGCGCCGACCAGCGCGCCGTACACCGTGCCCGCACCACCGCGCATCGAGGTGCCGCCAATGAAGCAGGCCGCAATGGCATCCAGCTCGCCCATCGTTCCTGCGGATGGCGAGCCCGCAGCCAGGCGCGCTGTATTCACGATGCCCGCGAACGCGCACATGAGGCCCATGAGCCCGAAGATGGCGAGCTTCACGCGATCGGTATTGATGCCCGACAGGCGTGTCGCCTCCAGGTTGGAGCCGACGGAATAGATACGGCGGCCGAATACCGTCTGGCTGGCAATCCACGAAAAAATGCCCAGCAGCGCCAGCACAAGCAGCACCGGTACCGGAATGCCGCCATAGCTGTTGAGCGTGGCAACAAACGCGATGATGACCACACCTGCCACCACCAGCTTGGCAACGTCCTGCCACAGCGGCGCAACGTCGAGTTCATAGCGACGGTGTTCCCGCCGCTGCCGAATCACCACGAAGATCAACAGGCAGAAGATCAGCACGGCCATCAGGTCGCCCACCTGGCGCGGCAGGTAACCCTGACCGATCAGCACAAAGCCGTCGGACACCGGCGCGATGGTCGAGCCATGCGTGAGGCCCAGCAGGATGCCGCGATACGCCAGCATGCCGCCTAAGCCAACGATGAACGACGGCACACCCCGGTAGGTAGACCACCATCCATTGAACAGCCCCATCGCAACGCCAAGCAGCAGCACCACAGGCACAGTGGCCGTGATTGGCCAGCCCAGCACCTGATCCAGGATGGCCGCCACACCGCCCAGCAAGCCCAACATGGAGCCGACCGAAAGATCGATCTCGCCCGCGATGATGACGAACACCATCCCGCAGGCCAGCATCCCTGTAATCGACATCTGGCGCAGCAGGTTGGAGAGATTGCGTGGCGACGTAAACGCGCCGTTGGTCAGCATCGAGAAGAACAACCAGATCGCGGCCACTGCGATCAGCAAGGCGAGGATCTTGTAGCGCGCGAAGAGTTGCCTCAGGCGCTGGCTTGCCTTGAACGTGCCGCGCGAAGCCTCGACGCCGGCGGCAGCTTGTGGGCTGGTTTGAGAAGTCATGCGTGACCTGCCTGATGAAATGTGGATGCGTGCTTGGATGCGTGCTGTACGGGCTGAATGGCGGCGGTCAGAATGTGTTCCTGCGTTAGCCCGTCGTTCGCGAAATCGCCACGCAGCTCGCCCTCGCCAATCACCAGCACCCGATCCGAAATGCCAAGCACCTCGGGCAGTTCAGAAGAGACCACGATGATGGCCATGCCGCGCTTGGCGAGCTCGCCAATCAGCTTGTAGATCTCGTACTTGGCGCCGACGTCTACGCCGCGTGTGGGCTCATCCAGAATCAGTACGCGGGGCTCGGTCAGCAACATGCGTGTGAGGACGGCCTTTTGCTGGTTGCCGCCAGACAAGCTGGCAATCGGCAGCATCGGATGCGCGGCTCGCACGGCAAGCCGCCGCATCTCCTTGCGGATCGTGTCGAGCTCGGCCGCCCCGTCGATCCGCCCGAAATTTGCAAAACGCTGCAGGATGGCAAGCGTGATGTTGTGCCCCACGCTCATCAGCGAGACGATGCCGTGGCGCTTGCGGTCTTCCGGCACCATGGCGATGCCCGCACGGATGGCGTCGAGCGGCGCCCGAACCTTCAGCGGCTTGCCGTCAAGGACGAGGTCCACTTCACTCGCGCCTTCATACGCGCCGAACACGGCCTGCATCAACTCCGTGCGCCCTGCTCCGACCAGCCCCGCCACACCAAGAATCTCGCCACGCCGCACAGCGAACGACACATCGTCAACCCGCTTGCGCGCCGGGTTGTTCACGTCGTAGCACGTCACATTGCGCGCCTCGAACACCACCTCCCCGATGGCATGCGGCTCACGCGGGAAGAGCTGCGTAATCTCGCGGCCAACCATCTGCGCGATGATGCGATCGGTCGTCAGCTCGCGCATGGGGGCGGTGGAGACATGGCGGCCATCACGGATAACGGTGACCGTATCGCACACGGCCTCCACCTCATCCAGCTTGTGCGAGATATAGACGCACGCAATGCCGCGCGCCTTCAGGTCGCGCACGATGTCGAGCAGGATGCGCGTCTCCGCCGCCGTGAGCGATGACGATGGCTCGTCCAGAATCAGCAACTTGGCGCGCTTGTTGAGCGCCTTGGCGATTTCGATCAGTTGCTGATGGCCGCCGCCGTAGTGCATCACGGGCAGCGCAACGTTGATGCCTTGGATGTTCAGGTCTCGCAGCAGCTTGTCGGCGCCCTGGTACATGGCCGCGTAGTTCATGCGGCCACCCGGCAGCGTGATCTCGTTGCCGAGATAGATGTTCTCGGCCACCGAAAGCTCCGGCACCAGCATCAGCTCCTGGTGAATGATGACGATGCCCGCCCGCTCCGTGTCCCGGACACCGCTCGCGTGGAGCGGCTGGCCCTCCCAGAGGATTTCGCCATCCCAGGTGCCGCTCGGGTAGACGCCGGACAGCACCTTCATCAGCGTCGATTTTCCGGCGCCGTTCTCACCGCACAGGCCAACACACTCGCCCGGCTTCACGACGAGGTTGATCCCGTCGAGCGCCTTCACACCATCAAACGCTTTGACGATGCCGCGCATCTGCAGCAAAGGTTCAGACATGCCTCGTCCTTGAGGTACACGTGCTGCCGGCGACGAAGCATGAGCCCGTCACCGGCACAAAGTGGGCTCGACTGCGTGACCTTACTGGCCGCCGATCTGAGCCTGCGTGTAGAAGCCGTCTTTCACCACTAGGTTGACGTTGTCCTTGGTGAGCTGCGTGGGCTGCAGCAGCACGGTGTCGACCTTTTTCTTGCCGTTCTCGTACTGCGCGTTGTATTTGGGCTTTTCACCCTTGGCGAGCGCCACCGAAAGCTGCGCGGCCTCGCTGGCGATCAGCTTGAGCGGCTTGTAGACCGTCATCGTCTGCGTGCCGGCAATCACGCGCTTGACGGCGGCAAGGTCGGCATCCTGGCCGGACACGGGCACCTTGCCTGCCAGCTTCTGCGCGGCCAGCGCCTGGATCGCACCGCCTGCCGTGCCATCGTTGGACGCCACCACGGCATCGATCTTGTTGTTATTCGCCGTCAGCGCGTTTTCGACGATACCCAGCGCCGCAGAGGCACTCCACTCCGGCACCCATTGCGAGCCGACGACCTTGATGTCACCACGGTCGATGGCCGGCTGCAGCACCTTCAACTGGCCCTGGCGCAGCATCTTGGCGTTGTTGTCGGTTGGTGCGCCGCCCAAGAGGAAGTAATTGCCCTTCGGACGCACGTTGTAGACGCCCTGGGCTTGCAGTTCACCCACCTTCTCGTTGTCGAACGAGATGTAGGCATCGACGTCGGCATCGAGAATCAGTCGGTCATACGACACGACCTTGATGCCCGCCTTCTTGGCTTCGGCCACCACATTGGTCAGCGCCTTGGAGTTGAACGGCACGATGACGATCACGTCGACACCACGCGAGATCAGGTTTTCGATCTGGGAGATCTGGCGCTGCTCGCTGGCATCGGCCGATTGCACCGACACCTTTGCGCCGAGTTTTTCCGCAGCCGCAACGAAGTAATCGCGGTCACGCGACCAGCGCTCCACGCGCAGGTCGTCAATACAAAAGCCGATTTCCGGATGCGCCTTGCTCGCGTGCGCCAGCGGCGCTGCCATCGACAGGCTGGCGAGCACTGCACCGCAAAACGCGGCCCTCAGAACACAACGGCGTTGGTTCGATTTCATGTCTCACTCCATCTTCTTGTGTTGGTGGATACCCTGGGCCGACGGGGCGCGTGCTGCGCCGCAATAGTGATGTGATCTCGCCCGGCTCGATGGCAACGGCATGGTGCATGCGCCCGCGCGGCACCGGCAATTACGAAATTGCCCAACCGCCCTAACATTTCTTGCCACCCCACCGCGTTGGTCTGACAGCGCCCCATGTAGCCCCTAGAATGTGCGGGCGAGCGCCCCAGGCGCCGCAGCCGTTTGGCAAACCCCTGCCACTGCGAGCGCCCCCGAGCCACCATGCATCGTCAACTGCCCGATCCATCGCAGCACGCGCGGATTCATCGCATTGCGCTGCTGTTCAATGCCAACAAGGTGTATGACCGCGAAATCATCACGGGCATTGGCGAGTACATGCGTTCCACCCGCGTGACGTGGGACGTGTTTCTGGAAGAAGACTTCCGCTGCCGGCTGCCCGGCATCGAGCGCTTCGACGGCGACGGCATCATCGCGGATTTCGATGATCCGACCGTGGCCGAAGCGCTGCGCGAGTGCCCGCTGCCGGTGGTGGCCGTGGGCTCGTCGTATGAAGATGTTGCGCAGTACCCCGCCAACGTGCCCTATGTCGCCACGGACAACGGCAAGCTCGTCTCGCTGGCATACCGGCACCTGATCGAAGCCGGCCTGCAGCACTTTGCGCTGTACAGCCTGCCCCAGGCGCCGGAGAACCGCTGGGCGCAGCAGCGCGAACTCGCCTTTACCCGCTTGCGTCGGCAGGACAATCCCGCCGCGCCCATCGAGCACGAGATCTACCGGGGCCTCTCAACCAGCGCGCCAACATGGCACCAGGCCATCAGCCAGTTGATCGAATGGCTGCGTGGTTTGCCCAAGCCCATCGGCATCATTGCCGTGACGGACGCGCGGGCGCGGCACCTGCTGCAGGCGTGCGTGTCGGCAGGGTTCGCCGTGCCGGAAGAAATCGCCATCATCGGCATCGATAACGATCCGCTCACGCGCACGCTGAGCCGCATCCCGCTTTCGTCCGTCATTCAGGGCACCACGGAGATGGGCCGCACCGCCGCGCATCTGCTGCATCAGATGCTGGGCGGCGCCCGTTTGGGAGAACTGGCGGGCCGGCAGATTCTCGTGCCGCCGGTGGGCATCAATGTGCTGGCATCATCGCGGCACCAGCCACTTGCCAGTCCGTACGTCATGCGCGCGCGGCATTTCATTCGGCAATATGCCTGTCAAGGAATCAAGACCGAGCAGGTCGCGGACTACGTCGGTATCTCGCGGTCATCGCTCGAAGACCACTTTCGTCGTGAATTGCATTGCACCGTGCACCAGGAAATCCTTCGCCATAAGCTCGACGCCGCCAAGCACATGCTGGCCAGCCGCGATGTCGCCACCGCCGAAGTGGCTGTGCGCTGCGGCTTTACCTCACCGCAATACATGCACGCCGTCTTTCGCCGTGAGTTGGATTGCACCCCGCGCGAATACCAGGAACGCGCCATCACAGAGGGCCAATCATGAGCATCGCGCCAGCGCTCTCCACACACGCGCCGGTCGATGGCGCCATCGCATCCACACCATGGGGACGATTGCCCGGCGGTGATCCGGTGCGGCTGTTTACGCTACGCAATGCCGTGGGCATGCGCGTTTCCGTCAGCGACCTCGGAGCGACGCTCGTCTCCTGGCAAGCGCCGGATCGCGGCGGGCGTCTGGGCGAGATTCTTCTCAACCATGAATCACCCACCGCTTACCTTGAAGCGCCGGGCTATCTGGGCGGATTGATCGGGCGCTGGGCCAATCGCATCGCCGGCGCACGTTTTTCGCTCGACGGCATCGACTACGCGCTCGACCGCAATGAGGGCGGCAACCTGCTGCATGGTGGGGCGAGCGGCTTTCATCGCGCGCTGTGGGACGCCGACGAGCAAGACGGCGCACTGGTGTTGCGGCTCACCTCGCCGGAAGGCGATGCCGGATTCCCGGGCACTGTCGCTGTGCAGGTGCGCTACGCGCTGGACGACGACGGCACGCTGTCGATCGATTACGAAGCGCGCACCGATGCGCCCACGCCGGTCAACCTGACGAGCCACGGCTATTTCAACCTGAGCGGCAAGCCCGGCACCGACATCAAGGGCCACATCCTGTCGATCGATGCCGATGCGTATCTGGAAGTCGATGCAAAACTGATCCCGACGCGGGTGTCCAGCGTTGCCGGCACGGCGTTCGATTTCCGCCAGGGCGCGCCGATCGGCGTGCGGTTGGATTGGCCCCACGCCCAGCTCGCACAAGCCGGCGGGTTCGACCATTGCTTCGTGTTGCGCAACACGGCGTCGGGCGACAGCGCGCAGGTGCGGGAGGTGGCGCGGTTATATGACCCTGGCAGCGGCCGCGAATTGACGGTGCTGACCGATCAGCGCGGGTTGCAGTTCTACTCGGGACAGAAGCTCTCAGGCACCCACTCGCCACGCACCGGCTTGTGTCTGGAAGCGAGCGCCTTTCCGAACCAGGTCAACATGCCCGACGCGGAAACCGTCATGCTCCGACCGGGCGCGGTGTATCGGCAGCGCACTCAGTACCGCGTCTCCATTGCCAGCGAGACATGAGGCTTGCGGGCTGATCGTCAATGCGCCGCGGCGGCCGCGCCGTGCATCACCTCGTGCGCACCGCGAATGCCGTTGAACCACGCATTGAGCACCACCGCCACCAGCGTGCCCATCACGATGCCGCTGTGGGTGATCGGGTGCGTCCAGTCCGGGAAGTGGTGAAAGAACGCGGGTGCCAGCGTGGGCATCATGCCAAAGCCGACCGACACGGCAATGATCAGCAGGTTATGGCGCTGCTGCTGAAAGTCCACCATGCCCAGCATGCGAATGCCCGCGGCAGCCACCATGCCGAACATCACGATGCCGGCGCCGCCCAACACGTACTGCGGCACCGATGCCACCACATACGAGAGTTTCGGAAACAGCCCCAGCACGATCAGCAGCACACCACCGGCGGCCGCCACATAGCGTGAGCGCACGCCCGTGATCGATACCAACCCGATGTTCTGCGAAAACGACGTATGCGGGAACGTGTTGAACACACCCGCCACTACCGTCGCCAGACCATCTGCACGCAGGCCGTTGGTCAGCTCGTTGCGCGAGATCGGCTTGCCCACCACGTGCGACAGCGCGAGGAACATGCCCGTCGATTCCACCAGCGTGATCACGATCACGATGCACATGGAGACGATGGCCGACAGCTCAAACTTGGGCGCGCCAAAGTAGAACGGCGTTACCAGCGTCATCAGCGGTGCGGCGCTTGCATCGGCCAGCGACACCTTGCCGAACGCCGCGGCCACCAGCGTGCCCGTGACGATGCCCAGCAGCACGGCGATATTGCACAGCAGCGCGTTGCCGAACTTGGTCAGCAGCAGAATCGTCACCAGCACCAGCGCGGCAATGGCCAGCCCGAACGGGTCGCCAAAGGCGGGGTTCGGCACCATGTGTGTCACGCCATCCACCACTTGCGGAATCATCTGCTGCCCGCCCGCTGCCCAGTTGATGCCCACGCTCAGCAGCGAAAAGCCGATCAGCATGATGACCGTGCCCGTCACCACGCGCGGGAACAGGCCCAGCA
>CBJMVH010000068.1:0-24179 GCA_966433195.1 uncultured Ralstonia sp.
CGATGTGCCAGCTCATGCAGTGGTAGCTGAAGTCGGCCAGCGGGTGGCCCAGCGTCGACAGCTCCCAGTCGAGGATGGCCAGCACGCGCGGCTCGGTCGGGTGAAAGATCAGGTTGTCGAGCCGGTAGTCGCCGTGGACGATGCTGGTGATTTCTTCCGCCTCTTGCGGCACATGCTTCGGCAGCCATTCGATCAGGTTGTCCATGGCCGGAATCGACTCGGTTTCCGACAGCTTGTACTGCTTGCTCCAGCGCTCGATCTGGCGCGCGAAGTAGTTGCCGGGCTTGCCGTAATCAGCCAGGCCAATCGCTGCGTAATCGACCGTGTGCAGCGCGGAGATGACGCGGTTCATCTCGTTGTAGATGGCGGTGCGCCCGGCGGGCGTCATGCCCGGCAATGCCTGATCCCACAGCACGCGCCCTTGCACGAATTCCATGATGTAGAAGGCGCGGCCGATCACGGCTTCGTCTTCGCACAGGGCGTACATCTTGGCGACGGGCACGTCGGTCTTGGCCAGTGCATCCATCACGCGGTATTCGCGCTCGATGGCGTGTGCTGACGGCAGCAGCTTGGCCTTCGGCCCCGGTTTCGCGCGCATCACGTAGGTACGCGATGGCGTGATGAGCTTGAACGTCGGGTTCGACTGGCCGCCCTTGAACTGCTCCACGCTGAGCGGGCCGGCAAAGCCTTCCACGTGTTCGTGCATCCAGGCCTCCAGCGTGCGCTCGTCAAACTTTTGCTGTTCTGCGACCGGGCGCGTGCCCTCGAAGGCTGAGAAATCCTGCTGTGCTGCCTGTGTCATGGGGGTGTCTCCGAATCTTGTTGTGTATCGAGGAAAGGTCAGGTCGCTTGGCGCGCTGGTTGCCGATGCTGGAGGTATTCCTGCAGCAGCACCTCCATCGTCGTCAGCCGTGAGCCGAGATGCGTGGGCGAGGGCGGCGAGAAGTTGCTCATGCGCAGCACCCAGTCGGTTGGGGCGTCTCCCACGTCCAGCACGTTGATGCAGCCGGCGGTCTGCGCGAGGCTGCCAAAAAACACGCGCTCGCCGCCGGTAATGGCGTGCGACAGAATCGCGCGGTTGGTGCCGCCGTGGAGCACCAACAGCACCGTGTCCCAGTCGGGCAGGGCGCGCAGGCGTGCAATGGCCGGAATCACCCGGTCGAGGAACTCGCCGATGCTCTCGCCGTTCAGGAAGCGGCGGTCTTCCTGCACCGTGCCTTCAAACGCGCCGATGAATGCCTGCGCGAGTTCGTGCTCGGGAATCTCCGCCAGCTTGCCGCCGCGGATCTCCTGCAACTCGGGCCATTGTTCGAGCGAGATGCCGCGTTCCTGCATCGCGGGCATTTCGGCCAGCACGCGCTGCGCGGTTTCCACCGTGCGAGGCAGACCGCTGACGATCACGCGGTCGAAGACGATGTTTTCTGCGGCGAAGATCTTGCCGGCAGCGGTGGTTTGGCTGCGGCCAAGTTCGTTGAGCGGCACGGCCTCGGGCGAAGGAACGGGACGGCCGGTCTCGTCGAAGTACGTCACGGCGCCGTGGCGCATCAGATAGACGCGCCGGCGCTTGGGTGTCGGGAAGGGGATCATGTGTACCTGCAATCAGCGGTACTGCGGTTTGCGTTTCTGCAGGAAGGCGGAGATGCCTTCGTTGCCATCGGCGTGGTGCAGCGCTTCGACAAAGCTGAGCTGCTCGGCTTTCAGGTGGTCGTGCAGCGACGCGTCTTCTGCGTTGGCGATCAGGCCCTTGATGCGCCCAACGGCGTGCGGAGATTGCGCGGCCAGTTTCTCTGCCAGGGCCAGCGCATGGTCCAGTGCCTCACCGGGTTTGACGACTTCGTTGATGAGGCCGAAGTGCGCCAGCCGCTCTGCGCTGACGGGCTTGCCGAGCATGATGATCTCGCTCGCCAGCGGACGCGGGAGGAAGCGCGCGATATGCCACGAGCCACCACCATCCGGCGTGAGTGCCACGTTCACATACGCCATCACGAACTTTGCGTCCGAGGCGGCAACCGCAAAGTCGCACGCCAGCACCAGTGAGAATCCCGCCCCTGCTGCCGGGCCTTCCACGGCGGCGATCACGGGCTTGGGGAAGGTGCGGATCGTCTCGATCCAGTGGTTGAGCGCGTCGATGCCTTCTTCCTGCACGCTTTTCGGCTTGCTGCGGTTTTCCAGCAGGCGGTTCAGATTGCCGCCGGCGCAGAACGCATTGCCGGCACCGGTAAAGATGACGGCGCGGATCTCGTTGTCGTTGGCGGCGCGGTCCAGGGCCTCCATCGATGCGGTGTACATCACCGGGTCCAGCGCGTTGCGCGCGTCGGGGTTGGACAGCGTGAGCACCAGCGTCGAGCCGATGCGTTTGGAGAGCAATTGCGCGGTCATGGCGGCCTCGTCAGGTGAGTGGCGGCGATCAAGCGTCCGGCGTCAGCAGCGACATGCCAAGACGCGCACGACGCAACAGCCACGGGCTCGGGCGATAACGCGGGTCGCCGTAAAGCGTGTACAGGTTCTGCAGGACTTCGAGAACGGCGGGCGCGCCCAGCGTATCGCCCAGCGCCAGCGGCCCCTTGGGATAGCCCAGGCCCAGCGTGACGGCAAGGTCGATGTCGCCCGGTGTAGCGATGCGTTGCTGCGCGATATCGCACGCAATGTTGACGATGCACGCAACGATGCGCTGCGCGACAAAGCCGCCGGAGTCGCGGATCACCGTCACCGGCACGCCGTCAGAGGCGAGCAGGCCATGCGCGGCGTCGCGGTAGGCTGGATCGGTGGCGGGCGTGGTCATCAGCGTGCGGCGCTTGGTGGCGGCAAACGGATACAGCGTGTCGAGCGCCACGGTGCGGCGCGCGTCGAGCCCCTCAGCGGCCACGCACGCGGTGGCATCCAGCCCACGCGGCGTAACGATGATGAGCGCATCGGCGGAGGGCTTGGCACCGGCCTCGGGTGTGATGCCGAGGTCCAGCATCAGGCGCTGTGCGGCGGCATGGCCGGCCTCGTGCGCGCGGCTGATCCACACGGACGACGGACGCGCCGTCGGCACGGGCGCTTCTGTGGGAACCTGCTTCTGGCCTTCCGGGTAGCGATAGAACCCTTCGCCCGTCTTGCGGCCGAGGATGCCGCCCGCAAAGCGCACGGCGGTGATTTGCGACGGGCGATAGCGCGGCTCGTCATAGAACTGGCGGTAGACCGATTCCATCACCGGGTGCGAGACATCGAGCCCCGTCAGGTCCATCAACTCGAACGGGCCCATGCGGAAGCCGGCCTGCTCGCGCATGATCGCGTCGATGTCGGCAAACGCGGCCACGCTTTCCTGCGCCACACGCAGGCCTTCAGTGTTCATGCCGCGCCCGGCGTGGTTGACGATGAAGCCCGGCATGTCGATGCAGCGCACGGCCGTGTGGCCCATGCGCTTGGCGAGTTCCGCCAGGGCATCACCGGTGGCAGGCGCGCTGCGCAGCCCGTCGATCACCTCGACCACCTTCATCAGCGGCACGGGGTTGAAGAAGTGGAAGCCCGCCACGCGCTCCGGGTGCTTGCATGCCGTGGCAATGGCGGTAATGGAGAGCGACGACGTGTTCGACGCCAGAATCGCATCCGCGCGGACGATGTCTTCGAGTTGGCGGAACAGGTCGCGCTTGACGTCGAGCTTCTCGACGATGGCCTCGACCACGAGATCGCAGTCGGCCAGATCGGTGAGGGTACCTGCCGGGATCAACCGGGCAACAGTGGCATCCGCTTCCTCTGCCGTGAGCTTGCCCTTGGCGGCCAGCTTGGCTAGTGTGTCGGCCAGTGCAGTACGCGCCGCTTCCACGGCTTGTGCGTTGGCGTCGAACAGCTTGACGCGCAGGCCGGCCTGGGCCGCGATCTGCGCAATACCGCGCCCCATGGCGCCGGTGCCCACAATCCCGATGGTCTGCATAGGAAATCCGCTGCGGTCGAAAGAAGTCTGGCTAAAATAGCACGAGCGTGCGATTTCTGGCATCCGCACCGACGATAACAGGCAGCGCCCATCACCCAAGGAGAGGTTCATGCTGACGCTATACGGTTTTTCCGCGAGCAACTACTACAACAAGGTCAAGCTCGCGCTGATGGAGAAGGGCCTCTCGTTTCAGGAAGAACTGCGCTGGCCCGACCAGACCGATGGCGACATCTCACCGCTGCACAAGGTGCCGTATTTGAAGGATGGCGACCGCGGCCTGTGCGAATCGCAGGTCATCGTCGACTATCTGGAAGCGCGCTATCCGGAACATCCGCTGATTCCGGCGGACCCGTTCCAGGCCGCCAAGGTGCGCGAGATCGTGACCTTTCTGGAGCTGCATCTGGAGCTGGTGGCGCGTCAGTTGTTTCCCGAAGCGTTCTTTGGCGGCAAGGTGAGCGACAACCTGAAGGTCAAGGTGCGCGAGCAACTGCAGAAGAACATCCCGGCTGCGGCCAAGCTGTTCAGGTTCGCGCCGTACGTGGCGGGTGATACGTTTACCATTGCGGACTGCGCGGCCATCGTGCACTTCCCGCTGGTCAGCCAGGCCACCAAGATCATCTACGGTGAAGACATGCTGGCGCAGGTGGAGGGCGTCAAGCCGTATCTCGCCAAGATGGCCGAGAACCCCAACGTGCAGAAGGTGCGGGCCGACAGCAAGGCCAACCTGGAGCAGATGCTGGCGCATTACGCCAGCAAGCGCTGATCGGCCGCCCCGGTTTTACACCTTCGCCAAACGCTCCAGCGCAAGTTGGAGCGTTTCGTCTTTCTTGGCAAAGCAAAAGCGCACCACGCCCGATTCGTGCGGCTGCGAATAGAACGCCGACACCGGGATCGCCGCCACGCCAATCTCGCTCGTTAACCACTTGGCGAATTCTGCCTCGGGCAGATCGGAGATGGCGCTGTAGTCCACGCACTGGAAGTACGTGCCCTGGCATGGCAGCAGCTTGAAGCGCGTCTTCTCCAGCCCCGCGCGGAACAGGTCGCGCTTGTGCTGGTAGAACGCGGGCAAGTCCAGATACGGGCGGGGGTCCGCCATGTAATTCGCCAGCCCGTGCTGCACCGGCGTGTTGACGGTGAAGACGTTGAACTGATGCACCTTGCGGAACTCCGCCATGAGCGCGGCGGGCGCGGCCACGTAGCCGACCTTCCAGCCCGTCACGTGATACGTCTTGCCGAAACTCGACACCACGAAGGCGCGCCGCGCCAGCTCCGGAATGCGCGCCACCGATGCATGCGGCACACCGTCGTACACCATGTGCTCGTACACCTCATCGGAGAGCAGCAGCACATTGGTGGGCGCCAGGATCTCGGCCAGCTTCTGCATGTCGTCCGCATGCCAAACAGTGCCCGTCGGGTTGTGCGGCGTGTTGAGCATGATCAGCCGCGTGCGCGGCGTGATGGCAGCGGCCAGCTTATCGAACGGGATGCGGAAGTCCGGCGCGTTCAGCGTGATCGGCACGACCTTGCCGCCGGCCAGTTCGATCGACGGGATATAGCTGTCGTACGTCGGCTCGAAGACGATTACTTCGTCGCCCGGATGGACGCAGCACAGTACGGTGGTCAGCAGAGCCTGCGTGGCACCCGCGGTGATGGTGACTTCGCTGTCGGCGTCATACCTGTGGCCGTACAGCTTGGCGATCTTCGAGGCAATGGCCTGACGCAGCGCAGGCACGCCTGCCATTGGCGGGTACTGATTCAGGCCTGCGCGCATGGCGTCGGACACCGCATCGACGATGCGCGGGTCGCAATCGAAATCCGGAAAACCCTGGCCGAGGTTGACGGCCTGCTTTTCCACGGCCAGCGCCGACATCACGGTGAAGATGGTGGTGCCCACATTGGGCAAGCGCGAGGGCGGCGGTGCGATGGGGGCGAGCGATTCAGCGTAGATGTTGGCAGCAGTCATCATCACGAAACGAGGGGAGCGGTTTCCAACTGGACTTGTGCGACAAACTGCTTGGGCGGCAGCACCGCCACGTCGCAATACTTGGCCATGCGGCGCTTGAGCTTGAGCACGGCTTTGTCCTTGGAGACGAGATAAGCGGCGTTGGCGGCATCGGCCAGCACCAGGAATTTTTGGTCGTCGCGGTCTTTGCAGCGCGGGACGAATGCCTCGCCTTGCGCGCGGGCCGCATCTTCAGGGTCAGCCACCGAGCGGGTGACGCGATCGACCCAGGCGAGGGCGGCTTGTGCATCCACGGCGTAGTGCGCGAATTGCGGATAGTCGAGCACGCGGCGCAACTCTTCGCGGCACGCAGGGCTGATGATGGCGTCGAGCCGGCCAGCTTCCAGCGCGGCGCGGATCGGACGCGCAACGGCATCGTCGAAGATGAGGATGTCGACCCAGATGTTGGAGTCCAGTACCACGCGTGGGGCTGGGATGGAGGCCGGGGCAGCAGTGTCTGCCATTCGATACAATTCGAGACTTGTGAACCGCGATTCTGACATGATCATCGTCCTCTCGCCGGCCAAGTCGCTCGACTACGACACGCCGCCGCGCACCAAGACCCACACGCTGCCCGATTTCATCGCGCGCTCCGCAGAACTCATTGCAGTGCTTCGCAAGCTGTCGCCGGCGCAGATCGGCACGCTGATGAAGATTTCCGACCCGCTGGCCGTGCTCAACGCCACCCGCTACGGGGACTGGTCTACCGAATTCACCGCCGAGAACAGCAAGCAAGCCGTGCTGGCCTTCGATGGGGATGTCTACGGCGGGCTCGACGCCAATTCATTGTCAGCCGACGATCTGCAATTCGCGCAGAAGCATCTGCGGATTCTGTCGGGCCTGTATGGTGTGCTGCGCCCGCTCGACTGGATGCAGCCGTATCGCCTGGAAATGGGCACGCGCCTGGCGAATCCGCACGGCAAGGACCTCTACGCGTTCTGGGGCGACGAAGTGACGCTCGCGCTCAACAAGCTCTTCAAGCAGGACGATGACCCTGTGCTCGTCAACCTCGCGTCGGAAGAGTATTTCAAGGTGGTGCGCCCGAAGGTGCTCAAGGCGCGCATCATTTCGCCGGTCTTTGAAGACTGGAAGAACGGCCAGTACAAGATCATCTCGTTCTACGCCAAGCGTGCGCGCGGTCTGATGGCGCGCTACGCGATCGAACATCGCATTACCGATCCGCGCAAGCTTAAGGCGTTCGATGTCGACGGCTACGGGTTTGACGCGGCCGAGTCCGACGACGAACGCTGGGTTTTCCGCCGCAAGCTCACCTGATGACAGGAGCCGACATGACTGCTAATCAACCGCATATTTCCAGCGCATTCGACAGCGGCGCTATCGAGGTCGTCGATGCGGCACGCGCGGATGCCATCCGCCTGCGCATCCGCCGCGATTCGCATGCAGACTTCATGCAGTGGTTCCACTTCCGCCTGCAAGGTGTGCAGGGGCAGGCCTGCAGGCTGGCGCTGGAAAACGCCGGCGAATGCACCTACGCCGCCGGCTGGAAGGACTACCACGCCGTCGCCTCATACGACCGCGAACACTGGTTCCGCGTGCCGACGCGCTACGACGGCAAGACGATGACCATCGAGGTCACGCCCGAGCACGACAGCATCTGGTTTGCCTACTTCGAGCCGTATTCGGACGAGCGCCATCTGTCCCTCGTTGCCGCCGCGCAGACCAGGCCCGGTGTGCGCACGCAGCGCTTGGGACAAACGGTGCAGGGTCGCGATATGACCAGCATCACCGTCGGCGAGCCCGGCCCTGGCAAGAAGAACGTGTGGATCATCGCGCGCCAGCATCCGGGCGAGACGATGGCAGAGTGGTTTGTCGAAGGCTTGCTCGCGCGCCTGACGCGTCAGGGCGTGTGGAGCGGCGACCCGGTGGGCCGTGTGCTGGCCGAGCGTGCCGTCTTCCACATCGTGCCGAACATGAACCCGGATGGCTCGTCGCTCGGCAACCTGCGCACCAACGCAACGGGTGCCAACCTGAACCGTGAATGGATGGAACCCGACGCCCAGCGCAGCCCCGAAGTGCTGTGCGTGCGCCAGGCCATCGAGCAGACCGGCGTCGATCTGTTCTTCGACATCCACGGCGACGAGGCGCTGCCCTACGTGTTCGTCGCAGGCAGCGAAATGCTGCCGGGCTTCACCGATGCACAGCGCGCAGACCAAGACCGCTTCGTGGCCGCATTCCTGCGCGCATCACCAGACTTCCAGACGCAATACGGCTACGAGGCCAGCAAGTACAACGAAGACGCGCTCAAGCTCGCCTCCAAGTACATCGGCCATACGTACGGCTGTTTGTCGCTGACGCTGGAAATGCCGTTCAAGGACAACGCGAACCTGCCCGACGCGCGCGTCGGCTGGGACGGCGCCCGCAGCGCCGCATTGGGTGCGGCGATGCTGCAGGCGATCCTGGAGTATCTCGGCTAAGTGATAACGCAAACGCCATAAGGACAACGCGCCGCTCAGGGTTTCTGGCGGCGCGTTTCTCTTATTGGCTTGTCGACTTCTTTTTCTTGGCCGTCGACTTGGCAGTGGATTTGCCATTCGAGGCCGAGGTCGATTTGGTCTTCGCGGTGCTGGTGCTCTTGCTTGCCTTGGCGGATTTCGCCGTGGCCTTGCCCTTGGCGCTGCCCTTGCCGTGCACGGCAGTAGTCGTGCAACGGTGGCCGCGGCGGCAGTGGGTGCGCACGGTCGACGAGGACGGAGCTGCCGCTGGCGCGGCAAACGGCTGGCCGTTGGCGTCGAGCAGCTCGTACGCCAGCATCATCCCTTCGTCATAGCCGCAGCGCACGCGCACCGGCTCCCACTGGTCGTTGCCCGTGCCGCGCTTGTGCACGGCGGCATTGAAGCTGACCACGCTTGATACCTTCACCGCACCTTGCTTACTGGACGAGAAGCGCGAGTCCCACGGCTCGACCTTGGCCTGGTCGTTGGACAGGGCGCCAGTCGGCAAACGGAACTGATCAAAGTTGGTAGAGCGCGGAATGATCCAGCTCGCATGCGCGGCGCAGTCGGCAACGTCGGGGCGGGCACCTTCCGATTGGATCAGGCGATCACGGGTTTGTGCGCGGTACTCGGACAAGCTCATCTTGTCCTTGGCCGGCAGGTTGACCGTGGTGGTGCCGCTGGCATCGGTCGAACCGAAGACGATGGGCGGTGTGGACGGTACGGGCTGGATGGCCGGCTTAGCTTGTGCAGCTGGCGTGCTCGGCGTTGTGGTGGTGGCCTGTGCCGACGCATCGGTCGGTTGAGTCTGCAAGTTGGAGCAGGCGGCCAGCAGCGCAACGACGCCGAGACAAAGTAGTTTGGGTCGCAACATCACGAGTGTTACAGGGTGTCGGCGTGGAAAAACGCCATGATAGAGGAAAGCCCGCGCCGAAAGTTCCTGCTAGTTACCCCAATGCGGAACATCCGGCGATTTTGCTGTAACAGGGCGTTACGACCTTGGGGTTACGACATTACGACCCCATCATCATTGCTTGGTGAACAGGTGCGCGAGCGACCATTCATCCGTGCGTGCTTCGTAACGGATGCCCTTGCGCATCGCCCACGTGGCAAGTTGATGATGCGAGGGGATGATGGCGTAATCCGTCTGCGCGAAGCGTGCGGCGGTTTTTGCAGCCTGCTCGTGGGCCTGATCGCTCGATACCGTAGAGAGCGATGTCTGCACCAGCTTGTCCAACTGAGGGTTGCTGTACTTGCCCCAGTTCCACGTGCCGTAACCAGTCTGCGCATTCGGCGTGCCGAGGATGCTGCGCAGGGCCACATCGGCCGCCACCGAACCCCAGCCCAGCATCATGAACGAGAACTCACCCTGGCGCGCGCGCGAGAAGTACGCAGCCACCGGAAGTGTTTCCACCTTGGTCTGGATGCCGATGCGCGTGAGCAGTTGCGCCGTGGTCTGCGCGACTTGTGCGTCGTTCAGGTAGCGGTTGTTGGTGGCGTGCAGCGTGAGCCCGAAGCCGTTCGGGTAGCCCGCCTCGGCAAGCAGTTTCTTCGCGCGATCGGGGTCATAGCCGATCTTGCCGCCCGGATGCCCGAAGATCTGCGGGGACACGATGCTCGATGCCACCACGCCCTGGCCTTCCAGCACGCGGCTGACGATGGCATCGCGGTTGATGGCCAGCGCCACGGCTTCACGCACGCGGCGGTCCTTGAACGGGTTCTTGGCGAGCGGCTTGCCGGTCTTGTCCGTGATGAACGGCGACACATCACGGCTCTGGTCCATCTGCCAGAAGATCGTGCGCCATGACACCTGCTGCTCGAGGTGGAACTTCGGGTTCTGCTTGATGCGCGGCACATCGGCGGCGGGCACGGCTTCCACCACATCCACATCACCGGAGAGCAGGGCCGCGGTGCGCGCGGCGTTGTCCGTGATGATCTTGAAGGTGACCTTGTCCCACTGCGGGGCATGGCCCCAATAGCCCGGGTTCTTCTTCAGCACGATCTCCTGCCCGCGTGTGAAGTGGTCGAACAGAAACGGACCCGTGCCGATCATGGCTTTGCCGGCATCAAAGTCCGCTTGCGATGCGTCGGCGACCTTTTTCGGGATGATCGGCAGGCTGTTCAGGTCGTTTGGAATGCTCGCGTAGTTCGGGATCGATACCTTCAGCCGCACGGTGAGCGGATCGACGATCTGCACTTCGGTGATCGACTTGGTGTAGCTGGTGAACGGGCCGGGGCTGTTGGTCAACCGCGCGGGGCGCTCGATGGAGGCTTTCACGTCTTCGCCGGTGAAGGGCGTGCCGTCGCTCCACTTCACGTTGGGGCGGAGTTTGATCTCCCACGTGTTGGCGTCGATGGCCTTCCATGAGGTGGCCAGGCCCGGCGTGTAGCGGCCGTTCTTGTCGAGAAACACCAGCGACTCGAAGATGTGCAGCGCCATGGCGTTGTTGGGGCCGGCGTTGTTCCATTGCGGATCCATGGACGTGACGTCGGCGGACAGGCCAATGCGGAGGTCGTCGGCGTGCGCGGCCAGCGGCACCGAAGCTGCCGCAGCCAGCGCGCATGCAGCGAGGTTGCGAATCAAGGCGCGGATCGGACCACCAAAGAGGGGACGGGTTGTCATCTGGGGGGCTCCTGGAATTCGGGCGGTGATGCCATGTGGCGGAAGACCGCCATTGTGCCGCAGCCTGCCTGGGCACGTACGATGCAAAGCAAGAATCAATATGCGCGATGACGGAGCAATAAAAAAGCCACCCGAAGGTGGCTTGTCGTGTCGCGCGGTGCTCAATGGAACAGCGGCTGCTGTGTCGGTGCGTCTTCCGGCATCTCGGCGTGGACGATCTCTGCCGAGCGGTCCGCATAGAGCGGGGCACCGCAGTCTTCGCAGTACTCGGGCTCGAAGAGCTGGCCGTGGCGGAAGATGTCTTCGATGCCGCAGGCGCGCAGTTCGTCGCAGATCTGCTCCAGCGGGCTACCGGGCTCGCCCTCTGCAGTGACATCCGTGGCGCCACCATCGCGGCCATAGACGGGCCAGACGATGCCGTAGATGAGGTCTTTCTCGCCGCGCACCGTGAAGGCCACGCGATACTCCTCGATCTGCTCTTCGCCGAACGCACCGATGATGGCGCCGAAGCGGTTGGCCGGCATGTCCAGTGCACCCTGCAGGTAGTTGACGGCAGCGCGCACCGTCAGCGGGCGGATCTGTTTGTCGGACTCGCGGCAGGACAGGAAGAAAGCGTCAGGCAGCAGCAGGTCGAACTCGCAGCCGGGCATCAGCGTCGAGATGGTCGGCGTGACTTGCTCGCGCCATTGCTCCAGGCAGGCCGAGCGCTCGGCGTGGTGCTCCTTGGCGTCTTCCTGCCAGCGGAACAGCGCCTGGCCGTGCTTGGCCACGACGATGGCGACGAGGTAGCGCGGGTCGGCGAGGATGGGCGCGGTCTCGGGCATGTCGCGCAAATCCACCTTGGCCGGCTGGCCCGACAGCGCGTAGGCCGCCAGCTTGTGTGTGAGCGCGAAGGTGTCGGAGTGCGTGCGCGGGAGCTGGTCGATGCTGTACAGATACGGCGCCAATGCCACGCGTGCGTTGGACGCCATCACGTGCGCCTGCAGATGCACCTGCAGCGTCTGCGCGAGTTCAGGCTTGATGGTGCCCGAGGGAATCATGTAGCGCGTGTGCGCCAGGATGGGCGCTGCAATCAGCAGCGCATCGTATTCCACGTCGCCCGAAGTCAGTACCGCCGATTCGGCCAGCGTTTCGGCCTGTTCGGCCAGCACGTCGGAGGCCTCTTCGTTGTGCTTGAAGAGGTGGTCGAGCGCGGCGTCCAGCGCCGTTTGGCTGCCGTTTTTCAGCAGCCGGGAAAGACGTTCGGACAGCCGTTGTTCCCAGTAGACGTCTTCGATGCGGCTGCCCGACGCATCGAGCGCCAGCGCATCGGCAACCAGCCGTTCTGCATCGGGGGAGAGACGTTGGGGGGCCTTGGAGCGGAATCCTGCCATGCTGTGCCGTACCGGTCGATTGGAAAGAAGGGGCGTTATTTTACCCTTGGACGCTGTCGTGCGCCGCTTTGTCGGCGAAAGCGCTAGGGTTTCGCAGCGGGAGCCGAAGCTTCGGCTGCCACGCCACTCGCCGCTGGTGTTGCTGGCGCCACGGCAGCGGCGGGCTCCGATGCCGCCGGCATGCTCGCGTGCGTAGTCGGTGCAATGGGGGCGACGGCGGACGCGGCAGCCTCCATAGGCGGAGGTGGTGGGACGGGCGCGGCGGTGGCGGTGGCCGTTGTGTCGGTCGGCACAGGCGCCGCCGGGGCCTGGGCGTCGGTCTGCGGCGCCTTGAACAGGATGTAGAACACGGCAGCCGCCACGACGAGTAGGGCGAGAACCACTTTGGCCATGGGTGCGAGGCTCCTGCGGATGGGTCCATTGAAGATCGGCCGCGCGATGGGCGAGCACTCCGCCACGCGGCCTAATCGGCACACTCTACCAAAGCCTGTGCGTCGGTTGGGGTCTCGTCACGTTGTTTGATTCGGCAGCAATAAAAAAGCCGGCTCCGAAGAGCCGGCTTCCGATCGACAGCGCAGCGGTGGTTTAGGCCGCCAGCAACTGACGCAGCACGAACGGCAGGATACCGCCGTGCTTGTAGTAGTCCACTTCGATCGGGGTGTCGATGCGCAGCAGAACCTCCACGCGCGTGGTTTCGCCGTTGGCGCGCTTGATCACCAGGGTGACGTCCTGTTGCGGCTTGATTTCGCCTTCCAGGCCTTCGATGTCGAAGGTCTCGTCGCCCACGATGCCCAGCGATTGCACCGAGTCATTGCCCTTGAACTGCAGCGGCAGGACGCCCATGCCGACCAGGTTCGAGCGGTGGATACGCTCGAAGCTGCGTGCGATCACGGCTTTCACGCCCAGCAGTTGCGTGCCCTTGGCGGCCCAGTCGCGCGAGCTGCCCGTGCCGTATTCTTCGCCACCGAACACGACCGTCGGCGTGCCTTCGGCGATGTACTTCATGGCGGCGTCGTAGATCGACATTTGTTCGCCGCTCGGCTGGAACAGCGTTTCGCCGCCTTCCACGCGCGAACCGTCGGCCTTCGGCGGGATCATCAGGTTCTTGATGCGTACGTTGGCGAACGTGCCGCGCATCATCACCTCATGGTTGCCGCGGCGCGAGCCGTAGCTGTTGAAATCCGCCTTGAGCACGCCGTTGGCCAGCAGGTACTTGCCGGCGGGCGACGTTTCCTTGATCGAACCGGCCGGCGAGATGTGGTCGGTCGTCACCGAGTCGCCAAACACGCCCAGCGCGCGTGCGCCCTTGACCGATGCCGAGGCAGCTGCCGGCGTCATGCCAAAGCCCTCGAAGAACGGCGGCTCGGCAATGTACGTCGACTTCGGCCAGTCGTACACCTGACCCTTCGTGCCCTTGACGTTGGCCCACAGCTTGGACGGCTTCTTGACCTGCTCGTAGTTCGTGCGGAACGTGTCGGCGTTCATGGCGAACTTCATCAGCTTGGCGATCTCATCCGAGCTCGGCCAGATGTCGCCCAGATACACGTCCTGACCCTTCTTGCCCTTGCCGACCGGCTCGGTCATCAGGTCGCGCGTGACGTTGCCGGCGATCGCGTACGCCACGACCAGCGGCGGCGAGGCTAGGAAGTTGGCGCGGATGTTCGGGTGGATACGTGCTTCAAAGTTGCGGTTGCCCGACAGCACGGCCGCCGCCACGATGTCGTTCTTCACGATGGCTTCGTTCAGCTCCGGCGTCAGGTCACCCGCGTTGCCGATACACGTCGTGCAGCCGTACGCCGTCACGCCAAAGCCCAGCTTCTCCAGGTACGGCAGCAGGCCGGCGGCTTCCAGATACTTCGTCACCACGCGGCTGCCCGGGGCGAGCGAGGTCTTGATGTGCGGTGCGACTTCCAGGCCGGCTTCCACGGCCTTCTTCGCCAGCAGGCCGGCGGCCAGCAGCACGCTCGGGTTCGAGGTGTTCGTGCACGAGGTGATGGCGGCGATCAGCACGTCGCCGTTCTTCACGTTCACGCCGTTGGTGGTCGTGTAGGTTTGCTCGAGGTCTTCGGCCTTCTTGTTGAAGCCGTTCTCGGCCACCGGCTTGGAGAACAGCGACGAGAACGTCGACTTCACATTGCCGATTTCGATGCGGTCTTGCGGACGCTTCGGGCCGGCCAGCGACGGAGCAACCGTGCCAAGGTCCAGCGTCAGCGTCTTGGTGTAGTCGATCTCGCCGGCCTTGGGGATGCCGAACAGCTTCTGAGCCTTGAAGTAGCCTTCGAACGCAGCGATTTCTTCTTCCGTGCGGCCGGTGCCCTTGAAGTACTCGACGGTCTTTTCATCCACCGGGAAGAAGCCCATCGTGGCGCCGTATTCCGGTGCCATGTTGCCGATGGTGGCGCGATCCGGCAGCGACAGGCTGGCCGTGCCTTCGCCGAAGAATTCGACGAACTTGCCGACCACCTTTTCCTTACGCAGCATTTCGGTGATGGTGAGCACCAGGTCAGTGGCCGTGCAGCCTTCGCGCAGGCGGCCCTTCAGTTCCACGCCCACCACGTCCGGCGTCAGGAAGTACACCGGCTGGCCCAGCATGCCGGCTTCGGCCTCAATGCCGCCCACACCCCAGCCCACCACGCCGATCCCGTTGATCATGGTGGTGTGGCTGTCGGTGCCGACCAGCGTATCCGGGTAGTACACGCCGTCTTTCTTATGAACGCCGCGTGCCAGGTATTCCAGGTTGACCTGGTGGACGATGCCAAAGCCCGGCTGCACCACGCCAAACGTGTCGAATGCCTGCATGCCCCACTTCATGAACTGGTAGCGCTCGTTGTTGCGCGAGAACTCCAGTTGCATGTTCAGGTCCAGCGCCTTCTTCTCGCGGAAGTGGTCGATCTGCACCGAGTGGTCCACCACCAGGTCAACCGGCACCAGCGGCTCGATCTGCTTGGGGTTCTTGCCCATGCGCTCGGCCACGTTGCGCATGGCGGCCAGGTCAGCCAGCAGCGGCACGCCGGTAAAGTCCTGCAGCACCACGCGAGCGACCACGAACGGGATCTCGTCAACGCGCTCGGCGTTCGGCTTCCAGTTGGCGAGTTGCTCGACGTGCTCCTCGGTCACCTTCTTGCCGTCGCAGTTGCGCAGCACGGATTCCAGCACGATCCGGATCGACACCGGCAGGCGCTCGATCGCCACGCCCAATTCCTTGCCCAGTTGCGGCAGGGAATAGAAGTTGCCGGTCTGGCCGCCGTTGATCTTGAATTCCTTGAGTGTTTTTTTCAGGTTGTGGGGCATGGCATGACTCCAAGGCTTAAGGATGCGCAGGGCACCGAGGCGCCCGTTGCGGAGACGTCAAATCAACCAATCAAATCACGTACAAACCAACTGCTGCACGACTTCCAGTAGCACCTTGCCGTCCTGCGGCCGGACGGTGATCACTTGAGCGAACGGGTGTTCTGGGGTGTCGTGATGATTCCCGAGGCACTGCTTTCACGCGCACATGTTGACGTGCGCATGACGGTATCTGTGTCATCGAAGGCCTCCAATTGCTGCTGGGCGGCCGTCGGGGTGAGAAAGTCCGAGGAGCCCATCTGCCAGCGCCCGCACCGCCCGGCATGGACCGCCATGCCGTGGTTCCAGGTGGGTATTTGCAGCCAGCGCCGACATGGGGGTTTCCTCGGGGCTTCTCGCGCGATGTTGCGTTACTGCTTGGCGGGCTGGGCAGCGTCCGGCGTAGGTGCGGGCGCGGGAGCCGGAGCCGGGGCAGCGTTGTCCTGCAGCATCAGCGGCAGACCTGCCGGAGCGCGCAGGGCGCCGGCTTGCGTCGGGGCCGGGGCGCCGGCTGCCATTTCGGCGGTCTGGCACTCGTCGGCCAGACGGTGGCCTTCGTTGCGGTCGAACAGCATCGCCTTGGCGGGGATGACAACCAGGTCGAAGCCGGTCTTCTGATCAAAGTAGCGGTCTGCGCCGGTGCGGGTCAGCTGGCGGGGCAGGTCGTAGTTCTTGCCCTTCCAGTGCAGTTTGACGATCTGGTCGCGCGTCATGTCGCCGGCGATGTACAGCTCGTTGCCCAACTCGCACTTCCACAACACGCCTTCCGGCTTGGCGGCGGCAACGGGGGCGGCCTTCTTGGAGGCTTTTTTCTTGGCCGAGGCCTTTTTCTTCGCAGCCGGCTTGGCGGTGGAGGTGGTCTGGGCCGTTGCGTATTGCGCTGTGGCCAGCGAGAGAACGCCGGCACAGGCGCCCGCGATGAACTTGTTCATAGTTTCCTTCCGTAAGACTGAATCAGGGGAGGCGGCCACCCGGGGCCGGAATGCCAGGGTTCGGCGCACACCGGCCGGTATTTTGACCGATTTGTACGCCGCGCCCAACGTTCTGTTACATGGCGATGCAACCGATCCGTCAAACGGTGGTGTTGTGCCATGTACCGCGCGGATTCCTGAGCCATGTACTTCGTGGTCGAGTCGTCCGAGCTCCTTGTTCGTGTTGATCGTGTTGAGGGTTCGCCCAAGTCCGTCGTCACGAGCAAGCGCGTCTCATCCGAAGAATCGGGCGGCCGCATCGGCCGGTAGTTCGACGCCAGTGGTGTGCGCACGCTGCAGCACCGCCCACCAGTAACGATAACTCGCGCGGTCATGCAACCGTCCTTCGTGCTGGATCGGGCCCCAGGACGCGTCCTGCGCCGCTGCAAGAATGGCCGCGGCTTGTGTCACTTCTTCGTGCGACGGACGGAACGCCGAGACAATCGGCACGATCTGGTCCGGGTGGATGCTCCATTTACGCAGATAGCCGAATTCGTTCCGGGCGCGCGCGGCATCGGCGCCGGCACGGTCCGGGTGTTTGATATCCGTACTGACGTTGTGGGAGGGCACCTTGCCGTGCGCGTGACACGCGGCGGAAATTTCGGTGAGCGCGCGGCGGACCAGCGGATGCTCGAACTGCTCGGGCGAGCCCATTGCCGCCCCAGGGATCGCGCCATTGTGCGCCGAGACGAAATCCATCAGCCCAAAGCTCAGGCATTCCACCTGCACCAGCGACGCAATATCGAACACCTGCGCCAGTGCCCCGTGCGTTTCGATCAGGACGTGGATCGGCAGGTGGCGCGCAATGCCGGCAGCCCTGGCGGCCTGGTTGACGCGATCCGTCACGCGGGCCACTTCCACCACGTCGCGCACCTTGGGCACGGTTACGTAGGCGAGCCGGCTGCCAGCCTGGCTGACGAGGATGTCGACATCCTGCGTCCAGGCATCGTGGTTCGGATCATGGATGCGTACGCCGACGCGGTTGAAGCGGTTGTCATCGCTGTTGATCAGCGCGGCGGCCAGTTCGGCATGCGCGCGCTCCTGGCCAACGGCGGCGCCGTCTTCGCAGTCAAACGTGATGTCAAAGACGGGGCCAAGGGCTTGTTGCAGGGCGAGCGACTTGCGCATCAGCTTTTCGGCGCCTGCATAGTGGTCACAGACCGGCAATTGCGCCGGCATGGCATCGTCCTGGAACAAGACCTCGGTGGGGTGCACTGCGTTGTATCGGGGTGGGTTGGGATGCAAAAAAACCGGAGGGTTCGCTGCCGATCCGCTCCGGTTCTTCGTTAGATCATGCCGATTACAGCAGGTGCTGCACGCCAGCGCGCTCGCCTTCCAGCTCGTCGAGCGTGATCTTGATCTTGCCTTGGCTGTACTCGTCGATTTCCAGGCCTTCGACAATCTTGTACTTGCCGTTTTCCGTGGTGACCGGGAAGCCGAACATCACGTCCTTCGGAATGCCATATTCGCCGTTCGACGGGATGCCCATCGTGACGATCTTGCCGTTGCTGCCCAGCACCCAGTCACGGACGTGGTCGATGGCGGCGTTGGCAGCCGAAGCCGCCGACGACAGGCCGCGCGCCTCGATGATGGCGGCGCCGCGCTTGCCAACGGTCGGCAGGAACACGTCGTTGTTCCACACTGGATCGTTGATCATGTCCTTGACGCTCTTGCCGTCGATCGTGGCGTAGCGGTAGTCGGCGTACATCGTCGGGCTGTGGTTGCCCCACACGAACAGCTTTTCGATGCTCGACACCGGCTTGCCGGTCTTGGCAGCGATCTGCGACAGGGCACGGTTGTGGTCCAGGCGCAGCATGGCGGTGAAGTTCTCGCGCGGCAGGTCCGGCGCCGACTTCATGGCGATGTAGGCGTTGGTGTTGGCCGGGTTGCCGACCACCAGCACCTTGACGTCGCGCTTGGCAACGGCGTTCAGCGCCTTGCCCTGTGCCGTGAAGATCTGGGCGTTGGCCGACAGCAGGTCAGCACGCTCCATGCCGGGGCCGCGGGGGCGGGCGCCCACCAGCAGGGCCACGTCGACGTCCTTGAACGCGGTCATCGGATCGGAGTGGGCTTCCATGCCAGCCAGCAGCGGGAAGGCGCAGTCTTCGATCTCCATCATCACGCCTTTGAGCGCCTTCTGGGCCTTCTCATCGGGGATTTCCAGCAGTTGCAGGATGACGGGCTGATCCTTGCCCAGCATTTCGCCGGCGGCGATGCGGAACAGCAGGGCGTAACCGATCTGTCCAGCAGCGCCGGTCACTGCGACGCGCATGGGTGCTTTTGCCATGAGAACTCTCCAAAACGGTAGTGAAAAGCGGATCGCACTGCGCGCGGCGGGCATCCTGGCGGGATGGGGGTGCAGCCTCGCAGGCATTGCCGGCAACGGTCGGCGCCTCGCAAGCGGCCGGCTCAGAATCGGCAAGAGCCTCGCAGTTTACTGCGTCCGCATGACGAAGTGGAAACACCCTTGTGGTTGACCTTGGTGTTGGTCTCCGCAGGCGGTGGCCCGTCGTCCGGAATCGGCGCGAGTGTAGGCCTGGCCTCGTCTCAAAGTCAATCAATCTTCTGTCTTATATAAGACATAAGACATTCTATAAACAGGCTGGACGGACTCGCCGCTTTTGTGGTGAAATCGGCGGTTATGTCGAGTACGCCCAACCCTCAATCCGCAGTTGTGCCGCCGTCTTCGGGCGGCGAGGGCGGTGTATCGCCTGTATCCGCAAGTGCGGGTGCAGGTTCACCTACCTTCAGCCCGCTGTATCAGCAGATCAAGACGCTGATCCTGCAAAGCCTGCAAGCCGGCGAATGGAAGCCCGGCGAAATGATCCCCAGTGAGATGGAATTGGCGGCCCGCTACAAGGTCAGCCAGGGGACGGTGCGCAAAGCAATCGACGAGTTGGCCGCTGAAAACCTCGTCGCGCGCCGGCAGGGCAAGGGCACGTTCGTTACCACGCACTATGAAGAGGGCGTGCAGTTCCGTTTCTTGCGTCTGATGCCGGAGCAGGGCGAGCAGCATTATCCGAGCAGCCGCGTGCTGGAATGCAAGCGCATGCGAGCGCCCGCCGAGATCGCGCGTCTGCTCGAGCTCAAGGCCGGCGACAGCGTTGTGCAGATTCGCCGCGTGCTGTTTTTCTCCGGCGAGCCGACGGTGCTGGAGGAGATCTGGCTGCCAGGCGCGAGCTTCAAGGGTTTGACAGCGGAAAAGCTGACCGAATGGAAGGGCCCGATGTACGCGTTCTTCGAGACGGAATTTGGCGTGCGCATGCTGCGTGCTACGGAGCGCCTTCGTGCCGTGGCGGCGGATGCGGCTACGGCAGAGTTGCTGTCGGTGGCGGCAGGTTCGCCGCTGCTGTCCGTGGAGCGTGTGTCGCACACGTTCGGCGACAAGCCGGTGGAGATCCGCCGTGGTCTGTACGTCACGACGCGCCATTACTACCAGAACGAACTGAGCTGACGACGCGCGCTGGGCCTGATTCGTGCGGCCTCGGCAGCGTATTGATTTGTGCGGCGCGCAACAACGTATTGCGTGTCACGAAGCGGATGTAGAGAGGAGAATCGCCCCACGTCGCGCCACTGGCAGGCGAGGGCGGAAAGCACAAAAGTGGAGCGTGCCGAGTGGAATTATTGGTGCGCTGCGCAACAAAAGCGCGCTAGAATCTCGCGGATTTGTGCAAAGCTGTTTTGTTTGTTGATTAGCCAATTGGGGTCTGACCATGGCAGAAGCCATTAAGAAAGCCAGGCCGGAATTCAGGAACATCGGCGTGGGCGATATCGCTCGCTACCGACTGCCCTGGGCCGGCAAGGTGTCCATCCTGCATCGTGCCAGCGGTGCTTTGATGTTTCTTCTTCTTCCGTTCGTGCTGTACCTGCTCGAGCAGAGTCTCACGTCCGAAATCAGTTTCGCCAAGTTCACGGCGATCCTGTCCAACGGCTTCGCCAAGGTTGTCGTCCTCGCGCTCATCTGGGCGTACCTGCACCACTTCTGTGCCGGCATCCGTTACCTGATCCTCGATCTGCATATCGGCATCGACAAGACCACCTCGTCGAAGACCGCCGTGAGCGTGCTGATCGTCAGCCTGCTGCTGACCGTTGTGTTCGGCGCCAAGCTGTTCGGCCTGTTCTGAGGAGCGTCTGATGGCAAATAACAATATCGGTCCCAAGCGCCTCGTTGTTGGCGCGCACTATGGCCTGAAGGATTTCCTCGCGCAGCGCGTCACCGCCGTGATCATGGCGGTCTACACCATCGTGCTGCTGGCCGCATTCCTGCTGTCGAAAGACACGTCGTATCAAAGCTGGGCAGGCCTCTTCGCCAACCAGTGGATGAAGATGCTGACGTTCCTGGCGTTCGTGTCGCTCACGTATCACGCCTGGATCGGTGTGCGTGACATCTGGATGGATTACATCAAGCCCGTCGCCGTGCGTTTGACGCTGCAAGTGTTGACGATTCTGTGGCTCGTCGGTTGTGCGGGCTACGCAGCTCAGATTCTCTGGAGGGTTTAAGACATGGTCGCAGTCAAGACTGGGCTGCCGCGCCGCAAATTCGACGTCGTGATCGTCGGTGCGGGCGGTTCGGGCATGCGCGCATCGCTGCAGCTGGCGGAAGCCGGCCTCTCCGTGGCCGTGCTGTCCAAGGTATTCCCCACCCGCTCGCACACCGTGGCGGCGCAGGGTGGTATCGGTGCTTCGCTGGGCAACATGAGCGAAGACAACTGGCACTATCACTTCTACGACACCGTCAAGGGTTCCGACTGGCTCGGCGACCAGGACGCGATCGAATTCATGTGCCGCCAGGCACCGAACGTGGTCTATGAACTGGAACACTTCGGCATGCCGTTCGACCGCAATGCGGATGGCACGATCTACCAGCGTCCGTTTGGCGGTCATACGTCGAACTACGGTGAAAAGCCGGTGCAACGCGCTTGCGCGGCCGCTGACCGTACCGGCCACGCGCTGCTGCACACGCTGTACCAGCGCAACGTCAAGGCCAAGACCCACTTCTTCGTCGAATGGATGGCGCTGGACCTGATCCGCGACCAGGACGGCGATGTGCTGGGCGTGACCGCGCTGGAAATGGAAACCGGCGAGGTCTACATCCTCGAAGCCAAGACGACGCTGTTCGCCACGGGCGGTGCCGGTCGTATCTACGCAGCTTCCACCAACGCCTTCATCAACACTGGTGACGGCTTGGGCATGGCAGCGCGCGCGGGCGTGCCGCTGGAAGACATGGAATTCTGGCAGTTCCACCCGACCGGCGTGGCCGGTGCGGGCGTGCTGATCACCGAAGGCGTGCGCGGCGAAGGCGGCATCCTGCGTAACAAGGATGGCGAGCGCTTCATGGAGCGCTATGCCCCGACGCTGAAGGATCTGGCACCGCGTGACTTCGTGTCGCGCTCGATGGACCAGGAAATCAAGGAAGGCCGCGGCTGCGGCCCGAACGGCGACTACGTGCTCCTCGACCTGACCCACGTCGGTGCCGAGACCATCATGAAGCGCCTGCCGTCGATCCGCGAAATCGGCCTGAAGTTCGCCAACGTCGACGCGATCAAGGAACCGATCCCCGTCGTGCCGACCATCCACTACCAGATGGGCGGTATTCCGACGAACTATCACGGTCAGGTCGTGGTGCCGAAGAACGGCAACCCGAACGAAGTCGTCAACGGCTTCTACGCCATCGGCGAATGCTCGTGCGTGTCGGTGCACGGCGCCAACCGTCTGGGCACGAACTCGCTGCTTGACTTGGTGGTGTTCGGCCGTTCGGCAGGGAACCACATCATTGCGCAGAACCTGAAGAACCGCGAGCACAAGCCGCTGCCGGCCGATGCTGCTGACCGTGCGCTGGAACGTCTAGCCAAGCTGGACAACTCCACGTCGGGCGAATATGCACAGGACGTCGCCAACGACATCCGCCGCAACATGCAGTCGCACGCTGGCGTGTTCCGTACGCAGAAGCTGATGGACGAAGGCGTCGAACGCATTCTGGAAGTGGCGGAGCGTGCCTCGAACATCCATCTGAAGGACAAGTCCAAGGTGTTCAACACCGCGCGTGTTGAGGCGCTGGAAGTGGCCAACCTGGTGGAAGTGGCGAAGGCGACGATGGTGTCGGCTGCCGCTCGCAAGGAATCGCGCGGCGCACACGCCCACAGCGATTTCCCGAACCGCGACGACGAAAACTGGATGAAGCACTCGCTGTGGTATTCCGAAGGCAACCGCCTCGACTACAAGCCGGTGCAGTTGAAGCCGCTGTCGGTGGAAACCGTGCCGCCCAAGGCGCGTACGTTCTAACGGACAAGAAGGACCCACAAAAATGAAGCGTATTTTTGAAGTCTATCGCTACGATCCGGACAAGGACGCAGCGCCCCGCATGCAGACCTACGAGGTGGAACTCGACGGCCATGAGCGCATGCTGCTCGACGCGCTGGTCAAGCTGAAGAAGCTGGACGAGTCGATCGCGTTCCGTCGCTCGTGCCGCGAAGGCGTGTGCGGTTCCGACGCCATGAACATCAACGGCAAGAACGGTCTGGCCTGCCTGACCAACATGCGTGAACTGCCCGAGAAGATCGTGCTGCGTCCGCTGCCGGGGCTGCCCGTGGTGCGTGACCTGATCGTCGACATGACGCAGTTCTTCAACCAGTACCACTCGATCAAGCCGTACCTGATCAACGACGAGCCGCCGCCCGAGAAGGAGCGTCTGCAGTCGCCGGAAGAGCGTGAAGAACTCGACGGCCTGTACGAGTGCATTCTGTGCGCGAGCTGCTCGACGTCGTGCCCGTCGTTCTGGTGGAACCCGGACAAGTTCGTCGGCCCGGCCGGTCTGCTGCAGGCGTATCGTTTCATCGCCGACAGCCGCGACCAGGCCACCAACGAGCGTCTCGACAACCTCGAAGACCCGTACCGCCTGTTCCGCTGCCACACCATCATGAACTGCGTCGATGTGTGCCCGAAGGGTCTGAACCCGACCAAGGCCATCGGCAAGATCAAGGAATTGATGGTGCGTCGCGCGGTGTAAGCCGCGAGTCAGCGCACTTTGGCATCGTGTGTCGCCGGAGCCGTTTTCCGGCGACACACATTTAAGAAGCATGATTGCTGTGAATACTCCGACGTTCTCGCACCAGTCCGACCCGCACAAGCGCGCGCGTTTGCGCTGGCGTGCACGGCGCGGTCTGCTTGAGAACGACATCATCGTCGAGCGCTTCTTCAATCGCTACGAGGCGGAATTGTCGGATGACGACGTTGCCGCACTCTCGCAGTTGTTCGAGTTGCCTGACAACGACCTGATGGATCTCCTGCTCGCACGCAAGGAGCCGGAGGGTGAACTCGACGCGCCGCACATCCAGCACGTCTTGACCTTGCTGCGCTCGGTCTGAACCAGCGCACGAGAGGTTGCCGCAAGACGAATCGGTCCAGCCGCCCCCACGGCATTCCGCGATCCGTCTGGCGGGAGTCTCCCGACTTCATTTTCATAAACAGCAGAGAAGGAAACCGACATGACGCCGTCCGAAGTGAAAGCCACCCTA
>CBJMVH010000069.1:0-23866 GCA_966433195.1 uncultured Ralstonia sp.
TACTTTCTTTGGCAAGACAAAGAAAGTGAGTCGGCCCCGGCAGGGGACGAAACCCGGGATGGACCACCAGAGCCCGTTCCCGCAGGGGACGAAACCCGGATGGACCACCAGATCCCGCCCCGGCACGTCAAATACCCCGTCCAACCCATTCCGGCAGTGCACCATGACCACCGCGCGGCGCGCTCCACACCTGGCGCGCCGCCGCCGTCACGCTATCGATGAGCGGTACGGGAATGTGAGGCTGCAGCTTCTGCGCGAGTCCGGCCAGCCCGGCGCCGCCCAGCACGATGGCGTCCACCGCCTGGCGGCGCAGCACCGCGGTACACGCCCCAATCAGCATCTGCTCTGCCGCGTCGGGCGCGGCATACAGCGCAGCGCCGTCGAGTTCGACCGTATGGATGTCGCGCACGGTATGCCCGTGCTCCAGCGTGGGCAGCAAGCGTTCGAGGATCGGCCCCCACGCGTGTCCGCCCGTCACGACTGCACAGGTACCGTGCGTTGCGGCTTCCATCAGGGCGGCTTCCGCCAGCCCGGTGACGGGGCACGGTGCCACCTCGCGCAGGGCGAACAACCCCGGGTCGCCAAAGCAACCGATGATGGCCGCGTCCGGTGCGGGTTGCTGCTGCGCCGCCGCCCATGCGTCGAGCGCGGCATGCGTGGCCACCGCGTAGCCGACTTCGGTGGCGATATAGGGCGCGCCAAAGCGTGCGGTGACAGCTTCTACGACAACGTCGCTCGGCAACGCGTGTTGCACGAAGCGCACGAGGGTCTGGGTGAGCGCGACCGTCGTGTTCGGGTTGATCAGCAGCAGCCGGCGTGGTCCGACTGAGTCGGGGGCGATTGCCATCGGCGCGGTCTCAGTCAACACGCCCTGCGCTTTGGCGACGACGCAGGCGCACGATGGCCAGCATCGTCAGCCCCATCACCACGAACGACACCACGGTGGTGAGCGTGCCCAACGCGTAGATGGCCGGCGTGGTAACGGTGGTCGTCAGCCCCTGCAGTTCCAGCGGCAGTGTATTGACGTCCCCGATGGCTTGCGAGGTGCGCGCAATCTCGTCCCAGCTGAGCGTGAAACCGAACATGCCCACGCCGATGAGCGAGGGCGCGATCAACGGCAGCACGACATGGCGGAAGGTCTGCCACGGCGTGGCGCCGAGGTCGCGTGCGGCTTCCTCATAGGCGGGGTTGAAGCGATTGAACACCGCAAACATGATGAGCAGGCCGAATGGCAGCGTCCACGTGAGGTGCGCGCCGAGTGCCGATGTCCACAGGCCGAGCGTGGTGCCGAAGCTGTCGCTCTGCTCGCTGGCGCCAAACGCAGCCAGCAATGCCTTGATGCCTGTGTCGATCAGCCGGAACTGCAGGCCGATGCCGAGCGAGACCACAATCGACGGCATGATCAGGCTCGCCACCGTCACATAGAACAGCGCGCCGCCACCGCGCAGCCGCTTGCGAAAGGCGAGCGCCGCCAGCAGCGACAGCACCATGGTTAGCGTCATCACCACCGCACCGAGTGCGAGCGAGCGCCGGAACGCCGCGCCGATGTCGACCACGCCCAGGCCTTCGGCGAGCTGCCGATACCAGTGCAGCGACAGCCCGTTCATCGGAAAGGTCAGCCCACCTTCCGGGCCCTGGAAGCTGAGCGCGAAGATCGTCAGCATCGGCCCATACAGAAACAGCACGAACAGCGCGAAGAGGCACGCCAGCGGCCAGAAGCCCGGGGCGCGGGGTTCACGAAAACGCGCTTGCATGTCAGAGCTCCTTGCGGATGTCGACCACACGGGTCAGGCCCCAGATGATCATCAGCACCGTCAGCAGCAGCACCACGGCGTTGGCCGCTGCTAGCGGAAATTGCAGGTACGAGGTCTGCACCTGGATCATCTTGCCGACGGAGGCAATCTGCTGCCCGCCCATCACGCCCACGGTGACGAAGTCGCCCATCACGATGGTCAGGATGAAGATGGAGCCGATCAGGATGCCGCTGCGCGACAGCGGCACGATCACATGCCACAGCGTTTGCCAGGCACTGGCGCCAGCATCGCGCGCGGCTTCGAGCAGCGCGCGGTCAATGCGCATCATCGAATTGAAGATCGGCACGATCATGAACATGGTGTAGAGGTGCACGTAAGCCAGCAGCACCGAGAAGTTCGAGTACAGCAACCAGTCCTGTGGCTGGTTGATCAGGTGCATCGCCTGCAGGGTCTGGTTGACGAGGCCGTTGCGGCCCAGGAGTGGAATCCACGAAATCATGCGGATAACGTTGGAGGTCCAGAACGGCACCGTGCACACCACGAACAGCAGCGTCTGCACAGCCGCCGATCGCACGTGGAACGCCAGGAAATACGCCAGCGCAAAGCCCAGCACCAGCGTCAGTACCCAGGTGGCCAGCGCAAAGCGCAGCGTCGACAGATACGTCGACGCCGTCACGCACAAGTCGCCGTATTCATTGAGATGGCCGCAGCCTTCCCACAGCTTGGCGTAGTTGCGCAAGGTGAAGGTCGGCAGCAGCGCGTACTCGTTGAAATCCCAGAAGCTGACCATGGCGACCAGCCCCAGCGGGATGAGAAAGAACACGACGAACACCGCCGCAAACGGCAGCGCCTGCAGGCCCGGACGCAGCGTGCCGGCGGCGGGGGGAGTGGACGGTGTGGCTTGTGTCATGACGATGGTGAGGTGCTGAGGTCGTCAAGCGGCAACGAACTCGTTCCACTTGCGGACCATGTACTCGTTCTCGTCCATGACCGCGTTCCAGCACGCGATGCCGCCCATGCGTTGCTCGTAGCTGCCGCCGTCGCGCACGCTGCCGGCCTTGGCAAGCACGTCGCCGTGGGGGCTCTTGATGTCCTTGGCGGCGGGTTTGCCTTCCATCCAGTAGGCCCACTCGTACGGCTCCATCTTGGCCTTGGCCGTTTCGAGCACGGCGCTGTAGTAGCCCTGGCGGTTGAGGTACGCGCCGGCCCAGCCATCGAGGAACCAGTTGATGAATTCGTAGGCGGCATCCAGCTTCTTGCCCGACACCGTCTTCGGAATGCCAAAGCCCGCTGCCCACGCGCGATAGCCTTCCTTGAGCGGCTGGAACGTGCAGTCGATGCCTTTGCTGCGCACGGCCGTCACCGCCGGGCTCCACATCGACTGGATCACCACCTCGCCCGAGGCCATCAGGTTCACGCTCTCGTTGAAGTCCTTCCACAGCGCGCGGAACTGGCCGGCTTTCTTGGCTTCGATCAGCGTCTTGATGGTCAGGTCGATCTCGGGCTTGGTCATGTTGCCTTTGTCGGCGTACTTGTGCAGGCCCTTGGCTTCCACCACCATCGCCGCATCCATGATGCCGATCGACGGGATGTTCAGGATCGACGCGCGGCCCTTGAACTCCGGATTCAGCAGCTCGGCCCACGAGCTGATCGGGCGCTTGATGAGGTCGGGGCGGATGCCTAGCGTGTCGGCGTTGTACACGGTGGGGATCAGCGTCATGAACTGCGTGGGTGAGGTCGCAAACGTGGTCGCATTGGCGCCCGGCAGGTACATGACCTTCTTGGGCGCGGTGCCCTGGTCGCCCACCTTCTTGCCGGCCACTTCGCCCTTGGTGAAGAGCGACGTGATCTTGTCGGCGTTCTTGATGCGGCGTGCGTCGATGCCCAGCAGGTTGCCGGTCGGCACGATCTTCTTGAGCGAGAAGTACTCGGTGTCGATCAGGTCGAAGCTGCTCGGCGCGGTCACCGCGCGCTTGGTCACCTCATCGGTGGTGACGGCCACGTACTGCAGGCGGATGCCGGTGTCGGCTTCGAATTTCTCGGCGATGGCCTTGTCCTGGTTGACCGCCGTGCCGAGGTAGCGCAGCGTCGGTTTTTCCTGCGCGAGGACGACTGGCGCCACGCCGGTGGCCAGAATGGCGGCCATGCCCTTGAGTGCGGTGCGGCGGCCGGCCTTGAAGTCGATGGAATCGTCAGACATGAAGCAACCCCTGATGTGAAGGTGAAGGCATCGCCTGAAGCCGTCAGGCTGCGGATTGGAATGGTTGGGCGGGATGTCAGGCAGCGGGCAGGCCCGGTAATCGATGGGCCTGCGCGGCATCCCATGAAGCCCAGATCGGCTGATGCAGCGCCAGGAGCGCGATGGTGCTGTCCGCTTCGGGCAGGCTCACGGTCAGGCGTTGAGAGGGCGCAGTCTTCACGCCTTCGACGCTCACGAGCACGTGCGTGCCCTGGTATTCGATGTCGCAGATGCGGCCCCGCACACGCGGGCGGTCTCCGATGGCGGCCTCATCGGCATGCAGGGCCATGCGGTCGATGCGTACGGCCACTGGCCCATCCGCGTCTTCCAGCAAGTTGTGACCGCCGATAAAGGTAGCGACAAACGCGCTGGCCGGCTGGTTGTAGACCTCGCGCGGGGTGCCGGCCTGTTCGATGCGGCCGTGGTTCATCACCACCATCTGGTCGGCCAGGGCCATGGCTTCTTCCTGCGAGTGCGTGACGTGCACGAAGGTCAGCCCCAGCTCCTGCTGCCAGCGGCGCAGCTCGGCGCGCATCTGCGTGCGCAGGAAGGGGTCGAGCGCCGACAGCGGCTCGTCGAGCAGCAGCACGCGCGGTTCCATGATCAGTGCGCGCGCCAGTGCCACGCGTTGTTGCTGGCCGCCTGACAGCTCCCCTGGCCGGCGTTGCGCCAGGTGGCCCATCGCCACGCGCTCCAGCAGAGCCTGTGCGCGTTTGCGGCGTTCCCCCGCGCTGATGCCGCGCATCTTCAGGCTGAAGGCCACGTTGTCGAGGGCGCTCAGGTGCGGAAACAACGCATAGCTCTGGAACATCATGGCCGTGCCGCGCGCCGCCGCCGGCAGGTTGGTGATGTTGCGGTGGCCCAGCAGGATGTCGCCGTCGCTCACGTGCTCGTGGCCGGCAATCATGCGCAGCGTCGACGATTTGCCGCAGCCTGATGGCCCAAGCAAGCAACAGTAGCTGCCGGCCGGTACGCGCAGGTTGATGGCGTCGACGGCCACGGCGTCGTGTGCGTAACGCTTGGTCAGCGCAACGAGTTCGAGGGAGTCGGCGGGGGCGGTGGGTGCACGGGTCATGTCGGGGCAGTGCAATAGGTATGCCTGTCTACACACGGCGATTTCGCCGCGCGTGCGCGTGGCATGCGTCGTTGTGGTGCGTACTTCCGTGCGTGTGACGGCATCTGCGGGCCACCGCGCCACATACCGGGGCACGTGGCGCGGTGGCTGGCACGTGGGTCAGAAGGTATGGCGTACGCCCAGCGCCACGGAGGTCTGGTTCCCGCCCGCCACACCGCCACCAATGGCACCCGACGAGGTGTTGACCAGTGCTTCCGTCGCGCTCGACGAGTTCTTCAGGTACGCCACGTTGGCGACTAGCGTCGTGCGCTTGGACAGGCTGTACAGGCCCAGCAGCCGGTAGACCATCGAGCTGTTGGACAGCGTCGTGTTGCGGCGGTACAGCACGTCGGCCGAGCCGGTAAAGGCCGTGGTGAAGGCATAGTCGATGCCGCCTTCCACGGCGTAGGCCTTGCGTGCGGACATGCTCGGGATCGACTGGAACGCGCCCGTGCCGCCCACATCAGCCCGTGCCGCACCGAGGCGCAGTTTGGCCGCGCCAAACGCGTAGCTGCCGCCCACGGTGAAGAGCTTGTAGAGCGAGCCCGTGCCGCTGCCATCACGCTCCTGGTCGTAGCTGGCGGCCAAGTACACAGGGCCGCCGCTGTAGCGTGCCGCCAAGTTGAACAGCGAGCCCTGCGACAGCGAACCCGCCGTTTCGCCAAAGCCGTACATCGCGCCGAACTGCGCGCCGCCCAGCGTGGGCGATACGTACTTGACCGTGTTGTTGTAGAGCTCGCTCACGGCGTCGAACTCGCTGAACTTGAAGATCGAGCCGGAGTTGTAGCCGCCCTTAAAGACGCTGCCCACCAGCCAGTCGTCGTTGAAGTTCCACTGCTTGCCGGCCGTGAGCGTGCCGGATGCCGACGTCAGCCCGACATACGAATTGCGCGAGAACAGCGTGCCGTTGGACGACATGCGCCCGTTGCTGGGGTTGAAACCCGCCTGCAGGTTGAACAGCGCACTCACGCCGCCGCCCAGATCCTCCTTGCCGCTCAACCCGAAGTTGGACACACCGAGAATGCTGTCCGACATGCCGGTGAGGCTTTGCGAGCCGTTGCCAACATGGTTGGTCCAGCTGATGCCCGTATCGATCACGCCCGACAGCGTGACGCTCGATTGCGCAGCGGCCACGCCAGACAGCCCGAATGCCAGGGCGGCAGCGCCCAGCTTGATAGTGGTGCTCATGACAGGTGATTCCCCTAAATGAATTGGCGCGACCGCCTTTGCAGGTCAGTGGCCGCTGCTGGCATTGCGTTTTATGTTGAGTACAAGCTTCGTTTGGATTGTGCACAATCACGCTTGTCTATATGCAGTAACCGTGCCATGCAAAAATGCGGGGTCTCGCTTGTTTCTGGTGCAAAACCGCCGGCATTCGGGAGAGTTTTCTTCAGGATGTCGCACCAACGTCGGCCAAATTGGCCTCAGGGTTGTGCACAATCCAAGCGCGGTTTGCTCGATTAGAATGGCGAGATGCCAGAGCCCAAGACCCCCCCAACCTCTACACCCCGCCGCAACAACGCCGAAGTCGACGCCCGCATTTCCGATGCGGTGTACGACGCCATCCTCGAGCAGAAGCTGCCGCCGGGCACCCGCCTGGTCGAAGCGCAGCTATGCAAGGCCTTCGGTATTACGCGGGGGACATTGCGCCGGGTGCTGGTCAAGCTGGCGCATGAAGGAGTGGTGGAGCTGCAGCCCAATCGCGGCGCGACGATTGCCGTGCACGATGCCACCGAGGCGCGCCAGGTCTTTGGAGCACGGTTGATTCTAGAAACCGGCTCGGTGCGAGAGTTGGCGCAACACGCCACCACCGCGCAGCTCGCCGAGTTGCGCGCGCTGGCTGCGGCCGAACACGCCAGCCGCGCCTCCGGCAACTGGCGAGACTGGATCCGCCTGTCAGGGGATTTCCACATCCAGTTGGCCGAAGCCAACGGCAACCCCATCATCACGTCGATGTTGCGCACGCTGGTGGCGCGCACATCGCTGCTGATTGGCCTCTATGAATCTCCAGCCCGCCCCAGTTGCGGCCATGACGAACACCTGGCCATTCTGGATGCCGTGGAGCGCCGTGACGGCGAGCGCGCCGCCCGGCTCATGGGCGAGCACCTTGGCGAGTACATCACCGCGCTGGAGCTGGAGCCGCGGCAGGTGGAGGCGATCGATTTCTCGAAGCTGTTCCACCGCGTCAAGGTTTGATCGGCGGCCGGGCGAAGACCTAGCGCTGCATGACCGCCAGCGCCAGCAAGATCCCTACCGGTGGCAGCACGCACCAGAACGACCAGAAAGAAAACGCCAGCGCCCCCAGCACCGCACCAATGGCGAACCCAGTCAGCGGCGGCACCATCTTGCGCAACCGCGTACGCGCCACATCCTTCTGCGTGCTGCCGGGCGACAGCAGTTCCACCACATCAATCACGATCTGCGTGGTGTTGCCCGTCATGATGGTAGTCGGGGCATGCTCCGACAGCACGATGCGCGCCTTGGCGTTCTGCACGCCCATGGCCGCCACGCCGATGAGCCCGACAACGATGGTGGCCGGGGCATCGGCCGATTGAATCGGCAGCGCCAGCAACCCCGCCGCCATGAAGGCCAGCAGCAGTACAGCTTGCGCCAGCAGCAGCGGGCGTATCGGCGCGATACCACGCCGTGCGAGCGCCGCCACCGCCAACTTGGTGGCCGCCACGGCCAGCACGAACATCGGCAGCGCCAGCAGCTTGGCGAGCACGCCCTGGCCCGAGCCGGCAAGCTCCAGGCCGATCATCACGAAGTTGCCCGTGACATGCGCGGTGAACAGCCCGAACAGCGCGGCGAAGCCGACCACGTCCACATAGCCCGCCACGAACGCAAGCAGGCTGCCCTGCGCGATCAGGAAGCGCGCTGACGGGGGCGTTGCTGTCGAGGCTGCCGCGGTTTCAGAGCGCATCGCACGAACGCCCGAAGGCGCCCCGGAAACCGTGGATGTCGGAGGTGGGCACCTTGGCCGCGCACGCGCCGGCGCGGTGGTGTACCTGTTGCTTGTGCAGAATGGAGGCGGCAGTCATGGTCAGTCTTTGAGAAACCCATCCGTGTCCGGTCATCGAACCCAGCCGCGTTCAAGTAACGGCGTATCCCAGGCGAGTGCATCGCTCGCATGATGCTGGGTTAGGCAATCGATGAGCGCCCGCACCTTGACCGCCTGTCTTTGCGTGGAAGGATAGACCGCGGAAAAGTGCAACGGCACCAGGTCATAGTCGGCCAGCACCGGCACCAGCCGGCCTGCAAGCAGGTCGTCGCTCGCAACGAGGGTGGGCAGGCACGCAATGCCGGCGCTGGTGAGTGCGTAGTCGCGCAGCAGGTGCACGGAGTTCGAGCGCAATTGCTCCGGCAACTCGAGTTCTGCACGCACCTGACCGCCTTGCGAGAACGTCCAGCGCTTGCGTGTCGGATAGCCCGAGTACAGCGCCAGGGCATGCTGTAGCAGGTCGGCCGGTTGTTGCGGCAGGCCGTATTCCTCAACGTAAGCGGGCGTCGCACAGAACAGGCGCCGCAGCACGAACAGCCGTTTCTCGATCAGCGAATCGTTGATGGGCGGGAAGATCTGGAATGCCACGTCAAAGCCCTCGGCAATCGGGTCGACCACGCTGTCTTCCACCACCACGTCGAGTTGGATGTCGGGGTACTGAGCGCCAAACCGCGCGAGTGGTTCAGCAAAGTGGTTCAGGGCGTAGCCAGGCAGCATGCGAATGCGCAGCTTGCCCACCGGCGTGGCGCGAAGCCCGCGCATCTGGTCGGTCAGGTCGGTGAGCATGCAGACGGCTTCGGCGCATTGCTTGTAGTAGGTCTCACCCACTTCGGAGAGCCGCACATGCCGCGTGCTGCGGTGGAACAGTGGCGCCTCGATAAAGCGCTCCAGTTGCTGCACGCGGTTGGTGACGACAGAGTTGGTCACGCCGAGCTGGCGTGCGGCTTCGGCAAAGCTGCGCGTTTCAGCCACACGCACAAAGGCTTCGATACTAAGAAAACGGTCCATTTGCAGCGTCCTGGCGCCCGAGGAAGAGGGTGGCGCGACGGCAGCCATCATACGGCGTTCAGGTGGAATGTGACGCGACCGCCGGCAAGGCTTTTCCGCACATCGCCGCGTCGTTTATGCTCTGCACTCTGTTTCATTCCAATCCCAATCCATACCAAGCGAGGAGCAGTCATGGCAATTCAAGTGGTCGGCATCGTCGGTGCCGGAACAATGGGCAACGGCATTGCACAGGCGTGCGCCGTGGTCGGGCTGGATGTGGTGATGGTGGACATCAGCGATGCCGCCGTGCAGAAGGGCATTGCCACCGTAACCGGCAGCCTGGACCGCCTCATCAAGAAGGACAAGCTCACGGAAGCCGACAAGACGGCTGCGCTGGCGCGCATTCAAGGCTCGACCAGCTATGACGACCTCAAGCGTGCCGATCTCGTTATCGAAGCTGCCACCGAGAACTTCGACCTGAAGGTCAAGATCCTCAAGCAGCTCGAAGCCGTGGCCGCGCCGCACGCCATCGTCGCGTCCAACACGTCGTCGATTTCCATTACCAAGCTGGCCGCCGTGCTGCAGGATGCGAGCCGCTTCATCGGCATGCACTTCTTCAACCCGGTGCCGATGATGGCGCTGGTGGAAGTCATCCGCGGCCTGCAGACGAGCGATGCCACGCACGCCGCTGTGGAAGCCTTGGCCAAGCAGCTCGGCAAGACGCCGATCACGGTCAAGAACAGCCCGGGCTTTGTGGTCAACCGCATCCTGTGTCCGATGATCAACGAGGCGTTCTGCGTGCTGGGCGAGGGTCTGGCCAGCCCGGAAGAGATCGACGAAGGCATGAAGCTCGGCTGCAACCACCCGATCGGGCCGCTGGCGCTGGCCGACATGATCGGCCTGGACACGATGCTGGCGGTGATGGAGGTGCTGTACACCGAGTTTGGCGACCCCAAATACCGCCCCGCCATGCTGATGCGCGAAATGGTGGCGGCCGGCTACCTGGGCCGCAAAACGGGTCGTGGTGTGTACGACTACAGCAAGTAAGCGCGGACCAAGCCGGAGCCGTTCATGTCGATCTATACGTACCAGGTGCTGTGGGCCGATCTGGATGGCAACCAGCATCTCAAGAACACGCGCTATGTGGACTATGCCTCGCACAGCCGTTTCCGCTTCCTGACTGAGCAGGGGTTTGGGCCAGCCGAGTTTGCTCGGCACAAGCTCGGCCCCGTGGTGTTCGAAGACCGCGTTGCCTATCGCAAGGAGTTGCGCCTGATGGACAACTTCAGCGTGAGCGTGGAGACCGCCGGGCGCAATGAACGTGGCGCGCGTTTCATCATGGTCAACCGCATCTGCGACGAAGCGGGTGCGTTGTGTGCGGAGATCACGAGCATGTGCGCATGGTTCGATCTGGCCGCGCGCAAGGTGGTTGCGCCCCCGCCGGAGCTATTCGCGGTAATGGAGCGTACGCCGCGTACGAGCGACTATCGGCTGCTGTAACGGCTGTCCGCGAACTGTCAGGCGGGAATCGACAGAACTGTCCGCAACTGTGCATGGAGACGGTGTGGTGGTGCGTTGATGATGACGCATCACCACACCGTTTTTCTTCTCACACAACGGACGCCACCATGTCGCGCTACGCCTTCCGCCTGCTCAACGTCTTTGCCGAATCCACCTTTGGCGGCAACCAGCTCGCCGTCTTTGAAGACGGGCGCGGCCTGGACGACGCCACCATGCAGGCCATCGGACGCCAGTTCAACCTGTCTGAGATCACCTTCATCTTTCCCGATGACACGGAAGGTGCGACGGCGCGTTTCCGCATCTTCACACCCGACTACGAGATGCCGTTTGCGGGCCACCCGTCGCTGGGGACCGCGCAGGTGGTGCGCGAGCTGTATGGCCCGGGCAACGAACTGACGCTGCGTTGCAAGTCCGGCATCGTGTCGCTGACTGCGCAGGATGACGGGTGGTCGCTGGTGCCGCCGCGTTCGGGGGCGCTGAATACACGCGAAGCCGATCCGGCCATCGCCAAGATGCTCGGTTTGAATGCCGATGCGCTGGCGGGCCCGCCGCTGTGGGTCGACGCCGGTATCGAGCAACTGATGGTGCCGGTCAAGACACGCGCCGATGTGGAGCGCGCCCGCCCCGATCCGTCTGCATTCGATGCCTGGCCGCATAGCCGCAATGACGGGCGCAATGCGTACGTGTTCACCATGCCCGAGGCTGGCAGCGATGATCCGGTGGTGTCGCGTTTCTTCTTTGAATACGGCACCGGTCTGTGGGAAGACCCCGGCACCGGCTCGGCATGCGCCAACCTGGGTGGCTGGCTACGCGCGACCGAGCACACGTTGCCGGCAACCTATCGCATCGAGCAGGGCGCTGCGGTGGGGCGGCCGTGCCATCTGACGCTGAAGGTCGATGCGGACGGCACGATCCACGTGGGTGGCCGCGTGATCGAAATCGGCCGCGGCACGCTCAACATCTAAGCGGCGTCGAGTTGCTTGCAGTAGAAAGTCGTTCCGCAGAACGCGCCGTCGGGCATCAGCGCGTAGTTGGGCACGGTACCCACGCGCTGCCAGCCGGCACGGGCGTACAGGCGCTCGGCATCGCCGCCGGTGACGGTGTCGAGCACGAGCACCGTCTTGCCCCCGGTAAGCGCCACGTCTTCGACCGCCGCCATCAACCGCTGCGCCACGCCTTTCCGGCGCGCGCGGCGGTGCACGAGCATCTTGGCCACATCGGCGCGGTGCGGTTGGTTTTCCGGCTGCGCCAGGATCAATTGCACAGTGCCGAGAATGGCGCCAGTGTCGTCCTCGGCAATCAGCAGCGCGCGCTCGCCGCGCGCCACGCCTTCAGCCACGTTGCGCCAGAACGCCTGGGCCTTGTCGCGCGACAGCGGCCACATGAAGCTGACCGACGCGCCACCCTCCACGCAATCGACCAGTACGTCTGCCAGCGCATCAACGCAGGCGCTGGCCTCATTGGCGCCGATGCGCCGTATGGCCACGGTATCGATCATGCTGTCCTCCAACTGGCGGAGAGCGCGGGTGGCAAGGTGGTAAGCGCCACCAGATAGCGCGCCGGCCGTTTCGTCGGGTTGTGAAAGACGATGGGGCGGTCGAGCTGCATGGCCAGGCAATCGCCGGCATCGAGCCGCCAGTGGGTGTCGCCCACCGTCACCTCCATCGTGCCGTCGATCACCCAGAGCTGCTGATGGACTTCGGCATCGCGCGCGCCGGTGTCGTAGGCCACGCGCTGGCCGGGCGGAAAGCGCACCTCAACAAGCTGGATGGGCGAGCGCGCTGCCGGTGAGAGGTTGCGGCGTACGTAGCCGGACCCTGGGTCGGTCCATTCCGGCTGCTCAGCGGCACGCGCCACCGGCGACGGTTCGGCGGCGGGTGACGCGCTGTCTTCAAACAACGAGGCCAGCGTGACGCCCAGTGCGGAGCTGAGCCGGTCGAGTACAGCGGCAGTCGGGCTGCTCTGACCGCGCTCGATGAGGGAGATGGCCGAGCGGCTGACCTGGCTGCGTTCGGCCAGGGCTTCGAGCGAGAAGCCCTGAGCGTCGCGCAACTCGCGCAGGCGGCGGGCAATACGTTGGTGGATGTCCATGCATCCAGTTTAATGGAATTTTGTCTCCAGTAAACTGGATGATGTGGGATGTCAGTTCCGTCGTTGCACGGCTGGCGGTACCCAGGAACCGTCGAGTGCGGCTTCCTTGGGCCAGGTCAGTTGCATGCGCAGTTGAAAGGGCCCCGTGGGCGGCGGCAGCCAGTTCCGACGCTCGCCCTTCGGCGGCAGGCGCTGGATCAGGATGTCGAGCGAGCCATCGGCGTTCAGGCGTGGGCGGTCGGCTTCGCTCAGCATGTTGCGCAGTTCCAGCCGTGCCGCCGTGCGCGCGGGCTGGGGTGCGGTGGCGATAGCGGCGATGGCCCAGCCGGCGTTTTCGGGCGGCAGTTGGTTGCGATCGAAGTGCAAGACGTAGCGGTGCGCGCTATCGAGCGCCAGGCCGTTGGCGTCCGTCGTGGTGGTGGCGATCAGCATGTCTTGCGGCAAGTCCGCGCCGGCGCCGTCCCACGCCACGATGGCGCGTTGCGCGTAGTCCAGCCCATAGGCGCCGACATTGCGCGGGATGAACCAGCCGTTCTGCGTGACAGTCGGCTGCTTGACGGCCAGCCCCAGCGTGCTGCGTGCCGCGTCGACACCGGCATCCATCACTTTCAGGCTGGAGGCATTCACCGCCTTGGCATCGAACGGGGCGCCGGGCGTGATGCCCAAATCCCGCAGGGATTGCACCATCGTGGAGTCCGCCGGGTGCGGCGGGTTGTCCTTGAGCAACTCGGCAAAGCGGGTGAAGTAGGCGTTGGCGTCGAGCGCGGTGACACGGCGGCGTGCGGCATCCAGGCTGACGTCGATGTCAGTGGCCTTGTTTGCGTCGACTTCCGCTTCGGTGTCGCGGGCGACGGGTTTGCCGAAGGTGTCGAGCGGCGTGATGCGATAGCGGTCCTGCACGCGCCGCGCGGCGGGCAGATCGCGCTGGCCGGCCACCTGCGTGCGGGCCACGATCCACACTAGGTTCGTTGGCGCTGCCACCTGTTTTACGCCGGCCGGCAACGTGCCTTCCCAGCCGGGCGGGGTGATGGCGTAGTGCGCGGCGCGCGTGCCGGTTGTGCGATTGCCGAGCGATTCAAAGATGTCTGTCCAGCCGTCATGCAGCGCCACCCAGATGTGGCGGTGGCCGACGTCAGGCAGGCTCAGCAGCACCGGCCCGTTGCGCAAATCGACGAAGGCGCTGCTTGTGAGGGCATCCACGCGGGTGCGCGCGCCGGCAGGCGTGGCCGCTTCGTCGAGCGTACGCTGGTGCATGAAGCGACCGGCCGGCGCCAGTGCGGAGGTGGTCTGCAGCAGGGCGTCCGTCATCATCAACGGAAACGCATACACGTAGGCGGCCCGCACCTGCGCCTCAGCAGGTTGCGGCAAGCGCAGTTCAGCGCCTGCGGTCGTATCCGGAGTCTGGGTGGCACAGCCGGTCAGGGCCAGCGCCGCCACGCTCAGCGCCACGGCCGCCAGCTTTGTGAGCCAGCGCGCGGACGCGAGACAGTGCGTCATCGTGTTCTCCTTCTTGTCGGTACGCGGCAACAGGAAACCAGACGCCTGTCGAACATCCCCCCAAGGATGCTTGCGCACACGCTTGCGCGGTCGCCGGAGGTCAGTGCCCGTCGCCGCGCTTGTTCTTGAGCATTTTTGAATTTAGAAGTGCAGGCGTTGCAAGTCAATCGAAGTGCGGTGGGGTACGCCCGCCGGGCGTTGCCCTTACAGGCGCAGGTGCAGCGCCAGACGCAATTTGGCGGCGTCATATTCGGCCTTCAGGCGGGCGACGATTTCCGCAGCGGGCGGGACATCCGCAATCTGGCCGACACCTTGGCCGGCACCCCAGATGTCTTTCCAGGCCTTGGCGCGCGAGCTGCCATCGCCAAAGTTCATGGTCGACTTGTCGGCTTCGGGCAGGGCGGCAGGGTCGAGGCCGGCCAGCTCGATGCTTTCGCGGATGTAGTTGCCATGCACCCCCGTGAAGAGGTTGGTGTAGATGATGTCCGACGCGGCCGCGCGCAGGATCGCTTGCTTGTAGCTTTCCGCCGCGTGCGCCTCCTGGCTGGCGATGAAGCGCGTGCCGATGTAGGCCAGGTCCGCACCCATGGCTTGTGCGGCCAGGATGGCGTCGCCCGTGGCGATGGCGCCCGACAGTGCGATCGGCCCGTCAAAAATGCGCCGCACCTCGCCCACCAGCGCAAAGGGCGACAGCGTGCCGGCGTGCCCGCCGGCCCCCGCCGCCACCAGGATCAACCCGTCGACGCCGGCTTCGAGCGCTTTCTCGGCATGGCGCAGGTTGATCACGTCGTGCAGCACGATGCCGCCATAACTGTGCACCGCATCCAGGATCTCCTTGACCGGCGCACGCAGCGAGGTAATGAAGATCGGCACCTTGTGCTTGACGCACGTCGCCACGTCTTGTTCCAGCCGCGCATTCGAGTGATGCACGATCTGGTTCACCGCCAACGGCCCCACCACGTCATGCGGATGCGCGGCGCGGTGGGCGGCCAGGTCTGCGTTGATCTGCGTGAGCCATTCGTCCAGCACTTCGGCCGGGCGCGCATTGAGCGCTGGAAACGCGCCCACGATGCCCGCCTTGCACTGCGCCAGCACCAGCTCCGGATAACTGACAATGAACATCGGCGAGCCGATCACGGGCAGCGTCAGATGTTGCAGGGCGGGCGGCAGGTGCTTGGCGGCGGGCATGGCGGCTCCTGGCTGGGTGTGCGGACAGCGTCGTTCGATTATAGGAACGATCCGGCACCCCGCCGGCGGCAGCCAGAGCCGCCAAGGCGCCCGGCGTCAGGCATGTGCATGCTGCGTCAGCAATTCGATGAAGGCGCGGTTGAACGCGGGCAGGTCATCCGGCTTGCGGCTGCTGACCCAGTTGCGGTCGGTCACGACCTCTTGATCGACCCAGGTACCGCCAGCGTTGCGGATGTCGTCCTGCAGCGAGGGCCAGCTCGTCAGCGTGCGCCCGCGCACCAGCCCAGCTGACACCAGCAACCACGGCCCGTGGCAGATCACGGCGATCGGCTTGTTTGCCTGCTCGAACGCTTTTACAAAGGCCTGCGCGGCGGGCACCATGCGCAGCGCATCGGCGTTGAACACGCCGCCGGGCAGCACCAGGCCGTGGAAGTCATCCGCGCGGGCGTAGTCCAGGACCAGGTCAACCTTGAACTTGTCGGCTTTGGTGTCGTGATGCAGCCCCGTCACGCTGCCCGCCTTGGGCGCGATGACGGCGGTGGTGGCGCCGGCTTCTTCCAGCGCTTGCTTGGGGCTGGCCAGCTCGGCTTGCTCGAAGAGGTCGTCGACCAGGATGGCGATGCGGGTGTCGGATAGCGTAGTCATGGTGGGCTCCTGTCAGGTGGGCGGAGCGAACCTGTCCGCAACGTGCATGCCCGCGGTACGCTAGCATGCGGAGCATCCATCGTACGCATCGCACACAACCACGGAGACCGCATGACCATGCCGCTATCCATCGACGCCGCCACCGCAGCCGCAGACGCCGCGCTGTTTCCCGGCTTCCGGCCGTTCCGCCAAGCCGTTAACGGCGTGGAGATTGCGGGGGTGATCGGCGGGAGTGGCCCGCCCTTGCTGTTGCTGCATGGGCACCCGCAAAGCCATGTGATCTGGCACAAGGTGGCGCACGACTTGGCACGGGATTACACCGTTGTCGCTACGGACTTGCGCGGCTATGGCGCCTCGTCCAAACCGGAAGGCAGCGCCCGGCATGTGGAATACAGCAAACGCGTCATGGCGCAGGACCAAGTGGAGGTGATGCGCGCACTCGGCTTCGGGCGCTTCCGCCTGTGCGCGCATGATCGCGGCGCCCGCGTGGCACATCGTTTGTGCGTCGATCACCCCGCCCACGTTGAGCGCGCCATGCTGCTCGACATCGCGCCCACGCTGGCGATGTACGAGCACACCGATATGGCGTTTGCGTCGGCCTACTGGCACTGGTTCTTCCTGATCCAGCCGGCGCCGTTTCCCGAAACGCTGATCAACGCCACACCCGATTTCTACATCAGCAAGCTGATGGGCCTGCGCCATGCGGGCCTACAGCCGTTCGCGCCCGAGGCCATGGAGACCTATGCCGCTGCCATGCGCGAGCCGGCCTGCGTACACGCCATGTGCGAGGACTACCGCGCCGCCGCCACCATCGACCTCGAACACGATCGCGCCGACCGCGATGCCGGCAAGCGCGTGCGCGTGCCCCTGCGTGTGCTGTGGGGCGAGCATGGGGTGATTCAGCGATGCTTCAAGCCGCTGGAGCTGTGGCAGGCCGTGGCCGAAGACGTGAGCGGCGGCACGGTGCCGTGCGGGCACTACGTGCCGGAGGAGGCGCCCGAGGCGTTGCTGAAGGAGATGCTGTTGTTCTTTGCGTGAGCTGCCGAGTCATGACGGCACACGTTGAGATCATCAACCCCGACACGTTTCTGGAAACGCCGTCTGGCCGTGTTTGGACGCCGGAGCGCAGCAAAAGCGCCTGGGCACACTGCCTTCAGTTGCTGGAGAGTCGACTGCAGCAAGAGGCACGAGCGGACGCCCCTCGGCTCCTCATTGTGTGCGGTGTGCAAGGGGCAGGAAAATCGCATTGGATTGCGTTGAACGCGCAGCACTACGCGCCATGCATTGTGTTCGACGCCGCGCTTCCCGGTATTCGGCATCGACGGCCGATGTTGGAGTTGGCCAGGCAGTATGGTGCGGATGCGATTGCGATATGGATCGATACGCCGATTGACGTGGCACTTGCGCGCAATGCGCGGCGGGCGCCTGATAAGCAGGTGCCGGAAGCCAGCGTCAGAAGCGTTGCGGCACTGTTCGAGCCGCCCTCCATGGGCGAGGGGTTCAGCAAGGTTGTGCGATGGGATGGCTCGGATCAAGCAATGAATCTGCCGCCGCAGTGAGCGCCTAGCTGCCGCCGCATCAATCCCGGTTGCGAATCTGTCCGTGCTCGACCGTCGCGGCCCCTGCCTTTACGAGCGCGGTGATGGCCGCATCAAGCATCCCAACCAATGTCGCGTTGGGAAAGAACCGCGCCTGCAAACGCGGCATGAGCGTCGTCTGCGTGAACCACGCGGCCAGGGCGTCATGGGTGAGGGCTTGCTGCTCCAGCAGCTTGAACTTCACCAGCACGCGGATGGCATGCAGCGCATTGCGCTCCGCATCCACACGCAGATAGGCCAGCCGACTGTACGACGCATCAATGGCCGCGTTGACCGCGGTGAACGGCCGGCCATGTCCCGGTATCACCAGCCGCGCGTTGAGTTGCGCGATGCGCTCGAGTATCGCCTGCTGTTCCGCAAAGCCACTCTCGCCCTCAAGCTCCGGAAAGATCACGCCAAAGCCGCGCTCCCACAGCGCATCGGCGGAAATGAGTACGCGCGTGTCCGGGCTGAAGAGGATGACGGCATGCGGGTCGTGCCCCGGCGCACTGATGACCTGCCAGTCGAAGCCGCCCAGCCGCAAGGTCATGCCGTCTGCGAGGCCGGCATCGTGGTCGGGCAGCGTGAAGCGCGCGCACTGCTGGCCGGTGGGCGCGTAGCTGAGGGCATCCATATCCCAGCGGCGCACATCGTCGACTTGCGCGGCGGGCACGCGGGTGTGGCAACCATACAGCGCCTGCAGCGCTGCGTTGCCGCCGCAGTGGTCGGAATGCAGATGCGTGTTCAGCAGACGGCGCAGCGGCCTGCCTTGCAGCGCGTGCTGTACGAGTGCGACGGTTTGCGGCGCGTGCGTGAGGTAGCCGGAATCGACCAGCGCGCAACCGCCGTGCGCATCGTCATCGAAGAAGAGGATGTTGTTGGACGACAGCCAACCGCGCTCGAACACGCGCATCGACTCTGGGAGGGGGACGATGTCGTGTTCGGCCATGTTGGGGGAGCGGTTAGGCGCAGGGCGTGTCGCTGAGCCAGGCGCACGCGCGTTCGGGCAAGGTTTTCCACACGGCCAGGCGAACCGCGTCGTTCATGGTCGACCACGCGGCAATTTCGTCGATGGTGCGCATGCAGCCGATGCACAGGCCACGCGCGTCGTTCATCTTGCACACGTTGATGCAGGGCGACGCGACAGGCTGTGCGCGCTCGGCTTGCTGGCGGCTGTTGCGCAGCTTGCCGAGTGCGAGCTTGAGTTGGGCGCGGGTGCAGGCGTCCATGAGCGGGCGGTCAGTCACGCAGCGCGATGTCGGCCACAGGCGCGCCAGTCATGGCTTCGAGTTCGGCGGGCGTGAGGTTGAACACCGCATGCGGATGGCCGGCGGCGGCCCATACGCTGTCGTACTGGAACAGATCACGGTCGAGCAGCATGACGGGCTTCACTGCATGGCCCACAGGGCACACGCCGCCGATGGCGTAGCCGGTCTTCTCGCGCACGAACTTGGCATCGGCCTTGGCCAGTGCCCCGACATGCGCGGAAACCTTTGCCTCGTCGACACGATTGGTGCCGCTGGCGATCACCAGCACCGGCGCGTCGTCTTCGGCGCGGCGGAAGATGATCGACTTGGCGATCTCCGCCACCGAGCAGCCGAGGCCGGCGGCCGCTTCGGCGGAGGTCTTGCCGGTGGCCGGCAGCATCACGATGGCTTTCTCGTAGCCGAGCGTGCGCAGGTGGTCGGCTACGCGCTGGGCGGATTCAGGCAGGGGGGCGTTCGTGTCGGTCGCGGTCATCGTCGTTGTTCTTGATGAGGGTTCAGATGCAGGCCTGGGCGATCTGGTCCTGCAGTTTGAGCAGCAGGGCCCGGCCCGCGCGCGAGGCGGTCGGTCGGCCGATGGCTTGCGAGATGAAGTCACCCGCCAGCACCACCTTGTCTAGATCAATGCCCGTGCGGATGCCGAGGCCGTGCAGCAGGTACAGCACGTCTTCGGTTGCCACATTACCGGTCGCGCCCTTGGCATACGGGCAACCGCCCAGCCCCGCCACCGACGCGTGGAAGATGTTGATGCCGACTTCCAGGCTGGCGAGGATGTTCGCCAGCGCCTGCCCATACGTGTCGTGGAAGTGGCCCGAGAGGCGGTCGATCGGGAAGGCTGCCGCAGCGGCTTCCATCACGGTCTTCACGCGGCCGGCGGTGCCCACGCCGATGGTGTCGGCAATGTCGATCTCATCGCAGCCGAGGTCCGCCATGCGCTTGATCACGTCGACGACGGCAGACACCGGCACCTCGCCCTGATACGGGCAGCCCAGCGAGCACGAGATCGACCCGCGCACACGAATGCCTGCGTCCTTGGCGGCCTTGGCCACCGGCACAAAGCGTTCGATCGATTCGGCAATCGAGCAGTTGATGTTCTTCTGCGAGAACGCTTCGCTGGCCGCGCTGAAGATCACCACTTCATCGGCGCCCGCCGCAGCCGCGCCCTCGAAGCCCTTCATGTTGGGCGTGAGGACCGAATACAGCGTGCCCGGTCGGCGCTGGATGCGCGCCATCACGTCGGCGCCATCGGCCATCTGCGGCACCCACTTGGGCGACACGAACGACGCGGCTTCCACGTTGACGAAACCGGCGTCGGACAGGCGGTTCACCAGCTCGACCTTGGTGTCGGTGGACACGGGCGACTTCTCGTTCTGCAGACCGTCGCGCGGGCCGACTTCGACCACCTTCACGAAATGCGGGTAGCTCATCTCAATAACCTCGTTGCAGATCGACAATGCCGACGATCGGTTCGCCGGCTTCCAGCGCGCGGATCTTGCGCGCGATCTGGGCAATGCTCACTTCGCGCAGCGTCAGCGCCGAAATGTGCGGCGTGATGTGGATGCGCGGTTCGGTCCAGAAAGGGTGATCGGCGGGCAGCGGCTCCTTGCGGAACACGTCGAGCGCCGCGCCGGCAATGTGCCCGCTGCGCACGGCAGCCAGCAGGTCGTCTTCCACCACGTGCTTGCCGCGCGCCACGTTGATGAGGAACGCGCCCGGCGTGAGCTGCGCGAGCAGCTTGGCGTCGATCACGTTCTCGGTGTCGGCGGTGAGCGGCAGCACGTTCACCAGCACGCGCGTGCCGGAGAGGAAGCCGGGCAGGGCATCGGCACCAACACGGCAATCAATGCCTTCGATGTCCTTCGCCGAACGGCTCCAGCCGCGCACTGGAAAGCCGAAGCCCGCCAGCGTCTTGGCGATATGCGTGCCAAGTACACCGAGGCCCAGCACGCCGACAACGAAGTCCTCACGCTTGAACGGTTTCAGGAAGCGCCACATCTTGGCCTGCTGCTGGCGCTCGTATTCGTCAAGCCGACGGAAGAAACGCAGCACGGCATGCGTGACGTACTCGCCCATCTGCGCGGCCATGCCGGCGTCGTCCAGGCGCACGATTGGCAGGCCTTCAGGGATCGCATCGGGCGATTGCGCGCGCAGACCCAGGATGGCATCGACACCGGCGCCCAGGTTGAACACCGCGCGCAAATCCTTGCGCCCGCGCAGCATGTCTGCGGGCGGCTGCCAGACCACGGCGTAGTCGGCGTCCTGCGCCGCGCCTTGTTCCCACACCGACAGCCGCGCTTCCGGCAGCGCCTGCGCAAAACCATCGACCCAGGGTTGGGGCTTGCCGTCGGGCGTGTAGATCTGGATGTGCATGTGAGGCGACTTCTGGTTCTTGGTTGACGTATACGTCAAGCAGTGTAGCAGGGGCTGCCAAGGCACGCGGCAGCCCACATTCGCGTCACTCCGCCGGCTTGAACGCCAGCAGCTGCACACCCTCCGTCACCTGATCGCCCACGCCATACAGCACGGATTCGACTACGCCGTCGGCCGGCGCGGTGAGTGTGTGTTCCATCTTCATGGCTTCCATGACGACCAGCGGCGCGCCCTTGGTGACGGTCTGCCCGGGCGCGGCGAGCACGGCGATGACCTTGCCGGGCATCGGTGCGGTCAGCTTGCCGCCTTCGTCGTCGGCCTCGCCCGCGTGGGCGAGCGGGTCGTGGCGCTCCAGCGTCCAGTGCGCGCCGCCGGTGAAGACGTGGAACGTATCGCCATCGGCATGCACCTGCCCGGTGGCCTTGTGCGAGCCGAGCGCGACGGTGAAGGTCTCGCCATGGCGTTGCGTGGTGAAGGGGGCTTCGGCGCCGTTGGTTTTCAGGCGCGAGCCGTCACGACCATAGACGAGGGTGGCGTCGATGGACTGCTCGCCATGCGTGAAACGCAGCGTGCGTTCGGCCGCGCCATTGAGGCGCCAGCCGCTGCCGCGTGCCCATGGTGAATGCGGATCGCGCGTGTCGGTGCGGAGGCTGCGCGCCTCGCGTGCCAGCAGCGCCGCCACGGCAAGGGCGATGGCGTCTTGCGGTACTTCCGGGGCAGCCGGGAACAGCGTGTCGTGGTTGCGCGCGATGAGGCCCGTATCGAGGTCGGCCATCGCAAACGGCTTGGATGCCACCAAGCGACGCAGGAACGCCACGTTGGACGACAGCCCCACCAGGTGGAAGCTGCCCAGCGCCTGCAGCATGCGCGCGAGTGCTTCCTCGCGGTCACGGCCCCAGACGATCAGCTTGGCGATCATCGGGTCGTAGTAGGGGCTGATGGCGTCGCCCTCGCGCACACCGGCGTCGATGCGAACGGCGGCCGGTTCGCCATTGGCTTGCGCGCCGACGGTGAACTCCACCGCCGCCGGCGTACGCAGCACCTTCAGCGTACCGATGGAGGGGAGGAAATCACGGTCGGGGTTCTCTGCGTAGATACGCGCTTCCAATGCATGGCCGTGGATGTGCAGCTCGTCTTGCGAGCGCGGCAGCGGTTCACCGGAGGCCACGCGCAATTGCCATTCAACGAGGTCTTCACCCGTGATCATTTCGGTGACGGGGTGCTCGACCTGCAGGCGCGTGTTCATCTCCATGAAGTAGAACGTGCCGTCTTCATCGACGATGAATTCCACCGTGCCCGCGCCCACGTAACCGACCGCGCGCGCGGCGGCCACGGCGGCCTCGCCCATGGCGCGGCGTCGGTCCAGCGTCATGCCGGGGGCGGGGGCTTCTTCCAGCACCTTCTGGTGGCGGCGCTGCACGGAGCAGTCGCGCTCGAACAGGTAGACGGCATCGCCAAAGCTGTCGGCGAAGACCTGGATTTCGATATGGCGCGGGCGCGTGAGGTATTTCTCGATCAGCACGCGGTCATCGCCAAAGCTGGACGAGGCTTCGCGCTTGACGGACGCCAGCGCGGCCTCGAACGCGTCGCCCGATTCGACCACGCGCATGCCCTTGCCGCCGCCGCCGGCGCTGGCTTTGATGAGCACGGGGTAGCCGATGCGGTCGGCCTGCGTGCGTAGGAAGGCTGCGTCCTGGTTGTCGCCGTGGTAGCCGGGGACGAGTGGTACGCCGGCTTTTTCCATCAACGCCTTGGCTGCGCTCTTGCTGCCCATGGCTTCGATGGCCGAGGCCGGCGGGCCGACGAAGATGATGCCGGCTTCTGCGCAGGCCTTGGCGAAGGTTTCGTTTTCTGAGAGGAAGCCGTAGCCGGGGTGGATCGCTTGGGCGCCGGTGGCGCGTGCGGCTTCGAGGATGCGGTCTGCGCGCAGGTAGCTGTCGCGGGCGGCGGGTTCGCCGATGTGGATGGCTTCGTCGCAGGCGGCGACGTGGCGGGCGTTGGCATCGGCGTCGGAATAGACGGCCACCGTGCGGATGCCCAGCTTGCGGCAGGTGGCGGCGACTCGGCAGGCGATTTCGCCTCGGTTGGCGATTAGGAGTTTGGTGATCATGGTTTGGTGCGTCTCCTGGTGCTGTTGTTTTTGCACTTGTGGTGCATCCCTTGTTTCATCCCCTGCCGGGGCTGAGTCACTTTCTTTGTCTTGCCAAAGAAAGTAAGCAAAGAAAGGCGCGCCCGAGATGGCGACCCCCTCCTTGAATTTGTGTAACCGGGCGGAGAACGGGAAAACTCGCTGCGCTCAGACAGTTCCCGTTCTTTTTTCCGCCCGCTTACACAAATTCAACGCGCCATCTAGGGCAGGAACGTCAACGGCCAAACCGTTGGTGTGCATGACCCGTCAGGCTCTTGTGTGTTGCTGTGTGCTGCTTCGCTTCGCTCGCGATCTACGGCTCCTGCTCGCTTCGCTTTGCGTCTTGCTGCGTACCCACTACTGCGTTTGCGCTGCGATGGTGTGGCCGTACCTTGCCCTTGATGGCGCCTTGAATTTCTGTTGCAAGGAGGAACAAGGAAGGGGAACTGTTTGAGCGAAGCGAGTTTTCCCCTTCCCCTCCTTGCGACA
>CBJMVH010000070.1:0-23838 GCA_966433195.1 uncultured Ralstonia sp.
ACCAGCGTGGTGAAATCGCGAGGGCGCCACTTGCGGGCGAGCACTTGATAACTCATGCGGCGGATTGTAGCAAAGCGAGGTGGGTTTCCGACGCGCTCGACGAGGGGTCAAACGTCATGCGTGCCGAGCGAATTGCAAGGATATTCAAGTGAGGACGTTCGAGTCGGTTACAATGGCGGTCGGACGGGCCTCCTCGCATGGTGGCGCGGTCAACCTGGTCAGGTCGGGAACGAAGCAGCCACAGCCGTTTCCTGCCAGTGCCGAGGGTCAGGCTCGTCCCCCTTCTCTTTTCCCTCCGCATCACCCTTTCCCGTTTTCTGTTGGTCTCCCCGCGTCAGAACAGCGCGCCTTGGCTGTCGTCATGTGATGGCTGCGCCGGCTTGGGCAATGCGTCCAGATCGATCCATTCGCCTTGTGCGGTTGCCACGCCCGCACGAACGGCACGCCCCGGGTACATCGGCGTAACGGCGGCAACATAGCCACGCAACTGCTCTGCATAGGCGGCGCGCTCGACGGGCAACAGGCGCAGCTTGTAATCCACGACGAGGACTTCGTTGCCCCGCTCGATCAGACGATCGATACGCAGGAGCGCGCCATCCGGGCTGAACAGTTCGACCTCGTTGTGGGCAGCGTCGAAATGCGCGGGGTCAAACACATGCGCCAACGCATCGGCCGCAAGCATGCGGCGCACGGCTTCCGCGGCGCGAGTGGCTTCGGTTTGCGTGGTGCCCGTGGCCCCGAACCAACGTGTGATGGTGTCGGCGTCTGGCGCCTGCTTGGGCAAGCCGTGGCGCGTCAGGCGTTCGAGCACGGCATGCAGCAGTTCGCCCTGGGCGACGGCACCTTGGTCAAACACGATATCGGTGCCTTCAGCTTGTGCACTCGCTGCGCCGACGCGTACCGTGACCGTTAGCGGCGCGCGGAAGTCGTGGTACGAAACGGTCTCACGCTCGGCAATCACGGCGTCTAGAGGCTCCGCGTCGTCCAGCATCGGCGCGGGGGACGCAACGCCCGCCGTTGCCAGGAGCGTGTACCAGCTTGCAGCGCCATCCACGTCGGGCACGTCGCCCTCGTCCACCGATTGCGCTGCCTTGGCGTCGCGCTTGTTGGCCACGCCAGAGACAATCAGCGCCTGCCGGGCACGCGTCATCGCCACGTAGAGCAGGTTCCAGTTCTCACGCTCGGCCAGCGCGTTTTCCTGCGCGAACAGCGGGTCGCGCGCGCGGCCTCGCTCGGCGGTCTTGCCAAAGGCGGAGAAGTGCGTGGGCGCGTCAGCGCCAGGGGGCCAATCGATCAGGATGCCCGCACTATCTGCACAGGTGTCGCTGTGATGGGTGTCGAGCAACGCCACAAACGGCGCCTCCAACCCCTTCGACGCGTGCACGGTCAGGATCTGCACCGCATCCAGGCCTTCGCTGGCGACTTCGGCGTCGATGGCGTCTGGTACTTCCGCATCGCCTTGCGTGCCTTCGTCAGGGCTTTCGTCCTCGTCGCCCTGGCGAATGGCACGCAGCTCGGCCATGAACTTCGGCAGGCTCGGGTAGCGGCCGCCATCCAGGTCGAGCGCGAGCTTGAGGAATGCATCGAGATTGGCAAGCACCTGGTCACGATTGGTGGCTGGCGCGCGCTCAGCGTAGCGGCGCTTCAGTTCGCCGGTGTAGACGATGTGATCAAGCAGATCATGCACCGGCAACGTGGGGGCGACCGCCAGCCAGCGCGCAAGCAAGCGATGGGCATGGCGCAAAGCCGGCACGGTATCTGCCTGCGCTGACAGCGCGACCAAGCGCTCCCACCACGTTGGTGCAAACGTACTGTCGCCGGCCCGTGCAATGGCGATCAGGTCCTCATCCGTGACGGCGAACACCGGACTGCGCAGCACGTGCGCAAGCGACAGGTCCGCCTGCGGCGTCATCAGGAAATCGAGCAACGCGCACAGGTCAAGCGCCTCAAGTGTGGCAAGCAGGCCGCCCCGACGTGGACTGATGTAAGGCACGCCGGCGTCACGCAAGGCACGCTCGTAGTCTGCAAGGTAGCGCTTGCGGCGAACGAGCAACTGGAAGTCGCTCCAGCGCGCGGGGCGTTCCACACCACCCTCGCCGACGGGTTCGTTCGCGTGCAATGCGCGCAGGCACGCGGCGACCTGGCGGCCCTCGTCGTAGCGCTGCGTGTCGACAGTCTCCTCGCGCGGCTCGGTCAGCGTGTCGCGCGGGGCCGTTTCATCGACTTGCGCGGCCTCGGGCACCGGCACCAGCGGTAACAGCAACGCTTGCCCGATGGGGGCGTCGACGGCGGTACTTTGCTCAGCGTAGATTGGGTAGTCACCACACGCACGGGCTTGCAGGAAGACGGCATTGACCCACTCCAGCACGGCCGGCGCATTGCGGCGCGTACGGTTGGTACGCAGCACGGTGGCACCAAACTCGGCGACGAGCATGTCGCGGGCGGCGTCAAACAAGCGCGCATCTGCACGGCGGAAACGATAGATGGACTGCTTGGGATCCCCCACCAGGAACACGCTCGGCTGCGTGCCGGTGCCGGCATAACCCGCCAGCCAACCTTGCAGGATGCGCCACTGCATCGGGTTCGTATCCTGAAACTCGTCGAGCAGCAGGTGCTTGTAGCGCGCGTCGAGCCGGACCTGCAGGTAGGCGGCAGTGTCTTCCTGCTGCATCAGGCGTGCGGCTTCCCATTCGAGATCGGTGAAATCCATGGCACGCGCCTGGCGCTTGTAGGCTTGGTAGCGATCAATCAGCGCATCGCCCAGCGCAAACAATGCGGCGTTGACTGCGCGCACGTGCGCCTCCTGGCGGCGCGCCTGAAGGGTGGTCAACGCTTCGCACAGCGTGGCGTGCAGGGTCACCAGCGTTTGCGCGTGATCATCGCCGATGGCCTTGATGAGCGCCTTGGTCGGCTTGCATGAGCGCGCCTTGCCAGCCTGTGTGTGGAACGCGGCGAACAGCGCATCGAATGCCTGCGCGCGCGCCGCCTCGTCGGACACATCGATGCCGCGCGCCGCCGTCACCGCCGATTCGATGGTCACCGCGCGCTTGCCCTCGGCCGCACCACCCTGACCGAGCCAACCAGACAGGCGCAGCATGTCGGCGAGCAGCACGGCATCCTGCAGTGCTTCGATCAGCGGATCGACCGTGGCGTCGTCGCCCAGCAATGCGTCGAGTGCATCCAACGGGCGGTCGCCCGCCTGCGCCTTGTAGGCCCACCAGTCGCTGCGCTGGTGAAACATCGCATCGAGCAACCGACCAGCCTGAAAGTCGCCGACCAGGTCCGCCAGCGCTTCATATGCAACGCGCAATTCAGTGTGATCTTCGGCCAGCAGGCCGCGCCAGAACGGTGCCCACGCCTCACGTCGCAGCCGACCGGCATCCTCACGCAACGACGCGCCTTGCTGCACGCCCGAAGACAACGGCGCCCCGCGCAGCAATGACCCAAACCAACCATGGAACGTATCAATCGCCATGCGCTGCGGCGATTCCAACACGCGCGCATACAACCCGCGCGCGGTGTCGACGAGCGCGGGCGCATCGCCCTCGTCGACCGTGCGCGCAATCAGTTCGCGCACCACGCCATCATCATCTGCACTCGCCAGTTGCGCGAGGATGTCCAGCAAGCGCTGACGCATCTCTTCGGCGGCCTTGCGTGTGAACGTAATGGCCAGAATGTCGCCCGGCGCCGCACCCGCCAGCAGCAAGCGCAGCATGCGCGTGACCAGTAGCCACGTCTTGCCGCTGCCCGCGCACGCCTCCACCACGACGGAACGCTGCGGATCACACGCGGCACGCGAAAATTCTTCGGGCGAAACCGCTACGCCGTCGCGTTCGTAAGCGTGGTCGCTCATGCCTGGCCCTCCGGCTCACGTGGGGCGCCATGGGTCCAATACCCCTTGCGGCACAGGCCGCGCGCGGCGCAATAGCGGCAAGCCGATTCATCCCCAAAGGCCGGCAGCGGCGCCCCGGCCGCCAGGGCCGTCATGTCTTTCTGCATCTGTTCAATCAACCAGTCGACCACCTGCGTGAAATCCGGCAGCTCGACATCGCGTTTGTCGCCACGGGCTTCACCGTCGAGCGAGACCCAACCGCCCCGGTCCGCGCGCGCATCCAGCACGCCATAGAACGGCAACTGGCAATCCTCGAATGGCGTCTTGGCGCGACGCACGAGCACCATCGGCGATTGCGTCTTGTAGTCCAGCACCGCCACGCCGTGTTCCTGGTGCACATCAATGCGGTCGATCCGGCCGCGCAAGCGCAGTGGGCGTTCGTCCGGCAGGGTGATGGACGTATCCACCTCCACCTCGCCCGCATCGAAGTGCCACCCTTCGGCCTCGCGCGCGGCCTGCCATGCCAGGTACGATGGCATCACGCTCAGCCAGCGTCGATAAAAGCGCAGCGCGTTGCCGTCCTCCGCCAGCAGCCGGCCGAACAGCTCATCCGTGATGGTCTGCAACAGCGCTCGGCGATCCGCTGCGTCATGCATCGGCGTCTCCAGCAACTGCCGGTGAAAGCGATGCAGGATCGCGTGCAGGATCTCGCCGATGTCGCGCTTTTCCAGCTCGTCGGACACTTCCTCAAGCTCACCCAGCCGCAGCATGCGGCCGACAAAGAACTGATATGGGCAGCGGCGCAGGCTGTTGTAGGCAGCAGCGCTGAGCGTGCCGGGCACCAGCGCCGGTGCTGCCGGTGCGGGCATGTCGGTCGGCTGACTCGTCGTCTGCAGACTTGGCAACACGACAGGCGAATCGATGCGCACGCCGCGCACGGCCAGACGGCGCTGCAAGCGCTCAAGCCAGCCAGACAGACGATTAGGCTCACCGCGGCCACCATGGCGCTGCCAACTCAGCATGACCTCCGGCTGATTGAGCAGCACCTCGGCCAAGTCGCGTGCCTGCTGGGCGAAACGCTGGGCGCGGTCGGGCAAGCCCAGTTCGCGGCGCACGTCGTTGGAAAAGAACAGCCACTCAGGTTGCGCGGACGGCAATTGCGCGTCATCGCACCCCACCACCACCACGCCATCAAAGCGCCGCATGCGCGCGCCATTGAGCGGCAGGATGACGACGCGCCGGTCCGCCGGCGGCGTGGGCTCGCTGAAGACGGCGGATTCCAGCAGCATCGACAGCAGCGCCCGCCATTCGACCAGCGAGAAGCGCGCCCCTGCGTCGGCGCTGCCATGCACCGACGTTCGCAAACGGTCGATCCAATCGAGCAATTGGCGGCCGGCATCATCGTTCTGCAGCCCAGTGCGCATATGCAACCGGTCGAGCGTGCCGGTCAGCAACGTCATCCACGTGTCGAGCGTGGCATTGCCAGCACGGCGCCACAGCGCAGCCTCGTCGGCCAGCAACCCAAGCCGATCGGCAAGGCGACTGACTTGCGGCTCGCCTTCCGCATCATCACTCGGGCGATCTGCCACCAAGCGCCGCAAGCGTCCCCACCCACCGATGACGTTATGCCGGCGCACACGACGCTCCAGCTCCGTGACCCACGCGGGCGACGAAGTACTACCACTCGCGCCGGCTTCGGCATCGCGCAGGCAGAACGGGCTCTTGATGAGGTCGAGCAGCGCGGCGGTATCGCCATCGCCCTGCACGACATCGACCCAGCGCATCAGCGCGGCGGCGGCGCGCGTGGTGGAGAGCTTCCAACCGGTCTCATCACGCACCGGCACATTGACGCGCGCCAGCAGCGCACGCACCCGTCGGGCGACGATACGGTCCTGCGCCACCAGCGCCAAGGAGCGACGCCCCGCGTTCAGCCAATCGACCAGCGTATGGGCGGCAAAAGCGGCTTCGTCCTCAAAGCGCGCCGCCCCGGCAACGCGGAGGACGGGGGCAGGGATCTGGCGGTCCGAATCGTCGTCCGCGGCCTGTGCAGGTGTCGCGCACTCGGGCCACGCATGGAGCAGCAGGTTGCGGAAATCCGCATGCGTAGCCGTCTGCGCAGACGCCGTCTGCGCCGCGTTCCAGTCGTAGCCAATGCTCAGCACGGGCACGGGGGGGGGGGCGAGGTGGAGAAAAGCAATATCGACCGCTTCCAGGTCGGTTGGGTGGGTCCACACCACCGGCGCGCGCCGCGCGTCCCCAAAAAACAGCACCGCACGCAATCGCACCGGAATCGGGTCTGCCGCACTCGAAAGCAAGCGCCAGAACGTGAGCACGATGCGTGACTCGGTACCCAGAAAGCGCTCCGACAACTGTGCATACGTGCGCTCCAGCGCCTCGGCAAGCGCGCCTTCCAGTTCATCCTGCCGCCCTTCAGCATCGCTATCTGCCGCGTCGAGCGTCAGCCACCGCTGCGACAACTCGTCAGACACCGTCACCAGCACCTGCGCCACGCCCCACAGCGCCGCATCATCCTGCGCACCCAGTGCTTCGCGAAGCCACGCTTGCGTCTTGAGCGCCTGCTGCACGGCCAGTAATCGCGACAGCGCGGTGCGGGCTGCGGGCACGTCGGGCTCAGGCGGCAAATCCAGCAACCAGTGCCCGAGTGTCACAATGCGCGGCAGCAAACGTGGCGTGCCCGCAGCCTGCGCACTGGCATGCAACGCGCTGCGCACGCCAGGGATTTGCGCGGCAGTCGGCACAACAACGGTGGCGGCGCCAGAGGATTGCGGATGCGCGTCGAGAAAGCGCCACGCCGCATCGGCAGCACGAGAGAGAAATGCTGGGCCGGGCGCGAAAGCAAGCGTCTGCATGCAGCGAGAACAGGTGACGACCAACTGCGGCCATCGCTATCAGCCTGATAGCGACAATCAACAGTTGAAAAAGGGGGCGCCGGTACTATATCAGCAGCACCCGCACTGACAGTGGCCCCAATACACGCCGGTTCGCGTAATCGTGTAATGTATGGGTTCGGCGCACGTCGCCAGCTTTTACGAAATAACAGAGGTTCCCGCCATGAGCGAACAGATCAAGTATGTGAGCGACGCGTCCTTCGAGGCCGACGTGCTCAAGTCCGACAAACCCGTGCTCGTCGATTTCTGGGCTGAGTGGTGCGGCCCCTGCAAGATGATCGCCCCGATCCTGGACGAAGTCTCCAAGGACTACGGCGAGAAAGTGCAGATCGCTAAGATCAACGTCGATGAAAACCAGGGCGTGCCGGCCAAGTTCGGTATCCGCGGCATCCCGACGCTGATTCTGTTCAAGAACGGCGCCGTGGCTGCGCAAAAGGTTGGCGCACTGTCCAAGTCGCAACTGACCGCATTCCTGGACAGCCACCTGTAAGGCGTATTTTCGCGTAGCGCGCGATCCGTCGCGCTACCCGCACAGACGCTGGCGCACTTCCGCCTGGAAGCCCGTCAGCGTTGTGCTAAGATTGCAGCCAATCTGTTTCTCCGAGCGTTCGCTCGACCTTTCCCCCCTCCCCCGTTTCTTGTTTCGCTGCCCGTTCGGGCCATTCCCATCCTTTCGTCTATGCATCTGACAGAACTGAAATCCTTGCATGTGTCCCAATTGCTGGAAATGGCGGGGCAGCTGGAGATCGACAACGCGCAGCGCATGCGCAAACAAGAGTTGATGTTTGCCATCCTGAAAAAGAAGGCGAAACAGGGGGAAACGATTTTCGGTGACGGCACGCTCGAAGTGCTGCCCGACGGCTTCGGTTTTCTGCGCTCGCCCGAGACGTCGTATCTGGCCAGCACGGATGACATCTACATCAGCCCGTCGCAGATCCGCCGCTTCAACCTGCACACCGGCGACACGATTGAAGGCGAAGTCCGCACGCCCAAGGACGGCGAGCGCTACTTCGCACTGGTGAAGGTCGACAAGGTCAACGGCCAGCCGCCGGAAGCGGTCAAGAACCGCATCATGTTCGAGAACCTGACGCCGCTGCATCCGAACAAGCCGCTCACGCTCGAACGCGACATCAAGGCCGAAGAGAACATCACCGGCCGCATCATCGACATGATTGCCCCGATCGGCCGCGGCCAGCGCGCGCTGCTGGTCGCATCGCCAAAGTCGGGCAAGACCGTGATGCTGCAGCACATTGCGCACGCCATCACGACCAACCATCCGGAAGCCGAGCTGTTCGTGCTGCTGATCGACGAACGCCCGGAAGAAGTGACCGAAATGCAGCGCACCGTGCGCGGCGAAGTGGTGGCTTCCACGTTTGATGAGCCGGCCGTGCGCCACGTGCAGGTGGCCGAGATGGTCATCGAAAAGGCCAAGCGCCTGGTCGAGTTGAAGAAGGACGTGGTGATCGTGCTGGACTCGATCACGCGTCTGGCCCGCGCGTACAACACCGTGGTGCCAACCTCAGGCAAGGTGCTGACCGGTGGTGTGGATGCCAATGCGCTGCAGCGCCCGAAGCGTTTCTTCGGTGCCGCGCGTAACCTGGAAGAAGGCGGCTCGCTCACGATCATCGGTACGGCGCTCATCGAGACCGGCAGCCGCATGGACGACGTGATCTACGAAGAGTTCAAGGGCACCGGCAACATGGAAGTGCACCTGGAGCGCCGCTTGGCCGAGAAGCGCGTCTACCCGGCCATCAACTTGAACAAGTCGGGCACGCGCCGCGAAGAACTGCTGATCAAGCCGGACATCCTGCAAAAGGTGTGGATCCTGCGCAAGTTCATCCACGACATGGATGAAGTCGAGGCGATGGAATTCCTGCTCGACAAGCTCAAGTCGACCAAGAACAACGCCGAGTTCTTCGACATGATGAAACGTGGCGGCTAAACCGCTTCCTGCAATTTCCCCACGTATCGAAAAGCGCACCCAATGTGGTGCGCTTTTTTATTGCTTCGACGACGGCTGGATTGAGCAGCGATTTTTTCGTCACCGTTGTGAAACTCGCTAGTTCATTTGCATTACGTGCGCCGCCCGCAAGCGTTTGCCGCCCTCGTCCTTAAACTTCATCGCAAAAGCGAACCCCGGCAACCATACTGCAAACCTGCCTGGGCTGAGCCTTCTGGGCAGCAGGGAAAGACCACGAAAAACGAACGGGGGAAAACCATGCGCGAAACGTCGCTGGAATGTACAAGTGCGTGCCGAACCGTCGTGGTTGCGTCACGCGCGGGGATGGGGGAGATCGACGAGACGGTTCTGGGCGCAGACTGGCACGTACGGCGTGTCACGTCGGTGCGCGAGCTCGGCTGCGCGATCCGTGATGGCGTGCCCAAGGCGGGGTTGATCGATTTCGGCAGCGGGTTCTCCGCCTCCGAGCTGGACCTGCTGGAGCGCTGCATGCAGGTGCCGCACGTGGGCTGGGTGGCCGCACTGCCGCCCAACTTGCTGAATCACGAACGCGTGCGCCAACTCGTGCGCGACTACTGCGTCGACTACGTACAGATGCCGCTGCGCACGGAAGAAGCGGCCTACTCGCTGCGCCACGCCTGGGGCATGGCTGCGTTGGCTCAAGAATCCACGCCGACGCCCAAACCCAATAGCGCCCGCATGCTCGGCGAATGCCCAGCCATGCATAACCTGTTCCGCGCCATCCGCAAGGTGGCACAGAACAGCGCCCCGGCCTTTATTGCCGGCGAGTCCGGTACCGGCAAGGAATTGACCGCACAGGCCATTCACGAAGCTTCGGCGCGAGCTGGCGGGCCGTTCATCGCCATCAATTGCGGCGCGATTCCACCGCACCTGATCCAGTCCGAACTGTTCGGCTATGAGAAAGGCGCGTTCACCGGTGCCCATCAGCGCCATATCGGCTGGGTGGAGCACGCCAATGGCGGCACGCTGTTCCTGGATGAAATCGGCGACCTGCCGCTGGAGAGCCAGGTGAGCCTGTTGCGCTTCCTGCAGCAAGGCACCATCACGCGGCTGGGCGGGCACCAGGCGATTCCGCTGGATATCCGCATCATCTCCGCCACCCATGTGGACCTGGAAGCCGCGCAGCACCACGGCGGATTCCGTACCGACCTATTCCACAGGCTATGCGTGCTGACGCTGTCGGTGCCGCCACTGCGTGAACGCGGCAGCGATATCGTGCTCTTGGCCGAGCACATCCTCGCGCAGCACGCCAATGAAGCCTCGCACCGCATCCGCGGCTTCACGCCCTGCGCACTGCACGCGATGATGCATTACCCCTGGCCTGGCAACGTGCGCGAGCTGATCAACCGCGTACGCCGCGCCCTGGTGATGACGGACAACCGCAAGATCTCCGCCGCCGATCTGCACCTGGAAGGCTATGCGTCCGTCTCAGGCCAGACGCTGGAGGAAGCGCGCGAAGGCGCCGAATCCGACGCCATCCGCACGGCCATCGCGCGCAATGGATTCCATATGGGCATGACCGCGCGCGAGTTGGCAGTATCCCGCGTGACGCTGTATCGGCTGATGCAAAAGCACGGCATCCGCGCCGAACACCCGCTGCATACGGCCTGATTGCGAAGTTCCCCTCCCATGCGGGGTACAGCTTGGCGCTGTGCTCCGCGGTTTTTTTTGGCACAACCGCGCGGCATGCAGCGGTTCAGCAGGCGGCGGGTGGCCCCGTTGCCGCACAGGCAGCCTGTGTCGTTTTCATCTCGAACTTCCTTCCCTGGATTCCGTTAGAAAAGAGTGCCCGCCGGGGGACGGAGCACAAAACCATGCGGTGCAGTACCGCCACACCGTGCCCTACGTTGCGCCGGCGCCACATCTGTATGCGGCAAGCGCGCAGCGAGAGCGCTGTCCACGCTGCACGTGCATCCGGCGCCCGATTCCGCGTGCGCAATGCTCCCAGTTCAGCGCCGCCAAAGCTTGCATCCCTACTTCCGGGGGGGTTGCGCACATACCCCTTGGCGGAGGATGGTTAAGCCACGCATGCGACGTACTCTGTTCGCCAGCCCCGACCAAGGGTGGGTCGAAACCGATGGATGGATCGAATGCGCGGGTGGGATCAGGACCGACGGCGGTTCTCACCGGCAACGTATCGGTGAATACGCCTCGAATGGCGACACGCCGCATGGCGAAGTCGCTACCTCCTGCGAGCGCAGGCATCAAGGCCGCTAGCCTTGCAACGACTCCCGTCCAATCGACCGTCCGCCGCAACGGCCAACGCCGAGCACAGCACTGCGCAATGGTTGGCATGGCTCGCTCCTCCCCACGGGCATAGAGCGACATCCATGCCATGCTGATTAACACCTTGTTTTTACGGGATATTCCGCGCGCGGAAGAGGGGCTGACTCAATCTGGCACGCGTTTTTGTGTCGCGGCTGAAACAGATGTCGCTACAAAACCGCCGCCATCGCGTCATCCCGCTTCATCACGAGTGAATGACGCGTCCCGGCACACGCTGACCTACAGTGGCTAGGGCGTATCGGCAAGGGTCCCGAGGCATGACCGTGGCAACTGTCATTTTCTTGATACGCCACTAGAATGATTCGGAACGGGGGTCTGCTCCGGCCAGCTTCATCGTCCGGGCGACAAGGATGTTCGCAAGATCGGTAACAGGTCGAGAACAACGATGAACACTGTTTTGATCGAAGCCCATCCGTTGGTGCGTACGGGCATTGCGCACCTGCTACGGACGCTCAAAGGCGTCACTGGCGTCACCGTCGTCGAGCCGGACGACGGCATGTTCGATGCCATCGAAACCAATGCCGACGCTGGTCTTCTTGTGATTGGCCTGCCGTTGCCGCATCTGGACGAGTTGTCCGCCATCGGCGAGATCATGCACCGGCCGCACGCGCGCCACGTGGTCGTGCTGGCCGAATCCGAATCCCCCGACATCATTCGTACACTCATGCAAATGGGTCTGTCGGGCTACACGCTCAAGCACTCGCCAGGCGAGGTCATCGCGGCTTCGCTCGAACTGGTGCTGGTGGGCGGCCAATACATTCCGGCGAGCGCGCTGCTGCCCGAATCACGCCTGGACGGCGCGCCGAACCCCGCGCTAGCAGGCGACCCGCAAACCGACCCGAAGCTGCTCGGCATCACGCCGCGCCAGTACGAGATTCTGGTGCTGCTGTCACGCGGACACCCCGTCAAGACCATCAGCCGCATGCTGAACATCTCCGAGGCCACCGCCAAAGCGCATATCAGCACGCTGTATCGGCGCCTGAAGGTCCGTAGCCGCACCGAAGCGGTTTACGTGGCCAATCAACGCGGCGCGCGGCTGCTGTCCGTCGCCTGACCGCAACGTCAGAGCCCAAGCACGCGTCGATATACTTGGCGCATGCTTTCGTCCGTCTTCCGCTGGTTCTCCGGCCGCGCCCGGTCGCGGCGCCTGGCGCGCTACGCCATCTCCGACGCACTGTGGTCGCGCACGCTGGCGGGCCTGCCCTTCCTGTTGGATTGGCCCGAAGCCGATCTCGCGCGACTGCGTGAAATTGCCACGCTCTTCATCGCCGAAAAGGAATTCACCACCGCGCACGGCTTGCCGCTCACCGATGAGATGGTGGTTGCAATTGCCGTGCAGGCCAGCGTGCCGATCCTGGAACTCGGCATCGCGTGGTACGGCGGCTGGCATGGCGTGGTCATCTACCCGGGCGAGTTCGTCATCCGCAAAGAGGTGATGGACGAAGACGGCGTCGTTCACCACGTGCGCGAAGAAGCTGCCGGCGAGGCGTGGGAGCACGGCCCGGTCATCCTGTCGTGGCAAGACATCGAGCTCGGCGGCGCGTTGGCCGCCCACGTAGCGCAGCCGTACAACGTGGTGATCCACGAATTTGCGCACAAGCTAGACATGCTCAACGGCGAATCCGACGGCATCCCCGCGTTCTCATCGAAGCTGCATGGCAGTCTTGATCGCGAAGCATGGGTCGACGCACTCTACGCGGAATACGACGCTTTTGCCGATCGATGTGACCAGCTTCCCGAGCCTCGCTGGGGGATGGACCCCATCCTGTCGCTGGTCGACCCATACGGGGCGCAGCATCCGGCGGAGTTCTTTGCGGTAGCGTCCGAGGTGTTTTTCGTCGAACCCGGCGCCCTGCTCGAAACGTTACCGGCGCTGTATGCGCTGTTGCAGGCGTTCTATCTGCAAGACCCGGCGCGCCGTACGTTGCACGCGGAACTGCTTGGGTCGGATTTTCACCACAGCAAGTGATGAATGGATTGCTTTTCGCGCGGCAACCCTTGCGCATTTTGCCGGCAGCGCGTTGCCCAAGCCCTTGTTTCTCTGGCATAATCGCCGTTTCTCCACCCGGCAAGTGATTCGACGGCTGGTCGCACGGTGTTCTGATTACCCGAGCACCTGAAGCGCGCCCCGAATTGGCTACCTCAACCCCAGGGCCCATCATGAAAGAAGGCATTCACCCGAATTACCGCGAAGTCGTGTTCCAGGACATGTCCAGCGAGTTCAAGTTCATCACCCGCTCGACCATCCAGACCAAGGAAACGATTACGCTAGACGGCAAGGAATATCCGCTGGCCAAGATCGAAGTCTCGTCCGAATCGCACCCGTTCTACACGGGCCAGCAAAAGGTTCTGGATACGGCCGGTCGCGTCGAGAAGTTCCGCCAGAAGTTCGGCAGCAAGGTCGGCAAGGCTGCCAAGTAATATCGGCGCCGGAGACGGCTCACTACATGACCCGTCTCACTGGTCAGAAAAAGGCAGCTGCGGCTGCCTTTTTTGTTTGTTGGCACCCGGCTGGGCATTGGCGCCCGGGCCTCTTACGATCGGCACGCTGTCGTGCAACCCTGGCCAGGCTCGCTTGGTCTGACACCCGATGAACACCACCCGCGTCTCGCGTATCCGCCTGACTGCCGCAGCCACCCGCGAACTGCCGCGTTGGCTGCTGCTCGCCATCTGCGTGATTTACGGCCTGTCAGGCCTGTTCTCGCGCGACCCGTGGAAGAACGAAGACGCCGCAGGCTTCGGCGCGATGTGGACGCTTGCCACCGGCAACACGCAGGATTGGCTGATGCCGAACATCGTCGGGCGCCCGGTCGTGCAGTCGGGGCCATTGGTGTTCTGGATCGGCGGAGCGTTCATCCGCGCGTTCGGGCAATGGCTCGGGCCCTCCGAAGCTTCGCGCCTGGACACTGCCCTGTTCTTCTTCATCACCTGCGCCTGCATCTGGTACGGCGCCTACCTGCTCGGCCGCCGCGCCGAAGTCCAGCCCTTTGAGTTCGTCTTCGGCGGCCAACCGAATACGCGTGACTATGGCCGGACACTGGCCGATGGCGCACTGCTGATCTTCCTGGCCTGCGTAGGCTTGGCGCAGCGCGGGCACGAAACCACGCCGCTGGTCGGCGCGCTGTGCTTCGTCGCGGTGGCCGTGTACGGCTTGATTCGCGCCCTCGACAAGCCCGTGCGCGGCAGCCTCCTCTACGGTATCGGCATCGGCTGTTTGTCATTGGCCGGCGGGCCGATCCTGCCGCTGGTCATCACGATTGCCGTGTTGGTGGTCGCACCGATCACCCGCGTTTTGCCATTGCGCCCGCTTCTGACGATTGCACTGCCGGTGTCGCTTATACTTGGCTGGTCGTGGCCGGCCATGGCGTATCTGCTAGCGACGAATCCGACAGACGCAGTCACGTACATCCGCGAATGGGCGCGTTTTGATCGCCACCAGTACGCCGGCCCGACCGGCCATTCGCTCGGCTTTATCGCGCGCAACCTGCCGCTGTTTGCGTGGCCGGTCTGGCCGCTGGCCGCCTGGGCATGGCGAAGCTGGAGCGGCATGCGCACCGCCCCGCATATCGTGCTGCCGCTGGCTGTGCTGGCGCCGCAGTTGCTGCTCCTGCTGCTGCAACCGACGCCCGGCGACGATAGCTTCCTGCTGCTGATTCCACCGATGGCCGTGATGGCCACGTTTGCCCTGCCCACGCTGCAGCGCGGCGTGATCAGCGCCATCGATTGGTTTGCGCTGCTGGCCTTTACCATCCTCGGTGGCACAGTGTGGCTGCTATGGATCGCCAAGATGACGGGCTTTCCGCCGCAACTCGCGCGCAACGTGTACCGCATCGTGCCGGGTTATCGCCCTGAGTTCAGCTGGACAGCCTTGGCTTGCGCGCTGCTGGTGACGGCTGCGTGGGTGCTCATCGTTGTGTGGCGCACGTCTCGGGCGCCCAAGGCTATCTGGCGCGCGGTGGTGATCTCCGCTGCCGGCACCACGCTGATGTGGGTGTTGATGATGACGCTGTGGCTGCCCACCATCAACTACGCCAAGACGTACCGCGACGTAGCGCAGTCTGCCGCTCTGGCGCTGCCGCGCACCTACACATGCGTGCAGCCGATCCGCATGGGCGATGCCCAGCTTGCCTCGTTCGCCTACTTCGGCCACATCCGCTTCGGCAACGCGGAAGACAACTGCGACATCCTGCTGCGCCACGACCAATACGACTATGGCGCGCCATCCAGCATCTCGAACTATGAATGGCGTCTGATCTGGGAAGGCCGCCGCCCTGCTGACCGCGACGAACATTTCCGCATGTATCGCCTCACCGAGGCCGCCGCCGCGACACATCCGCCGCCCAGCCCAAGCACGACACGCCGGCGCAAGTTGCGGCAATAACAACGACGCGCCCAACCGTCAATGTTCCTCGCCGACGTTCGCCGCATTACCGCACTGGCCTGGCCGGTGTTGATTGGCCAGTTGGCCGTCATCACGTTCGGCGTTCTGGATACGGCAATGGCCGGGCGCGCCTCGGCCGCCGATCTTGCCGCGATCGGGCTCGGCGGCTCGATCTACGTGACGGTGTACATCAGCCTGATGGGAGTGCTGCAGGCGCTCTCACCCATCGCCGGGCAACTCTACGGCGCGCAAAAGCACGGCGAGATCGGCGAAGAAGTGCGCCAGGCCATCTGGCTAGGATTGGTGCTGGCCGCCATCGGCATGCTGATCCTCTGGTTCCCCGCTCCGCTGCTACGTCTGGCGGACGCCTCCCCGGAGTTGACCGAAAAGGCGACCGCGTATCTCCGCTATGAAGCGCTCGCGCTGCCAGCGGCGCTCGGATTCCGCATCTATTCGGCGCTGAACAACGCGCTGTCCCGCCCGGTCATGGTGACGGTGCTGCAACTGGCCGGGCTGGTGCTCAAGTTTCCGCTCAACGCGCTGTTTCTGTACGGCGGCATGGGGTTGCCCGCCATGGGCGGCCCGGGCTGTGCGCTCGCGTCGATGATCATCAGCTGGGTGTCGTTCATCGCGGCGGCCGCTATCTTGATACGCAATCCCGCCTACACGCCGTTTGCGATCTTCACGCATTACTCGCCGCCAAATCGGGCGCGGCTGTGGGCGCTGATCCGCCTGGGCGTGCCGATGGGCTTCACCTACCTGATCGAGATCACGTCATTCACCCTCATGGCGATCTTCATTGCGCGCCTCGGCACAGTCGTACTGGCCGGCCACCAGATCGCCGCAAACCTTGGCGCGGTGGCCTATATGGTGCCGCTGTCGCTGTCGATTGCCACATCGACGCTGGCTGCGCAATCCATCGGCTCCCGCGACCGCGTGGCCGCACGGCGGATCTCATTGAATGGCATCAAGCTGGCCGTCATTTGCGCGGCCATCGTCGGCGCGGTGGTGCTGTTTCTGCGGCATGGGCTGGTCGGCCTGTACACGCGCGATGCGACGGTGATGGCCATCGCCGTGCCGCTGCTGCCTTTCATCGCGTTCTATCAGATGTTTGACGCGCTGCAGGTGATGGCGGCGTTCATTCTGCGCGCGTACAAGATCGCATTGATACCCACCGTGATCTATGCGCTGTCGTTGTGGGGCGTGGGCTTGGGCGGTGGCTACGTCTTGGGCTTCGGGCTCCTGGGCGACGCAGCCGTGACGTTGCGCGGCGCCGCAGGTTTCTGGGCTGCCAATGGTTTGAGTTTGATGGTGGCCGGCGCGCTGCTGGTCAGCTATTTCAATCGCGTCAGCCGCCTTCCGGATTAACCTCTCCATTCCAACACCACACGCGCCACGTTGAATGCGTGTTTAAAGGAATGTGGGTATGACAATTGAACGGGAAATACAAAAGAAAAAACCCGCTGCAAGCAGCGGGTTTTGATTTGGCGGAGTGGACGGGACTCGAACCCGCGACCCCCGGCGTGACAGGCCGGTATTCTAACCGACTGAACTACCACTCCTTGTCGGTTTGCTCGGCCAGCTAGAGACTGGCTTTGCTAGTGAGCTTCTGGTTAAGCTCTTGTTTTGGCGTCCCCTAGGGGATTCGAACCCCTGTACTCACCGTGAAAGGGTGATGTCCTAGGCCTCTAGACGAAGGGGACAGAAACTGTTTTGCAACGCTTTCTGTCTTACGCTGCGAAGTCCGCTATACTAACAGACCTTTTAGCGTTTTGGAAGCTTCTTTTCAAATTTATTTTTGAATCAAATCTTCCGGCATTTTGGTGGAGCTAAGCGGGATCGAACCGCTGACCTCTTGCATGCCATGCAAGCGCTCTCCCAGCTGAGCTATAGCCCCAAGTACCGCTAACTACTTCTTACTGCTGGCTTCTTGCTTCGTTTCGCTTCGTGTTGCAGCGAAAACAAGAGTATAGGGGAAGTAATTAGCGCTTGGCAATACCCTCTCGCAAATTTTTTTGCGTCTCGTGCATCACGCTGCCAAACGGGCCAGAACGACGTCGCGACCGAACAGCTCCAGCACGGCGTCGATCGACGGCGTTTGCAGTTGCCCAGCCACCAGCAGGCGTACCGGCATCGCCAGCTTGGGCATCTTCCAGCCATGGGCGGTCAGCACTTCCTTGAAGGCCGCACTGATGGCCTCGCGTTTCCACTCGGGCAGCGCGGCGAGCTTCTCGGCCAGTGCCGCAAGGCCAGGACGCACGTCGTCGGTGAGGTGCTGCGCGGCGAGTTCCGGTTCGACGGTCAGATCGGTGCGATAGAACAGCAGCGCCGTCTGGGCGACTTCGCGCAGGGTGTTGGCGCGATCCTTCACCAGCGCAATCACATCGGCCAGCACGGGGCCACCATCGACCTTGCCGCCCAGTTCTTCAATGAACGGCTTCACCAGACCCGCCAGCCGCGCGTTGTCGGCCTGCTTGATGTAGTGGTTGTTCAGCCAGGCGAGCTTTTCGGGGTTGTATTGCGCCGGCGATTTGCCCAGGTGCTCCAGGTCGAACCATTCGATGAACTGTTCGCGCGAGAAAATTTCGGCATCGCCATGCGCCCAACCCAGGCGGGCGAGATAGTTGACGATGGCTTCCGGCAGATAACCGGCATCGCGGTAGCCGGTCACGCTCATGGCACCGTGGCGCTTGCTCATCTTCTCGCCCTGCTCGTTGAGCACGGTGGGCAGATGGGCATAGACCGGGGGCGTGCCGCCCAGCGCGCGCAGGATGTTGATCTGGCGCGGGGTGTTGTTGACGTGGTCGTCGCCGCGGATCACGTGGGTGATCTGCATGTCCATGTCGTCGACGACCACGCAGAAGTTGTACGTGGGCGTGCCGTCGGGGCGCGCAATGACGAGGTCGTCCAGCTCGTCGTTGGAGATTTCGATGCGGCCCTTGACTGCGTCGTCCCACACGACGCTGCCGCCGATGGGGTTCTTGAACCGCATCACCGGCTGCACGCCGGCCGGCGGCGTCGGCAGGACCTTGCCCGGCTCGGGGCGCCAGGTGCCGTCGTAGCGGGGCTTTTCACCGCGCTCGCGTTGGGCTTCACGCAGGGCGTCGAGTTCTTCGGTGCTCATGTAGCACGGATAGACGAGTTCCTTTTCCACCATCTGTGCGATGACCTCGCGATAGCGATCCATGCGCTGCATTTGGTAGAACGGGCCTTCGTCGATGTCCATGCTGAGCCAGTCCATCGCTTCCAGGATCACATCGACCGCTTCCTGGCTGGAGCGCTCCACATCGGTATCTTCAATGCGCAGGATGAAATCGCCCTTCATCTTGCGAGCGAAGGCCCACGGATAGAGTGCCGAACGGATGTTGCCAAGGTGGATAAAGCCAGTGGGGCTGGGAGCGAAACGAGTGCGGACGCGCTGTGTCATAGGAATGGCTGAACGAACAAGGCCGCTTGTTGGAATCCGTGATGGATCGTGAGCGGCCTTCATCAAAACCGAAATTATAGCAACCGTGCCCCCAGGGGCTGCCCGGCCTGCCGCCGAACTTTGGCACAATGGCGGCCGATTACAGCGTGCATCTGCGCGCGCCACTGAACCGTCCAAACTCTCATGCAACGCCGCCTCTTTCTGGGTGCCACCGGCGCCTCCCTGCTCTCCGCCTGTACCGTGACGGGCTTTTCGTCCGGCAAGACTGACACACCGGTGACGCCGCCCACCGCCGTGTTGCCGCCATCGTCGCAATCGGCCACGCCGCCGGTGCGCATTGGTCTGGCGCTGGGAGGCGGCGCCGCGCGGGGCTTCGCACACATCGGCGTGATCAAGATGCTGGAGGCACAGGGCATCCAGATCGACTACATCACCGGCACGAGCGCAGGCAGCGTGGTGGCTGCGATCTACGCCTCGGGGATGTCGGGGCTGGAAATGAACCGCATGGCGCTGAAGATGGACGAGGCCATGATCGCCGACTGGGCCCTGCCTTTCGGCACGCGCTTTGGCGGCTGGCTCAAGGGCGAGGCGCTGGAGAACTACATCAACCGCCTCGTTAAACATAAGAGCATCGAGCAGATGCGCATTCCGCTGGGCATTGTCGCCACGGACCTCACCAGCGGGAAGCCGATCCTGTTCCGCCGTGGCAATACCGGCCAGGCGGTGCGCGCATCGTGCAGCATTCCGGGCGTGTTCCAGCCGGTGACGATCAGCGGGCGGCAGTATGTGGATGGCGGCCTGGTGGCGCCGGTGCCGGTGACCTACGTCAAGCAGATGGGTGCAACGTTTGTGATTGCGGTGAACATCTCGGCGGATCCGTCCAACCAGTCGGTATCCGGGCAGGCCAGCATGCTGCTGCAGACAACGGCCATCATGGGCCAGAGCATCAACAAGACCGAGCTGGCGCAGGCTGACGTGGTCATCACGCCGTCGTTGCCCTTCGTGAAAGGCAGCGACTTTACGGCCCGCAACGAAGCGATCCTGGCTGGCGAACAGGCAGCCCAGGCAGCCATGCCGTTGCTGCGCGAAAAACTGCGGCTGCCACAAACCACGGCCGCCTCTCCGCTGCCGGCCCACTGAACACGTCACACAGACAACAAAAAAGACCGCCGCGGCGGTCTTTTCTTTTCGGTCTGCGAATCAGCGAAATAGCGAATCAGCCGCCGTACAGCGCCAAGGGCTTGCCAGAGGCATTCGGGTCAACCCGCTTGAGTTGCTCGACGAAGTTGTCAGCGCCTTCCTTGATCGGGGAGCCGGAATTGCCTTCAATGCGGCGCGCGCCGTTGTAACGCGACACCCAGTACGAGGCGGTCATGTCATCCACGCGGATCTTGCTGCCAGTGGACGGGGCATGCACAAACTTGTTGTCGCCGATGTAGATGCCGACGTGCGAAAACGTATGACGCATGGTGTTGAAGAACACCAGGTCACCAGGACGCAGTTCGGCCATGTCGACGCTGGTGCCGACACGGCTCATTTCCACGGCGCGGCGCGGCAGGAGGAAACCAAAGGTGTCGTTGAAGACGTAGCGGACGAAGCCACTGCAGTCGAGGCCCGATTCCGGCGTGTTGCCGCCGAAACGGTAGCGCAGGCCGATCATGCCCAGCGCGTTCATGACGACGTCGCTGGTCTTGCTCATCACGTTGGAGATGAGACCGGGCTTGGCTTCCGGCTTGGCCTCGGCGCGGACTTCGGTGTCCTTGAAGACCGTATCAGCCTGTACTGCATTCGACACGATCACGCCGCAGCCGATCACAACCCCTACCGCCAGGCGCGCCATGGAATGAAGTACGAAGTGCTGCATTGGTTCTCCCTCGGAAACTCATGATGATCGCACCGACATATGACAGCGCGAATGAGACCAGTCCGAATCCTGATAAAACAATCTCGCAGGATGATAAAAGTGACACTTTGACTTGTCAAAGGTCGTTACAAATTTGCTCGAATTCACAGCCGAATCAAGCACTTAGGCGTCACTTTGGATGCGCGTTCTTACAAAAACGGTGCATCCAAACCGCACTGTTCTGGGGCGCGGACTGCCAGCTTTACGGGTTATCCCGGCTCGGCACGAGCGAGGCGGCCGCCATCAGCTTGCAGGTGTAGGGGTGAGAAGGTGACGCCAGCACGGCTTCCGTGTCGCCCTCTTCCACCACTTTTCCATCCTTCATCACCACTACGCGATGTGACATGGCGCGGATGACGGCAAGGTCGTGGCTGATGAAGAGATACGACAAGTTGTACTTTTTCTGAAGGGCCGACAGCAGAGAAAGCACCTGCTGCTGGATCGACACATCAAGCGCCGAAGTCGGCTCATCCAGCACCAGCACCTGCGGCTTGAGGATCAGCACGCGCGCAATGGCAATGCGCTGGCGCTGGCCACCGGAGAACTCGTGCGGATAACGCCCCAATGCGGTGCGGTCCAGACCGACCTCGCGCAACGCTTCGATCACGCGGTGGCGGCGCTCGGTTGCGTTGACGTGCGGCTGATGCAACGCCAGCCCTTCGCCGACGATCTCCTCGATCGTCATGCGCGGCGAGAGCGAACCGTATGGGTCCTGAAACACGACCTGCATGCGGGCGCACACCGCCCGGCGGTCGTCGCGCGAGATGCGCAGCAGGGAGTTGCCAAGAAACCGCAGATCGCCGCCCTTGGGCGCCTGCAGCCCCAGCAGCGTCTGCGCGAGCGTGGTCTTGCCCGAGCCGGACTCGCCCACGATGCCAAGCGTTTCGCCTTCGCGCAGTTGTAGCGAGACGGCATCGACCGCCGTGAATGGATCGCTGCGGAACCAGCCCGCAAAACCGGGGCGATGGCGTTCGTAGGTGACGGTCAGCTTGTCGGCTTCGAGCAGCACCGGTGCGAGCGGCACCAGTGGCAGCACATCACGCTGTGGCCGGCTTTCCAGCAGGCGCACGGTGTAGGGATGCTGGGGCGCGGCAAACACCTCCGCCGTATTGCCGGTTTCGACGAGTACGCCCTGCTCCATCACGCCGACGCGCTCGGCAAAAGCACGGACCATATTGAGGTCGTGCGTGATCAGCATGATGGCCATGCCGAACTCGGCTTGCAGCTCACGCAGCAGTTGCAGGATCTGCATGCGCACCGTCACGTCCAGCGCGGTCGTAGGTTCATCGGCCAACAGCAACTTAGGCGAACACGCGAGCGCCATGGCAATCATGGCGCGCTGGCGCTGGCCGCCCGAGAGCTGATGCGGGAACGCGTCGAACCGGCGCGGGGCCTCTTTGATGCCCGTGCGCTCCAGCAGCGCGATGGCGCGGGCCTTGGCGGCGCGCTTGTCCAAGCCTTCGTGCAGCTCCAGTGTTTCGACGATCTGGTTGCCGATGCTGTAGAGCGGGTTGAGCGCCGTCATCGGCTCCTGGAACACCATGGCAACATCTGCGCCGCGCAGGCCGCGCATCTCGCGTTCGCTGGCGGCAAGAAGATCGCGGCCCTCCAGCAGGATGCGGCCGCTGTAACGCGCATCCGCCAGCAGACGCATGATGGACAGCGCGGTGACGGACTTGCCCGAGCCAGACTCGCCCACCAAGGCAAAGCGCTCACCGGCGTGCAGATCGAGCGAAACGTGCTTGACGGCGTCTGTCGTCTCTCCGTGCTCGGAGTCGAAATGCACGCACAGATCATCCAGCCGCAGCAGCGGGCCGTCGTACTTGGGTGCGGTGGAACGCAAATCGACGCGGGTCATTTGCCCTCCGTCGGCTTCTGGCGCGCACGCAGTTGCGCGAACGACAGGCGCGTGTCAAAGGCATCGCGCAGGGCATCGCCCATGAAGGTCAGCAGCACAAGGGTCAGCACGAGCACCACAAAGGTCGACAGCGAAATCCACCAGGCATCCAAGTTCGCCTTGCCCTGCGACAACAGCTCGCCCAGGCTCGGGGTGGAGGGCGGCACGCCCAAGCCGAGGAAATCGAGGCTCGTGAGCGCGAGAATGGCCGCGCTCATGCGGAACGGCAGGAAGGTAATCACCGGCGTCAGGCTGTTGGGCAGGATGTGGCGCCACATGATCTGCCAATTCGAGAGCCCCATTGCACGTGCCGATTTGACGTAGTCCAGCGAGCGGTTGCGGTAAAACTCGGCGCGCACGTAATCGGAGAGCCCCATCCAGCCGAATAACGACAACAGGATGATGAGCAGGCCCAGGCTGGGCGTGAAGATCGACGCAAAGATGATTAGCAAGTACAGCTCGGGCATTGAGCTCCAGATTTCGATCAACCGCTGCGAGAGCATGTCGAAGCGACCACCGAAGAAGCCCATCAACGCGCCGGTGAGCGTGCCGACCAATACCCCAATCACCGTCAACGCCAGCCCAAACAGCACCGACACGCGAAAGCCATACAACAGCCGCGCAAAGACATCTCGACCGCGATCATCCGTGCCAAGCCAGTTCTCTGCCGACGGTGGCGCGGGGTTGGGCTCCTTGGAGAAGTAGTTCAGCGTCTCGTACGAATACGGATTGGGCGGGTAGATCGCAAAGCTGCCCGGCTCCTTGAACTTGTCGCGGATGTACGGATCGAGGTAGTCGGTGGGCGTGGGAAAGTCGCCGCCGAAAGCCGTCTCCGGGTAGGTCTTGATGATCGGGAAATACCACGTGCCGTGGTACCGAACGACCAGCGGGCGGTCATTCGAGATGAGCTCGCCGCCCAGGCTGAGCACGAACAGCGCCACGAACAGGATCAGGCTCCAATAACCGAGGCGGTGCTGCTTGAAACGCCGCCACGCGCGCTTGAGCGGCGAAGGCGAATGGCGTACGGCGTGCGGTGCCGTGACGTTGGACGGATGCGCGGAAGTGCGGGAGTACTGAGTCATGTGTCTGCCCGCCTATCGCCCAACGGAGCCGAAGTGGATACGCGGATCCACCAGCACGTAGCACACGTCGGAAATCAGCCGCGCCGCCAGCCCGATCAGCGTGAACAGGTACAGCGTGCCGAGCACGACCGGATAATCGC
>CBJMVH010000071.1:0-23504 GCA_966433195.1 uncultured Ralstonia sp.
GGGTGGAGTTTTCGCTGTCGAAAGAGCAGACCGCGCGGCTGTCGCGGCTGATCATTGAGCGGCTGGACGAATAGCGAATCAGAGCCGCTAACAAAACCGCCCTGGCTACTTGTACTGTCTGCGTCGGCACGCCTAGCCAGGACAGTTTTGTTAGCGGCTCTGAGCATGGCCTACGCCTCGCTCGCCAGCATGGTTTCGAGCAGCCAGGCACCCGCCTGGCCCAGCGTGCGTTTGCGCGACCACACCGCGTCCACCAGGACATGGCGCGGCCAGCCGCAGGCGCGCACCTCATGCAGGCGGTCTGCGGCGAAATGGTCGACCAGCCAGCGCGGCAGCTCCGTCCAGCCAAAGCCCAGCACGGCCATTTCCAGCAGCATCAGATAGCTCGGTGCGGACCAACGGCGCAAGCCGCACGCAGGCGTCCCATCCGTTCGTGGCCCAGCCGGGTCGACGAAGGTATTCAGCTTCAGCTCGCGCGCCTCGCGCAGTGCCGCGTGCGGTACTTCCTTGCTGCCGTATTGCGCTAGCGGATGCTGCCGCCCCACGAACAAGCCAATCTCCGAGCGTTCGGCGATGGTCGCCGCGCCAATGTCGGGCGGATACGCCGACTGCGCCGCCACCAGTCCCAACTGCGCGCGGCCCTGTTGGATGATGTCGACCACGTCTTCGTGCTCGGCGATCAGGCATTCGAGCTCCAGATCGGGATACCGCTGCTCCAGCGCGGCAAGCGTCTGCTCATAGCGGTCGGACTGGTAGGTGTCCGACACCACAAGCGTGAGGCGTGCTTCCAGGCCGCCGGCCATTTGCGCGGCCAAACGGTCCATGTGTTCGCTGGCATCGAGCACGCGGCGCACCTGCGTGAGCATCGCGCGGCCGGCTTCTGTCAGGGTCGGCTGCCGGGTGCTGCGGTCGAACAGCGTCAGCCCAAGGTCGATTTCCAGGTTGCTGATGGCCTCGCTGATGGTCGATTGCCGCTTGCCCAGCTTGCGCGCGGCTGCAGAAAACGAACCCAGCGTGGCGGCCTCGGCAAAGGCCAGCAAGGCTTCAGGGGAGTGGCGCATCGGTCGCCTCGGTGGAAAGGGTGGCCCTCCAATATATCGGAAAATCCGATGTTATCGAACTGGATCAGCGGGGCTGTACCGATGAAAATCGTGCTCATTCATCGGAGTATTGCCATGCAAGTGCCACCTAAAACCCCTATCGAACGCGTGTTCCACGCGCTGAGCTTTGAATTGCTGGCCACCGTGCTTTGCGCCCCACTGTTCAGTTGGATCATGGGTGTGTCGCTGGCGCACATGGGGGCGCTCACGCTCATGTTCGCTGGCGTGGCCATGGTGTGGAACATGATCTTCAATGCGCTGTTCGAGCGCGTGGAACATCGGTACAAGCTCTCGCGCACGCTGGCCCTGCGCGTGGTGCACGCGTGCCTCTTCGAGGGCGGGCTGGTCGTGATGCTGGTGCCGCTGGGCGCGTGGTGGCTGAACGTGGGTCTGTGGGAAGCCTTTGTGCTGGATATTGGCATCATGCTGTTCTTCCTGCCGTACACGTTCTTCTTCAACCTGGCGTATGACACGCTGCGTGCCCGGTGGATGGCACGCCGCGCCCTGGCTTGATCCAAAGATCGGCCTAGGGCGAAAGGAGCAGCGCGCGGGCGAGCGCGCTTTCTATAATTCAAATCCTCTTTACGTCACGACGGGCGCACTGGCCACGAGCCGCTGCGCCCGTATTGCCTTCATGTCGCCTCTTGCCGCCGTGCCGTCGCCCAGGGCATCCGTGCTGCGCCAGTGTTATGTGGCCGCGTGCGCGGGCGATGCCGTAGGCGTCATGAACGTCCTGCGCGATGTTGCAGGCGCCGACCATGCCGCCGCGATGATCGACTGGCGTGTCGACAAGCGTTGGCATTGGGCGGCGTCACGCGGCGCGTGCATGCTCGACATCCTGTGGTGCGGTGTGCGCGCCAATGGCGTGGCAGTCTGGTCGATGGCCGATGCGGAAGTGCGGGGCTCGGTGTGGTTGGATTACCGCAAGCGGGGCGTGCCGTTGTCTTCGCAGCGAAGTGTTGCGACGCTCGCACTGTTACCGCATCTTGCCCAGGCATTGCCGCTGTGCTGGCAGCGCACGGCCGCCCATGTGGGCATGCCGCTCGTGCAGCCGCCCAGTCTCTGGCTGACGGACGCCTTCCACCTGACCCCGCGCGAGGCCGATGTCGCCGACCTGCTGGCACGCGGGTCCGACCCTGCCTGCATTGCCCGCAAGCTGGGCATCTCGCTCGACACCGTGCGCACGCACCTCAAGCACGTGTATCGCAAGACGAACACGCACAGCCAGTGTGATGTGGTGCGGCTGATGCTGGCCCTGTCTGCGCGCCGTTGATTCAAGCCGTGGCCATCTGCGGCGGCTCAACAGTGGGTGTGCCTTCCTTGAAGAGTGTTTGCAGTTGCGCGCGCAACTCGGGCGAATCGGTGTGCTTGTGCACCGAAACAGCATGCTGCACGGCGGCTTCCAGCAACTCGGCATCGCTGTCGGCGCTGATGGCGACCGAGCAGTTGGTGTCGCTGGGGAAGGCACGGCAATCGATATAGCGGCGGCCCATGGCGGTACTCCCGGAATGAGGGGGGGCAGCAGAAGAAACACTGCGGCGTGTACCGTCGTTATAGGCATGCCCAGCCGCGATGGCGTCGCCCACGTAGGGTAGGACGCAAGGCGGACGGCGCGGTTTCAGTCGAGAAAAACGTATTGCGCCAGATACGGGCTGCGGCCTTCCTGACCCTCTTGCGCGCACGGCTGCGTGGGAGCAAGGCCGCCGTGGGTTTGCAGCCGCTGCACGTAGCGCACGGTACTGAGCAAGCCGCTGCCGCCTGCGCTGGTGGCTTGCAGCAACAGCAGCGGAATGGCGCCGCCTTCAGTGGTGTTCGGGCTTTGCTGCAGAACCTTGCCGGTGATGCGGCTGCCGTCTGCCGCCTCCCAGCTTGGGCCCGCACCATGCTTGACCACGAGCTTGCCCGCGGCGTCATACAGATCCGCTTGCGGCGCTTTGAAAGCCCACGCCAGCGGCTTGTCGCCATCGCGTTTGCACACGTAGATCTGCACTCCGGTTGCGGACAGCGCAGCGACAGTGTGGTGGGTGCCGGCGGGCTGAAGCGTGTCGGGCACAGTCTGTGCCATCGCGTGTGTCGTCGTCCAGGCCAGCACGAGCATGGCGGCGGAAGCGATAGGGAAGTGCGACCAGCGTAGGCGGCGTTGCATAGAGGCTCCTCGAGTGGAGTAACGCAGGAATGCGAGGTGCACGGACGCGCTTAGCTGACGACGTCAGCGCCACGGTCCTTCAACAGCTCGCGCAGCACGGAGCGGTGGCAATGCGCCTCGTCTTCGCAATAGCAGCCGACCGACAGGTTGGTTTGGTGCGACAGTGCCGCCAGCATGTCGAGCAGGCGGGCGGCATCGCCCTCACGCATTTCAGCGCGGAAGTGGCGGACGAAGGTTTGCCAGGCTTTCTCGTCGTGCTCGGTTTGCGCGGCTTGCGCTTGCTTGACGAGTTCTGGCGTGGGCGAGAGCAGCGGCATCCACACGTCATAGAAATCGCGGCTGGCGAATTCCTCCTTGGGCACGCCGCGCGGCGGGCGCCGCACGGTGCCGATGCGCAAACCTTCGTCAGGCGCGCGCGGCTCGCCGAGCCGCACGATACGTAGTGCCATGGAATGCCTCCGTGTGGGTGCCTCGCGCTGCCGGATTGGTTTAGGAGCCCTGCCGATTTTGCACGGTCGGGAAGAACAGCTCCTTCCATGATGCCGGCTTGTTCTTGATGGTGCCAACGCGCTGCATGAACTCAGCATAGTGCGCGATACCCACCGGCGTGGTCGTGAAGCGCGAGTCAGGGTCGTCGAGGATCTTCTTCACCTCGTCTGGCGAGCTCTTCACCTTCGATTGCGCGATGTAGATCTGCGCGGCCTTGGTCTTGTCCTTGGCGATGAGTGCGTTGGCTTCATCCAGCGCCGCCACGAACGCCGCCGACAGCTTCGGGTTGGCGTCGTAGAACTTCTTGGTGGTGTACGTCATGTCCAGCGTGATGTTGCCGAGGACATCGACAGTGTTGAACACGCGGTGCAGGCCGGGTGCTGCAGCCTCGGCATACGAGAACGGCGGCGAGGCCATGTGGCTGTTGATCTGGCTGCCGCCGGCGAGCATCACGGCGGTGGCATCCGGATGTGGCAGCGGCACGGTGATCGGGTCGAGCTTGTTGAATTGCTTGTCGCCGAAGGTTTTGGCAGCCGCCATTTGCAGCACCACGGCGGGCAGCGAGGTTTTGATGCCGGGGACGGCGATGCGGTCCTTGTCGGAGAAATCGGCCAGCGTTTTGACGTTCGGGTTGCGCGTCATCAGGTACATCGATGATGAGCTGAGCGAGGAGAGGCCGCGGACTTCCATGGCGCTGCCGCGGGTTTTGTCCCACAGGGTGAGGAAGCCGGGTACGCCAAGGGAGGCGATGTCCAAGGCGCCGGAGAGCATGGCGTCGTTGATGACGTTGCCGCCGTCTAGGATGCGGTAGCTGACCTTCACGTCGCCCAGGCCGGCGGCTTTGGCTTGCTTCTCCAGCAGGTGTTCGCTGGCCATCACCATGATGGGGAGGTAGAGGATGCCGTAGCCGTGGGAGATGCGGATTTCTTTGGCTTCTGCGTGGGCTGCATTGATGGCGCCGCCGAAGAGGGAAGTGGCCAGCGTGGCGGCCAGGGTCAGACGGAGGACGTTACGTCGGGTGGACTGCATTGCTTGTCTCCTTGTTGTTTGTTGGTGGTGCATTGGGGGTTTCGTCCCCTGCCGGGGCCGACTCACTTTCTTTGTCTTGCCAAAGAAAGTAAGCAAAGAAAGGCGCGCCCAAGATGGCGACCCCTCCCTTGAATTTCTGCAACCGGGCGGGGAAGGGAAAAACTCGCTGCGCTCAAACAGTTTCCCTTCCTTTTTCCGCCCGCTTGCAAAAATTCAAGGCGCCATCTAGGGCAGGGTACGGCCACACCGTCTGGGCGCATGGGTTGGCGCTTCGTGGGGCCGTCCTTGTGTGCTTTAGTGCTTTAGCTCTGCATGCCCCAGCGTTTGACGGTGCGGGCTTCCAGTGTGCGGAATACGAGGTTTTCTACCAGCAGGCCGATGATGATTACCGTCAGCAGGCCTGCGAACACTTCCGGAATCTGCAACTGGTTCTTGTTTTCGTAGATGTACCAGCCGAGGCCGCCTTGGCCGGAACTCACGCCAAACACCAGTTCCGATGCGATCAACGTGCGCCATGCAAATGCCCAGCCGATCTTTAGGCCCGTGAGGATGGATGGGAACGCTGCGGGGATCAGGATCTTGGTCAGATACCCCATGCCCGAGAGGCCGTAGTTGCGGCCCACCATGCGCAGCGTGTTCGAGACCGACAGGAAACCCGCATGCGTGTTGAGCGACACCGCCCACACCACCGAATGCACGATCACGAAGATCAGGCTGCCGTTGCCGAGGCCAAACCACACCAGTGCGATCGGCAGCAGGGCGATGGCGGGCAGTGGGTTGAACATGGCGGTGAGCGTTTCCAGGAAGTCCTGCCCGAGCCGGTTGCTGATGCCTAGAACCACCAGCGCGCACGACAGTGCCAGGCCCAGCGCGTAGCCGGCCAGCAAGGTCTCCATGGAGGTGCCGATGCGGGCGAACAGCGTGCCGCTGGCGAGGCCCGACCATAGCGCCTGCACCGTGTCGGAGAAGGTGGGCAGCAGCAGCGGGTTGTCGAGCCAGCGTGCGCCGCCTTCCCAGATGAGGGCGAGCACGATGAGGATCACCAGCTTGCGCAGCCACACTTGCTCGTACAGGCGTTCGGCAACCGATAGCGGCTTTTCAACGACGCCGATGCGCTCGAACGCCACGGGCGTGTTGTAGACGGGCGCGCGTTCGCTGATGTTGGCGGCTGGCATGGCAAGGGTTTCAGTCTGCATGGGTTTCCTCCACCGTGCGGGCGAACAGCATGTCGTGGATCTCGGCTTCGAGGGCTTTGAAGCGTTCCGGGTCTTCGTCACCGCGGGCCAGGCTCGGCAGTTCTGCGCGGACTTGGCCGGGGTGCGGCGACAGGATTAGGATGCGGCTGCCGCAGCGGATCGCTTCCGGAATCGAGTGCGTGACGAACAGCACGGTGAAGTGTGTGTCGTCCCACAGTTGCAGCAACTCGTCTTGCATCTTGCGGCGCGTGAGGGCGTCGAGCGCGGCGAAGGGCTCGTCCATCAGCAGCACGTCGGGCTCCATTGCCATGCCGCGTGCGATGGCTACGCGTTGCTTCATCCCGCCCGAGAGCATGTGCGGGTGGTGGTCGGCAAATTTGGTGAGGTTGACCTTGTGGATGTAGTGCAGGGCGCGTTCTTCCGCCTCACGCGCGCCGAGGTTGCCCGTGGCGAGTAGCGGGAAGAGAACGTTTTCCTTCACGGTCTTCCAGGGCAGCAGTTGGTCGAACTCCTGGAACACCATCATGCGATCGGGCCCCGGCTTGGTAACGGGCTGGCCCTTCAGGCGGATCTCGCCTTCGGTGGGCGTGAGGTAGCCGCCGATGGCCTTGAGCAACGTCGATTTGCCGCAGCCCGACGGGCCCAGCAGGATGTAGCGCTCGCCGGGGTAGACCTGGAAGTCGACGCGGTAGGTGGCGGTGACCAAGTGCTGGCGTGTCTTGTACTGCAGCGTGACGCCGCGTACGTCCAGCAAGGGTGGGGCGGTGGGTGAGTTGGCCTGCATGATGTTGTCTCCTGTGTGTGTTTTGTCGGGATGCGTGTGTGCAGGCGAGGGCGCTATCGGATGTCGACGTGATACCGGAAGTGCGCCGCCGCGCCGCGCGAGCGCCGCCATTCGAGCGGCACGCGGTCATAGCCGCGCGCAATCCGTTCGATGACCATGACCGGGTCGCCAGGCTTGATGCGCAGCAGGCGCGCGTAGGTGGCGTTGACGGCCTCGGCGGTGAGCGTTTCTTCGGCGCTGGCGATGATCTGGCCGCAGCGGGATTCGTACAGCGGGTACAGCAGATCACCAAAGGCGCTGAGATCCAGCGTGGCGAGATCAGCAAAGCGGTCGTGCGGCAACCAGATTTCTTCGGCCAGCATGGGCTCGCCGTCCAGCAAGCGCAGACGCGTCAGGCGAATGACAGGGGCGCCGGTTTCGATTTGTAGACCGGCAGCGGGGGCGGACGGTGCATCAAGCACATCGCGCTTGAGGATGCGGCTTTCGGGAATGCGGCGCTCACCGGTTTCGGTCTGAAAACGGAAGAAGCGGAACAGCGAACTGGCAAAGCTGGCCCGCCGCACGAACGTGCCACGCCCTTGAAAGCGCTCTAGCAGGCCCTCGGCCACGAGTACGTCCACGGCTTTACGGACGGTGCCGACGGCCACGTTGTACGTTTTGGCCAACTCGGCTTCGGTCGGGATGGCGTCGCCAGGGCGCCAGTGCTGCTGGGCAATCTGCGCGGCCAGATCGTCGCGCAATTGCTGATAACGGGGCAGGCGGAGATCGGCGGGCATGGGTGGGAAGGTTGGTTAACTATTCATCTATATGACTCGGCATTGTAGGGAGAATGACGTCCACCGGCATTCAAGGAAAACCCGCAGGCCCCGGGGCCTATCTTCCAGTCGTCTTCGCCATCTCAAGCTTTCCCCGGCGAGGCCAACACCGACATGACACCGGGATTTCCCTAAGCTGACATCTGTGTCGACATGTTATTAACTAAATCACGTTGATTTAATTAATGACGCCGGAAAAAAACGGCGCGGCCCGGAGACAACATGAGAAGTCCGCACATCGGCCAAGGCAGCAATTCGGTCAACGTGCGCCGCTATAACGAGCGTCTACTTCTCAAGGCGCTGCGGCGCGCCGGCAGCGCGTCGAAGGCTGACCTCGCGCGTCTTGCCAATCTCACCGGGACTGCCGTCGGAAGCATCATCACGTCACTTGCTGATGCGAAGCTCATCGAATTCACCGGCCGCCGCGTCGAAGGTCAGCGCGGCCAGCCTGCGTCGTTGATCCGCCTCGATCCGCGCGGCGCATTTGGCATCGGTGTACGTCTGGACCGGATGCGGATCGAGACGGTCCTTGTCAACTTTGTGGGCGAAGTGCTCGGGCGCCGCTCGCACGATACGCTGCTCCCTCCGCCGGCCGCCGTGCTCGAAATCGTGCAGCAGGACATCGATGCGATGCAGCAACTGTTGTCCGCCAGCGAGCGCCAGCGGCTCGCTGGGGTCGGTGTCGGCCAGCCGTACAACCTGGGCAGCTGGCTGCGTGAGATCGGCCTGCCGGCCGACGCGTTTCACGCTTGGGCTGAGGTCGACTTTGCCGCCGAGCTTGGCCGCGCAATTGCGTTGCCAGTGTTCAGCGAGAACGACTGCAATGCAGCCACGATCGCAGAGCTGTTCTACGGCTGCGGCCGCCAGCACGACAACTTCGTCTATTTGTTCCTGGGGCCGGTCATCGGCGGCGGCATTGCGGTCGACGGCGATTGCCTGCGCGGGCGCACCGGCAACGCCGGCGATTTCGCGGTAATGCCCGTGCTGCCAAGCCGCTTGCCATCCGCTCCCGCTCCAACTGGCACATGGGACATCCTGCTCACCCGTACCTCGCTGAGCGCGCTGATCCGCCATTTGCGCTATCGCGGCGAGACGATCGAGACGCGCATGGATCTGGAAGCGTGCATTGCCCGTGGTACGCGGGCTGTCGACGAATGGGTCGACGACTGCGTTGACGCGCTTGCCCCCGCACTGCGTTCAGTGCTGTCGGTGCTTGATTCGTCGGTCGTCGTGTTTGATGCCGACACCGACGCGGGCTTGATCGACACGCTGATGCAGCGCTTGTCCGACGCGCTTGCCGAGATCACGCCGGAGGCGCGCGGCTTGCCGACGTTCGTTCGCGGCTCGTTCGGCCCGGACGCTGGCGCGATTGGTGCCGCAACGCTACCGATGTTCTTCAATTTCTCGCCGCGCACCGGCATCCTCAAAGGAGCCAGCGTGCAAACGCAGGAGGTCAGCTATGTTGCGTTCTGAGACGTCGCGCCCACTGCTCGAAATGCAGAGCATCAGCAAGACGTTCCCTGGCGTACGCGCACTCAACAACGTTAGTTTGACCGTCTACCCTGGCGAAGTGCATTCGCTGATGGGCGAGAACGGCGCCGGCAAGTCGACGCTGATGAAGATACTCTCGGGCGCATACCAAGCGGATCCGGGTGGCGAAATGATGCTCGACGGCAAGCCGCTGGTCGTCGACAGCCCGCTCGCCGCGCGCGATGCTGGTATCGCGGTGATTTACCAAGAACTCTGCCTCGCGCCAAACCTGACCGTGGCGGAAAACATCTATGTTGGCCGCGAACTGCGTCGCGGTAACCGCCGTTGGGGCATGATCGATCGCCCCGCGATGGCGCGTGGCTGCGTGGATGTACTCAAACGCCTGGGCGCGAGCTTTGGACCCGAAACGCTGGTCGGTACGCTGTCGATCGCCGAGCAGCAGTTGGTCGAGATCGCGCGCGCTGTGCACACGAAGGCGCGTGTGCTGGTGATGGACGAGCCCACGACGCCTCTATCGTCGCGCGAGACCGAACACCTGTTCGCGCTCATCCGTCAATTGCGTGCCGAAGGCCTTGCCATCATCTACATCAGCCACCGGATGGATGAGATCTACGCGTTGTCCGACCGCGTATCGGTGCTGCGCGATGGTGCCTACGTTGGCTCGCTGGACCGCGAGTCGCTGTCGGCCGAGCGGCTCGTTGCCATGATGGTCGGCCGCGACATCTCCGGCTTCTACAAGAAGGAACACGCGCCGTACGATCGGGGCCACCTGCTCCTTTCTGTGCGCGACGTCGCAGACGGCGCACGCGTGCGTGGTTGCAGCCTTGACTTGCACGCCGGCGAGGTGCTCGGCATCGCGGGTCTGGTCGGCGCGGGTCGTACCGAGCTTGCGCACCTGATCTTCGGCGCGCAACCGCGCACGCGCGGCGAGGTGACGCTGGGCGACAGGGTGTTCGGTGCACATTCGCCACGCGATGCGATTGATGCGGGCCTCGCTTACCTGACGGAAGACCGCAAGCGCCAGGGCCTGTTCCTCGATATGAGCGTGCGCGACAACATCAACATTTCGGTTGCCAACCGCGATGCGCAAGGCGGCGTGCTGGACCTCGCACGCGGCGCCAAGCGGGCACGCGACGCGATCTCATCGCTGTCGATCCGTGTGCCCCATGCAAATGTGAACGCTGGCGCGCTATCGGGCGGCAATCAGCAAAAGGTGTTGCTGTCGCGCTTGCTGGAAACAACGCCGCGCGTGCTGATTCTCGACGAGCCGACGCGCGGCGTGGACATCGGCGCCAAATCGGAAATCTATCGAATCATCAACGACCTCGCGCGCGCCGGTGTCGGCGTAATCGTGATTTCCAGCGAATTGCCCGAGTTGATCGGCATTGCCGATCGCGTGCTCGTGATGCGCGAAGGCACGATTGCCGGCGAACTGGGCGGGTACACCAGCCAGCCGATCACGCAAGAGGCAATCATCGCGTTGGCCACCGGCTCGCAAACAGCGCTGGCGCAAGCGCACTGAGTTGCGCCGCAAAGCGCCATCCCCCCACAGGTGAATGATATGAACCAGATCAAGCAGCGCGATCTCGCCTCCGCGCCCGTCTCTCCGGCCCCCGACCGTGCATTGCAAGCGCGCTATGTCAGTCATCGCGCTCGCATGCAGTCACTGATGCGCACGGCCGGCATGCTGCCGGTGCTGATGATTCTCTGCATCGGTTTTGGCATCATGACCGACGGATTCTTCACGGTGCAGAACCTGTCGATCGTCACGCAGCAGGCGTCGATCAATATCGTGCTTGCGGCTGGCATGACGTTCGTGATCCTGACGGGTGGCATCGATCTTTCCGTCGGCTCGGTTCTCTCGGCCGCAGCGGTTGCGGCGCTCATCGCATCGAACATCCCGGGCTGGGGCGGCCTTGGGGTGCCGGCTGCACTGCTCGTCGGGCTCGGATTCGGGCTCATTAATGGCGCGCTGGTCGCGTTTCTTCGCCTACCACCGTTCATCGTCACCCTGGGCGCGTTGACTGCCGTACGCGGCATCGCCCGTCTGATGGGCAACGACACGACCATCTTTAACCCGAAACTGCCGTTCGCGTTCATCGGCAATGGATCGATTCTGGGCGTGCCGTGGCTTGTCGTGATTGCCCTCGCTGTGGTTGCGGGCTCATGGTTCATCCTGCGCCGCACCGTCCTGGGTATGCGCATCTATTCGGTCGGGGGTAACCCCGAGGCAGCGCGTCTTGCGGGCATCAACGTGCAGGCGATCGAACTCTTTGTCTACGCGACGTCAGGTCTGCTCGCGGGTCTCGGCGCCTTGATGTCGGCTGCCCGCCTTTATGCGGCAAATGGCTTGCAACTCGGTCAGTCGTATGAACTCGATGCAATCGCTGCCGTGATCCTCGGCGGCACGAGCTTCGTCGGAGGTGTCGGCTCCATTGTTGGCACGCTGGTTGGTGCGCTCATCATCGCCGTGCTTTCGAACGGCTTGGTGCTGCTGGGTGTATCGGACATCTGGCAATACATCATCAAGGGCCTCGTCATCATTGGGGCGGTCACGCTAGACCGCTACCGTCGGCGCGAATCGGCCCGCACCTGATCTACAAGCAAACCATTCAATACCGGCGCCCACGCAGGTCCACGTGGGCGTCTTAATCACGGGCCATCTGGAGACGACGATATGCACAAATTCAAGATCAAGGCTATGCAAGCCGGTATCGCATGCGCGATGGCATTTGCAGGGATCGCCGCTCATGCGGCAGACAAGCCGCTGAAATCGATCGGCGTAACGGTCGGCTCGCTCGGTAACCCGTACTTCGTCACCGTTGTGAAGGGAGCCGAGGCGCGCGCGAAGGCAATCAACCCGAATGCGAAGGTCACCGCCGTCTCCGCGGACTACGATTTGAACAAGCAGTTCACGCAGATCGACAACTTCATCTCCGCGCACGTCGACCTGATCCTGCTGAATGCGGCCGATGCGAAGGCGATCGAACCGGCCGTAAAGAAGGCGCAAGCAGCAGGGATTCCGGTTGTCGCGGTCGACGTGGCGGCCGCCGGCGCCGACGCGACCGTGCAGACGAATAACGTGAAGGCCGGCGAACTGGCGTGCGACTACCTGGCAAAGAAGCTAGGTGGCAAGGGCAACGTGATCATCGAGAACGGCCCGCAGGTGTCCGCCGTCATTGATCGGGTGAACGGCTGCAAGACGGTGCTTGCCAAGAACCCGGGCATCAAGGTGTTGTCCTCCGACCAGGACGGCAAGGGCTCGCGCGAAGGCGGCATGAGCGCAATGCAGGGGTATCTGACCCGCTTCCCCAAGCTTGATGGCGTGTTCACGATCAATGATCCGCAGGCCATTGGCAGCGATCTCGCCGCCAAGCAGCTCAACCGCAGCAACATCGTGATCACGTCGGTCGACGGTGCGCCGGACATCGAGACCGCGCTGCAAAGCAATACGCTCGTGCAGGCCTCGGCAAGCCAGGATCCGTGGGCCATGGCGCAGAAGGCCGTTGAGATCGGCTACGGCGTCATGAACGGCAAGAAGCCTGCCGACCCGATGGTCCTGCTCGATCCGCAGCTTGTCACGCGCGACAACGTGAAGAGCTACAAGGGCTGGAGCGCGCACTAAGTCTACGCTTGCCAAGCGTTCAGGCAGGCACTGATGAACGGCTCGCGCTCGACCGACGAGCCGCATCGCACTCCGCGAATCCACTGATCAACCGTTTCAACACGCGGCGCGATGCTGCCGCCTGACCTGCCTGACGTGACAATGAACCTGCCCCGACTGGTCGTCTTCGGCGAAGCGCTGACCGACTTTATCCGCGACGACGCGAATCATTGGCGCAGCCTTGCCGGCGGGTCGTGCTGGAACGTCGCGCGGGTGGGCGCGCGACTCGGTGTGCCCACCGGCTTTGCCGGGACCGTGAGCGACGACGTGTTCGGTGACGAACTGATGCAAAAGAGCGCCGAGGCGGGCCTCGATCTGCGTTTCATGCGGCAGGTCAACCGTCCGCCGCTTCTCGCGATGGTGGTGTCGAAACAGCCGCCTCGGTATTTTTTTATCGGTGAACACAGTGCGGATCTGGCGTTCGATCCGTCCGAGCTGCCCACAGGGGCGCTCAATGCGGCCGACATCGTGCACTTCGGCTCGCTGGGTCTGGTGCGCGAGCCGCTTGCCTCACGCCTGATCGAAGTTGCGCAGTCCGCGCGTGCGGCAGGCAAGCGGATCTCGTTCGATCCGAACTTTCGCGCCCCAATGGCCGAGCCGGCATATCGCTCGACGCTACGGTGCATGGCCAGCCTGGCCAGCTACATCAAGGTGTCGGACGAGGATCTGCGCGGCCTCTTCCCCGACCTCGACGAAGCCGCGGCGCTCGCGCAACTCCGCGAATGGGCGCCGGACGCCGGCGTGCTGGTGACGCGCGGCGCGGCTGGCATGACGCTTTTTGAAGGCGACAACGCGCTGTTCCAGCCAGCATTCCAGACCGTGGTCGCCGATACGGTGGGCTGCGGCGACGCAAGCGTCGGTGGCTGGATGGCGAGTCTCCTCATGCGCCCGGACGCGCCTGCATTTGAGCATCTGCGCTATGCGGCCGCGTGCGCGGCGGTCGTCTGCGGGCATCCCGGCGCTTACGCACCCACCGCTGCCGAGGTGGCGTCACTGCTCGATCCGGCGAGCACATCCACACAACTGACGCAATAAGCACCATGCCGGCGCTGTACGCAGCGCATCACGAGATCAAGAACGTACTGCAAATCGACCATGGAAACAGTCTGGCATCTCGAATGGAAGCACGGCGCGTTCGATGTTCACGCGAAGGGCGGCATGCTTGGAGGCGTCGCCTTTTTGGCTGGCGGGCGCGTCATCCGCCCGTTCTACGAAGCGCCCTGGCTTGGCGAGCCCGAACCGCAGCCGCCTGGTCTGCTCGGCTTGATGCGCAGCGAGTTTCCATGCGTGCCGTTTGGGGTGCCGTACTCGCCCGACGGCCTGCCGGCCGGCTGGCGCGAGGCCGTCTCCACACCGGTTGCCACGCAGGACACCGTCCTCGATGTCAGCGATGACCTCCAGCATGGCTACGGTTGCGTCGGCGAATGGGCGCTCGTGCGGCAGACCGCGCATGAGATCGAGATTTCACTCGAATACCCGGACGGCTCGCCGATCCACCGGCTGACACGTATCGTGCGCGCCGATCCTCGGCGTCCTGCGCTCGATATCGTGCTACGAATCGACGCCCGCGTTGACGCTCGCCGCCCGATGGGACTGCATCCGAACCTCGCTCTCCCCGCGCTGACCGGCGCGTTCAGGATCGAACCAGCTGCGTTCCGCTTCGGCATGGTCCATCCGGGCGGCCCCGAACGCGGTGTGTCGCGCGCTGCGGCGGGCGCGACCTTCGACGCGCTCGATAGCGTGCCGCTGCGCACTGGCGGCACAGGAGCGTTCGACCGCCTGCCGCTTGGCGACGCGACCGAAGAAATCCTGCAGTTGTGTGGGATCGGCGGCGCTGTCACACTCACTGACGATGTTGCTGCGACTGCGTATCGCCTCAGTTGGGACGCCGACAAGCTGCCATCTCTGCTGCTCTGGATCAGCAATCGTGGCCGTACGTATGCGCCGTGGAACGGACGTAACCTGTGCGTCGGAGTCGAGCCGGTCGCGAGCGCGTTTGAGCTTGGCTGCGCGGCATCGCTCGCGCCGAATCCGATCAACGCACGTGGCGTGCCGACCGCGCTGTCAATCAGCGCACAGCGGCCGACCGAGATCGCCTATCGGTTCGAAGTGCTCGATGGCCATTGACCCGCAAGGCGGAAGCCACGGCTGTCGGCTGCAGAGTCAACGGGTCGATATCGTCAGAGTCGCCGTTGACAATCCATGCACGACCTACAGATGACCTCTCGAATGACGACGAAACAAAGAGTTGCCACTGCGCTGCTTGGCGCGCTTGCCTGGATCATCATCGATCAGTCGACGAAGGCTTTATTCAAACAAATATTGACGCCCGGCGAAGTCGTGTCATTCCTTTCAGGAAGCATTCTGGTTCTTCCCGCCTATAACCACGGTGCGTTCCTGAGTCTCGGGGCGGGAATGTCTGATGCGACTCGCAATATCGTTTTCGTATATGGCGTTCTGGCGATGCTGGTTTGCCTGTTTGGCTGGCTGCTGCGCTCGTCCAAGCTCGGCCGTACCGAAGTCATGGCGATAGCCTGCATTCTGGGCGGAGGACTCAGCAACCTCTTCGATCGTTGCGTCTACGATGGCAGGGTTTTTGATTTTTTGAACATAGGCATCGGGCAGTTGCGCACGGGTGTATTCAACGTCGCGGACGTTGGAATCATGCTCGGCGTGGCACTCATGCTCTTCCGTGGAGTAAATCGCAGCCCCACTTTGCCAGGGGCTTCGACGGCCTAGGAATGAAGGCCCGGAGTGCGGCTGATGTCTGCCTTGGACGGTGTGGGTGGCCCACTTCGTAGAGGCGTAGCCATCTACGGAGTACGTTGAAAGGCTTGCACTCCGGGCGCTCAGTCGGCTCGACAAGGCAGCGTTCTTGCCTCAATGGTTGAGAGCGACACCTAGAACGCCCAGCCCACGCGAATCCAAATGCGCACGCCCCGATCGGGCTCTGCCTGTGCGGGCGCTCCACCGCGCCATGCCACCGTGGCACTCCAGTCGAAGGCCCGCGCGTTGCCCCGCACACCGATACCCAGCCCATGCAGGGTGCGATGGTTGCTGCCGCTCATGAACGGATGCTTGTTGATCTGCACACTGCCCACGTCGTAGAACACACTGGGCACGAACATGGTGTGCACCACGTAGTACAGCTCGGTGCTGGCAAACCAGCCCTGGTCGCCCGATGCCTCGCCGGACGGGTACGCACGCAGGCCGCTGGCGCCGCCGAGCACGAACTTCTGATACGAATCCAGATTGCGTGAGGCCATCTGACCGCGCAACGTCAGCAGCGTGCCCAAGGAGCCGCCCAGCCGCTGGTTGCGCTGGAGATCCAGATTGAGCGTGCTGTAACGGCCCGCAGTCTGCGCGCCCAGCGCATCGATTGCGGCGGCATCGGCGGAGGTGATATCGACGGTGCCCGTGCCGAGCCGCATGCTGGCTTGCGTGTCCGCACCGGCGCCAAGGGCGTCCCGGCTGCTGAACAACAGATTCGCGCTGAAATGCCGGGCGCGCTTGGCGGTATCGGTGCCGGTGGCGCCCACTTGATCAACGATGGCGCGGTGCTCCGCACTGAATTGCGCAAAGACGTTGGCCGCGACGCTGCGCACGATCGGGTACGACATATTCCACTCGGCAACGTTGGCATGGCCGGTGGCATCCAGCGCCGCAAAGGTGGAGCCCAACACGTAGCGCGTGCGCGTGAAACTGGCGCCCGTCGTCAAACCGCTGCGGCCCACAGGCACCTGCGCAGCCAGGCGACCGTAGTAGAGATCGCTGTCGCTGGCCAGCACGCGGGCGCTGATCTGTTCACCCCGGCCCAGCGGGCTATTGAGGTTGACCGTGCCGCCCACACGCTCACGCCCGGTGTAGCGCGAACCGAAGTTGTCCGCCTCCAGCCGGCCGTTGACGAGCGGCGCAGGTTGATTGTCGACCGTCAGTACAGTTTGGCCCGGCTGGGTACCGGCCTCCAGCGTGGCGTTGAGGTTTGCGCCCGGCAGATCCGACAGCAGCAGCAGCGCACGGTCGACCGATGCCTGCTCAAGCGGGGCATCGCGTGGGATGGCAGCCAAATGGGCCCCGATCACATCGGCATGCAGGCGGCTACCTTCGGCGACGTGTACACGCACGTCAGAAACGACGCCCTCCACCACGCGAATCTCGATCTCGCCATTGCGCACGGACTGCGCGGGCAGATACGCACGTGCCAGCGGCCAGCCGTGCGCGCGATAGAACTGCGTGATGCGCGCGGCGCCGCGTACCAGTTCGTCCAGCGTGTACGTTCCGCCGTTGAGGTCTGCAACGAGCGCTTCGAGCACCTCCGTGGAGTACATCCGCGCGCCCGTCACATGGACTTGGCGCACAAGGATCGGCGTGGTGTCATCGGCGGCAGCGCTGTCATCCTGTTTGGCAGGCAGCCCTTGCAGCGATGTATTTCCCGCGGGAGCACTAAGCGCAGGAGCCGGTGCCACATCGCGCGCCACGTCACCAGCATCAGGCCGGGGCAGCTCGACCGCCAGCGCGGGTGCGCCGGCCAGGCACAACAGCGCAGGCGGTAACGTCCGGCGCACACGCGCGGCAACAGGTGTGAGGCGCATCGTCATTCGGCGGCCTCCTCGCGGCTGACTGGCGTGTCGACGTCCGCCAGCGGCACGTGGTCGAAGATCGCCGATGGCGTGCGCCAACCGTGCTCGCGCGGTTCGGCCGGTGCGGGGGCGGAAGACAACCCCGCCAGGCGCGCCTTGACCTGCGTATCGATGATCGGCTCGGGCGACGGCGCTACGCCGCTGCGCTGCGTTGTGGGTATCACCACGACGGGCACCGGCACGAGCACGGGCGGTGCCTGCGTGACCGTCAACGTGCCCGGTGCGTAGCGAATGCTGTAGTTGTTTGCGATCAGCCCGCCGGGCAGCACGGCGTAGCGCCCGGGGGGCGACGCGATGGTCGCATCCGTCGCGAACGTCAGCGTGCCTTGCAAGCCAGCGGTCTGCGGCGTCTGCCCGTTCACCAGGCCGGTATAGGCGACGCTGAATGCGGGGTTGGCCTGGCCGGCAACACGGGTGGTGTCGTTGGCAGTGATCAACAACGACGCGGGCGTGATGGTGAATGCGTGCCCGGCCCCTAACTGCACCTGATAGCCCAGGCGGTCGGCCAGCGTGCCGAGGTTGACGGCGTAGCTGCCGACATCCTGCCCGGCGGCGCGCGCGAGACGGCCCGACAAGCTTTGTGCAACCGTATCGCCGTTTGCCAACCCTGTAGCGCTGTAGGCGAGGCTCGGGTCGGCGGCGCTGCCACCGTCGTACACCTTGGTGTTGGATACATCCGTGGGCGTGACGGTAACGGTGGGCCGCTCGCGGTACATCACGGTGGTCAGGCCATCACCCACGCCGGTTGCGCCGGCGGCATCACCGTCCTGACGGTTGTAGCGGAAGTTGCCGCTGCCGGCCGCTGCTCGGCTGGCCAGTGTTCCGCCCAACATGGTGGAACTCAGCGCCCCGGTGTACACCGTGACGGTGCGGCCGGCATCCATGGCCAGCGTCGCGCTGCTGTGCACGTCGCCGCCCGCCGCTACGCCGCGCCCGGTGGCCGCACCGGCCGACAGCGTCAGGTCGCCGCCGGTGATGGACCAGTTGCCCTGTGCGGTCAGGTCGCCTGACATCGTCGTGAGCTTTGTGTCACCGGCCGAGGCGACGCCCGTTACCGTCAGCGCGCGGCCGTTGACTACCTCCACCCCCGCCGCTTGCGTGACTGTCAGCGTTGTGAGCGCATTGCCGGTGTTGGTCAACGCAATGGCTGAGGTGCCGCTGTCGAGCGTCGTGGTACCAGCAACCGCCAACGCTCCGCTCTGGCTGATACCAGCAGCCGTTGCGTTCAGGTTGCCGCTCAGCGCAGAGGTGCCCATCGTCAACGCCCCGCTGTCGACCAACGTAGCGTTGCTGCCCGTGAGCGAGACTGCACCGCCGAAGCTGTTGCCGGCATTGGCGAGCGTGATGGCCGACGTGCCCGCGTTGAGCGTACTGGTGCCCGACACGTTGACGGCGCCCGTTTGCGAAATACCTGACGCTGTCGCGTTCAGGTTGCCGCGTAGGTTTGAGGCGCCCAGCGTCAACGCCGCGCTATTGGCTAGCGTGGCATCGCTGCCCGTCACCGACACCGCGCCACTGAAGGCGTTGCCCGTGTTGGCCAGCGTGACGGCGGACGTGCCCGCATTCAACGTGCTGGTACCGCCGATGGACAGCGCGCCGCTCTGGCTGATACCGGCAGCCGTTGCATTCAGGTTACCGGTGAGCGTCGAAGCGCCGAGCGTCAACGCGGCGCTATTGACTAACGTGGCCCCGCTGCCTGTCAGTGAAACTGCGCCCCCGAACGTATTGCTTGTGTTGCCCAGCGCGATGGCCGACGAGCCCGCGTTGAGCGTACTGGTGCCCGACACACCTACGACGCCTGCCTGCGTGATGCCCGGCGCGCTGAGATTCAACGCGCCGCTCAAGTTGGAGGTGCCCAGGGACCACGCGGTGCCATTGACCAGCGTCGCGTTGGTGGCGCTTAGTGCAACGGGTCCGCCGAAGGCGTTGCCGCTATTGACGAGGCTGATGCTGTTCCCGTTACCGGTGCTCGCGATGGCAGTGCTACCCCCGACATGGAAGAATCCACCGAATGTCGTGTCATCTTGGATCGAGCCGGCAGTCGTGGAAATGGAGAGATTGCCGGGTGTCGTGAGGCCGCCTTTGTTCCACAGTGCCCGGCGCGCCGTTGCCTGGCTTGAAGCCGTGATCGTGACAGGCGCCGCCGTCGCAAACGTAAGTGTCGCACCGCTGCCGATGTAGAACCCGCTGTAGCCGCTCACGCTATCTAGCGACTGTGCGTTGATGTTGATGCCCGAGGCAGTCGGCGCGCTCATCGTGACGGCGCCGGTGCCCGAGCCCCATACGCCGTCGCCGCCCGTGTTGGAGCCCGCAATGGTGATCGCCCCCGACGTGGCCGTGAGGTTGACCTTGCCTTCGATCTTCACTGCTGCATTGGTGTTGCTCGTGCTGCTGGCGCCGCCCACCACGCTATTGGTGCCCGTGATGTTGATCGTGCCGCCTGTCAGGCTGGCCGCGTTGGTACTGCTACCCGCCACGTCCACGGCGGAAAGCTGGTTCCGGTAGGTGGTGGAGACCGGATTGCTGGCCGAGCCCGTAATGGTGAGTGCGCCGCTGGTCGACAGCGTATCGAGCGCGCTCAACGTAACCCCGCTGCCGGCCCACGTGGCCGTGGCACCCGTGGCCGTGCCATTGAGCGTGATTGCACCACCGCCCGTGCTGCGCAGCGTGTTGCTGCCAGCTAGATCGACTCCAATGTTGTTGGTGGAAAACAGCGGCGCCCCATTGCCGTTGGTGCCGGTGACGGTGGCCATGCCGCCGCTGGTGCCCGATACCGTGATCGCCCCTGAGGTGGTGGTGAGCGTATTCGCCTTCAAGAAGACGCCTTGGCTGTTCGCGTTGCTTGGCAACACGCCCGACAAACTGATGTTGCCAGTGCCCGTGGTAGTCCACGTGCTGTTCTGCAGACTGAGCGCAGGCGATGTGGCTGACTGCGCCCCAGAGGCCGTGGCGCTGATGTTGCCGCCGTTGGCGCTGATATCGAAATAGCTCAGGTTGATGCCGCTGGTGGTGGCCGCGCTTGTGGTGGCGTTGGCGCTCATCGACACATTGAGTGCGCCGCTGGTGCTGGTAATGCTTTGGTGCGTGCCGCTGGTGGCGTTCGTGGTGATGCGTCCGTCGGCAATTAACGTCAGGCTGGCATTGCCGCCAGCTGTTTTGCCGATGCTGCCATTGATGGCGATGTTGCCTTCCTGCGTGCCGCCACCAGTGGTGGTGATCGTCACGTTGCTGCCGCTGTTCAGCAGGCTCTGAATGCTGCTGATATTGACCAGCGACCCGGAGGCGCTCGGCGTCCACACGCCGCTGGAAAAGCTGCCGCCCGTTTGGGTGCCGGTCGAAATCGTCACGTTGTATGGGTCCAGCAACCACGAGCCACCCGCGCCGCCGGGGTCCCCGGTCACGCCCACGGCAATGCCCTCGGTGTCCAGCGCATGGCCGGAGGTCTCGACATGGCCCCCGTGACCGCCCTGTGCACCGCCATTGGCAGCCAGCGTGCCGTGCACATTGGCCACGTCGGTCCCCCAGACGATGATCTGGCCGCCGTTGCCATTGGTGGTGGCGCTCGCATCGATGGTGGCGTCAGCTGCAACGTAGGTTGCCGTGGCATTCGGCTCGGCACCCGCGCCGCGAGCGTTGCCACCGATCAGTGCTGTGCCACCGCCGGCCGTTCCGCGTACGTCGATCTGCGCGCCGCTGAACAACCCCACCTTGTCGCCCAGGACCTTGATGGTGCCGCCCACACCGCCGGCTTCCGGCGCGCTTGCATCGAGCCTGCCGCTCACCTGCGTGACACCGACCACGGGGTCGCCCATCAGTTCGATGGTGCCTTGTCGATTGGATACCGTGCGCGCCTGTACCACACCAGCAGTGTTGACGACGGACTCGCTCAATGCGTCCAGCCCACGTGCCGTCAGCACCACGCGCCCTCCGTCGGCCACGATCATGCCGCCGTTGTTGACGAGCGTGCGGGCTGCGCCCTGGCTGATCGTGTAACCCAGCGGGCCACCATCAGCCAGCGTGAGCGTCACGGCCCCCGCGCCTGCCAGCAACACATCGCCGCCTGGAGCCTGGATGTTGCCGGTGTTCTCGACCCGGTTGGCGATGAGTGCCACCTTGCCGCCGCTTGGCACGCTGATCGTGCCCTGGTTGACGACGCCAGCCGTGCTGGCGCCCGAAAATGCATAGCGACCAGCTTCAAAATCCGCATTGCTCAAATTGAGCGTGCTGGCCACCAGCCCGCCAACATTAACTTGCGCCCCCGCGCCAAAGAGCACCCCGTTGGGGTTCAGCAAGAAAACCGTGCCATTGGCATTGAGCGAGCCCAGAATGCTGCTCGACTCACTTCCGGTGACGCGATTCAACGCGATGGCACCCGCGCCCGGCTGGACAAAGTTGACGGACTCCCCCGGTTGAATGCTGAAGCGTGCCCAATCGATTGCGAGCCGGGGCGTGGTCTGCGTGATGGTGGTGGTGGCGCCGTTCTGCCCAATGCTGCCCGCGCCGGATGTCACAACGCCACCGGCAGGTGATCCCAACACCGGCGCACTGGCAACCAGACCCGCCGCCAGCACAGCGGCACCAGCCCGGCCCCCGCGGGCGTGCTCAGCCACAGCGACCCAGATTTGGGCAGTGCGGCTCCATATCAGGCGATAGGCGCGGTTCTTGGTGGCGTGTCGATGCATGGGATTGGGTCAGAACCCACGCAAAAATATGACGCCTAAGACGCGGGACCTAAAAGCGGATGATTCGTAGGTATTCGGCGTACCTGCACATCGCTAAATCCCGTATTTACCCTAACCCATTTGCATTAATTGACCGCGTGGACAGTGCGCATCGGCATTGGACCAATTTGAAGCGCTACCGCTTGCGGCATAGCGGAGATCGGTTTGCCGGATGAAAGGGCTGGATACCGTTGCGGCGGACTTGGCGCGGGCGCCGGGTGATCAGATCCCGCTGGATGCGGTGGCTACGCGGTTCAGTGTGGAGCCGTCGGATGTTGCCACGCTGATGTACCTGGTGGGATTTACATCTGAATATCGGTTGGCCAAGCCAACGCATCCCGAGCTGGTCGACCGGTCCGGGGACGGTCATGGTCTCGCTGCACGCCCGGCGTGCGAATTCTGTCGGAAAATATGCGTTGTCGCGCTAATTGAGTCACAGACAAGAGTGGACGTGACTCAATTAGCGCTTTTTTGCGTGAGGAATCGACGCCGCCAGTCTCAGGTTTTGTGTCAGCCGACAGATCGACACGGGCCCTGCGGGTTTTGAGACTGCTGCTGGCGAAGAAAGATCAGCGGGTCGCGCGGGCCGAAGCCGGCAGGGTTTCGGGTTGCTGTGCCTTCGGGCGACGCAGCAGCCGCAGCGCATACCACGCCAGCACCACGGCCCCCGCAGCAAACACGATGTCACCCGGCACGCGCAGCCAGACCAGCGTTTCCATCGTCTTGGAGTGCACGATCTCCGGCGAGCGGGCGTACCACATGCCCTTGGTGACACTTGCCCACGCCTGGTAGATACCTGCGGGCAGCAGCGACATGAACACCATCATCGCCAGTCCGATGTTCAGGCCCCAAAAGGCGGGCGTGAGCAAGCGATCGGCATGCAGGCTGCGCGCATACAGGCCGCGCAGGCAGAACAGCATCAGGCCGATACCGAGCATGCCGTATACCCCGAACAGCGCGGCGTGCCCGTGGGCGGCCGTCATGTTGAGCCCCTGCACGTAGTACAGCGAAGCGGGCGGGTTGATGGCGAAGCCCAGCAGCCCCGCGCCGACCGTATTCCAGAAGCCCACGGCCACGAAGCACAGCACCGGCCACTTGTAGGCGCCTAGCCACAGCGTGTCCTGGGTGCGGCGATAGTTCTGCAGCGCTTCCAGACCGATGAGCGTGAGCGGCACCACTTCCAGCGCGGAGAACACCGCACCCACCGAGATGATCGACGTGGGTGTGCCCGTGAAGTACAGGTGGTGCAGCGTGCCCAGGATGCCGCCGAACAGGAACACGATCGTCTCGGCCACGATGGCGCGATTGGCGCTGGCCGCACGGATGAGACCCAGGCGCGTGAAGATCAGCGCGATGACGGCGGTGGCAAACACCTCAAAGAAGCCCTCGACCCACAGGTGGACGAGCCACCAGCGCCAGTACTCGATCA
>CBJMVH010000072.1:0-23094 GCA_966433195.1 uncultured Ralstonia sp.
GCAAGGGCGATGACCGCCCGCTCAACACGCAGGACGATCGCCTGGCCGTGCTGGCCGCGTTGGAGTCTGTGAGTCTGGTGGTGCTGTTTGCCGAGCGCACGCCGGTCGAGCTGATCCAGCGCGTGCGCCCCGACATCTACGTCAAGGGCGGCGATTACGACATCGACGCGCTGGAAGAAACGCGCGTCGTGCGCAGCTGGGGCGGTACGGCGCTGGCGATTCCGTTCGAGCACGATCGCTCCACTACTGCGCTGCTGAAGCGCGTGCGCGCAAGCGCCTGAGCGTTAGCGCGATGCCGTGACGGCGGCGCAGGCGCGCAAGTCGTCCGCGCCGAGGCTCTTCTTGAGCGAGGCCAATTGGCTTGCGACGGAGGATGCGGCTTCTGCGCTGGCGGTAATGCGCAGCCACGTGCGCGCGGCGCTACGGCGGGTTTCCGTCAGCACGGCGGTGCGCACGTCTTTGGTGCGCAGATCGTCGAGCCGCTGTTGCGCGCGCTCTTTGTCGCGGAACAAGCCCAGCGACACCACGAACCCGTTTCCTTCCTGCACGATGGCCGAGTCGCCCACGTTGCGGCGCTTGAGTTCGCCGACCTTGCGCTCGGCGTCTTCGCGGGTGTCGCGGGCGGGCATGTGGACCCACCAGCGGCTGTCTTCCTGGCGCGTGATGCGCTCCACTTCAACGCCAGCGAGTTGCTTGAGCTGATCGAGGCCACGTGCGGCCTGTGCATCGGTCAGGCCGCCGAGTTCGGTACACGTGCCGGCAGCGGCGGCAGTGGAGAGCGCGGTGCGCTCGATGGAAGCCTGCGGAGCAGAGGCCGCAGGGGTGGAGGCGGGCGTTGCCGAGGGTGCTGCGGCTCCTGAAGCCGGGGCGGGCTCCAGAATGCGGATATCTTCGGTGCGAATCTGGCGGCGCATGCGCTCGGGTTCGCGCTCGCTTTCAAACCAGGCCCTGGGCACATCGGGGCCGAAGACGCCCACGTTGGCCGCCAGCAGAACGCCGTTGACGAGCAGCAGAAGCAGCAGGGCGAGGCGAAGCGTCATGGTGCGAACAGGCGTGGATTCGGACGGTGATTCGGAATGCAGGAACACGGCGACAGCAACAACAGCAACAGCAACAGCAACAACGAGAATACGAGAACAGCGATGCCTTCAGCCTCAGCCCGGCGGCGCGGCATCTTCACGGCCCGCGCGCGCCAGCACCTGCAGGCCCAGCAGCACGAGATTATCGTGCATCTGGAACGGCATGCGCAGATGCGGGGCCAGCGCAGTCCGTGCGCCGCCGCTTAGCACGCAGCGTGCCGGGCCAGGGTATTGCGCCTGCAGCGTCTGCCACGTCTGCGCAATGGCGCCCGCCTGCGCGGTGATGCAACCGAGCGCGATGGCGTCTTGCGTGTTGTCGGCCCACGGGGGTGCTACCACGTCGCGTGTGCTGAAGTAGGCGATGTCGACCTCGGGCAACTGCGCGGTGTTGCGTGAAAGCGCGCGCATCATCAGCGTGATGCCCGGGAGGATCAACCCGCCGGCAAACAGGCCATCGGGCGTGATGACGTCGAGCGTGGTGGCGGTACCGGCCGTGACAAGCAGCAGTGCTGTGTCGGGCCACACGTGGCGCGCGCCGACCGCGCCGATCCATCGGTCCGTGCCCAGTTGGCCGGGGTCGCGATAGCCATTGCGCAGGCCAGCGGTCGCGGCTTCCGATGCGGCGATGCGCACGCGCGCACCGTCGAACACGCGGGCGATGCGCGCGGTGAGCGCATCGCGCAGCGCGGGCCCGGCCACGGCGCTGATCCACACCTCAGGAGGGGCGACGCCGGTGACATGACAGTCGCGCCAGTCTTCCACCAGCTCGGCCAGTTGGTCGTGCGTGCGCGCGCCGGCGTGTTGCCAGGGCGTGGCGCCCGGCTCTTCGGGCAGGGCATCGACATCGCTGGCGATCCACGCCCACTTGATGCGCGTGTTGCCGGCGTCGATCAGCAGCAGCGGGCGAGCGGGCGTGGCCGGAGCCTTGAGGCGCGTCATGGCTGCTCCGCGTCCGCGCTGCGCAGCGACACTTCACCGCTGTGGATCCATTGCACACGGCCACCCGATTCGATGGCCAGCCGGCCGTGTGCATCAATGCCGTGCGCCACGCCCTCGAGCACCACGGTGCCGTCTTGCCACAGGCGCACCCGCTCGCCGGCAAAGGCATCGCGTGCGGCAAACGGCGCGACGAAGGGCGCCAGGCCCTGCGCGCCAAAGCGCTGCAGGTGTTCCCCCAGCGACGTGAGCAGCGCCGAGAACACCGCGTTCGGCTCCGGCGTGTCCACCAGTTCTTCGACGCCCGACAGTTCGCGGCCGAGCGCGTCCTCTAGCATGCGGGGGCGCTCCAGGTTCAGGCCGATGCCGATGACCGCCCAGGTCTGCCCCGGCGCTGCACGCACGGTTTCGACGAGGATGCCGGCGAGCTTGCGCCCGGCGATCTGCACGTCATTCGGCCACTTGAGTGCCAGCGCCTGCGCGTTGCCGCCGTGGCTTTCAGCGTAGGCTGCCACGGCATCGGCCACGGCCACGCCCACGGCGAGGCTCAGGCCGCCCAGTTGTGCGGGCTCACCGGCAAAGGCGCAGGCGATGGAGAAGGTCAGGCCGTGGTCGCCGCTCCATGGCCGGCCTTGGCGGCCGCGTCCGGCGGTCTGGCGCTGCGCGGCGAGTACGCGGGCGGCAAGCAAGGGTGCCGGCCCCGAGCCGGCTGCGTTGGTTGGCCAAGTGGCCTCCCGCACGGCGGCCATCAGATCGGCGTTGGTCGAGCCGGTGGTTTCCATCACGGTCACCGGCCAGCCGGCTGCGGGCCCACTGGGTTGAATGCGTTCGCGCGACAGGCGCCAGCGGGCGGAAGGTTCTGCAAGAGACATAAAAGCGGGCGATCAAGGTTCGCGCAACAGATGGGCGCATTGTACGAGCGCAGCCTCCAAACCGAGGCATGATGCTTGCGGCGAGCGGCGCATCAGCCCCACAGTGTGACAGCGTCGGGCGGCGCCTTGGCTACAATCCGACCGATATCCGGCATCACCGACCACGGAGCCCCGTTTGATCACCTGCCGTACGCCACAACTTGAAGTCCGCCTTGTCGATGGGCGGTCCGTCGCGTTCCTCTCTGGCGACTGGACGACGCTTGCGCTGGCCGAGCGGGCGGGCGTGCGCGGCGCACGGGCGCAGATCCGCGCGGGGTTGGACAACGCCAACGCGTGGTGCCTGACCGAAGTTGGCCGCATCGACCACTTTGGCGCGCAACTGCTCTGGCGCGCCTGGGGTAACAAGTGGCCCGAACACCTCGATGCGCGCCCAGACCAGCGCCGCATGATCGACCGCGTCGCTAAGCTCGACCCCGGCGGCTGGAAGCAGCGTCTGGCGCCGCGCATCAATCCGGTGGCGATCCTCGGCGGGGGCATGCTCGAGTTCTTCGACCATGCGCGCGATGGCATCGCCATGATCGGGCAGTTGATGTTCGACTTTGGCCGGTTCCTGCGCGCGCCGCATCGTGGGCCGTGGCGCGAGATCTCTGCCAACATCTACAGCACGGGCTACAAGGCGCTGGGCATCACGGCGCTGGTGGGGTTTCTGATCGGCATCGTGCTGAGCTACCTGTCGGCCAACCAGTTGCGCGTGTTCGGGGCCAGCATCTTCATCGTCAACATTCTGGGCATGGCGATCATCCGCGAGCTGGGGCCGGTGCTGGCGGCCATCCTGGTGGCGGGGCGCTCGGGCTCGGCCATCACCGCGCAGATTGGCGTGATGCGCGTAACGGAAGAACTCGACGCGATGCGCGTGATGGGCATCTCGCACGGCTTCCGGCTGATTTTGCCTAAGGTGATTGCGCTGGCGATTGCCATGCCGCTACTGGTGGCGTGGACGGATTTGCTCGCGCTGGGCGGCGGCATTCTGGCGGCCAGGTTCCAGCTCGATATCAGCCCGACGTACTTCATCACCTCGCTGCCAGATGCGGTGCCGGTGGCCAACCTGTGGCTCGGCATCGGCAAGGGTGTGGTGTTCGGCATGCTGATCGCCCTGGTGGCCTGCCACTTTGGCTTGCGTATTCAGCCCAACACACAGAGCCTGGGCGAGGGCACGACCACATCGGTGGTGGTGTCCATCACCATCGTCATCCTGGCGGACGCGGTGTTTGCCATCCTCTTCAAGGACGTCGGCATATGACGCGACCCCGCCATCCGCCCGCCCAGCACACGCAAGCCGCACCGGCCATCACGCCGGCACGCGAGCGGGTGATTGAGGTGCGCAACGTCACCAAGCGCTATGACAAGGTGACGGTGCTCGACAACATCAACCTCGACGTGTTTCGCGGCGAGGTGCTCTCCATCGTCGGCGGCTCGGGCAGCGGCAAGACCACGCTGCTGCGCCAGGTGGTCGGGCTGGAGAAGCCCACTTCGGGCACGATCCATATCTTTGGTGAAGAGTTGACCTGCCAGGTTGGCAACGACTTGCAATCGATGCGCAACCGCTGGGGCATGCAGTTCCAGCACGGTGCACTGTTCTCGGCGCTGTCCGTCATCGACAACGTAGCGCTGCCGATGCGCGAGCTGCGCACGCTGCCCGATGCGTTCATCCAACGCGTGGCGATGCTCAAGCTGCAGATGGTGGGACTGAAATCCACCGACGCGGACAAGATGCCGTCGGACCTGTCCGGCGGCATGATCAAGCGCGTGGCGCTGGCGCGGGCGTTGTCGCTGGAGCCGGAACTGGTGTTTCTGGACGAGCCGACCGCAGGCCTGGACCCACGCGCATCGGACGATTACGTCGCGCTCATCCGCGAGCTGCGTCAGGAGCTGGGGCTGACGGTGGTGATGGTCACGCACGATCTGGACACGCTGGTGGCGCTGTCCGACCGTATTGCCGTGCTGGCGGACCGCAAGGTGCTGGCTGCCGCGCCGATCGAGCAGATCATCCAGATCGACCATCCGTTCATCAAGGAATACTTCCTGGGCGAGCGGGGGCAGCGGGCGCTGATGGCATTGGGCCCACAGATGACGGAAGCCGTGGCGGCCGCCACGCTTGCAGTGCAGGAGGATTGATGGAAAACAAAGCCCACGCATTTCTGGCCGGGCTGTTCACGATCGGGCTGGCGATCTTTGTGGCGCTGGCGGTGATGTGGTTCAACCGCGACCAGACCGTGCGCGTGCCGTACGAGGTGGTCACGCGCTCGACCGTCAACGGGTTGAACCCGCAGGCGGCGGTGAAGTATCGCGGCCTGGACGTCGGCAAGGTGGACAGCATCCGCTTTGACGACAAGGTGCCGGGGCAGATCGTGGTGCGTGTGCTGGTCGATAAGGATGCGCCCATCACCACCACCACCTACGGTCGGCTGGCGTATCAGGGCGTGACGGGCCTGGCCTATGTGCAGTTCGACGATCGGGGCTTCGACCCGGGCAGCGATGGTGGCCGGCGCGCGCCCAACCCCACGCGCCTTGCCACGTCTGACAGGAACCCTGCGCGCATCCGCATGGAAGCCGGTTTCCTGGATGAGCTCGACAAGCGCGGCGACCAGATGCTGTCCAAGCTGGATCAGACGCTGAACTCGCTGTCGATCATGTTCGACGACGCGCATCGCCAGCAGATCAGCGATTCGCTGCAGTCGTTCCGGCAGACGATGGACACGTACAACGCGCTCGCCCAGCACGCGGAGCCGACGCTGCGCAAGCTGCCGCAGATTGCCGACAACCTCGACGCGACGCTGGTGTCCACCCGCAAGCTCACGCAATCGCTGTCTGACCCGAAGGGGCCGTTGATGTCGACGCTCTCGGGCGCGGGTACGGATCTGACAGCTGCGACGCAGTCGATGCAATCTGCCGCGAATGTGCTGACCTACGAGACGCTGCCGCAGCTCAACGGCTTTGCGCGCGAGGCTCGCCAAGCCGTGCGCGGCTTCGACCATGCGGTGACCGATTTCAATGCGCGGCCACAGAGCGTGCTGTTCGGCCCTGCGCCGGGTGTGCCCGGCCCCGGTGAGACCGGCTTTACCGCGCCCGCTGCACGGGCTTCGGCCCAGCCCTGAGGAGATTCCATGCCGATGTTGTCTGCTGTCCTGCGTCACACAGTCCGCCGCGTGCTCGCGCTGTCTGGCGTGTCCGCGCTGATTGCGCTGGCTGCGTGCTCGAGCGCGCCCGTCGCCCCGACCGCGCTGTACGACTTTGGCCTGGCGTCTGCCACCAGCAGCGGCGCGCGCTTGCCCACGGCCTTACGTGTGACCGAGGTGGCCGGCCCGGGCTGGATGGACGGCAACGCCATCTTCTACCGGCTGGCCTACGCGCAAGGCCAGCGTACCGATGCGTACGCCAACAGCCGCTGGGTGGAGTCGCCCGTGAACCTGTTCGACGCGCGCCTGCGCAATGCGGCTGCCGCACGCGGGCAGGTGGTTAGCTATGCCGCGCCGGACGTGCCGTCCTTGCGGGTGGAACTGGTCGATTTTTCTCAGGTGTTCGACCGGCCGGATGCAAGCCGCGGTGTGGTGCGTTTGCGGGCAACGGTCTTCCAGTCGCGTGGGGTGATCGACCAACGCGTAGTGCAGGCCGATGCGCCTGCGCCCAGCGCGGATGCTGCTGGCGGTGTGGCCGCGCTCGCGCAGGCGTCTGACAAGGCCATCGGCGAGGTGCTCGACTGGGTGGCGGGCTTGCCGCTGGCGGCAACAGCGCAATCCGCCGTGCCCCGGCGCTGATGCCCTCCGCTGGATGGGGGAACCAACTGTGATGTGCGGCATCGGACGCTATCATGGGCGCGCTTCTTCTGAACCCGTCCGTTCCTCCTTCCAGACTCGCAGCGCCCTCCGGTGACGGACCTTCACTCGCAACCCGCCGTACCTGCCCCGCATCGCCACTCGCCGCTTGCCCGCGTCGGGCTGGGGTGCTTTGTGCTGCTGGTCGTCTACGCCAGCCTGTACCCGTTTGCGGGTTGGACGGATACGGGTGTGTCGCCGTTTGCCTTCCTGACAGCACCGCTGCCCCGCTACAACACGGGCTTCGATTTGATGACCAATGTGTGGGGCTACATGCCGCTGGGCATGCTGACGGTGCTGGCGCTGCACCCGCGCATCACGGGCTGGCGTGCGGTGCTGTTGGCGCTGCTCGCCGGGTTGGTGCTCTCGGGCGCCATGGAAGCGATTCAGACCTACCTGCCCACGCGTATTTCCTCCAACGTGGATCTCGCAACGAATACCGTGGGTGCGCTGTTGGGCGGGATCGTCATGGTGCCGTTTGCAGCGCGGCTGATTGACCGCGGTGGCCTGCGGCGTTTGCGTAAGCGCTGGTTCGAGCCGCATGCCACGTTTGCGATTCTGTTGCTGCTGCTGTGGCCGTTCGCGCAGACGTTCCCGCAGGAGTTCCTGTTCAGCATGGGCGGCGTGGTGCGCAGCATGCTGCTGGATCCGTCGCCGGATGCGTTCCTGACCGGCGTGATCCAAAACTGGTTTCCCGACCTGTTCGATTGGCACGATCAACTGCAAGCGCACCCCGAGGCGCTGCAGCGGCAGGAATTACTGGAAGCGCTCATCACGGCCTGCAGCTGGGTCGGTACGGCGCTGCTCGCCACGGTGACCATGCGCCGTGGGGCGCCCATGCTGCCGCTGCTGGCTGCGCTATTGACCAGCACGCTGCTGCTGAAGGCCGGCGCGACATTGCTGCAGTTTCCGCTGGCGGGCGCGTGGGATTGGCTCTCGTCCGGCGCGCGCTTTGGGCTCGTGGTCGGCTCGCTCGTGCTGGTGCTGCTGGTGCGCCTGCCGCGCTGGCTGCGGGGGGCGCTGGCGATGACGCTGCTGATCGCGCTCATCGTGCTCTCCAACGTGCTGCCGCCCAGCCCGTATTCGTGGGTGTCAGCGCAGGCGTGGCGGCTGGGACGCTTCGTCCACTTCAACAGCCTGTCGCAATGGATCGGCTGGCTTTGGCCGTTCCTCGGCCTGGGGTATCTCGCCTGGCGCGCCGAGCAGACGCATCTGCAACGGCGCGCCGGGCGTTAAGTGCGCTGAGCCCGCATCACCGGCGCCGCCGCACGCAGTGACGCCACGCGGCGCACGATCAGCAGGGCGGCCAGTGCCGCAACGTACATCGCCGCCATGGCGATAAACCCCGAGCGCCAGCCAAACAGCCCCGTCGAGACGGCCGCCACGCCCAGACCAATCAATGCACCGCCCTTGGCCGCGCTGCTGCACAGCCCCAGCGCAAAACCTTGGCGCTCTTGTGGGCTGGTCTCGGCGACCAGGCTGTTCATGACGGGCAGCAGACCGCCCAGGCAGATGCCCCACGCCAGGCGCGCCGCAATGAAGCCGACCTCGCCCTGCGCAAAGCCCTGCCACAGCGCGGTCACCCCGCACACCGCAGTCAGCATGCCCACGCGGCCGAGCGTCGCGTGCACCGGCAGCCCCGCGAAACGCTTCGCCCACCAGCGCGCCGACAACGCCAGCGTTGCTGCCGTGGCGCTATAGGCGAGACCCGCGAGCATCACCGAGCCATGGAGCGTCTCGGTGATGTACGGCGCGAGAAAGCTCTGCGGCATGATGCGTGCCGCCTGCACGGCCACCGTGCCGAGCAGCAGGCCAATGACGAGCCTGCCTAGCGGCGCGTGTTGCGTGGCGGATGCGTTCGCCGTGGGGTTGGACGTCTCTCGCACGCGGGGCGGCACCGAAGGCAAGCACAGCATCGCTAGCGGAATGCACGCCAGGATGACGACGGCACCCGCCGTGTTGGCCATCCGAAAGCCCATCCACGCAACGAGCCATGCGCCCACCGGCGGTGCCATGAAGCTGCCGCAGGCGGTGACGGTTTGCAGGTCAGCGAAAACGCGTCGGCGTGCGTCGGCCGGTGCGACGCGCATGGCGTAGATCTGCGCGGCGGCCAGGAAGCCTGCCAGCCCGCCTTGCACCGTGCGCGCCAGCAGCACGCTGGCTGCGGAGTCCGCATAGACCGACCACAACTGGGACGCCGCCAGCGCCACCAGCGCCCGCAGGATCATCGGCTTGGCGCCCACACGGTCAGCCAGCCGGCCCCACCAAGGCGCTGTGAGCAGCGTGGCGGCCATCGGCGCAAAGTAGGCCGCACTGGCCACCCAGGCGAATGGCACGTGCGGCACCGGCGCAAGCTCGCGCAGGAACAGCGGCCAGAACGGGCCGGTCACCTCCATCGCGCCCATCGACAGCGCCTGAATGACGAGCAGCCACCGGATGGCACCGCGCCATGCGTCGGCGCGCGTGGTCGCGGTCATGCCGTAGCGACCGCAGCCAACGGGTTCGGCAACGCGGCATGCATGTCGTCGGACTGGTCGCGCAGGCGCATGCGCACGAAGGTCTTGAACGTCCACGGTGCTTTGAGCAACGCGTGGCGCTCACGCGCCCAGGTGTCGGCATCCATGACGGTGCGGCTGGCGTCGAATGCGGCCTGCATGGCGTCATGCCACTGGCGCAGGCCGACTGCGCTGCCGTGGTCGGGGAATAGCGCCAACGCCAGCTCTCCGATGTGGCACAGCAGGAACGCATGGATGAGCTTCTTGCGCGGGATGTCGCGGTCGGGGTACGTCGTATGTCCGGCGCGGAACGGGTCGATGGAGAAGCCTTGCGCTTCCAGCGCCGGCAACGCGATCTTCACGTCGCCAAAATCGCGCACCACCAGCCGCACCGGCATGCCGGCTTCATCGATGACGACGAAGGTGTTCTGCTGATGCGCCTCCAACGCAACGCCATAGCGCAGATACAGCCCGACGACGGCCGGAATGGCAACGCGCAGGTAAGCCGCAAAGAAACGCGTGGCCCGTTCCGCGCGCGTGCCACCGGCCTGTCGCGCCAGCACGGTGTCGAGCAGCATGGGCGCCGCCGGTTGCGTCATGTCGGCAGTGAAATCGGGCGTGAACAGCGCCCCTACGGGCAGCAGCCGCTGATTGCCTGCGATGCGGGTGGTGGGGTTGTCGCGCACGATCATCGACAGGTGGCGCGCTCGCTCGTCTTCCGTGCCGGCCAGGTGGATGCCGTGGCGCTCCGGCACGATCGACAGTACCGCCGCCAGCGCGGCGTCGGCCGCGAGGATGCGCTCCAGCAGCATGCTCACGCGCGGGCCCATCACGGCAGATTTTGGCGACACGGTGCGCTCTACACTCGTGAGCCGCATGCTCACGGGCAACTTCAGCATCGGGCCACCCGGCGCCTCCGTGGCGGCGACGGTGCGGAACGACATGGTCGGCCGTGCGGGCAGGGTGATCTCGGGCAACAGAATCAGTTCGCCGGCCTTCAATTCATCGGCGAAGGTCTCGCCGAGCGTGGTGTCGCGCTGCCACGGGTGGACGGGCAGCGGCAACCAGGCCTCGGGCGCCAGTTGACGCGCCAGCAAGGCCTTGCGGAAGGTATGCATGGCCTCGGGGAAAGTGCTTGCAAACCAGGTTGCGTAGGGTTGCGCGCCCTCCATCGTGGTCACCTGCAGACGATGCGCGGCCACAGCCACCAGCCCAATCGGCACCTGCGCCTCGAACTCCGGCGACAGCGCGATCACCTGTTCGGGCGTCAACCCCATCCGCGTCTTGCATGCCGGGTGCCAGGGGTGTCCGCCGGTGCCCCATTGCTCGGTACGGGCCAGGGCGTGCGGTGTGCCGTCACCGGTAAGCAAGGCCAGCGCATCCTGCGCGCCCGACGTGCCGTATTCGGTGGCCAACTGCGCGCCCCAGGCCAGTCGATAGGCCTGGCATAGCGTGTCGTTGTCCTGGCTGTTGTCTAGCTCGGCGGACAGTCGCGCAATGGCGGTCAGGCGCGAGACGTCTGTCGCGTCCCCTGTCTCCAGCATCGGCGACAGCCAATGGAGCAGGGTCGAAGGCCGGTCGATGGGCATAGGCGGGCGATCGTGCGCGAGCACAGCCACGTCCCCGGTCAGCGTCCAACTGCCCAGCGCACCGGCGCGCAAGCCCGTAAAGCGCAAGAGCACGCGTTGCTGCCAGATGGGTAGAAGGGTCACATCGGCGCGGGTGTCGGCGATCAACTGGGCAGGGTTGAGCAGCGCTTCACGAAACAGGGCCTGCAGCAGGCGCGACAGCACGCGGCGCCGCGCCAACTGCTGCGCGGCGGACCAGTGCGTGGCGCGTACACCGGCGTTCTGCAGGGCCGGAATCGATTCAAGAACCAGGTTGCCGGCCGCAGCGGCAATGGGCGGACGTGTAGTGGGATCAGCTTGATGTTGCATGCGAGGGCTCCTACGGGGATCAGCATGGGCAGGCGAGCGGGGGCTCGGTCCTGCGGCACAGGGATCTCATGTAGGGGCCGCTCGACAGCCTGTCGGGCGAGGCGCGTGCTAAGCGCGCATGCGGTGCGGCACGCCGTGGCGGCGGCCATCCGCAATTTGTTGCGCTGCAGTGTAGATGAGAATTCCTCTCATTTGCAATACAAATCCACCAAAGGGTGGGGGTTGCGTGACCCAGCCGACAGGTGTGCCGTCTTCACGTAACCGACACGAATCCTTTCTACCTTAGCGCCTGACCCCATCCCCCCACACACAACAGGTAGAGAAGATGACCTCCAAGAGCCGCCGTGGTTTTCTCCGTTCCGCTGCGCAACTGGCTGCCGCGTCTGCAGCCATGGGTGCGGTGCCCGAAGGCATTCGCCAGGCGCTGGCGATTCCCGCCCATAACGCCAAGCGCAACATCGAAGACGTGCAGCACATCGTGATCCTCATGCAGGAGAACCGCTCGTTCGACCACTACTTCGGCACGCTCAAGGGCGTGCGCGGGTACGGCGATACGCGGACCATCACGCTGCCCACGGGCAAGAGCGTGTGGCACCAGCCGGTGGCCGGTGGCGTGGGCGAAGTGCTGCCGTTCCGCCCGAGCGCGCCGGATCTCGGCCTGCAGTTCCTGCAAGACCTGCCGCACGGCTGGAACGACACGCACCTCGCCGTCAACGGCGGCCGCTACGACGGCTGGGTCCCGCACAAGGGCACCACGACGATGGCCTACCTCACGCGCCAGGACATCCCGTTCCACTACGCGTTGGCCGACGCCTTCACCATCTGCGACGCCTACCACTGCTCCACGCCCACCTCGACCGATCCGAACCGCTACTACATGTGGACGGGCTATGTCGGCAACGACAACGTTGGCGGCGGCCCCGTAATCGACAACGCCGAAGCCGGCTATGGCTGGTCGACGTATCCGGAAGTGCTCGAAGCCGCCGGCATCTCGTGGAAGATCTACCAGGACATCGGCACCGGCCTGAACGCTGCCGGCTCGTGGGGCTGGACGAACGACGCCTACATCGGCAACTACGGCGACAACGCACTGCTGTACTTCAAGCAGTACCAGAACGCGCAGCCCGGCAGCCCGTTGTACGACAAGGCGCGCACCGGCACCAACGCAGCGGCCGGCGACGGCTACTTCGACATCCTCAAGCGCGACGTGCAGAACGGCACGCTGCCGCAGGTCTCGTGGATTGCCGCGCCGGAAGCGTTCTCCGAGCACCCGAACTGGCCGGCCAACTACGGCGCGTGGTACATCGACCAGGTCCTGCAGATCCTCACCTCCAACCCCGAGGTGTGGAGCAAGACCGCGGTGTTCATCACTTACGACGAGAACGACGGTTTCTTCGACCACCTCGTGCCGCCGTTCGCATCGTCGAGCAGCAACGGCCTGTCGACGGTGGATACCACGGGCGAATATTTTCCCGGCAACAGCAAGTACGCTGCGGGCAGCTACGGCCTCGGCCAGCGCGTACCGATGCTGGTGGTGTCACCGTGGTCCAAGGGCGGCTTTGTCTGCTCGGAGACGTTCGACCACACGTCGATCATTCGCTTCATCGAGCAGCGCTTTAAGCGCACGCACAACGTCAAGTCGCCGAACATCTCCAAGTGGCGCCGTGCGGTCTGCGGTGATCTGACGTCGGCGTTCAATTTCGCCACGCCCAACGAAGTGGTGCCCACGCTGCCGAGCACCGCCGCCTATGTGCCAAAGGACAAGCTGCGCCACGCTGACTATGTGCCGCTGCCGCCGCTGGTGCAGGCCGTGCCGAAGCAGGAAGCCGGTGTGCGCCCGTCGCGCGCGCTGCCGTACGAGCTGTTCGTGCGCGGCCGCCAGGATGAAGCCGCCGGCAAGTTCCAACTCGACTTTGTGAACACCGGCAATGTGGGCGCCGCCTTCATCGTCTACACCGCCGGTAGCGCGGATGCGCCGCGCACGTACACGGTGGAAGCCGGCAAGCGCCTGTCGGACAAGCTGCCCGTGGGGCCGGGCGGCGCGTACGACTTCACGGTGCATGGCCCCAACGGGTTCCTGCGCCGTTTTGTCGGCAAGCTCACGCTGTCGAGCCTGCTGCGCCCGCACGGTCTCGCGCTGGAGGTAAAGGAGGGCTACGACGTCGCCAGCGGCAACCTGCAACTGCGCCTCATCAACCAAGGCCGCGTGCCCACCGTCTTCACGATCAAGAGCGCCTACACGGGCGAGAGCGTGCAGCGCGAAGTGCGCGGCGGTGACGACGCCTCGGTGTACCTGGACCTGCGCGCGCAACACGCCTGGTACGACGTGAGCATCACTGTCAGCACCGATGCTGGCTTTCAGCGTCGCCTCGCTGGTCACGTGGAAACCGGCCGCGTCAGCGCGTCCGATCCGGCGCTCGGCGCATAAGCGATCCCAAGCAAAACGGCCCGCTGGCGTGGTCGCCAGCGGGCCGTTTTTTTTCCGATGCGCAGCGTCAGAGCTGCTTTGTGTACGTGCGCGCCTGATACAGCGCCAGCGCGCTTAAGCCCACGATCATCACGATCGCCAGCACGTCGGCAAACGGATAGCCCCAGTAGCTCGTCATTGCGTGGTCTCCTTCGGTTCAACGTCGATCAGGCCGGTGTCCGCCATGCGCTGGCGGCCGAAATCGGTGATGGCGTAGCGGAAGTGCACCTTGCCGGTGGCTTCGTCCAGCGTGTCTTCGGGCGTCTGCACCAGGCCGCCGGAATACAGGTCGGCCAGAATGGCGCGGATGCTACCCGTCCAGTAGTCGTCTTCGGGTTTGCCGTATTCCTGCAGCGCGCGGTGTGCGATGTCGTTGTCCCACAGCGCGTCGCCCTCGGCGAGCAGTTGCAGGATGTAGCCTTTCATGTGCAGTTTCATGCGTGCGTCTCCGTTGTGGTTGGGGGTGCCGTGCCGCGAATCACTTCCAGGTTTTCCGAGCTTTCCGACACCATCACGAAGCCGCCGAAGATCACCAGCGCCAGCCCGATCAGGAAGTACCACTCCGGAAACTGCAGCGTGAAGATCGCCGTGAAGAGGGTGGCGAACATCGCGTAGAACGCGCCCAGCGCCTGCCCGCGCCCTACGCCGATCAGCGGGAACGACTTGTACCAAGCGACGGCACAGAACGAGAAGGTGAGCCCGCCCACCGCCAGCCACAGCAGCGCCTTGCTGTGCACGATGCCCGAAGCGATTTCCGTCACGGGCACTGGCACGTGCGCAAACAGCGCGATGGCGGGCAGGATGAGGGCGACCCAGTAGATGGCCTCGGCGGTGTAGCGGATGGAGACGCCGCAATCGGGGTCAGTCACGTCCATCGCGCGGCCGACGATGGCGCCTTCCAGCCCCCAGCCGATGGCCGCCATGGCGCCACCCAGGTAGCCGATCCACTGATTGCCGCCGCTGTGCGATTCGGCCATCAGTGCGGGCGCGTAGATGGCAACCCCGCCCAGGATGATGATGGCGATGCCCACCGCCGCACGCGCGCTGATGCGCTCGTTGTACCAAAGCTTGGCCACCGTCGCGCCCACCACCGGATACAGCAGGCCGGCCACCGCCGCGAATACCGCGCCCACATAGCCCATCGCCAGGTAGGAGCCGAAGTTGGCCATCAGCCCGCCGGCCACGGCGGCAATGAAGTACCAGCGCGAGATCTTGCGGAACTGGCCCAGCGTGCGGAAGTAATCCCCCAGCTTGCCGAGCGCGCCCAGCCACACCCACTGGAAGATCACCACCATGCAGCTATGGAACGCCGTGATGACGGCCGCGCAGGTCAGGAAGACGCGCGGGTCGGATAAATCGAGCGCGCCAAACGGCGATTCGTGCCAGACGGCCGTGCCCGGCACGTACCAAGCGCCCCACAGAATGGCGGCCCACAGCGCCCAGCGGTAGCCCCACTGCAGCGTGCGTTTGTGATGTGCCGCGCGGGCGGCAGAAGAAGAAGCCAAAACCGAACCCCTTTGTTCTGTATGCGTGGCAGCCAATACGGCCGTTGCCGACGCAAAAATTAATTGGAGGTTTAAAAATTAACTGACAGTGTTTCAGAGTCTAAGCCGGCTCTTCCGGCTTGCCGGAAAATGTCGCAATGATTGACGGGGTTGTCAGAAGTTGACGTATGCAGCGTCAGGTGACAGCCCGGAGGGCAGCCGGCGGGCTATGACGCGCCGGCCTCGGGCACCGTGTCCACCACGGTAATCAGATGCAGCGGCACGTCGGTGGCCGGGTCACGCGCCAACGAGGTGGTCACCCGCACAGGCACGGCCGAGCCATCGGCGCGTACCAGTTGCAGCGAGAGCGCATACGCCGGCACCGTGCCGGCCAGCAGTTCGCCGTAGTGGCGCAGGTGGCGGGCGAGGTCATCGCGGTGCGTCAGGTCCAGCAGCGTGCGCTGCTGCAGTGCCGCTTCGGACTGGCCCAGCTGCTTGCATAGCCACGGGTTGGCGCGCAGGCAGCGGCCTTCCAGGCTGACATGCGCAATGCCCACGGGCGCCTGCTCAAACAGCGTGCGCAGCTTGGCCTCGCTGTCGCGGAAGGCGGCTTGTGCTTCCATCTCCGCCGTCACGTCCTGCGCGGCGCCGATCATCACTGGTGTGGCGGCGGTCGGGTCTTGCGCTTCGCCTTCTTCACGCAGGTGGCGGCGCGTGCCGTCTGGCAGGGTGATTGTGTACTCCACGCGATACGGCTCGCGCGTGGCGACGGCCTTGTCCAGCACCGCCTGCACGCGGGCGCGGTCGCCGGGGACGATGGCGTCCAGATAGCGCGCCATCGAGACCGGTGTGGCCTGCGGCGTCCAACCGAAGATGCGATACGCCTCGTCCGTCCAACGGCAGGCGTCGCTGCCGGGTTCCCACACCCAGCTTCCCAGGCGCGCGATCTGCTGCGCCTTGGCGAGCAGCGCTTCGGAGTCGCGCAACGCGGCCTCGGCCGTGCGGCGTTCGGTGATGTCGAGGCTCAGGCCGATCATCTTGACGGGCCGGTCTTGCGCATCGCGCACGAGCGTGGCGCGCGAGACGATCCAGCGCACCGTGTCCGGCGCCAGCGCCACACGAAACTCGTGTGCGTAGACGCCGCCCTCGGCCAGGTTCTGCGCAATCGCGGCTTGCACGCCGGGCACATCTTCGGGGACGACGCACCGCCAGAAATCTTCCAGCGTGCGGATCGGCCGGCCGAACAGGCGCGCGGCGTTGGGGGAGTAGGCGACGGCGTCCGTCAGCAGGTTCCACTCCCACGTGACCACGCCGGAAATCTCTTGCGCGAAGGTCATGCGCGCCTCGCTTTCCATGATGGCGGCCAGATGCTTCTGGCGGCCTTCGCGGGCACGGGCGTCGGTGTTCAGGCTGGCTTCGAGGTCGGCCAGGGCGCGGTCGCCGTAGCGCAGCCACAGCCAGTTCACGTTCAGAAAGCGCGCCAGCGCGAGCAGGTTGGCGTATTCGATCTCGCCGCCGCGCGTCCACTTATGCACGGCCGAGGGTGACACACCCAGTGCTGCCGCCACCTGCTTGAGTTGGATGCGGTCGCGTGTCAGCACGCCTTTGAGGCGGCCGGCAAAGCTGTCGTCATCAAGCGGGCCGTCGGACGGCGGGAGCGAAGCGGCGGTCATGGAGCGGAACGTGAGGAATTCACTGAAAGTTGTTCGCGACAGTATAGCGTCTTAAAAATAACGAAAATCTATAGAAAAATGTGATTGGTAGGTCTTAACGATTGGCCGGAGGCAACCAATTTTTCCTAGACTAGTCCATAATTCTCCAAAGGTAAATAAAAACACCGACAGTGAATTTTTGGGTCGCTGCACCGTATCGCGCCAATGGAGCCGCTACGGTGTCGGCATTTCGGGCGCCGACTTCTTTGCGCGCCAGCTCGGGTGTTCCACCCGTTTAACCGGTCCAGGATATGACGCAAGCTTCTCTTTCCACCGATCTCCTCCGTTCCACCACGCTGGCTCCCCGTCTTGATCTGTATATCGACGGCCAGTGGGTGCAGCCCGAAGGGGGCGTGTACCGCGACATCATCGATCCGGCCACCGAAAACGTTCTGACGCAGGCCGCCGACGCCTCCGTGGCCGATGCGCAGCGCGCCATTGCCGCTGCCCGCCGCGCGTTTGACGAAGGTCCGTGGCGCCACACCGGCACGCGCGAGCGCGCTCGCCTGCTCAACCGCATTGCCGACGCTATCGACGCTGATGCCGAAAACCTCGCCACGCTCGAATCGCTGAACACCGGCAAGACGCTCATCGAAAGCCGCTGGGACATGGACGGCATCGCTGCCACGTTCCGCTACTTCGCGGGCCTGGTGGCCACGGAAGCGGGCCTCATCAACGAAGCGCCGGACACCGTCATCAGCCGCACGCTGCGCGAGCCGGTGGGCGTGTGCGGCCTGATCACGCCGTGGAACTACCCGCTGCTGCAGGCCGCGTGGAAGATCGCCCCGGCGCTGGGCGCAGGCAACACCATCGTGATCAAGCCGAGCAACCTGACGCCGCTGACCACGCACCGCTTTGCCGAGTTGCTGATCGAAGTGGGTGTGCCCGCCGGCGTGTTTAACCTGGTGATGGGCGCGGGCGAAGCCGGTGCCGAACTGTCGCGCAACCTGGATGTGGACCTGGTCTCCTTCACCGGTGGGGCAGTGGCTGGCGCGGCCGTCATGAACGCGGCCATCGGCAACTTCAAGAAGATCGGCCTGGAGCTGGGCGGCAAGAACCCGAACATCATCTTTGACGATGCGGACTTCGACACCGCTGTGGATTACGCCGTCAACGCCGCGTTCTTCCATGCTGGGCAGGTGTGCTCCGCGGGCTCGCGCCTGATGCTGCAAGACGGCATCCACGACCGCTTTGTTGAAGCGCTGGTCGAGCGCGTCAAGAAGATCCGCATCGGAAACGGCTTTGCCGAGGGTACGCAGATGGGCCCGGTGCAATCGGCGTTCCAGCGCGAGAAGACCATCAACATGATCCAGGCCGGCGTGCGTGAAGGTGCGGTGCTGCGTTGCGGTGGCAAGGCGCCGGAAGGCAAGGCATTCGAGCGCGGCTTCTGGCTGGAGCCGACCGTGCTGACCAATGTGCGTGACGACATGAAGATCGCCACCGAAGAGATCTTCGGCCCGGCGCTCACCATCGAACGCTTCAGCACGGAAGAAGAAGCGGTGCGCCGTGCCAACGCCACGCCGTACGGCCTGGCGGGCGCCGTGTGGACGGCCGATCTGAACCGCGCCAACCGCGTCACGCGCGCCCTGCGCTTCGGCACCGTGTGGGCCAACGACTATCACCCGTACTTCCCCGAGGCACCGTGGGGCGGCTACAAGGCCAGCGGCATCGGCCGCGAACTCGGCCGCGGTGGCCTGGACGAGTACACCGAACTCAAGCACAGCTACATCAACCTCGCGCCGCAGCCGATGGGCTGGTTTGGCGGCGACGCTGAGTAACAAGGGAGGGCACGTTTTGACGACGAACACCGTACAGGAATACGACTACATCATCGTGGGCGCGGGCTCGGCTGGCTGCGTGCTGGCCGCGCGCCTGACCGAGGACCCGGGCGTGACGGTGCTGCTGCTCGAAGCCGGCGGCCCGGACCATCGCTGGGATTTCCGCACGCAGATGCCCGCCGCGCTGGCCTATCCGCTGCAAGGCACCACGTATAACTGGGCCTACGAAACCGAGCCCGAGCCGCACATGAACAACCGCCGCATGTCGCAGGGCCGCGGCAAGGGGCTAGGCGGCTCGTCGCTCATCAATGGCATGTGCTTCATCCGCGGCAATGCGATGGACTACGAGCGCTGGGCGAGCGACTTCAACCTGGCCGACTGGACGTACGCCGACTGCCTGCCGTACTTCCGCAAGTCGGAAACGTACGACAAGGGCGCCAACGATTGGCACGGCGATTCCGGCCCGTTGCAAGTCACCACGCCCAAACGCGACAACAGCCTGCTGTTCCACGCCTTCATCGAGGCGGGCGAGCAGGCCGGTATTCCCGCTACCGACGACTTGAACGGCTATCGCCAGGAAGGTCTCGGCCCGATGGACCGCACTGTCACGTCCAAGGGCCGTCGCGCCAGCACGTCGCTGTGCTATCTGGATACCGCGCGCCAACGCTCCACGCTGACGGTGCTGCCGCGCGTGCTGGCCGATCGCATCCTCTTCGAGGGCACGCGCGCCGTGGGCGTTGAAGCGCTGATGGATGGCAACCGCGAAACGTGGCGCGCGCGCCGTGAGGTGATCGTGAGCAGCGGTGCGATTGCATCGCCGCAACTGCTGCAGCGCTCGGGCATCGGCAATGCGGATGAACTGCGCGCCATGGGCATCCACTCGGTCGCGCATTTGCCGGGCGTGGGTGAAAACCTGCAAGACCACCTCGAGATGTACATCCAGTACGAGTGCATCCGCCCGGTGTCGATCTATGAATCGACGCGCTGGTTCAACAAGCCGAAGGTCGGCCTGGAGTGGTACCTCAACGGCACGGGCCCCGGCGCCAGCAACCACTTCGAGGCTGGCGGCTTCATTCGCAGCGACGACAGCTTCGAATGGCCGAACATCCAGTACCACTTCCTGCCGCTGGCCGTGAACTACGACGGCAGCAACCCGGTGAAGATGCACGGCTTCCAGTGCCACGTGGGCTCGATGCGTTCGCCGTCCACGGGTTACGTCAAGCTTGCCTCGCGCGACCCGCGTGACAAGCCGCGCATCCTGTTCAACTACATGGCGCACGACGTGGATTGGCGCGAGTTCCGCGCCGGCGTGCGCATCACGCGCGACATCATCGCGCAGCGTGCGTTCGACGCCTACCGCGGCCGCGAGATCAGCCCCGGCCCCGGCGTGCAGAGCGACGCCGAAATCGACGCCTTCGTGCGCAGCCACGCCGAGACCGCGCTGCATCCGTCCTGCACCTGCAAGATGGGCGATGCGTCGGACCCGACGGCCGTGGTCGACAACGAAGGCCGCGTGCATGGGCTGGAAGGCCTGCGCGTGGTGGATGCGTCGATCATGCCGCGCATCGTCACCGGCAACCTGAACGCGCCGACGATCATGATGGCCGAGAAGATTGCCGACCGCATTCGCGGTGTGGCACCGCTCGAGCGCTCGAACGCTGCGTTCTACGTGCACGGCAAATCGCCGCTGCAAGCGCCGGACAAGGCCCCGGTGGCCGACGAGCTGGTGACGTCGTAATGCGCTGGCGCAAGGTCGCGACGATGCTGGGCGGGGCGGTGGCATGCGCTGCCGCCGCGCTTCCTGCATCGACCGCGTTTGCCGACGAGGCACCGGCCGGCGAGGGCAAGCGCTGGTCGGCCAACGCCTCCGTCGTTTCGCAATACGTGTCGCGCGGCCTGCGCCAGACGTGGGGCAAGCCGGCGTTGCAGGCCGGCTTGGACTACACGGCACCGAACGGCTTCTATGCCGGCGTGTGGGGCTCGCAGGTGAGCGACCACGTCATCGCGGGCGCGCACGCCGAGATCGATACCTACCTCGGCTACGCCACCACCGTCGCACATGACGTCGAGCTGACGACCGGGCTCTATCGCTACTGGTACCCCGGTGCCCGTTACGACAAGGCCTTTGGCGGCGGCCCCGCCACCCACTACGACTACACGGAGTGGATGGTCGGCGCGGGCTGGCGCGGTGTCTCGGTCAAGCTGTGGACATCGCTGTCGAACTACTTCGGCTTCGACGGCAACTCGCTGGCCGATGGCGTCGACCGCGGCAGCCGTGGCTCCACGTACACCGAGGCCAACTGGGACGTGCCGCTGCCCAACGATTTCACGCTCGGCCTGCACGTCGGGCACGAGCATGTGCGTAACCACAGTGCATTCAGCTTTACCGATTACCGCATCGAACTGTCGCGGCCCATCAACAAGTTCGTGACGCTGTCTGCTGCCTTCACAGGTGCCGATGCGCCCGCCTATGCCAACCAGGTGTCGGCGCGCAACGGCATCGACCACATGACGCTCGGCCGCCGCACCGTCGCGCTCAAGCTGACGGCGACGTACTGAGCAGCAGCGGGCAACAGCGCCTCACCACCAACCCTTTTCCCACAACCTCTGCTTTACAGCACTCACCATGGCCTCCCTGGGTTTTACCGACGTTGTCGGTCTGGTCGGCGCCGCCGCGTATGTCACCGCACACTTTGGCGTGCAGGTCTTTCACAAACCGCCGACGGGCGCGTTTGCTGTTCGGCTCAATCTGATTGGGCCGATCTGCATCCTGATTTCGTTGATGGGCGCGTTCAACCTTGCGTCGTTCCTCACGCAATTCTTCTGGCTGGCGCTGACGTTGATGGGCTGGTGGCGAAACAAGCAGGCAGGGCGACCGGTGGCGGAACCCCCTAGCGCGCCGCGCCCAGGGCATCCTGTGCAGTAATCGACTCCTATCCACCATGAAGACCGCGCCTTGTGCGCGGTTTTTCTTTTGCGCAAACGTCGAGCACAGACCGTCGCGCAAAAAGAGGATGGCTCTTGTGGAGCGTATTTCCGGGTTTGCGCAGGGATCTGCGAGGATCGCGCATCACATTCCAAGCGCTCTACGGTGCAAGCCAGTGAATTGTTGATACTTATGGAACAGTATTTTCTTTGGATGGTCATTTATCCATGCAAGACAACGATCTATTCTGATCTCAAGCGCAACGAACTGAGCGCAACCGAATATTCAGGCACATAAGGAGCCGATCATGAACACCCGTCTCGCAACCGCTTTCTCCCGTCGCAACCTGCTGGCCCTGGTGGCCACCGTTTCTGCCTCTGCCGCACTGCTGTCGGCCCATCCGGCAGCTGCCGCTGTGCAGACCCAGGCCGATCCGTACACGCAAGGCGCTGTCGCCAAGGCCGATCCGTACACCGATGGCGCAGCCGCCAAGTACGACGTCTACACGCAAGGCGCCGACCGCCAGGCTGACACCTACGGCTACCTGTCGTGGAAGGGCGATCGCTTCGACCCGTACACCCAAGGTGCGGCGGCCGGCAAGTTTGACCCGTACACCGAAGGCGCCGTGGCCAAGGCCGATCCGTACACCGACGGTGCTGACCGCCAAGCGGACACCTACGGTTACCTTTCGTGGAACGGCGATACCACGTATCCGAAGGACGCCGCATCGCGCGCCTGATCGCGTTGCACCAAAGCAAAGGGCCTTGGGGTTGAACCCAAGGCCCTTTTTGTTTTGTGCAGCGCTCTGGCGCGTCGATCAGACCACGCCGGCCTCGTGCGCCTGCTGATCGGCGTGGTACGAGCTGCGCACCATGGCACCCACGGCGGCGTGCGTGAAGCCCATCTCGTAGGCCTTCTCCTCGAACATCTTGAAGGTGTCCGGGTGCACGTAGCGCAGCACCGGCAGGTGGTGGCCCGACGGCGCCAGATACTGGCCGATGGTCAGCATGTCGATGTCGTGCTCGCGCATGTCGCGCATGACTTCAAGGATTTCCTCATCCGTCTCGCCCAGGCCGACCATCAGGCCGGACTTGGTCGGCACGTTCGGGTTGCGGGCCTTGAAGTCCTTCAGCAGCTTGAGCGAGTGCGCGTAGTCCGCGCCCGGGCGGGCCTGCTTGTACAGGCGCGGCACGGTTTCGAGGTTGTGGTTCATCACGTCGGGCGGGCATTCCTGCAGGATGTCCAGCGCCTTCTCCAGACGGCCGCGGAAGTCCGGCACCAGCACTTCGATGCGGGTGGCGGGCGACAGTGCGCGTGTGCGCGAGATGCAATCGACGTAATGCTGGGCGCCGCCGTCACGCAGGTCGTCGCGGTCCACACTCGTGATGACGACGTAGTTGAGCTTGAGCTCGGCGATGGTCTTGGCGAGGTTTTCCGGCTCGTTCACGTCGAGCGGGTCCGGGCGGCCGTGGCCGACATCACAGAACGGGCAGCGGCGCGTGCACTTGTCGCCCATGATCATGAACGTGGCCGTGC